>JAZREU010000030.1:0-3987 GCA_045660925.1 Paludibacteraceae bacterium | reverse complement strand
CGAAGGAGAGATGCTCGAGTGGTTGAAGAGGCACGCCTGGAAAGCGTGTAAACTCCAAAAGGGTTTCGGGGGTTCGAATCCCCCTCTCTCCGCAAAAGACTTTTACGAACAATCGAATCTGAGCTTGCTCAAGTGAGATTGAGAGTAAAAGGATTTGCATAGGATGCCCGTGGCAGACTGTGGGGTGTTCGAGGTGGGCGAGCGAAGCGAGGTCGGTGTCCTCGAATCCTCCTAGAAAAACAAGACAGACGAACAAAATAAATTATAAACAATTTAATACTAAAAAACAAATCGTATGAAAAAAATTTTTGCAACCCTTACGGTGTTGGCAATGTTTTCTTTCGGAAGCGTTGCAGTAATGGCTCAAGAGGCAGCTGAGGCTGCTCCTGTAGCAGAAGAAGTAACTGAAGCTCCTGCGGCTGAAGAGGCTCCTGCAGTTGAGGCAGAAGAAGTAGTTGAGGTTGAGGAAGGCGGTATCGTAGCTCTCCACAAGACTCTCAAGACCAAATTTATCGAAGGTGGTGCTGGCTTTATGGCTGCAACTCTCCTCTGCTTGGTATTTGGTTTGGCACTCTGTATCGAGCGTATCATTTACTTGAGCTTGAGCAAAACTAACACCAAGGCTCTCTTGGCTGAGGTTGAGAAAGCATTGAAGAACGGTGGTATTGAGGCAGCTTTGGAAGTTTGTCGCAACACTCGTGGTCCTGTAGCAAGTATCTTCTACCAAGGTTTGAGCCGTTATAGCGAAGGCGTTGATGTAGTAGAGAAAACTGTAGCTTCTTATGGTGGTGTTCAACTTGGTCTTTTGGAGAAGAATCTCTCTTGGATTTCTCTCTTCATCTCTATCGCTCCATCTTTGGGATTCTTGGGTACCATTATCGGTATGATCCAAGCGTTCGATAAGATTCAACAAGTAGGTGATATCTCTGCTACCGTTGTAGCTGGTGGTATCAAGGTCGCTCTGTTGACCACTCTCCTCGGTTTGATCATTGCTATTATTCTTCAAGTATTCTACAACTACATCCTCAGCTTGATCGAGGGTCTCGTTAATGAGATGGAGGACGCTTCTATCAGCCTCCTCGACCTCGTGGTTGAATACGACGCAGCACAAAAGAAATAATCTATTTTGCATTGTGCAGAACTCTTATTGTTAAACTTGCAAAATTGTAGATTATTATGAAGAATTATAAATTGTTCCCAAAAGTAACCCTCTGGGTTCTCATGCTGGTGGGCATCGTCGCTTCGGTGATGTTCTTCGCAGGTGGCTCTGAAGGTTCGTTGGAGGTAGCAGGTGACTTCCTCAATATTCCTAAGTTCACCGATACACTCCTCTATTGGATTTATGTGCTCGTTGCTCTTGTGATTGTTGCTACTTTTGGCTTCGTTATCGCTAAACTCGTAGAAACTTTCAAGGTTGACCCTAAGAAAGGCCTTACATCTGTTGGCGTAGTACTCGCAGCTGTAGCTCTCTGCGCTCTCTGCTGGTTCTTGGGTAGTCCTGAGAAGGTTGAGATCCTTGGTTACGAAGGTACTGACAACGTAGGTAATATGGCACGTATGAGTGATGCTATCATGTACCTCGTTTACATCCTCACCGCTTCTACCGTAGCAGCGTTGGTATGGGGTGTTATTTATACACGAGTTAAAAAGTAATTACGGCATTTACATCACACAAATTGTAAATTGTCCAATCGTAAATTAAGATTATGGCTAAGAAAATTCCAGAGATTAACGCCAGTTCCATGGCAGACATCTCGTTCTTGCTGCTCATTTTCTTCTTGGTGACCACCTCTATGGATGTGAATCAAGGTCTTGCACGTCGTTTGCCTGCACCTATTCCACCAGATCAAAAGATTGAGGACACCGATATCAACAAGCGTAACTTGTTTGTTGTGAAGATCAACTGGGAGAACAAACTCCTTGTGCAAGGTCAAGAGCTTGATGTACGTCAACTGCGCGCTAAAGCCAAGGAGTTCATTGTAAATGCCAATGATGACCCAAATATGCCTAAACTCTTTGAGGAGGATTTTGGTCAGCCATTTGGTACAATTCAATATACGAAGGAACACGTAGTCTCTGTACAAAATGATGCAGAGACACAATACCAAGCGTATTTGGAGGTGCAGAACGAATTGGTGGCAGCATACAACGAGTTGCGTGAGGAATGCGCTCAAAAGTACTTCCACACTCCTTATAACGAGTTGGATGAAGAGTGGCAAAAGAAAATCCAAAAGATTTATCCTCAAAAGATTTCTGAGGCTGAACCTAAAAATTATGGAGGAAAGTAATTATGGCAAAAATTCGTAGAAGCGATAAACGCGAGATGCCTGCTTTGAACACCAGTTCATTGCCAGATATCATTTTCATGTTGCTTTTCTTCTTCATGTCTGTTACCTCTATGAAGGAGGTTACATACAAGGTTACCATCCAGAACCCACAAGCAACTGAGCTCACTAAACTTGAGAAGAAATCATTGGTTCGTTACATCTACGTGGGTACTCCTACTGCCGAGTTCCGCAAACAATACGGTGCTGAGACGCGTATCCAATTGGACGACGCTTTCGCTGACGCTAAGGAGATTGGTGATTACATCATCAACGAGCGTTCTTCTATGAAAGAGCAAGACCAAGGTCTGATGACAGTCTCTATCAAAGCAGACAAGGAAACTAAGATGGGTATCATAGCAGACATCAAGCAAGAGCTTCGCCGTGCATATGCACTGAAGATCAACTATGCTGCAACCCAACGCACATCCTACTAATCAATAGATTGATATCAACAAAAATCACCTGTACCCACGGTACAGGTGATTTTGTTTTATCTTTTTTATAAATAACCTGCGCGTTTCGGGATCACTATAGGAGATCTCTAGGACATCTATGGGCTTTCTGTGGCCTTTTTGTGGGCTACTGCAAGTTGACTGCGGGCTACGCGACCACTTCGCGACCACTGTAGCACATCTGTTGCATAAATGTATCCTATCTATGGGCTTTCGGTGGCTTTTAGTTCTTCGTTTTCACTTTCACTTTTCTGTTTTCCTAAGGGATACCGAACCCTTGCCGAAGGGATAAAAATAGCGCGGGCAGAAATGCCCGCGCTGAATAAAAATTCTTAGTTACCAACCTCTTGTCCCATGACATTGAATTTCTTGCCGTTCGGTAGGATGATAAATAGTTGATTATCTTCTACTACTTTTTGAGATTGTTCTGAATCCACCTTCACATCCGTTATACTAGTGAAAATAAAGTTTCCATAAACTTCTACATCGTACGCAGGCATTGTCTCAGGAACTTCACTCCAGCCACTAAATTCAAAATCTTCTTTTTGAGGTTCTTCACGTAGTATAATAGTGTCGCCATATGCTAAACTATCTGTAGCAAATGGTTCATTATCAACGATGTATTTTAGTGCATAATAGTTTACATTAAAAGTACCCTCAATTATAATATCCTCAGCTGGCATTGTTACAGGGGCATCACTCCAACCGCTAAAAGTATAACCCTCTTGTGTAGGTTCATCAAGGAGGGCGATTGTATCTCCATAGGTAATACTATCTGTAGCATAAACTACACTATCTACCACATATGTTATTGTGTAAGTGTTTCTAACAAACGAACCTGTGACTATAATATCCTCTGCAGGCATTATTTCAGGGACTTCGCTCCAGCCACTGAAAGTATATCCTTCTTGCGTGGGTTCTGCTACAAGAGCAATTGTATCCCCATAGGCGATGGTGTCTACTGCAAAAATTTCTTCATCAACCATATAGGTGATAGTATAAGTATTTGGTGTGAAAGAACCTGTTATAGTAATATCTTCCGCTGGCATTGTTTCTGGAATATCGCTCCAACCGCTGAATTTATAATTCTCCTTTTGAGGTTCTGCTAGCGGCATAATTGTATCCCCATGTTTAACACTATCTACAGCGTAAAGTTCCCCGTCTATATAATAATTGACACAGAATTTTTTGTCCAAAACATACTCTTG
>JAZREU010000029.1:0-27038 GCA_045660925.1 Paludibacteraceae bacterium | reverse complement strand
CCACTTTATCCACGCATTCATCAATCGTTTTAACCGCCTTCTCAATAGCCGAATACACGCCTGTATGACCCACCATATCGCCGTTAGCGAAGTTGAGGGTGATATAGTCGTACTTTTGTGTATCGAGTGCCTCGCAGAGTGCCTCTGTTACCTCAGGAGCAGACATCTCTGGTTGGAGGTCGTAGGTAGCCACCTTTGGTGAAGGAATCAAGATACGCTCCTCGCCTGCGTACTCTGCCTCGCGGCCGCCGTTGAAGAAGAAGGTCACGTGCGCAAACTTCTCTGTTTCAGCGATACGGAGTTGCTTCAAACCTGCGTTGCTTACGATCTCACCCATGGTGTTTTGTACGTTCTCTTTTGGGAAGAGGATGTGCAAGCCTTGGAAAGAAGAATCGTATGGGGTCATGCAGTAGTATTGGAGGCTAGGAATGGTGGTCATACCATTCTCAGGCATGTCTTGTTGGGTGAGCACGATGGTGAGCTCTTTCGCGCGGTCGTTGCGGTAGTTGAAGAAGATCACTACATCGCCTTCCTCGATGGTAGCCACGGGCTTGCCGTCGCGTACATGAACGATAGGCTTGATGAATTCATCGGTTACGCCCTCTGCATAGCTCTCCTCTACGGCTTTGAGCATATCCTCAGATGCTTTGCCTTCGCCCTTAACGATACAGTCGTAAGCCACTTTCACGCGCTCCCAACGTTTGTCGCGGTCCATGGCGTAGAAGCGACCTTGGATAGAAGCGATCTCACCGCAGCTGGTAGCGAGGTGTTGTTGGAGTTGGTCGATGAAACCAAGACCAGACTTAGGGTCGGTATCGCGACCGTCCATGAAACAGTGGATGAAAGTTTTGCCGTCTAATCCGTAGGTTTTGGCAATATCGCAGAGGTAGAACAGGTGGTCGAAAGAAGAGTGTACACCACCGTTAGAGGTAAGACCCATGAGGTGAAGTTTCTTGCCTGTCTCTTTGGCATAACCGAAAGCAGATTTGATTTCTGGGTTTTCGAGGATGCTACCATCTTTGCAAGCGCGGTTGATCTTCACGAGGTCTTGATATACCACGCGACCTGCGCCGATGTTGAGGTGACCTACTTCGGAGTTACCCATTTGTCCATCAGGCAAACCTACATTTTCGCCACTGGCTTGGAGTTGGCTGTGAGGGTACTTCTCCAACAATGCGTCCCAGTTTGGGGTTGGAGTGCAAGAGATAGCGTCGGCTTGTGATTTGTTTCCGATTCCCCAGCCGTCGAGAATCATAAGTAATGCTTTTGACATAGTTGTATGTTATTTATTAGTTTATTCACTGTTTTCGCCGCAAATTTCGGCAAATTAATAATCAACCTGCAAAAGTACTACTTTTTTTGCATTTATGCAAATAATTAGTGTTTTTTTTGCAAATTCCCTGCTTTTTACGGGTTTTCGAGGGATTTATCCCCTACCCTCCTCGAGAACACAGGTCAGGATATGCGATGCATAATTTTGATTAGCATAGCCAATATAACATGCGGTTTCTGCGGTTATTGTGATGGATACTCGAATATTCGAGAAAATGGACATAGCTATTTCGTAAATACGCAGTGATTGCGTACATTTCTTTGAGGTAGGGTATAGAAACGCTTAATAACTAACGAATAACTAACGAATATCTAACGATTTCCTGCTGAAAAGTAAGGGTGTACGTGAAGACAATTAGAAATAAAGGGAGTGGGAACGACAACGGAGACAACTATTCCGTGGCACCAACATTGTGCCACGGCAAGGGAAACACTGAAAACTGAACACTGAACCCTAAAAACTGAATGCACATAAGGCAACGAGAGAAATTTACAAGCAAATTTTCAGTTGAAAATAAATTTTCGCGTGATTTTGTTGCAAATGTGCATTTTTTGTAGTACCTTCGGACACTGCCTTAGCTTTGATTAATCCGCGCAAAATACCATCGCAATCAAAGCCAATTCCCCCGTAGCTACGTTCGCTCAATGCAGCCCATACTCCTGTTCGCTCGCTTTTTTTTGAAAAATACGGCTTCGCCTTATGAATCTGCCTCTCTGCATACTCTTATGAAAGCAAGCTTCCAACGAGTAGCAGAGAAGCTGCTTCAATAGATAAATCTATTATTTTTCAAAAAAAGGCTCGCTTTACTTGCGTATGTGCATTTTTTGTAGTACCTTTGCATACTAATTTGTGTAACTATGCGATTTTGTGAAATAATAGGTCAAGAAGGTGCGAAGAATCAACTTCGTCAGGCAGTGCGTGAGGGGCGTATTCCACATGCGCAATTGTTTACTGGTCCATCAGGAGTGGGTAAGTTTGCATTGGCATTGGCATATGCGCAGTATTTGGCATGTCCTAATCGTACGGAGCATGATTCGTGTGGCGTATGTTCAACTTGTGCACAATTTCACAAATTACAACACCCAGATTTGCACTTTGTCTTTCCGATTGTGAAGAGTGATGATGGCGATGTGTGCGATGCTTATGCTGAGAAGTGGCGCGGACTTGTGACAGAACACACATATTTTGATTTGGAGGATTGGTATCGTGTGATGGGTGTGGAAACAAAGCAAGGTATGATTTATGAGAAGGAGAGTAGCGAGATACTACGCAAGCTCTCTCTCAAGAGTTTTTCAGGAGGCTATAAAATTATGGTGATTTGGCAGCCCGAGAAGATGAATGTATATTGTGCAAATAAACTTCTGAAATTTCTTGAGGAACCTCCGACAAAGACAATTTTCCTGCTTGTCAGTGAACATCCAGGACAGCTGCTTAGTACCATATTGTCGCGTGTGCAAGAGGTGCGAGTGCCTCGTTTGAGCGAAGGTGAGATAGCAGATGCATTGCAGAAGCAATATCCGTGGCTGGAAGCACAAGCTGCTGCCAACGTGGCCCATATGGCGAATGGTAGTTATCTATCCGCCTTAAAGCTGATGAATGAAAGTGAGGAGAATCAAGGTTATTTTGACGATTTTGTGGCATTGATGCGTAATGCGTGGTTGGTGGGGCAGAAGAAAGATTATGGTGCACTATTGAAATTGCGTCAGTGGAGCAATGAGATGGCAGATTCGAAAGTGGGTAGAGAGAAACAAAAGGCATTTTTGCAGTATGCTCAGCGTCAGGTACGTGAGAATTATATCTATAATTTCGGTTGTGCAGAGATGAACTATCAGACGGAAAAAGAGCAGGGATTCTCCACGAAGTTTGCTCCGTTTATCCATGATGGTAATGTGGAGAAGATGATGGAGGAGTTGGGTAGAGCAGAAGCTCAGATAGCGCAAAACGGCAATGCGAAGATTATTTTCTTCGATTTGTGTTTGCAGATGATTGTAATGGTGAAGTAGTTATGAACTATGAGTTATAAGTTTTAGGATATGAAAGAAGATTTTACAATAGACAATGGTTCGTGTCGTATCACGAAGAAGGCTGTGAATCATAACCCCAAGCATATGTTGCCTGTGGTGGACTGGTTGAGTGATGTACCACAGACGGGTGATGAAGGTGATTTGGTGGAGGTGCAGTTTAAGAACACCCGCAAGGGTTACTACCATAATAGCGCTCAATTGCCTTTGGAGAAAGGCATGGTGGTGATAGTAGAAGCGAACCCTGGTTGCGATATGGGTGAGGTGACCTTGGTAGGAAGATTGGTAGGTTTGCAAATCAAGAAGAACCATATCAACATTGAGCGATATGAAATTCGCAATATCCTCCGATTAGCGACAGAAGAAGATAAACAACGTGCAGTGGAAGCTCACAGCAAAGAACAAGAGACCATGATTAAAGCTCGCCAATTAGCTAAATCTCTTGGTTTGGAAATGAAAATTGGAGATGTGGAATATCAAGGCGATGGTACAAAAGCTATATTCTACTATATTGCCGATGGGCGTGTGGATTTTCGTCAGTTGATAAAGGTGTATGCCGAAAGTTTTCGTGTTCGTATTGAAATGAAGCAAATTGGTGCACGTCAAGAAGCAGGGCGCATAGGTGGCACGGGACCATGCGGAAGAGAACTCTGTTGCTCGACATGGATGACACAGTTTAATTCGGTAGGCACAAATGCAGCTCGATTGCAAAATGTATCGCTCAATCCACAGAAATTGGCAGGTCAGTGTGCAAAACTGAAATGCTGTCTGAATTACGAAGTGCCTGTATATGAGGAGGCTGTAAAGAAGTTGCCATCGCGTCATCAGCCATTAGAAACAATGGATGCAACTTACTATTACTTTTCGGCTGATGTACTAAAAGAGGAAGTGACTTATTCGACTGATGCACATCATCCTGTGAATTTAGTAACTATATCTATTCAGCGTGCAAAAGAGATTATAGCCATGAATCGTCAGGGTAATAAACCCGCTAAGTTGGATGGTAAAAACACTTCAGAAGCCAGTGTGAAGATAGATTATCAGAACGTGGTCGGTCAAGATGATTTAACACGTTTTGACAAGAAAAAAGGCGGTAATCGCTCGCATAATAACCATTCTCGCCACAACAAGCCACATCGTAATAACAAATGAAAAAGATAGTCTTTTTGTTGATAGGAATGGTATTCGTGTTGAGCAGTTGCCAACGAAAAAACATATATAGCCATTTCTATTCTATGCCAGCAGACGGCTGGCACGCAGATTCAGTAATGCATTATAACATTGAGATTGAGGATTCGTTGGCGAGTCATGAAGTATTGATTATTTTGCGTCATACCTCGCAATATCCATATCAAAATCTGTGGTTGTTTGTAGATGAGTATGTGGGAGACGTGTGTGTGCATAATGACACCATAGAAGCGCAGATAGCTGACGAATATGGACGTTGGTTGGGTAGTGGATTGACAACGTATGAATTGCCATTATTATACAATGAACAATATCGCTCTGGTTATTCAGGTGAACATAGTTTTAAGCTACGTCAGGGCATGCGAACAGAATGGCTAATGGGTATTACAGATGTGGGAGTAGTTGTTAAGATTAAAGATTAAAAGCAAGCGTATGGGAAAGAATAAATTAAAGAAATTTGCAGAGATGGAGACTTTCCACAACGTGTTTCAGTGCGGAGCACGCGAGATGGTGGAAGACAGTCCAGTGGTGGCAATGCGTGGTAAATGGCACGAAGAATACTTCCATAATGACAATCCTATCGTATTGGAGTTGGGTTGTGGACGCGGTGAATATACTGTGGGATTAGCAGCACGCTATCCAGATAAGAACTATATTGGTATAGATATTAAAGGTGCTCGCATGTGGGCAGGTGCTAAGCAAGCCGAGTTGGCTGGAATGAAGAATGTGGCATTTCTGCGCACGAATATAGAGATGTTGACCCATTTCTTTGCGCCTAATGAAGTGGCTGAGATATGGATTACTTTCCCCGACCCACAAATGAAGAAGGCAACCAAGCGCTTGACTTCGACATATTTTATGCAACGTTATGCTCAACTATTGCAACCCAATGGTCTTATCCACCTCAAGACCGATAGTCCTTTCCTCTATACCTATACGCAAGCGATGGTAAAAGAGAATAAGTATCCATTGCAGGTGGACACGGATGATTTGTATGGCGATGAGACGATTAGGCAAGAAGGTGAGGAGGCAAGAGCGCTACAGACGCACTACGAGCACCAATGGTTGGATCGCGGACTAACGATCAAATACTTACGTTGGGAGTTGTCGCATTGTGATAATCTCATTGAACCAGAAATAGATATAGAAAAAGATACTTATCGTTCATACGGAAGAAATTATGTATCCACAACAAATAATTGATGCCCTTCAGCATGTGCGTTACCCAGGCACAGGCAAGCACTTAATAGAGAGTGGTATGCTCGAAGATGATATTCGCATCTCGGGCATGGAAGTGTCGTTCTCATTGATATTCGAAAAAGATAACGACCCTTTCCGCAAGTCGGTGGTAAAGGCTGCCGAAACCGCTATTCATACCTATGTGGATGAGAATGCTGCGGTGCATATCCATACCAAGTTTGTGAAGCAAAACATGGCTCCCAAAGCAGATTCTGTGGAGAACTTGCGGGCAGCGCAAGTGATTGCTATTCACTCGGGAAAGGGTGGCGTAGGTAAGTCCACGATCTCTGCTAATATTGCCATTGCATTGGCGAAAATGGGATACAAAGTGGGTCTGCTGGATGCTGACATACATGGTCCATCCATACCCAAGATGTTCCATACCGAGGGATGTCGCCCCGTTTCGACCCCTGTGAATGGTCGTAATTTGATCGAGCCCATTGAGCAATATGGAGTGAAGATGCTGTCGATAGGGTTCTTTGTGGATCCACAGCAGGCAGTGGTATGGCGTGGCGGAATGGCAAGCAATGCCATCAAACAGCTGATTCAAGATGCTAACTGGGGCGAGTTGGATTACTTCTTGATTGATTTGCCTCCTGGCACGAGTGATATTCACTTGACATTGGTGCAGCACCTTCATCTCACGGGGGCTATCGTAGTGACAACTCCTCAACCAGTAGCGTTGGTGGATGCACGCAAAGGCGTGGATATGTTCCTCAACGAAAAGATCAACGTGCCTGTTCTTGGACTGGTGGAAAACATGGCATGGTTTACTCCTGCGGAGTTGCCAAACAACCGTTACTATATCTTCGGTAAGGATGGGGGGAAGCAACTTGCCGAGGAACTGAATATCCCATTGTTAGGTCAAGTGCCGTTGGTGCAATCCATTCGCGAGGGTGGCGATGATGGTACACCTATCGCCATGCAAGACGGACACCCTGCAGCACAAATGTTTGAAGATATATGTCAGCACCTAAGATAACAGAGTTAGGCACACAGTCCATACGCAGTTTGCTCATGAAATATGCATTGCCAGGCATCATAGCGATGACTGCAAGTTCGCTGTACAATATGGTGGACTCCATCTTCATCGGTCATGGTGTAGGAGCAATGGCATTGTCGGGTTTGACGGTGGCAAAACCCTTTATGGATATTTGCGCAGCTTTTGGTACATTGGTAGGCGTGGGAGCAAGTTCACTGGTGGCGATCAAGTTGGGCGAAAAGGACTACCGTTCTGCCAATGATGTGTTGGCCAATGTGATATTGCTGAATGTGCTATTGGGTGCGTTGGTAATGGTAGTTGGACTCTATTGGCTAGATCCTATCCTGTATGCTTTTGGAGCAAGTGATGTGACCATTGCTTATGCACGCGAATATATGGAGATTATCCTCTTAGGCAATATATTGACGCATATCTACTACGGACTAAACAGCATGTTACGCTCCATCGGACACCCTAAAATTGCGATGTATGCTACTATCCTCGCTGTGGTGACGAATATCATTCTTGACCCTATTTTTATTTTTGTATTAGACATGGGGGTTCGAGGTGCAGCGTTGGCTACTATGATTTCGCAGTTGGTGTCAGTGATAATAGAGTTAGTTATTTTCCTTAATCCCAAGGAAGTTATATATTTCCACCGAGGCATATGGCGTCTAAAGCGCGACATCACCATGCGTGCGTTAGGTATAGGTACTGCGCCATTCCTCATGCACATGGCAGCATGTTTCGTGGTGATTGTGCTCAACAACCAACTCAAGCGCTATGGTGGCGATATGGCGATTGCTACTTTTGGTATGACCAATCGCTTTATGTTTTTCTTCGCGATGATTATCATGGGATTGAACCAAGGTATGCAGCCTATTGTGGGATATAACTATGGTGCGAAACTCTTTGATCGCATGGTGCGTACACTGAAGCTGACCGCGATGTGTGCGACGTGTGTGATGGGAATGTTGTGGCTATTTGGTTTGGTTTGGCCAGAAGGATTTATTCGCTTGTTTACGCATGATGAGGTGCTGATAACCCAGTCTATTATGCCTGCCCGAGTGATGTTATGCACAATGATAATGGTCGGTTTTCCAATGGTAGTGGGTAATTTCTACACCTCCATTGGTATGTCAGGTAAAGCGATATTTTTGAGTTTAACTCGCCAAGTGATCTTGCTGATACCGTGCATATTGTATTTGCCACTATTGTTTCAACAACTCAATATAACACCTATTTGGGGTGTTTGGTGGAGTTTGCCTATCTGCGATGCGATGGCAGCTGTCTTGGCAGCAATCGTGTTGAATCGTGATATGCGTAGGTTTTTGAAAAATAATTAAGGGGTAAGCGATACTACCATGCGTTGGCGGAGTGTATCATGAGTGCTGGTGTTTTTTAACTCAATGTGAAGTACATATACCCCTATTTCGGCAGTAGCGCCTGTGTCAGTAGTACCGTCCCAACAGATAGTACCCGTTTGAGGAATAACTGCTTGATGACATAATTGTTTGACTAATACCCCATTGGGAGTATAGATGGTGCACGTAGCGATATAATCATCGTTGGGCGTTTGATACTGAATACATACTTCATCTTCCCAACCATCATGATTGGGCGATAAGTTGTCTGATAGCAGTTGTGCGCTCACCTTATCATCCATCGCATCACTTACTATTTCATTCTGTTCTTCGCCACGAACATATACATTGTCTATATAAAAATCATACCCGCGCGTCTTACTATTCCTTACAAAAAGGGCACTATGCGTACTTGCTACCATAGGCACAAATAGCGCCCCCTCTTCTACCCATGTTGTATCGCGCCCTTCTATCCACGAAAAGAGACGAAAAACACCTTCCTCGTCGCGCGTAGCACGAATACTTACATAGGTAGCAGAAGCATCCAAACATTTTATACGGTCAGGATGTTCAATGATTTTTGTGCTTGTGCCCTCTTTTTGCTCGTATAGGGTAATGTTTTTATTAGCTCCACCTATCTGCACAAAATAGCCATCGTCATATATGTCATCGCCGAGTAAAGTGAGATAAAAGCGCACTTGATTGTAAGTACTACAACCGCCTGAGATACGAATCCAGCATTGCCATTCGGCATTGATAGCGCATGTATTAGAATGAAAAAGAATACTTTCAGAGGCCTCGCTGACTTGGCTTTGTAATTGTCCATATTTGTTGATGGCAAAATGCTCCCAATCGCCCATCCATGTTGCATACGACTCTTCTGGATTGGAAAAATCATCCTGCCACTCATCTGCTCTTGTCGAACCAACGCCCAGCCATATCAACAACAATATGCCAAACCATTTACTATTCATAACTGCCCTGCTTCTACGAGATTAATCACTCGTTCTACAATACGATCTTTATCAGATGCGTCGTATTCTTCTTTTAAGTCGTTTTTGAATAGTTTGGCAATAAACTGCCAGAAGTTAGCACTTGCCTTTCCACGATAATGCTTGATGATTTCATAACTTGTTCGGTCGCTCTCACGATCCATCAGTTTCATAAGCATTTGTCCTTGTGATGCAGTCATCTTGCGGAAATGGTGTTCATATTTCTTGAATAGGAACTTCTCATACTGTCGCCACCATTTACGGCGTGCGTTATCATCGGGCAATAATGCTAATTGATAGTCTGCCACCTGCATCTCTTTAGTAAGTTCTTTGGCAAAAGGAAGCGTCTTCTTCACATCGCGCACCGTACGCCAGTAGAAGCGCTCTTGTTTTTTATTTTTGAAAACCATTGTTGGATATACCCATACGTCTTGTATTTTAGCCAGATAGAACGTATCTGTTGCGCTCACCTGTAGCATCACAGAATCTAACATCTCTACGTTGGCATAGCAAGAGAGCGACATCATACATAAGTATATCAATAATGATTTTTTCATCGACATTCTATTTATCAGAGATACGTAAATGGCGTATTATTTACACCCCTGCAGCTACTTCACGATAATCATGAAGACTCAAGTTATCGCTCACAATCTTCAGCGATGATACATCTGAAAATCCCATACCTACTATATATGCCAATTCCATATCAAACACACAATCCTTATAATTAGACTGCAACACAAAATCGGTATTGCTATAGCAGATGGCAGATATAGATTGAACAGAAGGTTGCAACCATGCACGATCCAATGGCAAAAGAGATAAACGAGGTTCGGGGTACTCCACATTAGGGTGGTTCAAACGTGCTTCTGATACTTCTACTACCGAACCTATTTCATAATTAGCACTGCCCGCATAACCTATATTCAAGATACGTGCATCGGATGGCAAATTACGTAATGTTTTCATTACGTTGAGCGCGCCAACCCCAGTGACAATTACTTGCCATATTTCGCCGTCATCCATACGCCAAATTTTTTCCTCAGCTTCATTCTCGACCCACTGACCACTCAGGTATTGGTGAATAAGTTTGGCTTCGCCTATAAAATCACCAGCTTCTGCGATTAGGATAAAATTTCTCATATCATATATATTTTTTTACAACTATAAACTAAACAAATATTCTAATGCCTCATTCACATCTTTATCTGTAAGCGATTGGTTGATTATCGGGGTACCTATACAGCGTAGTAAAGTAAAATTGAGTTGATAAGCATCGTGATTTTTCTTGTCGTATCTCATCCATTCAAGCAAGCTATTCTGTTGCTTACAATTGCATTGTGGGCGACCAAAATGCTCCACCATCAGGTGGGTAAGCATCGTTAGCACTTCGCGCGGACAACCTGCATGCACCACACTCAGATATACTTCTGCTACCATACCCCAGAGCACACAATGACCGTGATAGGATTGCAACCCCTGCTGCAAATATATAGCTTCAATGGCATGACCTATCGTATGACCAAAGTTCAGCGCACGGCGAATGTTCTTCTCCTGCGGATCTGCCGATACAATCTGTTCTTTGATGGCTATACTATCCGCAATCAATGGTGCAAGTGTTACCACATCTTGCTCATGAAGATCCCATGCTAATAGTTCTTGCCAGTGTCTGGGACTGGCTATGAGACCATGTTTGAGCATCTCTGCAAAGCCACTCAACAACTCTGCGGTAGGCAACGTGCGCAGCAATTCAGGATGAATAAGTGTCGCCAACGATGGAGTGAAAGTACCTATTATGTTTTTTACCCCTTGGTAATCTATTCCTGTTTTTCCACCCGTCGAAGCATCCACCATAGCGAGCAAAGTGGTAGGGATATTCACAAACCGAATACCGCGCATATAGGTTGCAGCAGCAAAACCGCCTAAGTCCGTAATCATTCCCCCTCCCAAATTGATTAGCAGCGCCTCACGAGTGGCATGATGTTTGAGCAGAAAATCCCATACCAACTGCACTGATGCCAAGTTCTTGCTCCGTTCACCAGCTTCAATCGTGAGCAAATGATAGGGTATTTCCCCGATGGATTCGGCAAAAAGTGGTAAACAATGCTTGACAGAATGGGTATCCGTCAGCACAAACAGCTGCCCACCAGCTACGGTGGAAAGTATTGTTCGGAGTTGTGTAGAATGGTGCAACATTGTTTTTTGTCATAAAAAGTTTGCAAAGTTACGATTTTTTTTGTAATTTTGCACCCTAAATTAGAAAAATTATGCAAAAAAGATTCTTTTTTACTATTTTATTGGCTATCTTCACCCTATCCAGTACGGCTGAAGGGCTCACCTATCTCTCTACAGCAGAATTCAAAGCAAAGGTTTGCTACTATGACCTCACCTCTGGTCAACAACCTCAATGGAAGTATATTGGCGACAAACCATGTTTGATTGATTTCTCCACCACTTGGTGTGGCTGGTGTAAGAAGTTGCACCCTATTCTTGAGCAAGTGGCGAAGCAATACGAGGGTAAAGTGTATGTCTATACATTGGATGCAGAGAAAGAGCCCGAGGTGGCAGCTTTGTTTGGTGTTCGCAGTTATCCAACAGTTGTATTCTGCCCTATGGAAGGTGGCCCACGCATTGCACAAGGCTACCACGAACTCGACTACTGGCAGGAAGCCATCAAGCAGATTCTTAATATAGAGTAAAGTCGGCTGTGCCGAAGTAATGTCGCCCGATGGGCGAAGTAATGCACGCTCTGCGTGAGTGGTGGCTACTGCGTAGCGGTAACCCGCCAAAGGCGCACAACCTCGCGAAGCGACACAACCTGCGCTAAAGGCGCACATAACAATAAAAAACATGCAAGTAGAACTCATTCTCCTCGTACTTTCGTTGCTCTTCTTTGCGAGCATTTTCACCGATAAAATCGGCTATAAGTTTGGTGTACCTGCCCTGTTGCTTTTCTTGGCAGTAGGTATGTTGTTTGGTCCCGACGGTATTGGACGCCTCATCAACGATGATGGTGTAGGCTATATGCTCAATGTGGGTTCTGCCCAAGCTATCGGTACCATTGCGTTATGTATCATTCTTTTCTCAGGCGGTTTGGATACAAAACTCTCCGATATCCGCCCCGTGATGGTACCTGGTCTAACCTTGGCGACTATCGGTGTGCTGATCACAATGCTCGTGACGGGTCTTATTACCTATTATGTGTTCGGTTGGCTGCACTCGGTGGCAAGTGTAAGCATCGCTACTGCCCTATTGATCGCATCCACGATGTCATCTACCGATTCGGCTTCCGTGTTCTCTATTCTGCGTACCAATAGCATTGGCTTAAAGCACAACCTGCGCCCGCTGTTGGAGTTGGAGTCGGGAGCCAACGACCCGATGGCGTATGTGCTGACTACTACGATGATTGGTATCGTCACCGCAACCACCAATCAAGTGACAGCCCTTTCTGTGATACAGGATATTGTCATTCAGCTTATCATGGGAGCCGTGCTCGGCTTCATCTTTGGTAAAGGAATTGTCAGCATCATGCGTAAGGCGGATCTCGGCAACGAGTCGCTCTACCCTATCATGGTACTTACGGCATGTATCTTTATCTTCTCCATCACCTATTTCTTGAAAGGCAACACCTATCTCGCTGTGTATATTGGCGGTCTGGTAATTGGCAATAGCAAGTTCACCCGCAAGCGCCAAACACGCAGTTTCTTCGACGGACTCACATGGCTCAGCCAGTTGGTTATATTCTTGGTCTTGGGTCTAATGGTGCGTCCACACGAGCTCTTCCATCTGGAGGTGTTGTTGCCTTGTTTGATTATCAGCATTGTCATGATTTTCATCTCGCGACCTATTGCTGTTTTCCTTTGTATGTATCCCTTCAAGCAGTATCGACGCAACGACAAAACTCTGCTCAGCTGGGTCGGACTCAAGGGTGCCGTGCCTATCATCTTCGCCATCATGTGCGAAGCGAACAATGTGCCTCATGCTGATTTGATTTTCAATATCGTATTCCTCTGCACTATCATTTCGCTCATAGCACAAGGTACCTCTCTTTCTACTGTAGCCAAGAAACTCAACTTAGCTACTCCGCCTGTTGAGCTCAAGAAACTCACGCACTTTGATATTGACCTGCCCGAGGAAGTAGAGTCCTCCGCCACCGAGATAGAGGTCAAAGAGGAAATGCTCGCTCAGGGCAATATGCTCAAGAATCTCATCTTCCCTGACAAAACTTTGGTTATTATGGTGCGCCGTGGCGAAGATTTCTTTGTGCCTACGGGTCAATCCGAACTGGAGGTTGGCGATCAGCTGCTTGTTATCACTGATAATGATGCTATGCTTGCTGCCCAATACCGCGAAGAAACCGAAGAGGAAGAGAGCAAACATTGGGGCATGCAACTTATCAATAATACTTGGGACTTTGCCAAACAAAAATGGCAACAACTCGTGGCTGGAAAGCAGAAGAGTAATACATAGAACATGAGCCCCAGAGATGTGTCTCACAGATCTCTGGGGTTTCTATAAACTAAATTTTAGCTGTCAGTTCGCATACCACTCGGTTAGCACTCCGTTACCACTGCGATGTTCCTTGGTGGTTGCACGAGGAGTCAGTTTCCTGTTTTCACTTTTCACCTTTCCGTTTCCCGAAGGGATACCGAACCCTTGCCAAAGGAGTGTTTGAATACGAGCATTGATACGAGCAAGAAGAATAACTATATAAAAAAACTCACCCCGCAAATCAAATGACTTGCAGGGTGAGTTATATTGTAAATGCTTACAAATCCTTAACAAGACGGATACTGCGTCCGATGTCGCGATTATTGTAGCCATTTTCCACTCCGTCGGAGAAAAAGTAGAGACAATACGCATTATTGTTCTCATAATTAGTGGCAGACCAATAGTGACCGACATTCTGCACATTATTCACACTGGAACCTTCGCGAATCCCAGCTGCGGGGAGGAAAACCGCACCCAATTTCTCTAACTTTGACCATTGATCAGCTGTAAAAGTTTGGTAAACTGCATAAAATGTAGCACCATACCTATTATGGGTGCCAGACTTGAAAGTAATATCAGAAGGACATTTCCAATTATCTGGCAACAATATCAAACCATTCACACCATTTACTTGTGCAACTCCTCTGAGGGAACTTGCGTTTGAACGATCAAATATTAGATATTTCCACTCATCATGAGTCAAAGTTCGCCATGTATTAGAAGGATTATCAACAATCGAATTTCTATCTAAATTAATTAGATAACCATCATGCTCATCGTGATCAACAGAAGTAGTTACACCAAATTGAGTAGAACTTATACTCCATTCGAATAAATCTAACCAACCATTGTAAGTAGAAGAGATATTTTCATTGGCTTTACCTACATAATCCAATTGACTTGGAGCAAAACGCCAGTTGTTATTTGCTGGATGATATTGTAAGTTACCTGGAGAGAATATCACTTGCTTAGATTCGCTAATAGTGAAATGACCAATTCCAATAGTATCAGAAGAGGGGTCTTTGCCATTAGAAGGCTCATTTTGTTCACATCCTGTTAATAACAACGCCATTACGCAAAAAAATAAAATCTTTTTCATTGTTGTTTAATTTTAATAGTTAATAATTTTATTTTCTGGGACATCGGCTCCAAACGCCCCATTAATATAAATATAGAAAAAGCGTGGAACCTTACCTTTGCTTATTCTCTAACCTGAGGCACTGGAATACCCTTCCTATAAGAATAAGCAACGAACGCCCACGCCGAATATGAAATGCCACCAAACAGAGCAGTCCACTGCTGGACGCTCTGCGGGCGGGATATACATATCCCAAAGGGCGTTTACTGCCTTCTTGTTTCGGATAGGATGAAAGTTTCCAGTTTTCAGGTTACCAAAACAAGCGCTAAGGACACCCCACTGCTTAAAATTGTGGGGACCCCGTAGTAAACGCTTTTTATAATATGTCTGCCAAACCGATGTCTCGGCTTTGCGGTGCAAAGGTACGAAAAAAAATGTATATGTGCAAGAAAAGTTTACTTTTGTTAAGAAATATTTATGGGGCTCTTAAAATCTCTAATTTTTTACTCGCTGAATAAAGAAAAATACGCTTCGTTTTGCATATCTCATAAAAAAACACTACCTTTGCAGTCGCAAAGGTGTGTAAACACACCACAAATCCGAAAAGAACAATGAAAAAAACAGTCTTCCTTACAGGTGCTACAGGCACTATGGGTTACGCAGGTATGACAGAGATCTTGCGCTATCCTGAGAAATACAACTTACGTATCTTGGCGCGACCAAGCGCAAAAAATAAAGAAAAACTAGCTCCGCTCGTAGACAAACTCGAAATCATCTGGGGCGACCTTACCAAATACGATGACATTCTCCGCGGTGTCACAGGTGCCGACATCGTACTCCACGTCGGCGGTATGGTCTCGCCACAAGCGGACTATCGTCCTAAGGCAACTCTGCGCACCAATATCTCCGCAGCAACCAATATCCGCGATGCGGTCTTGGCGCAGCCAGAAGATAAGCAACCTAAAGTGGTATATATCGGTAGTGTGGCTCAGATGGGTGACCGTCGCGAGCCTCTGCATTGGGGACGCGCAGGCGATCCAATCTGCGTATCTGCCTACGACCACTACGGATTGACTAAAGCGCAAGCCGAGCGTATCATCACCAACTCACCTATCAAACAATGGGTAGCACTTCGCCAATCGGGTATCCTCTACCCTGCTATCTTAAAGAACTACGACCCTATCATGTTCCACGTACCTATCCGTGGTGTGCTGGAGTGGGCTACAGTAGAAGATAGCGGCCGACTTCTCGAACGTGTCTGCCGCGACGAGGTTCCAGAGGAGTTCTGGAAGAACTACTACAATATCGGTTCGGGGCAAGAGTACCGCATCTCCAACTACGAGTTTGAGTGCCTACTCTTGGATGCTATCGGCTGCCCACGCCCAGAAAAGATCTTCAACGCCAACTGGTTCACCACACGCAATTTCCACGGTATGTGGTATATCGATGGCGACCGTTTGGAGAACTACCTCCATTTCCGCGAGAACATGCCAGTGAAGGACTATTTCAAGAAGATGGCAAAGGATAAGTCTGTGCCTGCAGGTATTCGCTTTGTGGCTAAGACCAAGATTGCCAAGCTCTTCCCACGCTGCGTAAAACTCGCCATGTACGCCATGGCGATGTCCAAAGAGCACGGTACACAATGGTGGATCAAGCACAACCAGACCCAACGCATCAGCGCCTATTACGGCACATTGGAGGCATACAAGGCTATTCCAGATTGGAAACATACCGACCTCTCGCACAATAGCGAGGAGTATGTGTTGCTTGACCATGGCTATGATGAGCAAAAACCCAAAGCACTCTTCACTATTGAAGATATGCAACGCGCTGCTGCCTTCCGCGGTGGCAAGTGCCTATCAACAGAAATGGTACAAGGCGATTGGGATACTCCGTTAGAATGGGAGTGTGCTGAGGGTCATAAGTTTGCAGCTACTCCACGCTTGGTATTGTTGGGTGGTCACTGGTGCGAAGAGTGTATGCCTTATCCATATAAAGCACCCCAAAAATCAACAGATTTCTCGGGGACCCCGCTAAAAGACGAACCAAACGTTCGTCCTTGGCAATGGGATAGAGTGGCGAAGAAAAATCCATTCTTTGCCCAATTATGGGCACCACTCCACGACGAGAACGAGGATAACGTCTATGGTTCTGAAGTCTTCGACGGTTGGGAGAAATGAGTGGAAATAAATAACATGCTTTATTAACTATAAAATTATCAACAATATGTATCTTCTTCGAATGAATAGGATTATTACTTCAATCCTTTTGGCATTATTGCTCTTTATCCCTACAAACGTAATAGCAGAAGATGATTTTTCGACTGTAGAAATCAATCGTACTATTACTTCTGTACAACCAATGACAGGACTGGTCTTGTGGCGTACACACGACCAAGTAAATGAATATGCCACTGCCACTGCATTGGAATTTTCCTATTGCCTTCCTTGCAAAGTGGTTACTGGCAAAAAGGATGGTCAAATCCAATATGATTGGTCCTATTTCGAGGATATATTGGATGATATAGCATCGCGTAATCACCAAGGTGTGATTCGTTTTCGCTACGAGAACCCTGGCAACAAGGAGGTAGGAGAAACAGGCGCAACTGCCGTGCCACAATACATCAAAGATATGGACGACTACCATGAGACAAAGGGCTCTCCAGAAGGCAGCAAGACCTATTATGCCGATTGGACCAATGCCGAACTGCTTTGGTTCACCAAGCAGTTTATCACTGATTTCAACGCACGATACAAAGATGACCCACGTATCGCAGTGGTGCAAGTGGGATTTGGTCACTGGTCAGAAGGGCATATCTATGGCACTGAACTGAAGTTAGGCGTTAATTTCCCATCTAAAGCCTACCAGAAAGAGTATTTTCTGCATGTAAGCAACACCTTAGAGATTCCATGGGCTATGTCTATCGATGGTGGCGATGGCTATTACTCCCCTGTGGCGGAAGATGAGGAACTTTTGGCTCTGAATTTTGGTGCTTTCGACGATTCATTTATGCACGAAGGGCATGAGTTGGCATCTGGTAGCGGATGGAATGAAATGTGCTGGGATGGTATAGGAAAAGAGTATCGCTGGATAAAAGGTATTTGTGGAGGCGAAATCAGTTATTATACCTCCAACGATCAAAAGAACTTCCTCAATCCTAATGGTATGTACGGCTGGACATGGGAAGAGGCTGCTGCTAAGTATCACATCTCATATATGTTAGCCAGCAGTGCTCCTGGTGGCAAATATGCCACTGTAGAGCGTTTCCGCGAAGCCAGTATGGCTTCTGGATATGCTTTTCGCGTGAGTGATTGCCGAACAAATGGCACAGAAACGCGTCTCTTGGTCAGCAACCAAGGTATCGCACCTATATATCGAGACGCTTATTTTGCGATTGGTAGCACGCAGTGTGAAGTCTCCCTAAAAGGACTATTGCCTGGCAAAGGCATGGAGATTGTCATCCCTGCTGGGCTTACCAATGCGAATGACCTACAAATTGTATCGCCATACATATTACCTACACAACAGATACAATTCGAAACAGGCACTTTCACCGCCGTAGAGCAAGTGATGACCGAGCAAACAAATCGCATACAAAAGCAAATGCGTGACGGACAGATTCTCATCCTACGCAACGATGTGAGGTACAATATAATGGGTCAAGTGGTAAAGTAGTGATTATACAAATATGAATTGGTTGCATAGTCTGTTTTTGGGCACAGGAGTGCCACATTCCATATTTATTCTTACCCTGGCTATTGCCTGTGGTATATTTCTCAGTCATAGGCTCAAGTTCAAAGGTATCACGTTGGGTATTACGTGGATACTCTTTTGCGCTATTGCAATGTCGCATTTCGGTATGCATCTCGACCCTATGGTAGAGACCTTCGCCAAAGATTTTGGATTGATTCTATTTGTCTATTCCATTGGTTTGCAGGTCGGTCCGAGTTTCTTCTCTTCGTTCGGAAAGGGAGGTATCAAACTCAACCTTCTGGCTATGACTGTGGTACTGCTTGGCTGCGTGACGGCATTTCTCATCCATCTCTTCTCGGGGGTGGATATTGCCACTATGACAGGTGTTCTCTTTGGTGCTGTGACCAACACGCCTGGACTGGGTGCTGCACAACAAGCTTTTGCGGATGTTACTGGACAGAGCAACCCCAATATAGCCAGTGGTTATGCCATGGCGTACCCTTTGGGCGTTGTGGGAATCATCTTTGTTATTCTATCCATGCGATGGATTTTCCGAATCAAAATAGATAAGGAAGAAGAGCATGTGAAGCAAGAGAGCGAGGTGCAAAAGGAAATAGCATATATTGATGTACTATTAACCAATCCACAAGTGGAAGGTGCTCACATAGGCGAACTCAGCAAGTTATGCCACATGAACCTTATCGTCTCGCGACTCATACGCCCCAGTGGCGAAGACGAGTTGCCCGATGTAGATACGGTGTTGCACGTGGGGGATAGGATTCGTGTGGTAGTGGATAAAGAGAACGAGAAGAGTGTCTTGCTATTGGGTATGGAAACAACACTACCTACCAACGAGCAAGCACAAGCCCATCTCGTTTCTCGACATGTGGTGGTTACCAAACCCGAACTGAACGGCAAACGCATTGGTGAGATGAACGTGCGTGCTATATATCACGTGTCTATCACGCGTATCCGTCGTGCAGGAATCGAACTGCTGGCTACACGCGATCTCTACCTGCAACTCGGCGATCGTATTACCATCGTAGGAGAGGAGAGAGCCGTCAACAAGGTGGAGCAGCTCTTTGGCAATTCCACCAAGCGATTAGATGTACCCAACTTGGCTTCTATTTTCTTGGGTATTGCTTTTGGTGTTGCCATTGGTGTATTGCCTATCATGCTGCCTGGGCTATCTCAACCTTTCAAGTTGGGTATTGCAGGTGGTTCGCTGATCGTGGCAATCTTGTTGGGTTGTTTTGGTCCTAAGATGCACATCATCACATACACCACCAGTAGTGCCAACCTCATGATTCGCGAGATAGGTATAGCCATGTTTTTGGCTGCGGTTGGCTTTGGCGCAGGCAAGACATTTGTTCCCACTCTGCTGGACGGTGGATATGTATGGATTGGCTATGGTGTAATCATCACATTGCTGCCTCTGTTGATTGTAGGAATCATCGGACGCTTATGGCTCAAATTAGACTATTTCACGCTAATGGGACTGATAGCTGGTAGCACGACCGACCCTCCTGCCTTGGCGTATGCTACCACCTTATCTTCCAACAACGACCGAGCTGCGGTTGCTTATTCTACCGTTTATCCACTCACCATGTTCTTGCGTGTGCTGACGGGACAACTGATGATATTGATGTTTTTATAACTATGTATTTCGACGAATTAGCATTATCGGATGAGGTGTTAGATGCCCTCTGGGACATGCACTTTGATACCTGCACGCCTGTACAAGAGCAGACTATTCCTGTCATACTTGACGGACACGATGTCATCTCCTGTGCACAAACGGGCACGGGCAAGACTGCGGCGTATATCCTTCCGCTCCTGACCAACCTGCAATACGACAACCACGATCCCAACCGCCTCAATGCTATCATCATGGCACCTACGCGCGAGTTGGCGCAGCAGATCGACCAACAGATGGAGGGATTTGGCTTCTATGTGCCTTTCTCTTCAGTTGCTATTTACGGTGGCAACGACAGTGGAGCTTGGGGCACACAAGTGACGGGCTTGCAAAAAGGGGCAGACATTGTGATTGCCACACCAGGAAGATTGCTCAGCCAGATGAATATCTATGATATTGACTTCTCGGGTGTGAAGTATTTTATCCTTGATGAGGCTGACCGTATGTTGGATATGGGCTTCTATGACGATATCATGACCATCGTCAATAAGTTGCCTAAAGAGCGTCAGACCATCATGTTCTCCGCTACAATGCCAACGAATATCCGCAAGATGGCTAAGGCTATTATGCACAACCCTGTCGAAGTGCAGATTGCCATCTCACGTCCTCCAGAAACAATCCAACAACAAGCAATTGATATCTACGAACCGCAGAAAGATGAATTCCTTAAGTTACTACTCAAGGGCTGTAACTTAAAGAAGGTCATAGTATTTGTTGGAAAGAAGCAACGTGTAAAGGATCTTACACGCGCGTTGCGTGCAATCCATATAGACGCGCGCGCAATGCATTCCGATCTGGAACAGAAAGAGCGCGATGAAGTGATGTTGGACTTCAGAAATGGAAAGGTGGATGTGTTGGTGGCGACGGATATTGTGTCACGTGGCATAGATGTGGATGATGTGCCGTTGGTCATCAACTATGATGTCCCTCGCGATGCGGAAGACTATGTACACCGCATTGGACGTACAGCGCGTGCGGAGAACAAAGGCGAGGCAATCACCTTGGTGAGTCCCGAAGATAAGCGATTCTTTAATAAGATTGAGCGATTCTTGCAAAAGATTATTGAGCGTGTTCCCTTGCCTTCCGAGCTTGGAGCTGCGCCAGATAGTAGCGTATGTTCGCTTGCTGCTGACGACCGTAAGCCGTCTTCCAAGCGCCGAAAAGGCGGATGGCACGCTGGGCGTAATCGCAAGCCAAAGCATAATCGCCAAGTATCTCATAAGCAATAGCGATATTCGCCGTAGCGCATGCTGTGGCTTTTTTATATTCTTTGCCTTTAGCCTCTCGCCTCATTGCCTCATCGCCTTCTCCCCTCAGTACCTCCTGCCAACAGTCAATGGCTTCTTCCCATTTCTGGTAGCGAAAAGCGTCCAAACCAGCTTGCAGTTCTTTTGTTTCATAGATATAGCGACGGCTGTTTTGCCACGAAGGGGCAAAACTGCTGCCGATACGGTTGCCGAGGTCGCGAGCTAAGTAGAGCAATGCCTCTTGCCGAGAGGGTAGGTCACTGATACTTTGAGCACGAGTATAGTGCAGTTGACTCTCCCATAGCAAGGTATCTGCTTGATTGATTGTTATTTCTCGCGTTTGACCTGCATAGTGAATAGTCCAATGGGATTGAGTATATGCTTGCAGGTAAGCGTAGTAGGTACCTTCTTCGGTGGGGAAACTCTCCAGCACATCGTACAGCACCAGTTGATTGAGAATCAATAGTGCATCTGCCTGATAATCGGCGCAGAGTTGTTCGGCTTTACTATGCGTTAGTTTCTGACGCGAATAGTAGTTGGTAGAAGTGTTCTGGGATATGTCTAAGAGTTCTACAGCATCAAACTGAGCAGTTGTTTCCATAGTTTGCGTAGTAGAAAAGAGGCAATGTAGTACGCTGCTGGTTAAATCTATTTCGCTATTTCCTATGTTTTCTCCATCCACTATAGTGGTATGCCCGAAATCTTCTGGCTGCTTCAATGCGTTGTTTACCACCAAGATACGTTGGCTATTCATCAGCTCACTTCGCTCTGCTGGATAACGTTCCTCAATCGAGAAATACCACTGCTGTTGGGAAAAGGTTGGGATGGAAGAAAGAACCAAGAGCAAGGAGCAAAGACGGATTACTTTCGACTTTGGCAGACTAAAGTGTTTGATCTTTATTCTTGGTTCCTTATTCATGATTCAAAACCAGTTTATAACTTGCGTATTCGCCACTCTTTAGGATACAGGTTATTGCAATGATTACCCACATTTTTCACAAATCCCAATGGCACTTTTTGATACGTCACCAGTAGCACTTCGGTTGGCATATTTGGCAGAGCAATAGCCTCGTTTCGCAAATAGGACAATGCTTTATCCAGTGGCAGTTCCACCTGTTTGAAAGCCTCTTTTCGCAGGTCTTTCGCCATTGCCAATGCATGTTGTGGCACGGGCATCTTGCCTCGCAACTCGCACACTCCGAACCCTGTACTTACACAGATAAACTGCTTGCTCAAAATTTCTATCAGTTCTTTATATTTTGCAGGATATGCCAATACAAAACGATCCTGTTGGCGAAACAACCAATGCTCTGAGTGCTGCAACCATTGTTTGATTACATCCTCATGCTCCACTCTTGGTATCGGTTGCGCCTTGAACTTGGGCAGACGTTTCTCCAGCGGACGAACCATCTCGCCTATACCTAATCCATGTTTGCGGAAAGCACAAAGATAAAATCCCTCTCCTTTTGTCTTATGAGGATAGAAATGGTAACCAGAATTACCCTCTACTATGCCCCATGACGGATCAATATTCACCGATAGTATATCCGCCCCCAAGTTCTCAGCAATCCAATCCGCATTATCCTCATTCTCCCAAGGATTGAAGGTGCAAGTAGAGTAAATCAATAAACCTCCAGGGCGCAACGCATCCCATACCTCTTTCAGTATTTTCCGTTGGCGAGAGACGCATGCATCTACATTCGCCTCGCTCCATTCGGCAATAGCCCCAGCATCTTTGCGAAACATACCCTCGCCCGAACAAGGTGCATCTACCAATATACAGTCAAAAACATTAGGCAATCTACTGCCAAAATCTATAGCTGAATTATGTGTGACGACTGTATTTCCATTGCCCCATTTCTGAATATTCTCCGAGAGAATGAACACACGCTGACGAACCACCTCGTTGCTCACCAGCAAGCCCTCATCACCCAAATACTGACTAATGAGCGTAGATTTGCCACCTGGAGCTGCACACATATCAAGCACCACACTATTGCGCGCCAAGTATTGCTGCAAGACACATTCTACGAACATACTGCTGGCTTCTTGCACGTAATAGCAACCAGCATGCAGCAGCGGATCAAGGGTAAATGGGGGACGTTCGCTCAGATAATATCCATCTTCGTGCCAGGGAACTTCATCCGTGTCGCACTCAAAAGTCAGGTAATCTATTTTGTCGTTCAGGCGAATGGAGGTGACAGGCGTTGATTCCAACGCTTGACACAACATCTGTACGTCCTCCGACGGCATTTGATTATGCAGACTTTCTATGAATTCTACTGGCAACATCTTTTTCCCCAATTTTGCGTGCAAAGGTACAACAAAAAATGCACATACGCAAGTATAGCGAGCATTATTTTCAAAAAAGATAGATTTGTCTATCTGCAATACGAGCAATGCGCACCCGAAGATGCGCATTGCGGTAGTAATGATGAGTTGCATTTTCTCATCATGGGTTACGATGCTTAGCCTTCGTATGCCTCCCATTCGAGATTCCAGACGTACTGGCGCAGGGTCTTGTACTTGGTTTGCTCTTAGAGTGTCCGCAGACTTTGCCTGACAATGCCGTCAGGAGTTCCATTGGTTTGATTAGTGCCATAGTGTTAGGTGTTTAGATTTTTCCATTCTCTCTGAGTTTCTTGAGGATCGCTGTCAGCAATTCCAAGAACCAGCGAATGAATTGGTGAATAAGGTTTTCGTTTTTCATGTCTGCTCAGAGTTTTGCCCTCCAATCGGGGCAAGCCCGATCAGAGTTTAATAAATGTGTTTGACTTTATCTGTTTGATTTTACCGCGGTTTTTCCATCTTGTTAGTATCACTCTGGACTTGTGTGCGCCCGAGTAATTCTGTAGTTTTCGGTATGCTACGACGTCTTGCCATTCGAATTGCGTTGGCAGCGCGTTCAGCATCTTTTGGTTGAAGTCTTCGCAGTAAGCTTGCGAACTGACGGCGAAGTGCTTCTTTCCTTCATCGGCAATGGCCTGTTGCTGTTGGAAGGTGTGGTTGAAAGGCAACGGAAGTGCCTCGTAGTCAATCGGTTGTTGCACCGTAGTTAGATTTGTGTTTGTCATACTTGTAGTACGTGAAATAGGTGAAATAGGGTGAAATAGTGGTGAAACATGCTGTGAATGAATGAGTTATGAGTTGTTTCACTTGTTTCGCCCTGTAAATAGATCTATGGGTTGTCTATCCCTTTTGTATCGGATATTGGGTTATGGGAAAGACATTGTAATTATTGTTTAAAAGAGAAAAAGAAAAAAGCGAAGAGAGGGGAAGTAAAGAAAATAAAAAAAATGCAGTTTTTTTGCATTTTTCTTTAGCTTATGACAGGTTTTGTTAGTTTGCGGTAGTACCTTTGCAGCGGATTTCGAAAGTTTGGAATTAGTAAATAGAGTAGTCTTGTTCCATTGTTGCAGGGTGAAATAGTGAAACAGGTGAAATGATTTTGTAAAATGTTTATAATCACGAATTTACGAAATTGTTTCACTTTATTTCACCTTAAAGGTACAAACAAAAACAGCACTTGAAAATAAACTTTTACTCGCTTTTCTTGCGTATGTGCATTTTTTGTAGTACCTTTGCGCGATATTTTGTGAAAACTGAAAGGTGAAAACTGAAAAGATGCAACAACATACATTGAAAGCGCCCTTTTCCTTTGAAGGCAAAGGACTACATACAGGACTACATATTCACGCAACCTTCCTTCCCGCAGAGGAAAATACAGGTGTGCGTATTTGTCGCACTGACCTCAATGGGCGACCTACCTACGAAGCTATTGCCGACTATGTAACAGCCACAGAACGCGGTACCGTACTCGAGCGTGGCGCGTGGAAAGTGTCCACAGTAGAGCATGCGCTATCAGCCCTCTACGCCATGGGCGTGGATAACTGCCTCATCGAAGTGGATGGATCAGAGATGCCTATCCTGGATGGTAGTGCAAAGTACTATATTCAAGCCATAGACAAAGTAGGCTTACAAGAGCAAGAAGCAGAGCAGAAAGTGTTTGTTGTCACTGAATCTATTGAGTATATCTCGGAGCGTGGCAACAAAATGGTGATTCTGCCATGTGACCACTACGAAGCAGGAGTGACGATTGCTTATGAGAGTGGTATTCTACGCGAACAATCTGCAGAAATACATGACTTAACAGAATATAAGCGCGAACTATCTGCAGCACGCACCTTCTGTTTTGTACGAGAGATTGAACCATTGCTTCGTATGGGACTTATCAAAGGTGGTGACTTGCAGAATGCCCTTGTGATTTATGAGACACCTATGTCGCAAGAGGGACTGGACTATATGACCGACAAGTTGGGTCAGCCACGATTAGATGCTAATAAGTTGGGTTACCTCAGTCCGCTGAACTACCCCAATGAACCAGCGCGACACAAACTGCTGGATTTGATTGGCGACATGTCGCTCGTGGGCTGCCGTATTCAAGGCAAGATAGCGGCATTGCGACCAGGACACACCTTCAACACACAATGTGCTAAGCAACTAAGAAATAAAATATTAGCAAGTTTATAATATGAATTACATTCATCCAGAAGCAAAGCTTCATCCATCTGTAACTGTTGGTGCTTTCTCTTGCATTTATGACGATGTAGAGATAGGCGAAGGTACTGTAATTGACAATAATGTAACCATCTATGGTGGTACACGTATTGGCAAAAATTGTCATATCTACGCAGGTGCAGTTATCGGCGGAGATCCACAAGATCTCAAGTTTAAGGGAGAAAAGACATATGCCATCATAGGCGAAAACACCACTATCCGAGAGTTTGTAACTATTCACCGCGGTACGGCTAGTAAAGGTAAAACAGTTGTTGGAAACAACTGCTTAATTATGGCGTACTGCCATGTGGCACACGACTGCCTCTTGCACGACCATATCATCATGTCTAACGCCACCCAACTCGCTGGTGAGGTGGTAGTAGAAGACTGGGCTATCATCGGTGGTGGTAGTTTAGTACACCAGTTCTCACATATTGGTGCACATGCGATGATTCAAGGTGGTTCTAAAGTGAACAAAGATGTGCCTCCATATATCATTGCAGCACGCGAACCAATATCGTATTGTGGCATCAACTCTGTGGGTTTGAATCGCCGTGCGTTCACACAAGAGCAGATTACTGCTATTCAAAACACCTATCGCCTTGTGTACTTATCGGGCTTGAATGTAAGCCAAGCAGTGGAGCAGATTGAGAACACCCTGCCACAAAGCGCGGAACGTGACCTGATTCTTGACTTCATCAAGGGCTCACCACGAGGCATAGTTCGCGGATATAATTAAACGCATTGCGTTGGTTGAAAGTTTAGAATTTAAAGTTTAAAGACAAGAATAAATGGAATTGGCTGAAGAAAGAAGTCTCAATTTTATTGAGCAAATTGTAGAAAAAGATTTACAAGAAGGTAAGAACGACGGACGTATTCAAACTCGTTTCCCGCCTGAGCCAAATGGCTATCTCCACATTGGTCACGTCAAGGCCATCTGCATGGATTTCGGTATCGCGGAGAAATACAATGGTGTTTGCAACCTTCGTTTTGATGACACCAACCCTGTGAAAGAGGACGTAGAGTACGTAGATTCTATCCAGCAGGATATCGCTTGGTTAGGTTTCAAGTGGGGCAATATCTACTATGCTTCTGACTATTTCCGACAACTCTATGCCCTCGCTATTGAGTTTATCAAGCAAGGCAAGGCATAT
>JAZREU010000028.1:0-18575 GCA_045660925.1 Paludibacteraceae bacterium | reverse complement strand
GACCAAGGTGCCAATGGCAAGGAACTGACTTGGGATTTTGGTATGCTGAGTCCAATCAACGAGGAGTACACTGTGGCGTATTCCATACCCGATAGCAACTACATGCACCAATGGTGCGCTACCGAGCATCGTACACGCTACTACTATACCCTTACCACCGATACCATTTGGCGCACGGGCTATGAGAACCCTACCACCTTCGTGCAATATACCCAACCCGAAGCGGTCTTGCGCCTACCATTGCGCTATGGTGATACCCTCACCACCACCTTTATTGCCAAAGGCGAATATGGTCATCGCATACCAATGACCCTATCAGGTACGAACACCATAGAGGTGGATGCACAAGGCAAACTCATCCTGCCCGATAAGACCTACGAGCAAGTGCTACGCGTGCATAGCCAACGCCAATACATAGAAAGTGGTTTGGATAGTACAGCAATGTTAGTAGAAAAATACCAATGGTTTGCTGCGGAATCGTATATCCCTGTTTTCGAGAGTGTAACCGCCTACGAGATGGTAGAAGACAGCATGCAATTGGCATTCCAAACATCGTTCTACTACCATGTAGAAGATACTACCGACTCCACACCTAAGGAGTTGGCACCCGTAGTAGATGAAACGCTGGAAGATACTGCCCCAGTACTATTAACGGACTTATCGTATCTGCCTAACCCTGTACAAACGGATTTGCAAGTGCGCTACACATTGGTACAAGATGCTACAGTTTATATGCACATGCACAATGCATTGGGAATGCCTATGTACTCCACATCCGCACGCACAGAATCCGCAGGCGAACACATGGTGCAAATCAATATGGGCGGATGGATGCAGGGCGAATACACCCTCTATATCCACGCCGACAACCAATTGGTGCAACAGGTGGTGATGAAGAAGTAGGAATACAAGTGATGAAGTATTACTTATTATTCATAGGACTATTCTTATCAATGTCCATGCAGGCATATTATTCAATATCTCCCTCTGGTTGGTGCGAAAATAATCCGATAAGATATCTTGATTTAACAGGAAAATCAACGCATATTAATGAAGATGGAGATGTTTAGTGCGTAAATCTTTCGGGAAACCAATTGAAAAATGTACCTAATCTCATATTAAAATTATTAGGAGCCTAAGAGGACTTCTTAGCAGAGATGAATCGTCAGGATAGTTTGCAGCAAGTGTATGTAGAGAGATTAAAGATTGTCATGAAAGATACAACGCTATCTAAGTTTGCACGTGCTTATTGCAGATTTTAGAGGAAATAATTATGATTCGCCATCCCAGAAAAAAACAAGCCACCTCCAATTGTAGGTGGCTTGTTTTATGTGGAATGAGTTCAATTACTCAGCATGTTTGCAAGCTGCATTTGGGCAATCAGCTTTCTTCTCGCAACCTGTTTCTGGGCACTCTGCCTTTGTACAGCAACTATCAGCCTTTTGGCATGGTTGCGCCTCTGGGCATTCTGCCTTGCAGCAAGAATCTTTCTTCTCGCACTCTGCTTTTTGGCAGCACTCTACAGCTGGTTTGTCACAACATTTACCTTCGTGGCATTTAGCCTTCTTGCAGCAACCCATAGCACAAAGGGCTACAGCAGCAATCAATAAAATCTTTTTCATAACACTTAAAAAATGAATAGTTAAAAAAGTCAAATTTTGCATAACAAACAGCAAAATTCATGCAAAAGTAACATAATTTTTGCATATACGCAAAAAAAATTGTAACTTTGCAGCAAATTTATTGATTTTTCTAATAAAACACACGCTATGACTAAGAACTCATCTAAATTTGGCATTATTGTATTCCACCTTTTTCTATCAGTATTGGTAATTGGCATAGTACTCTTCGCGGTGCTTTTTGGTTTGAAAAAATATACGCAACACGGCATAGAAATACAAGTTCCTAACGTTACTGAACTATACATTGAAGAGGCTAAAATCATCTTGGAATCCGAGGGACTGCACATAGAAGTAATCGACTCCACCTACTCCAACAAAGTGCCATTGGGCACTATTGTGGAGCAAAACCCAAAAGCCAACTCTTCCGTCAAAAACGGAAGAACAGTCTATGTCATCAAAAACGCCAACTTCCGCAAGCCTGTGGTATTGCCCGAGTTGCGGGACGTTAGTCTGCGCCAAGCGCAAGCATCGCTTTCTGCTTTAGGTCTGGTGATTGATAGCATTGTATATGAACCCTCTGCCTACCGAGACCTTATCCTTGATATTCGCAAAGATAGTGTCCCCCTCTTGGCTGGCACGGTATTAGAAGTAGGTACCCCCATCGAACTCATCGTAGGGCGTGGTCAAGGTACCAACAATGTGGAAATACCCAACGTACTGGGCAAAACGCTTGAGGAAGCTCGTTCATGGCTCATGGCACACAATCTAACAGTAGGCATTGTGACCTACGACATACCACCTACCGAGGAGAACAAAGCACAATACATCGTCTATTCGCAAGAACCTGAAAGTGGCATAGTTGTTGTAGAAGGGACAAGTGTCAACCTCAAGTTATCAATGGATATTGAGAAAACAGTAACCGCTGACAACGAGCAAGATGAGGAGGAGTTTTTCTAATTTACTATTTGACAATTTACCATGTACAATTTGGATACAGAGTTAGACATTGAACCCCAAGAGGTATGGGAACGCTGGCGCACGGAGGTGGACAAAGGTCAGACACCGCAGCGCATTGATAAGTATCTGGCAGAGCACATGACAGGTACTTCGCGCAACCGTATCCAGAACGCCGCCGATGCAGGTAACATTTGGGTCAATGGCAAGCCCGTCAGCAGCAACTACAAGGTCAAACCCTTCGACGTCATCCAAGTACTGCTCGACCACGAGCCACACGACTATACCATCTACCCTGAGGATATTCCCCTTGAAATCATCTATGAGGACGATGATGTACTCGTCATCAACAAACCCGCTGGCATGGTGGTTCACCCTGGACATGGCAACTACGAGCATACCCTGCTCAATGCCCTGGCGTGGCATTTCCGCGACAAGCTGGACATCAATGACCCCAATATCGGTCTCGTTCACCGCATCGACAAGGACACCAGCGGACTGCTGCTCATCGCTAAGACCCCCGAGGCGAAAACGCACCTCGGTAAGCAGTTCTTTGACCACACCACCGAGCGCACCTATAACGCCCTTGTCTGGGGCACTTTCACAGAAGACAGCGGCACGATTGAAGGCGCTCTGGCGCGCGACAACCGCGACCGAACCATCTATCGCATTTGGGACTTGGAAGAAAATCCAAATGCCAAAGAGGCCATCACTCATTGGCGAGTATTAGAACGATTTCCATATGTAACATTGGTAGAGTGTCGTTTAGAGACAGGACGTACACATCAGATTCGTGTACACATGAAAAGCATTGGGCACCCATTATTTGCTGACGAAAAATATGGCGGAATGGAGGTACTCAAGGGACTGCGCACGCAGAAATACAGACAATACATTCAGAACTGCTTTGCCCTTTGTCCACGTCAGGTGTTACATGCCAAGACATTGGGATTCATCCACCCACGTACAGGTGAAAGAATGCACTTTGATAGCCCTTGGGCTGAAGATATGTTAAACCTAATCAATAAATGGAGAAACTATGAACCGAATACTTTGGGCGGACGATGAAATTCATCTGCTGAAGCCCTATATCATTTACCTACAAGAAAAAGGGTACCAAGTTACCCCAGTCAACAACGGACAAGATGCTATTGATGCTTGCCGCGAGGAGCAGTTTGATATTGTTTTCTTGGATGAGAACATGCCTGGTCTGTCGGGTCTGGAAGCATTGCAAGAGATCAAGGAGGCACACCCCACCTTGCCTGTGGTGATGATCACCAAGTCCGAAGAAGAGCATATCATGGAGCAAGCCATCGGTCAGAAGATTGCCGATTACCTTATCAAGCCCGTCAATCCCAGCCAGATTCTGCTCTGCCTCAAGAAGCATATCCACCAACGCGAGATTGTCGAGGAGCACACCAACACCACCTACCGTCAGGAGTTCTCCGACATCACCTATATGATTGACACCGCCAACACCATCGAGGAGTGGATGGCGATTGAGCGTACCCTCACCCGCTGGGAATTGGAGTTAGAGAAGGTGGACTCCGCCATGCACGACATGCTACGCATGCAACGCGAGCAAGCGAACAAAACTTTTGCAAAATATATTGCCAAGAACTATGAGAACTGGTGGGCCAATCCCGCTACACGCCCAACCCTGTCGCAAGACGTCATGAAGAAGTATGTCTTCCCGCTGGTAGACAACGGCGAGAAAGTGTTCTTCGTGGTGATTGACAACTTCCGATACGACCAATGGAAAACCATACAACCGCTTTTGTCTGAGTGGTTTACGGTGAAAGAGGAGCAGATGTACACCTCTATCCTTCCTACCGCCACACAATACGCACGCAATGCCATCTTCTCGGGTCTCAGCCCCTTGCAGATACAGGACATGTATCCCAACCTATGGATAGATGAGGACGAAGAGGAGAGCAAAAACAACAACGAGAAAGACCTCCTCCAGACCCAACTCGACCGCTTCCGCAAACGCTATGGCTATAGCTATTTCAAGGTAAACGAGAGCGATTTCTGCGAGAAGATTACCAAACAGTTCAAGGGCTTGCAGACACCACTCAATGTGGTAGTACTCAACTTCATCGACATGCTATCTCACTCGCGCACAGAGAGTAAGATGATGCGCGAACTGGCCAACGACGAGGCCGCTTACCGCAGTCTCACACTCAGTTGGCTGCGCCACTCGCCTACAGCGGAGATGTTCCGCCGCATCGCCTCATTGGGCTACAAAGTGATACTCACCACCGACCACGGCACCACACGCGTGGACAATGCCGTGCAAATCATCGGCGACAAGAATACCAACACCAACCTGCGCTACAAAGTGGGCAAAGCACTCAACTGCCAGTCTAAGAACTGCTTCGAGATCACCCGTCCAAAGCAAGTAGGTCTGCCTTGTCCGAATGTCAGCAGCAGTTATGTCTTCTGCACAGGAGAGGACTTCTTTGCGTACCCCAACAACTTCAACCACTACGCACAGTTCTATCGCGACACCTTCCAGCACGGAGGAATATCCTTGGAGGAGATGCTCGTGCCAATCGTCACACTCGACCCTAAATAAGCATGCGCAAGCTCTGGCGAACGATAAAAATAGTGATACTACTCCTGCTCATTGGGGTAGTATCCCTTTTTGTTTCTCACCAGTGGAAACAGCCGCAGCAGGATTTCTCCCACACGCTCAAAGTGCTGACCTACAACACTCATGCGCTCTGCATGGGCAATAAGCAGCAAGCCCAACAGATGCTTGCCTACCTCAACAAGCAGGACGCAGATATTATCTGCCTGCAAGAGGTCAGGGTATATAAAGATGCACAACGCATGACCCTCAACCAGTTGCGCCAAGCCATGAGCCAATACCCCTATACCTACTACGATTTCAAGCGATACAACAGCCGTCGGCAGTTTGGCAATGTGGTGTTCTCGCGTTATCCCCTAATCAACAAACAGACTATCTCCTACGAGTCGCAGAATAACATCAGTAGTCAGTGCGATGTGGTTATCAAGAAGGACACCATCCGTCTCATTGTGAATCACTTGGAGAGTTTTCGCCTCATGAAGGAAGATTTGCAACTGGACACGCTATCCGTCAGCCATTTCAAGCAGAGTACCCTCAATCAGAAGCTCCATGCAGCCAGCCAGCTGCGCCAAGAGCAGGCGAAGGCGGTGAAAGCGGCGATTAACCAATCGCCCTACCCTGTGGTGGCGGTAGGCGATTTCAACTCCATTCCGTTGTCGTATGTGTATGGCAAGATTCGTTGGAGCATGCGCGACTGCTTTTTGGAGGGCAGTTTCGGCAAGTTGGGTAATACCTACAAGAAAGGTCCGCTGGGTATTCGCATTGATTATATCCTCTGCTCTCGCAACATGACGCCCATAAAATGCGAAGTGGACAGAGTCACCTACTCCGACCACTTCCCCGTATGTGCTACGATTGGGTGGTAACGCCTCTTCATTTCCCCGCACACACCACACAATAACCATACTATAACCATACAATAACCACACAATTCGAGGCGGATATAATACCTCGAAAGAAGTATTAAAGAAGAAAAAGAATACCGTTCAATAGAAAAATGCACCGTTGATAGTGCAATTTTATCAAAAAAGTGCATCTTCTATTATGCAATTCATTTTTTTATGTACCTTTGCAACGTGGGACATTTTATTTCTTCCTCGCCTGTTTCCGATTTTGAAGTGGACGGATTGACTTTCGAGATAGGAGGTAAGAATAAAACCAAAAAGCAACTTGCCACACTTCCTATCAATCAGGGGTATGTCATTAAAGATGACACTGAATATGTTTACCAAAACTCTATTCCTTTGTGGATGTTTGGTTTTGTGTATTAGCATACCCTTCCACTTTCCCCGCACGAACCACACAATAACCGTACAATAACCACACAATTCGTGGCGGATATAAAACCTACAGAAATGGAATAATAATAAAAAAACTCTCACCCAAATCTAAGGTGAGAGTTTTGATTATATTCTACCGTATTTTATCTGACTATGCCTGCGAACAAAATTGGAATAATCGTTCGAATGTAGCGAGATAAGAAGTGCTTGTTATAAATCCTTAACAAGACGCACACTATATCCTGCACGATGAGGATTTCCATTTTTACCTACATAATATGATGTGAATCCTAAAAAAGAGGCATACATACTACTATCTTCATTGATAGACCAGTAAGCCCCTTGGCTATTCATATTATATAATGTACCTGATCGAGAACCTGCATTAGGAAGAAATACAGCCCCTAATTGTTCCAATTCAGACCATTGTTCTTTAGTAAAACTTTGATGAATTGAGAAATCATTTAATTCATAATCAAGATACCCCGACTTGAATTCTATATCACTATTCCAATCATCTGGTAATAAAATTAAACCATTCACACCATCTACTTGGGCTATACCAAAAAGTGAATTAGCATTAGCGCGATTAGATATAATGTAACTCCACTCATATATGCTTAATGTTCGCCATGTATAAGGGGGATTTGCCCCTATTTGATTGGCTCCCCAATCAACAAATGGGTGATAATCATTATTGTCTTGACTTGAATTTGTCGGATTATATCCCGTTCCCCAACCAAATAAATCTAACCAACCATCATAAGTAGAAGAAATATTGCTATTGGCTTCCCCAATATAATCCATTTGATTTTCAGCAAAACGCCACTCATCATTCGCAGGATGATATTGCAAATTACCCGTGGAGAAACTTACCTGCTTTGTGGCACTAATAGAGAATACGCCAATACCTTTAGAAGAATCATCGGGATTTTCTGGATTTGGTGTAGTTGGTATTTCAGGAATCTCATCTTCTAATAAATCTTTAACAAGTCGAACAGCCTCTCCCTTATGACGTTCAGAACTAATCAATCCCACCCCACGAGTGTAAATAAAGAGTTTGTATGCCTTGCTGCTGCCATCTTCAGTTGCAGACCAATAGTTCCCATTATATTGAATATCGTACACAAAGTTTGAAATAGAAGAGTCGTATCCTCCTGAAGCGGGCAAAAAAATTGCTCCTGAATCCTCCATTTTAGACCATTGATCAATTGTAATATTTTGATACGCAGACCAATAATCAACGCTCCCATAAAGGTCACTAAAACCAGACCTAAAAGCTACTCCATGTGGACATGACCAATTATCAGGAAGGACAACTAAACCATTTACACCATTTACGCTAGCAATACCACAAAGAGAAGTTGCATTAGCACGAGAGAAAAAAAGATAATTCCATTCATCTTGACTTAATGTACGCCATGTATTAGGAACATCTCTACCTATTTGATTTGTACCCCAATCTACGAATGAACCTTTATAATCATCATCATTTGCGGAAGCACTAACGCCAAATTTAGCAGAACCCGCATTACCACTCCAACCAAATAGATCTAACCAGCCATCGTAAATAGAAGAAACATATTTATTATCTTCACCTATATAATCAGTTTGATTTTCAGCAAAACGCCACTCATCATTCGCAGGATGATATTGCAAATTACCAGGAGAAAAAGTTACATATTTGTCTACTGATACTGAAAATACACCGATACCTACAGAAGGAGTAGAGGAGGGATTACCTTGATTGCCTACCACCTCTATTGTTACTGTACCATGCTCTTGGTTAGCAGACTCAATAGTGATAGTATAAGTAATTACCTCAAAGATTGCCTCAAGTTCAATGTCGTCCGTAACGGTAATTTCGCGTGTAGCATTCGTATTACCATCAGACCATTGTTTGAATTGATAACACTCAAGTGGTGTAGCTGAGATATTTACCACACTACCATATTCATACGAACCTGCACCTGTTACTACGCCATTTTCTCCCGATAATGTAAGTGTATAACTATTTACTGATGAGGTGTAAGTGGCAGTATAGGTTGCATCACCTGTTACTATTGCAATAGCTGGAGTCCAACCAACAAATGTGTGGGTATATTGATTAGAAGCTGGTTTTGTAGGCGTTGCTCCGTTATAGACGGGCGTTGTACCGTAAGCCATCAAACTCTTTTGCAACTCAGTTCCATCTTCATTCACAAAGAGGATGGTGTATTCATTAGGTGCAAACGAAGCTGTAAAATTAGCACTTGATTTTACCTCTACTTGTCGAGGGTTATCGGTATTGCCATCTTGCCATTGTGTGAAATGATACCCCATAGCAGGAGTAGCTGTAATGGATACGGTGTTACCACAATCAGTGGTAAATGCTGTGCCATAAGCGCTGCCAAAGAGGCAAAGCGATAGGATAATAGAAAAAATCTTTTTCATAATGATTAGTATTAAATGTTGAATAATTTTATTTTTCGTTTACCAATACACCCATTATGGAATATGTCTTATCTCCATAGATAATGTATATATGGTCGTTAATCAAAACCTTTTGAACGGTTTCTTTTTCTTCAAGAGGTATCAGCGGAGTATTTGTTGGTTCTTCAGCAACAAAGACAGCATAAAGTGTTAAGTCTGAATCTGCAACGATACTGCGTGGATTAGTCGCATCGCCATCACTCCATTGCAAAAAACGATAGCCTGATTTCGGTGTCGCAGTAATCCATATCTCCGTACCACACGCCACCTCCCATGGTGGGGGTTGCTCTTGTGCATTAAGCGGAAAGCCCCATATGCACACTACGAAACTAAAAATAAAAAAGAATAACTTTTTCATTGTGTTTACTATTTGTGGGAAGTTGGCTCCAAACGACCCGTTGGTATAAATATACAAAAAGCGTGGAACCTTACCTTTGCTTATTCTCTTTGTAGAGGTTCCGGAATGACCCTTCCTATAAGAATAAGCAAGCAACGCCCACGCCGAATATGAAATGCCACCAAACAGAGCAGTCCACAAGGGATGCTCTGCGGCGGGATAGTCATATCCCAAAGGGCGTTTACTGCCTTCTTGCTTTGGATAGGGTTGAAATTTTCCGGATTTCTACAAACCAAAACAAGCGCTAATAAACGCTTTTATATAATATGTCTGCAAAACCGATTGCTCGGATTTGAGTTGCAAAGGTAGTGAAATATTTTGAATTGAGCAAGAAAAGTTGCTGTTTTTTGTAGTTTTTAAGGTTGAAGGATGAAGGTTCAGGCTTAATCAAGTTTCAATCATCCGCCAGTGAAGTGCTATGAATTGTGCGCTTATTGTGCGTGTATTGTCCGTCTATTGTGCGTATATTGTGCGTATATTGTGCGTAAGATACAAGAGAAATGCAATGTTTATGATAAAATTAAAAATCGCCACTCATGCATAGAAAACACAAATGGCGATTAAGATTATAACAGTTCGTAGAAGTACTTATTGTTAAAATTACTGAAACGCTACTTGCGACAAGTAAAACATATCCGAGAATTGGGTGAACGAAGTCATCTTCTTCATCTCATCTATGATACGTTGTTGCACTTTTTGAAAAAGTTTCGCATAATCAGCTTGTGGCATTTGTTTGCGAGCGTTCTCCACATATCCATAAAATACCACTGGTGTTTGAATACTCTTCAACATCTTCCCGATGGCTTCACTTGGCATCTCTCCTGCCTCATATAAACGATATTGATTCACTCCTAAGCCAAGCACCTGTGCCATCTTTGTGGCAGATAGCCCATACATCTTGCGTGTCTGTGCAATCTCTGTTGGCGATGGAATACCATATTTCTCTCGATATTGAGCGTGCACTTGCTCAATATTAGCAGTATCTAATTCAGTATCAGTGAAAAATATACCAGTATCCACGCATTGATAATTACGATGGATATAGGTGTATTCTTCTTTACGATAAGTTAAGGTACGAGGTTCTTCGCACAAACGCACTTCTCCTCCTGTGAATGGACTAGTCATTTTTTCTCTTTTTTATAAGGATACTTCATTGGGTGCTCTGCAAGATGGAACGAAATGCAGATTGTTTGGCGGTTTGGTAATCCATAACAAATCTTGATATACACTTCCCGTCCATTAACCTCTTTTCCAAATACCCATAAATCTCCCAATTGATTTAGTAGGTTGGTTATTGGTCCTTCCGAATAATCAGTGACAGTGATTGTTTTGATAATCTCTTTTCTGCGAGTGGGGACAATGTCCAATTGGGCAAGTGCATCGGTATTTTTACCTCTTTCATCCCAAAATATTATGTCAAACACCTCCACCTTTTGTTTAAACTCTTGAAGGAACTTCTCAATCTCTGCAATAGTTGCTATCATATCTTTCTAAATTTGACTGCAAAGATAATACATTTACACGAAACATGCAAATAATTCAACGAAAAAGTTGAAAAATCAATTATTTTTTTACACAACGAACAAAAAACATGCCATACTTTAGAAAAAAATCGCCACTCATGCATAAAAAACACGAATGGCGATTGGTAGTACAATAGTTCGCAAAATACTACAATAATTTGCAAAACTACAGCGGCTCGTGGTAGTGATAGTCGCGGAAGTTGGTGTCCTTATCGCGATTGATGCGCGGGTGGCGTGGCGGGAAACGATCTTCCCATTTATCGCGAATCCAACGTTTCACATTCTCCCACCAGCGGCGGAGCGTGCCATCGTTCCATGGCGTAGAGTCAAAACCATCATACCCGCGATGACGCCACCACAATATCAGCAGCCAACCAAAAATCATACCGCCCAAGTGCGCGAAGTGCGCTACATTGTCGCCCGCCGAAGGAGCCAAACCAGTAAACAACTCTATCAACGCATAGATAACTACTAAAGTACGCGCGCGTATAGGGATCGGAATAAACATAATGAACATACGCACATCGGGGAACAGCCAACCAAACGCCAACAAAATGCCAAACACCGCACCACTGGCACCAATAGTCACCACGCGGTTAGCCAATCGAGTAGCCATCAATGGGTCAAGCGAACTCAAGACAGGTTGCAGTTGCAAGGCCCAGACTGCCTCTTGCACGACCGCAGCGCCCAAACCCGTCACCAGATAGTATATCAAAAAGCGTTTGCCTCCCCAACGCTCTTCCAACGCAGGAGCAAACATCAGCACCGCAAACATATTGAAGAAGATATGCGAGAAGTTCGCATGCATAAACATATAAGTCAGCGGTTGCCACAGACGGAAGTCAGACGCCGTCAAATAATGCAAGCCAAAAACATGGCTAAAACTAATGCCATAACGCTGAAAAACCACATCCGCAAGATAGCAGATGAGGTTTATCAACAACAGATTTTTTGTAATCGGTGGTAAATTTCTAAACATTGTCAATTGATTGATGATTTCTATGCAAAAGTAGTAAAAAACAATGAAAACACAAACAAAAACTGTGCTATAAGGCAGAAAAATGCAAAAAATGGCAGAAAAATGACATTTTTTCAGTCAAAATATTTGCAGAATTAGAAAATTGTTGTAACTTTGCATGCAATTCGTTGGAAAAGCCAATGTAAAATACTTAATGTTTAATAATTTAATCTAATTTTCGTATGAATAAAGCAGATTTGGTAGCTGCTATTGCAGCTGAGGCTGGTTTGACAAAAGTACAAGCACAAGGTGCTCTTGAGGCAACTGTAAACGCAATCGCTGGTGCACTCCAAAAGGGTGAGAGCGTACAATTGGTAGGTTTCGGTACTTTCTCTGTAGTAGAGAAAGCAGCTCGCCAAGGTGTTAACCCTGCTACTGGCGCTAAGATCGAAATCGCTGCTAAGAAAGTGGCTAAGTTCAAAGCTGGTAAAGGTTTGGCTCTCTAATCTTATTACGCAAATACAGCGAGTTGCTCTATGGGGCAACTCGTTTTGTGTCAAAAACCATTCTACACAATACAACACAATTCTACACTATGCTCAATATCATCCTCTGCGGTGCCCCAGGTAGTGGCAAGGGCACACAATCTGATCTTATCGTACAAAAATACGGATTACAACACCTTTCTACTGGTGATGCACTTCGCGCTGAAATCAAGTCGGGTAGCGAACTCGGCAAAGAGATTGGCGAACTTATTGCAGGTGGTAACCTCGTTCCAGACCACAAGATGATTCACCTTATTGAGCGCTATCTCGACAACCTGCCAGAAGGTTGCAAGGGTGTTATCTTCGACGGCTTCCCACGCACTGTGGCTCAAGCCGAAGCATTGGAACTCCTGCTCGAACGTCGCCAAATGAAGGCAGTGCTGCTTGACCTCTTTGTAGAGGAAGACGAAGTCATCAAACGTCTTCTCAACCGAGGCAAAACCAGTGGTCGCGCTGACGACAACTACGAAACCATCAAAAAACGCCTCCAAGTATATCAGACAGAGACAAAACCTGTCTGCACATACTACCTCCATCGCCATAACTACTTTGCTATCAATGGCAACTACTCCATGGAGGACACCTTCAGTCAAATCGACAATATCCTCAACATCATACAAAAATAAAACATGGCTTCTTCCTCGTTTATCGATTATGTAAAGATCTACTGCCGCTCGGGTAAGGGCGGTCCGGGTAGTATGCACTTCCATCGCGCGAAATACGTGCCCAAAGGTGGACCTGATGGTGGTGATGGTGGACGAGGAGGACATATCATCCTTCGCGGCAATCGCAACCTGTGGACACTGCTGCACCTCAAGTACCAGAAGCATATCTTCGCCACCGATGGTGGCAAAGGTGGCGCTTCGCGCTCATACGGCAAGGATGGCGAGGACAAGATCATCGAAGTACCTTGTGGCACAGTGGTTTACAACGGCGACACGGGCGAATGGATGTGCGAGATTAAGGAGCACCAAGAGGAGATTATCCTCTTCCGTGGCGGTAAAGGCGGACTGGGTAACTGGCACTTCCGCACCGCGACCAACCAAGCCCCTCGCTACTCGCAACCTGGCGAACCATGCATGGAAGCCAACGTCATTCTCCAACTCAAGGTGCTCGCCGACGTAGGTCTGGTGGGTTTCCCCAATGCGGGCAAGTCCACCCTACTTTCCGTGGTCAGCGCAGCCAAACCCGAGATTGCGGACTATCCGTTTACTACGCTGACCCCCCAACTCGGTATCGTTTCCTACCGTGATAACCAGTCCTTCTGCATGGCGGATATCCCTGGCATCATTGAAGGCGCTGCCGAAGGACGCGGACTGGGACTCCGTTTCTTGCGCCATATCGAGCGCAACGCCGTGCTACTCTTCATGGTGCCTGTTATCACAGAAGACATCAAGAAGGAGTATGAGATCCTGCTCGCCGAGTTAGAGAAATACAATCCTCAACTGCTCACCAAAGCGCGTATCTTGGCTATCTCCAAATGCGATATCGCTGACCCTGAGATTGACCTCGACAAGCTAACGAAAGACCTATCAGAGGACTTAGAAATACCCGTCATTACATTCTCCTCCGCCAGTGGCATGGGGCTCACCGAACTCAAAGATATGCTGTGGGAGGAACTCAACAAAGAGCAGAACCAAGTTATCGACATCTCCCACGCGCCTATCGAAGTCAAACTCATTGAGCGCGACGAAGAACCTGAAGAAGACGACGACGAACCACACACCATCTACCTCAACGAGGTGGAAGAGGAGTGGGATCTCGACAAATATCGCGGCATAGGTTGGGACACTCAAGAATAACATACGACCGATTTATTGCTTGGCGTGAGCAACATATCCCACAGAAGAACCTCGTCCTCATTTTGAGTTTCTTTGTGGGAGCGTTGGCGTCGTGCGCAGCACAGCTGCTCAAATTCATGATTCACGGAATCCAGCATTTCGTGGAGAACCAACTCATTGCACAACACCACTGGTGGTATCTCATCACACCAATGATTGGTATCACCCTCGCGGGGCTCTTTGTCAAATACATTGTCAAGGACGACATCTCGCACGGTATCACCAAGATTCTCTATGCCATCTCCCAACGCAAATCCATCATCAAGATTCACAACATGTGGTCCTCCTTGGTGGGTTCGGCACTGACCATCGGTTTTGGTGGTTCGGTCGGTGCAGAGGCACCTATCGTACTCACGGGCTCGGCTATCGGTAGCAACCTTGCCAAACTCTTCCGCCTTGACCAGAAGACCATGATGCTCATGATTGGTTGTGGTGCTGCTGGCGCCGTGGGCGGTATCTTCCAAGCCCCTATTGCTGGTCTGGTCTTCACCCTGGAGGTGCTGATGATGGATCTGACCATGACATCCGTGGCGCCATTGCTCATATCATCGGTAACGGCTACCGCTATCTCCTTCATTGCCAACGGACAAGAGGCAATGTTCCCACTGGTGAATAGCGAACCATTCTTCGTGGAGCGTTTGCCATGGTATATCATTTTGGGTATCCTATGCGGACTGGTGTCACTCTACTTCACTCGTGGCATGAACCGTTTGGAGCAACTCTTCAAACGTTATGTCCAGAACATTTGGGTTAAGTTCCTTGTAGGTGGCTCGGCATTGGGTCTGCTGCTTTTCCTTTTCCCCCCACTCTATGGCGAGGGTTATGATGTCATCAAGCAACTCATCAACGGCGACTCTGTTTCTGCTATTGCCAATAGCCCTTTCGAACGCTTTGGCACGGGTTCGTGGATACTGGTGGGCTATTTCTCTGCCATTGTCTTGCTCAAGATTTTCGCATCCGTAGCCACCAACGGCGGTGGCGGTGTAGGAGGAATCTTCGCGCCTTCATTGTTCATGGGAGCTATTGTCGGCTTTATCTGCGCCCGACTCATGAATATGCTCGGCATTGGCGTACCCGAAGCCAATTTCGCGTTGGCAGGTATGTCTGGACTCATGGCTGGTGTCATGCATGCCCCATTGACGGGTATCTTCCTCATTGCCGAACTCACAGGCGGCTACCACCTCTTCATGCCACTCATGGCTGTAGCGGTTGTCTCCTACCTGACAATTAAGATCTTCGAGCCCCATAGCCTGTACGCCATGCGTTTGGCACAAAAGGGCGAACTGCTTACCCACAATAAGGACCGCTCTGTCCTCACCCTCATGAAGATGGAGAATGTCCTCGAGACGGATCTGCGTACCCTCAATCCCGACATGACACTGGGCGAACTGGTCAAGGTCATCGCGCAAAGCAATCGCAACATCTTCCCTGTGGTCAATGAAGAAGGTAAACTGCTGGGTATCTTGCTCTTAGACGAGGTACGTAACATTATGTTCCAACCTCGCTTGTATAACCGTTTCACCGTCAAGCAGCTCATGAACTCGCCCCAAGCCATCCTCACCGACACCATGCCTATGGGCAAGGTCATGGAGATCTTCGAGGATACAGGCGCATGGAACCTGCCCGTAGTGGATGAACAAAAAAAATACCTCGGATTTGTCTCGAAATCCAAGATATTCAACTCCTACCGCCACGTCCTCGTACACTTCTCCGAGGAGTAATCTTGCCTATTGGATAATGGACGCTTCGCTAATGGACGCCCTTTGGGCTATTGGATAATGGTTTCATAGCCTCACTCCTCTGGAGTGACAATACTCTCCATCTTCTCCTCCCAATCGGTCAACTGCTTTTGACAGAAAGATAGCAGTTCCTTCGCCTCTTTGGCCTTCACTTGATAGGCATCCATACTCAACGCCTCCGATTGCTCCAATTCACTCACAATCTGCTCAATTCGTTTTATTGCTTCATCGTAACTCATAACACCCTCCTTTACACTTTATACTTTATACTTTACACTCTACACCCAACACTACTTCCCTTTGCCATCCAGAATCACACCTATCGTATGGAAGAGAATCTTAAAGTCCAATTGCAAGGACATATTCTCCACATAAACTATGTCATAATTCAGGCGTTGCACCATCTTTTCAATAGTATCGGTATAGCCCACTTTCACAGGTCCCCAGCTGGTCAAACCTGGACGAATCTTATATAGCAAACAATAATACGGTGCCTGTTTCTCTATCTGTTCAATGAAATACCTGCGCTCAGGGCGTGGACCTACAATAGACATATCGCCTTTCAGCACATTCCACATCTGAGGCAACTCATCCAAACGATACTTACGCAGGAATGTTCCCACACGCGTTACACGCGGATCATGGTCTGCACTCAATTGTGGCACACCATCTTCTGCATCATAACACATGGTACGGAACTTCAAAATACGAAATGGTATGCCGTGCAAACCGATGCGTTCTTGTTTGTAGATAGCAGGCCCCTTGGATGTACACCATACCAACAGCAATATCATAATGTAAAGAGGAGACAACAGCAACAGCGATATCAACGAGAAAACAATATCAAATGCCCGCTTCATACACAACTGACTATCACTCATCTTATGCTCAGTGATACGCACCAAAGGCATATCCTCTACCCCTTTGATACTGGCTGCGCCTGTAAGCATGTCATACAAACGAGGCTTAACCGAAATCGCTACGCCATATGGATATAGCTGATTAATAATAGTATATATATCCCTCTCATTGGCAGTCGAAGGCAAATCAATGATTACCTCATCATACACTTCTTCTTGCTGAAGATGCTTAAATTTGGCAATATCCTCAAGAGCTTGCACCATGTAATATTGGGCATGCTTCGCAACACGACAACGCGAACATGTGGTCACTAATACGCGTGGGATATAACTCAACACAAACTGCAAGAGTATCAGCATCACCAACGAAGTCATATAATTGCGATAACTGGTGACTGGATCATCAATGATAATCAAGAAAAACGCACCTAACGCAATCAACAAGGCAGAAACCAATGTCGTCCGAAACTCTTTAGCATAATCCTTCCTAAAGGGACGAATGTAGTAGCCCGATAGATAATATATCACGATACACCCTAATGGATACAACAGCAATGGGCGATAGAAATCGAACATAGGAACGAGTATCGTATCCACGCTAAAAACCTTACCCTCATGCACCATCCATCTAAACCATAAAAAAGCGAACCACACCAACAACGAAGAAAATACATCCGCTACCAGATATATAAATTGCTGTTTGCGATATGGTGTTAAAAAAGTCATGAGCGGATAATAGTTATTCGTTCTTTTTCATCAATCTTGATGATAGATGAAGGACGCTGCCGAGCAGTATCATCACGACGAAACGCGCACACATAATCTACCATTTCTAACAGTTCTGGATTGATTTCACTGAAAATCTTCGCAGCAGCTTCACCACTGAAGTTTGCTGAAGTAGAAACAATCGGACGCCTCAATTGCTCACAAAGTGCTTTGGTGAATGATTCTTGCGTAATGCGTATGCCTACACTGCCGTCTTCCGCCAATAGATTAGATGCCAAATTACGCGCGTTAGGATAAATAATCGTAATTGGTCGTTGCCCTTCACTCGCCTCCAATAACATCCACGCCGTATCAGGCACTTTATCCATATATCCTTGCAACTTGCCCGCTCCATCAAGCAAAACAAGCATTGCCTTGGAATCTACACGCCTTTTTATTTCGTACACGCGCGCGACTGCATGCGCATTGGTAGCATCGCAACCTATCCCCCAGACCGTATCTGTGGGATATAGTATCACACCGCCCTCACGCAATACACGGAGAGCCTGCTGCAAATCTTCTCTTTCGTAGCGATTTTCCATTTCGACTGCAAAATTATAAAAAATTATGCATATATGCAAAAAAAAAGAAGGATTGTCATCCCGACAACCCAATCTTTACTTAACCTTAAATCTAATACCATGAAAAACACGGTGCAAAGGTACTGCTTTTTTTCATACCCACCAAATAATTTGACAAAAAAATATGTTATACAGCATATTTTTCGTAATTTTGCAATATAGATTTGACAAAATAGCAGTAAAAGAGATAAAAATTTGCCCATTTCAAAAAATAGTAGTAATTTTGTACCCGATAAAATTTGCGTCAATGGGCAATTGGCACAAAATTTGCAAAGAAATTAAGTAAAATAACAACTAAATAACCTTTTTAATTAAACAATGAAACAATTAGATTTGACCCAGTACGGCATCGTAGGTACAACCGAGATCGTACACAATCCTTCTTACGAAGTACTCTTCGCAGAGGAGACAAAAGCAGAATTAACTGGCTTTGACAAGGGCCAAG
>JAZREU010000027.1:0-1564 GCA_045660925.1 Paludibacteraceae bacterium | reverse complement strand
TATTAATATGTCATCTTCTTTTGTCATAGTTGCACACGGCAATCCTCACTACATTATTGATAAAAATGGAGCGGAGCTTTATCCTGGCGATTTGACCAACTTAATGATATCAAAAGGATACAAGTTCGATAAGCCGGTATTATTAATCGCTTGCGAAACAGGGTTGGGTTTTGCCCAAAAATTGGCAAACGAACTAAAAAAGAGAGGAGAAAAGTCAAAGTGTCCGAAGGACAATGTAGTAGTGTATGCTCCATTTTATAAAACTTCTATTTCATTTGATGAAAAAGGCAAGAAGATTAAATTATATCATGAACAAATGCATATTTCCGTCATCGGAACCGAATATCATTATTTTAATGGAGTGAAAGTTGTCATGCCGAAAACGGGAGTTACATACAGATATGATCTCGAAGCAACGCTACATCCATTCACACCGCAAAATAAATAGTATGAAACAATTCGTTGTATTCTTACTTGGCTCTTTCTTCAGCATTTCCTGTCTTGCTACAGATGAGCCGATACTCGTTCACCTTGGGATTCCCAAGTCCGAGCCTGTCTCACAACAGGAGGACTTGCGTATGCAGCACATCCTTATTGAGCAAGGATTGGAAATTGCTAATCTCGAAATGAAGAAAAAAAAGATAGATGCGATAAGTCTATATCATGGAGCATATAGTACGCAAACGCTCTATATCAGAGCATTGGCGGGAGACAAGAATATGCAGAAAAGGTTCAGCCACATGAAACAGGAATATAGAGAAATCCTTGTCAAACTGGCTTATGGTGACGCTGTCCCTTCCCCTAATTGGGGAACGCGTTTGGAAGAGATGCCACCAGTAGTAAAAAACTTCTGGATAAGGCAAATCGCTAAGTTCTACAACGAGGGAATTGTAGAAGTCGATTGATTAACAAAGCTGTTCTTCTAGAAACACAATAGCACCTTGCCAAATAATATGCGGCAAGGTGCTATTGTGCATCCATGGTCTTGATTGATTACCCGATTACCATAAATTCCTTATGCAAAAACTTTTATTATAATGGTGAGCAAAATCGTCTTTGCAACAAATTACTCGACTGTCACCACCACCACCTGCTACAATGCCGCCGGACAGCCGCTCAGCACGGTGCAGAAGCAGCTCATCTCGCAGCTTTCGTCCACGTTGGAGAGTAAATCTGTTTTTGTCAGCGAACGCGGCTTGACTTCCACGCAGTGGTCGGAGTATAGTGAGAATACGAAACGTATTCAGTACAGTGCTGTTCCCACCTCCGACATCACCGCCGAAACGGTGACGCTGGATGGCAATGTAACCCTCCACCAGCGTTACATCTACCGCGGTTTCCTGCAGATTGCCTGCATTGACCTCACCCGCAGCCACCACCCCGCCTTGTGGTATATCACCAGGGAAAGCCCCCAAGGGCTCGGAGGGGGATTGGACAAACCGCGCAGCGAGTTTGCCCCGCAGAGGCGAGCAGGCAATGGGGTGCCTGCGAGTCAACCCATCCAGTGGTCCAGCGAGTTCAACGACTCCGAGCTCGGACTCACCTACTACAACTACCCCCACTA
>JAZREU010000026.1:0-31243 GCA_045660925.1 Paludibacteraceae bacterium | reverse complement strand
GAGGAAGATACCAAAATTACTATTCAACCACACCGTACACAATGGAACAACAAGATGTACGGCATGAACAATTTACATCGTTAAAACAATGAAAAAAGGATTTAATTTTACTATCGGTGGTCAAAAATACGAGACAACCGTAAAAGAAATAGAGCCAAACGTAGCAGAAGTCGTAGTTAATGGTACTTCTTTCATCGTTGAGTTCCAAAAGAATGAGTCTAAGAAAGTGAAAGCTGCTCGCGTAGCTGCTCCTACCGCTGCTCCTAGCGCAGCTCCTGTAGCTGCTAAACCAGCTGGTGCTGCTACTGTTAAGAGTCCACTGCCAGGTAGCATCGTTAAGGTGATGGTTAAACCAGGCGACAGCGTGAAGAAGGGTGATACCCTCCTCACTATGGAGAGTATGAAGATGGAGAACGTAGTGGCAAGCGAGTACACAGGTACTGTGAAGAACGTACTCGTACAAGCTGGTCAAAACGTGATGCAAGACGACAAACTCGTTGAGATTGAGACCGTTGCCGTAGCTGCTGCTCCAGCTCCACAACCAGTGGCTGCACCTCAACCAAAACCAGCTGCAGCTCCAGCACCTGCACCTGCACCTGCGCCAGCACCAGCTCCTGCTGCAGCTCCTGTAGGTGGCAATAAGATTAACAGCCCATTGCCAGGAAGTGTGATTTCTGTAGCTGTAAAAGAGGGTCAAGCTGTGAAGAAAGGAGACACCTTGCTCGTACTTGAGAGTATGAAAATGGAGAACCCTATCTTGGCAGACTGCGATGGTACAGTTAGCAAGATCGCTGTGGCTCCAGGTCAAAGCGTAATGCAAGATGACTTGCTCATCGTTATCGCATAATTTTACCTTTAAAACTTTTTTAACTCTTAAAACTTTTTAAACTTAGAAATTATGTGGAATGACTTTTTAGCTTTCTTCCAAAGCATGGGATTTTTGAATATGGAGTGGCAGCAAGGTGCTATGCTCCTGATTTCATTCTTCCTCTTGTATTTGGCTATTAAGAAGCAATACGAGCCATTGTTGCTCCTTCCTATCGCGTTCGGTATGTTGCTCACCAACTTGCCAAACGCTAATATGTACCACCCAGAGTTGTGGGCAAACTTCCTCGATGCAACCCATGAGGGCTATCATAGCTACGGTTACATCATGAAGAATGCGGGTCTCTTGGACGTACTCTATATCGGTGTGAAAGCGGGTGTTTATCCATGTTTGATCTTCATCGGTGTAGGTGCGATGACTGACTTTGGTCCGCTGATTGCTAACCCTAAGTCATTGCTTTTGGGTGCTGCTGCTCAGTTGGGTATCTTCATCACTTTCCTCTGTGCTAGTGCATTCTTCACTCCTGCAGGGGCTGGTTCTATCGGTATCATCGGTGGTGCTGACGGTCCTACATCTATCTTCTTGACATCGAAGTTGGCTCCTCACTTGCTCGGCCCTATCGCTATTGCGGCTTACTCGTATATGGCGCTTGTGCCTGTGATTCAACCACCTATCATGCGTGCGTTGACCACTCCTGCTGAGCGTAAGATCAAGATGAAACAGCTCCGTTCTGTAAGTAAAGCAGAGAAGATTATCTTCCCTATCATCATTACCGCTGTTGTAGCATTGGTATTACCTGATGCAGCTCCATTGATTGGTTGCTTGATGTTGGGTAACTTGATGAAAGAGTCTGGTGTTGTTGATCGCTTGAGCAAGGTAGCTCAAAACGAATTGATGAACATCGTGGTTATCTTCCTCGGTTTGTCTGTAGGTGCTACTGCTACTGGTGCTACTTTCCTCAACGTGAAGACTATCTTGATTCTCTGCATGGGTATCGTAGCCTTCGGTATGGGTAGTGCAGGTGGTGTGCTCTTGGCTAAGTTCATGAACCTCTTCTCTAAAGAGAAGATCAACCCACTGATCGGTTCTGCAGGTGTATCTGCTGTGCCAATGGCTGCTCGTGTGAGCCAGTCTGAGGGTCAAAAAGCTGATCCAAGCAACTTCCTTTTGATGCACGCGATGGGTCCAAACGTAGCAGGTGTGATTGGTTCTGCTGTCGCTGCGGGTATCCTTCTTACCATGCTCGGATAATTGATCAAATAGCACAATATAAAAAAAGGATTGTAACGCTCGTGTTACAATCCTTTTTATTTACAGATTTTCAATTTGTTATCATTCAAACTGCTCTACAATAGTCATGATTTCTAACGGATGATTTACAAGATAATCAGACCGAACTGAAGACAATTGTTGCATCGTACAAAAACCCCAAGTGCATAAGATTAAAGTGACTTGCGCTGCTTTGGCAGTCTCTGCATCCACAAGGGAATCGCCAACGTAAAGAATTTTGCGACTCTTAACTCCCGATTCGATGATATCGTACACTATCTGAGGATCAGGTTTGCGGGGCACTCCGTCTCGTTCGCCTAATACCACATCAAACATCTTGGGGAAGAGTTGTCCAACAATCTTCTCCGTAGCAGCTTGGTATTTATTGGATGCTACCGCCAAGGTATGGCCCGCAGCTTTCAATGCTGCCAACAGTTCGGGAATACCATCGTATGGATAGGTAAGGTCGCAATTGTGTGCATCGTAGTAAGGCACAAAGTGCTCGCGTAGGCGCAGCACTGTAGTTTCGTTGCGATGCTCCTTTGGAAGTGCCCGCTCAATGAGCTTATTGATACCATTGCCTACCAATCGGGGGTAATCTTCTATCTTGTGGGTAGGAAACCCACATGCAGACAAGGCATGGTTGCATGCCTGTCCTAAGTCATCAATCGTATTGATGAGAGTTCCGTCCAAGTCGAAAATTATTAGCATCCTCTCTGTCTTACTGCTTCGTATAACATGACACCAGCTGCAACGCTGACGTTGAGGGATTCGATTACGCCCGACATAGGGATACGCACTTGGTGTGAACAGATACGCAGATTGCCCTCATAGATACCCTTCTCCTCACTTCCCATCACGATAGCCGTTGGTAGAGTCATATCCACATCGGTATAGTTGTCCGTAGCATGTTCGGTGGCAGCCAAGACGACGAAACCAGAATCGCGGAGCAACTGTAAAGCGTGTTGCATATTATCCACCTTGCACACAGGCAAATGGTACAAAGCCCCTGCCGATGTCTTCACCGCGTCGCCATTAATAGCCACACTGCCATGCGAACCTATTATTAACGCATCAGCGCCCGCGCACGCACATGTGCGAGCGACAGCACCGAAATTTCGCACGTCAGTAACACCATCCAAGACCATCAGCAATGGTGTCTTACCTTCCTCATAGAGGATTGGGATGAGCGTTTCCAATGAGCAGAAATCTATCGGACTGAGGAAAGCAATAGCACCTTGGTGATTCTTGTCGGTATATTGATTGAGTTTCTCCACAGGCACTTTCTGTACGGGTGTTGTGGTCCCCATCAGTCGTTTGAGCAACTCCTTGCCGATAGTAGAAGTCATATCGCGACGCAGGAGAATCTTATCCAGAGTCTTACCTGCATCAATAGCCTCAATGATAGCACGAATACCAAAAATCATCTCCTTCTCAGGGGGACGACGGGTATCGTAATTAGCCCCTCTTGCTCCCCCCTGATGGAGGGAAGAAGAGCGGGATGAACTATGATTTCTCGAGAAAGGTCTTTTGTTATCTTGTGAGTACATAATATCTATAGTCTAACTTATAATAACGCGTAGCGCGGTCTATACAGCATGATGGTCTTTAATACTTCAACCAATTGAGGAATTTCTCAATATCTTCGTCATAGGCATAACTGCTTTCTACAATGCGATTGCCATCGGCATCGAGTTGCACATAGTAAGGTTGTGCATTCGACTGATAATGAGCGCGTTGCATATAGCTCCACTTGTCACCTATGGTTTTCAAGGTGTTGGTCTTGCCATTCTCCTCTACAGTAATGGGCTCTGGCAGTTTGGTCTTATCGTCCACGATGAGCGAAATCAACACATACTTGTGCATATGCTCAGCCACCTCAGGTTTGCTCAGCACAGCAGCCTCCATCTTTCGGCAATTGACACAACCAAAACCATTAAAGTCCAAGAATACAGGCATGCCGTTCTCCTTAGCATATGCCATACCTTCATCGTAGTCAGTGAAAGTGATTTGTCCGCCATGGTTGGTCATGGTCTTGTATTCTGAGGCGATGAGGCTATTAGGCGAAGAGGCGAGAGGCATAGAAGAGCCTGGTGTCATTACCCAGTCTTGGGTGGTCATAGGTGGTGCAAATGCTGAGATGGCACGGAGTGGTGCACCCCATAATCCAGGTACCATATACATCGCAAACGACAGCGAGATAATTGCCAAAAACAATCGTGGTACGCTGGTTTTGCGTTGATCTTCATCATCGTGTGGGAAACTGATCAAACCAAGCAAATAGCAGCCCAAGAGCGAGAAGATGACAATCCACAAGGATACAAATACTTCTCTATCAAGGATATGCCATCCGTATGCTAAGTCAGCCACGCTGAGGAACTTGAGCGCCAATGCCAATTCCAGGAAAGCCAATGTCACCTTGAAGGTATTCATCCAGCCACCCGACTTAGGCAATTTCTTCAATACCGATGGAAACATTGCAAAGAGCGAGAATGGCAATGCCAACGCAATGGCGAAGCCCAACATACCCATTGCAGGAGCAAGTAGCGATTTGCCAGCAGCTTCCACGAGCAAGGTGCCAATGATAGGACCTGTACAAGAGAAGGAGACAATCACCAATGTGAATGCCATCAGCAAGATACTGAGGAAGCCCGTGGTATTACTTGATTTGCTATTCAACGCAGTGGACCATGAGCTGGGCAGTGTGATTTCAAATGCACCGAAGAACGATGCTGCAAACAGCACCAAAATAAGGAAGAAAATGATATTCACCACCGCGTTGGTGCTCAGTGCGTTGAGTGCAGATGCTCCGAAGACAAGCGTTACCAGCAAGCCCAAGCCCACATAGATAATCACTATACTGAGTCCGTAGAGGATAGCGTCGCGTACCACTTGCGCGTTGGTCGTACCTTTGGCTGCTCCTCCGCGCTTGATAAAAAAGCTGACTGTCATCGGAATGATAGGCCATACGCATGGAGTGAAGATAGCCAATAGACCGCCGAGCAAGCCCATTACAAATATCCACCAGATAGATTGAGTTTCTGACGCTTCGCTATCGGTCATTGGAGATTGGTTAGAGGCAAGGGTTACAAACTCCCATGTCTCAGGGGCAGTGCACATCTTGTCATCGCAAGCGTTGTAACGAACACGGATGGTGTCGGCTTTGGCTACAGTTTCGGTGAAGGTACCTTCATACTCATCCATGTAGAAACCATCGCCCAATTCGATGATGTTGAGGTGCCATCCTTTCTCGATGGAGGCAGTTAGTTTCACACTATCGCCCTCTAAGGCGCCAATCCATTTGATAGGTTGCACGATTTGTGCTCCAGCGGTTAATGCTATCGCAAATACCGCAAAAAATATAGTTACTAAACGTTTCATAATTCTTTATTCATAATTCTTATCTCATATTCGCTCTAACGATTATTCGCAAAGCGGATTTTCAAAATTGGCAATTGACATCACTTGGCATTCTAAAATCGCCTCTGGGTGACAAACTGATACCTACCACTTTTGGGCCATCAGGCAGACAACTTCGTTTGAATTGCTGCGTAAAGAATCTACGCATAAACACATCCAACCAATGGTTAATAACCTGCTCCGTATATTGCCCGTCAAATGCAATAGTGGCCATATAGGATATTTTGTCACGTGTAAATCCATAGCGCATGAAGTAGTATAGGAAAAAATCATGCAACTCATATGGTCCTACCTTATCTTCGGTTATTTGGGCGATATTTCCCTCCTCATCAGTGGGCAATAGTTCGGGCGAAACAGGGGTAGCTATTACATCTATGAGTATCTCACGTAAATGGTCGCTGAATATATTTTCAGCTGCGTAATTCACCATTTGGCGCACTAATGTTTTAGGAACACCTGCATTCACGCCGTACATAGACATATGATCACCACAATAGGTAGCCCACCCTAACGCGAGTTCGCTCATATCACCAGTTCCAACCACTAATCCATTGTACTTATTAGCCATATTCATCAACACCAATGTGCGGATACGAGCCTGTGCGTTTTCATAGGTGATATCGTGGTTGTGAATATCATGTCCTATATCCTTCAGGTGCTGTGTTGCCATATCGCGGATAGGTACTTCGTGGATACTCACGCCCAGTTCTTCCATCATTGCGAGGGCATTTTGATAGGTGCGATTGCTGGTGCCAAAGCCTGGCATGGTGACGCCGATTACCTGCGAACGGTTATATCCCAATCGGTCGGCTGCCAATACGCTGACAATCAATGCCAATGTAGAATCCAATCCACCCGATATGCCAATCACCAGCGAATCTGCATGAGTATGCTGCCAACGACGCAAGAGACCATACACCTGCAGATTAAGAACATCCTCACAATACTCCATATATTCTTTTCGCTTAGGTAAAAATGGAGTCTTGGTAAAATGGCGATGTATAGGGCTATTGGGCGACGATTCATTGGATTCTAATGGAGCCACATTGATATGGCGATAATGCCCATGTTTATCGTGCGTGAAATTGGTATTTCTCTGTCTATCTATACGCAAACGCTCCACATCAATCTCCGAAATAATCATACTACTCTCCATTTGGAAGCGCTCACCGATTTCTAACATGTCTCCATTCTCTGCAATATAAGTGCTACCCGAAAACACGATATCTGTCGTGGATTCGCCGATTCCAGAAGAGGTATATACATAGCCACAATGAACGCGTGCAGATTGTTGTGTGATCATACGTTGGCGAAAAGCATGCTTACCTGTGACGCAGTTGCTGCTGGAGAGATTAAAGATAATTTCTGCCCCTTGGATTGCCAGTTGAGTACTTGCTGGAAGTGGTGACCAAAGATCTTCACATAACTCAATACCAAAACTATAATCCTTCGTTGTGAACAATAGGTCAATACCAAAAGGGACATCATTGCCCCATAGTTCGATGAATGGAATACGCGGACGAATACTATTGACATTGTTCTCCAATATATCACGTCCCGATGAGAACCATCGTTTTTCATAGAACTCACCAGTATTTGGCAGGTTGATCTTGGGAACCACCCCAACTATCTCTCCATCGGTGATTACGAAAGCACAGTTATATAGGTTGTTATCCACTTTGAGCGGTGCACCCACAAGCACTATGATTGGTAAATTGCGCGTAAAGGCACACACATCCTCTAAAGCTGCAAGCGCATTCCTCTGTAATTGCTGCGTAAAAAACAGGTCAGAGCAAGTATATCCTGTTATACTGAGTTCTGGAAAGCAAATAACTTCCACACCCTCATGTGTTGCTTCAGTAATTTGTTTTTTGATTTCTGAAGCATTATAAAAACAGTCTGCCACGCGCATATGTGGTACAGCAGCTGCCACGCGAACATATCCAAAATTCGTACTCATATTCCAGTATTTTTATTATGATTCATTACCTTTCTCACCCCAAAGGAATTTCATCCACTCTGCCATTTTTTTCTCTTGTGGACTACCTTGCGCATGCCACAATACAGAACCTTGCAGTACATCGGGCATAAATTGCTGTTTCACAAAATGATTAGGATAATCATGCGCATATTGATAACCTTCTCCATATCCTAATTCATCCATGAGTTTGGTAGGAGCATTGCGCAAATGCAATGGCACGGGCAGATTACCTGTCTTTTCTACCAACTCCAATGCCTGATTAATAGCAAGATATGCAGAATTAGATTTTTGTGAAGTAGCCAAATAAATTGTTGCCATCGCCAATGGAATACGTCCCTCGGGCCAACCAATCTTTTGCAACGTGTCAAAACACGCATTTGCCACCAACATTGCATTCGGGTTTGCCAAACCAATATCCTCGCTGGCAGATATTACCAATCGACGCGCAATAAACTTAGGATCTTCTCCCGCAGCTACCATCCGAGCCAACCAGTATAATGCAGCATTAGGATCGCTCCCACGAATCGATTTGATAAAGGCGGAGATAATATCATAGTGTAATTCACCATCTTTGTCATACGCTACAGGATTTTGCTGCAACTGCCTGATAATTGTCTCATTATCTATCACGTCCACACCCGAATTGGAAACCAACTCAACGATATTAAGTAGTTTGCGCGCATCTCCACCCGAATAGCGAAGGATACTATCCGTTTCCTTCACCTCTATATTTAGTGAGCACAAATAATTATCCTCATGCAGCGCACGATTGAGCAATTCCAACAAATCCTCTTTTTCCAATGATTTTAGCACATACACTTGACACCTACTGAGCAATGGAGTAATCACCTCAAACGAAGGATTCTCGGTAGTAGCCCCAATCAGTGTGATTGTACCCTCCTCTACTGCACCCAATAGACTATCTTGCTGCGATTTGGAGAAACGATGAATCTCATCAATAAAAAGTATGGGCGACGGACGAGAAGCGAGAGAGGTAGAAGCAAACAACCCACTATTCATACTCATATGGCGCTTAGCCTTCTCTATGACTTCGCGCACATCTTTCACCCCACCAGTGACAGCCGACAAGGTATAAAAAGGGCGTTCTAATTGATGGGCAATGATACGCGCAAGAGTAGTCTTTCCCACTCCAGGAGGTCCCCATAGTATAAACGAAGAGAGTGTACCTCGTTCTATCATCTGACGAAGGATAGCTCCTTCGCCCACCAGATGGCGTTGTCCTATGTATTCATTCAGCGTCTTTGGGCGTAATCGTTCCGCAAGTGGCAGCATATGATATATGTTGGTCGTTTGAAAAGTCTGCAAAATTAGTAAAAAAAACGCACATACGCAAATTATTTTGTAAATTATTTGCTCAATTCAAAAAAATGCCTTACCTTTGCACCGCATTCAGTTAAGAGCGCCCCACTCAAACACGTGTTTTGTCGGGGATTCCGCTTAGGGAAGCCAGTGCGATTCTGGTACAGACCCGCTGCTGTGATTTGCAATCATATCGCTATTCTATATGCCACTGGTTTTATTACTGGGAAGGCAAGCGATAACGAGCAATAAGTCAGAAGACCTGCTGCATGCACTAGTTGAACACTCTCGTGGTATAGAGTCAGACAACATGCGTAAGTTATTATCCATATTATTTTTCACACTCATGTGTGTGGCAGCATTCTCTCAAAACAATGTCGCCGATTCGCTTTTGGCTTTATCGCCTGATAGCCTCATCGCCCATTATATAGACCTAGAAGAGTACACCATCACCGCCCGTGTCAAAGAGAAGGATATCATTATCCCTCAGACGCTTGCTGGAGTGGAACTCAAGAAGATGAATGCCCTCAGCGTAGCCGATGCTATTCGCTATTTCTCAGGCGTACAAATCAAAGATTATGGTGGTGTAGGCGGTCTCAAAACCGTCAATATCCGCTCCATGGGAAGCAATCACATGGGCGTTTTCTACAATGGTGTACAACTTGGCAATGCACAAAACGGACAGATTGACCTAGGCAAATATTCCCTCGAAAACATCGAAGAAATCCAACTCTACAACGGACAGAAATCCGATATCTGGCAGTCCGCTCGTGAGTTTGGTGCTGCGGGTAGTATCTACCTCACCACTCGCCGTCCTCGTTTTGAAGAAGGAAAATCATTCAACGTCAAAGCGCAAATGCGTGGCGGCAGTTTTGCATTAATCAATCCGAGTCTTTTGTTTGATATTCGCCTCAGCGAAACCATGTCCATCACTGCCAACGCCGAACTCGTTTCCTCCGATGGCAAGTATCCTTTCCGCTACCGCCGTGTGACGCCTTCAGGTGAAGTGGCTTACGACACCACAGCTATCCGCCAGAACGGCGACATCAACGCCATTCGTGTAGAAGCAGCGCTCAATCACTACTACAGCAATACGGGTTTTTGGAAACTGCAACTCTATCATTACAACTCCGAGCGTGGTGTACCTGGAGCTATTGTGAATAATGTCTGGCGCAACGGCGAACGCCTCTGGGATCGCAACTCCTTCTTGCAAACCACATGGCAAGACGAACTCTTCAATCGTTGGTCTGTCAAAGCAAACCTCAAGTATGCCAATGACTATACCCGCTATATCAACAACGACGACAAACTCATCCGCGTGGAGAACCAATACCTCCAGCAGGAGTTATACTTCACCATGGCGCACAAAGTGCGCATCTTCGACTGGTGGGACATCAGTGCTGCATACGATGTGCAGTATAACCAACTCAGCATGTACATGGACGCACACCGCTGGACACATTGGCTCAGCGCAGCTACTGCTATCAACATCAAGAACTACCTGCGCATGCAAGCCAGCGTCTTGGGAACCTTTGTCAATGACGCGAAAGCAACCAATAGCCACAAAGTGGCGTCCAATAGCGGAGCGTCCAATAGCCCACAAGGTGGGCGTCCGATAACCGCCAAATGGACTCCCGCCCTCTTCCTCTCCTACCGCCCCACTCAACTCGTGGACCTGCGCCTCAATGCCTTCTACAAACAGAGTTACCGCTATCCTACCTTCAACGACCTCTATTATACGGACATGGGCAATGCCTACCTCAAACCCGAATTGGCAAAGCAACATAGTGTGGGTTTGAGTTTTACACGACCTTTCCGTATTGCCGAGAAACGCGGTTCGGAGTTCCTCCTCAATGCCGATTACTACTACAATCGCATCTCCGACAAGATCATCGCTTATCCCAAAGGCCAGCAGTTCCGTTGGACAATGCTCAACCTCGGATTGGTAAAAATCAACGGATTAGACGTCAATGCGCAACTGCATTTCGTACTCCCAAAGAACTTCTACCTCACCGCCAAAGCGCAATATACCTACCAAACAGCCATCGATGTCACCGACCCAAATGATTCTTACTATGGGCATCAGATACCTTATATCCCATGGCATTCAGGTAGTGCTGTGGGTATGTTTGGTTGGCAAAACGACTGGCAACAGTATGGACTGAACTACAGTTTTATCTATGTCGGCGAACGCTACAACCAGCAGGAGAATATCATCTACAACTACACCCAACCTTGGTACACCCATGATCTAAGTATCTTCGGCGAATGGCAGTTTGGAACCAAGAGCAAAGAATCAAGAACCAAGACAAGACACCCAATAAGTCTCCGTGTAGCATTGGATGTAAATAATTTATTGTCACAAGATTACGACGTCATACTCAACTACCCAATGCCCAAACGCAACTACAAATGTACTGTGAGCATCAGGTATTAATTCGGCTGTTTATAGATAGTAGCAAAACGTTCTATACACCCTACCAAGTAGTTTACATCTCCTGTCCCATCAAACTATATGTCTTGTCATCGCAGAGAATGAGTAGTTGTCCATGACGGAGGATCTTGTGACAGTTGGTCTTGGGCAGTGAGCTATAGGAATTCACAACGCCTGTTGTATTATTCGACTGGATAGAATAAACATGCCCTTTTATCTCTGGTGTATCGGCATTATAATGCTGCAAGGTGCCATAGATTACAACCTCGTCGCCAGCATGCACCTCATTGCCTGTTTGGAAGTCGGAATCATTGAGCCAACGGGTGTTGTTGCAATACAGTGAATGGGCAACAGTACCATCATCGGAAATATCAAAACGAGCCGTCTTGTATTGTGCAATCTGCTCAGGTGCATTGTGCATGTTAGATACTATACCATTCACAAAATAGTGCATATTGGTTTCCTCTGTATGCGCCAAGGATTGGGTCAGTTGGAGGGCTGAAGAAGCGGACAATTGAGCAGCCAGTTCGTATGTGATAGAGGCATCGTAATAGTAATTGCCAATACCATTATTAAATGCCCATACAGGGGCAACCTGGCAAATATAATCGTAGGTTTCATTATTAGCCACCATATGAATCTGCACGTTGAGGCGACCATTATCCGCCTGTGTGATGGTAAGGTGGAGGTCGGTAGCTGGATACTGATAACAAGCCCTATTATATCCCACCATAAACTTTGCATCTGCATTGATGGTACCTGGCGCACCGCTATTAGTAGGATCTAAGATATATGTACCCACAACAGACGTCTCGCTGGCACTGCGAATAACACCACGTATCATTACATCCACATCGGATGGAGTACTATTCCAGAAGCCAGCCGAAGTAAGATCGAGTTTCCACTGATTGGAACCTTGCTGATAAATAAGTTGAGCATCCACAATAGGCATGTAGAGCCAATTAGAGCCGTCGGAATCGCCTGAATCGCCAGCGCTACCCTCTTCGGAGAAAATAATCGCATCATCGGTTAGCATGATAGGTATTCTCATTCTACCTATCGACTTCACAAGAATAGGACATTGATTGCCATTGGCATCCTCTAAAGCAATTTCCAGTTGGTAGTTGCCCGCAGGCAAGTCGGCAGGTAAACTGGCAGAAAGCGAACGAGAATTATAGTAATAGCTAACAGGCAAATCAAACCACGAGTTATTAGAGGCCTTACCTACAAGATTGTTTTGTTCGTCGTAGATATAATACATTAATGCGCCTTCCGCCGTGCATATTCCTTTATTGTATAGATAGTTGAGTTCATAAGTCACCTCACTACCTCTGGTAATTTGATCAGCCGATGTACGTTTTGCAGATGAAGCCAGCAGGAAAGGATGATAGTTTCCACCTTGATTAGGCTGTATGCCAATATACGCCACAACACTTTGCGTATAAGCATCATTGGTGCTACTACCTCCCACACCTTGATTCAAAGGATTGAAGGCAGAGAGAGCAAAATATCCATTAGAATAGCCGTCCCATCCCCAATTGATATGTAGATAGCCGTCCGCATTGATACCATCACAGACAAAGGCGTGTCCCTCATCGTTCTTGGTTCTTCCTTCGAAGAAGATAGGATGACCCTCTTGTAAGTCTTGGGCGATCAGTGCCATCATGTCCGTTTCTTTAAGATAGTCTTTTGGGAGTACAACAATCGACTTGTCATAATCGAAATATTGTATCATTGCATTGAGTGCAGTGGATGCACTCGCTCCGCTGGAGTTAGATGTATAATCCATCTCGGCAGCTATACCTACATGGGAGAGTAAGGTTGCCACCGCGGTGACTTGAGTGGCAGTATAACCCGCTGAATAGTCAGGCAACATATTCTGCCAATCATAGGTAGTAGCCCAAAAATCAGCACTCAATGGCAGCTGGTAAGATTGGGTGGTATAAGAGTGACTGCCTATACCCTGATGAGGATATTGGTATTTATACATAATTTGCGCAACAGCTGTAGCAGCACAGCCCGTAGGTGCATGTTCGCCACCGATGACAGGACAGAAGTTGTTATATGGCTCCGACTGTCCCCAGCAGGTGCTTGCGAGCAATGGCTCTACCATTTGGTACGTCTGCTGCTGGGCACGTTGTATGACTGTTGGCTGGAGTGATTGTTGCCCATGCAGTAACTCGGGCTCGACGGATGACAAACACGCCATCTCATCTGCATACATGCGCAACCAAAACTGCATATTTTCGGGAATAGCATTAGCATCAAACACTCCAGCATCCGCAAAACCAAGGACTGGGCGTGCATCATCGTGCGCAGACACAAGCACAAAGCCATGGTTATCAGAATCATTAAACACATACACAGCGGGAGTCGTATCATCAATTTGGTATTGTGTAAAGGCCAAGGTCAAAGGCTGTTTAGCAACTCTATGCGATGGTGCTACTGAGTGCTGATACGCTGTACGCTGCATCAAAAAATCGTGGGCAAGAGCTGCCGCTTCTTCGGGTGTTCGTGCCATAAGAGAAAGCACAGCTGAAAGGAAAAATAGAGAGAGTAAATACTTTTTCATAATACATAAATTTTGCATTGTGGCTGCAAAGATATAAAAATATTTACTAATTACAAAATTTTGCATGTACAATTTATGTTTTTTACAATAAAACAGACTTTTCTTTTGCATATATCAAAAAAAAGTAGTAACTTTGCGGGCTATTCTGTAAAAAAAGAATACAGGATAGGGTTAAAATCGAAAACAAAGCAAGTATATATAATGAAAAGAACAGAAATCATCAATGCCCTGCAACTCGCAGGCGAAGGACAACTCATCAACGTAAGAGGATGGGTACGTAGCCGTCGTGGTAATAAGAATGTGAGTTTTATTGCCCTCAATGACGGCTCTACAATCAAGAATATCCAAATCGTAGTGGATTTGGCACAATTCCCAGAGGAGAACCTCAAGCCAGTAACCACAGGCTCATGTATCTCCGCCACAGGTCATCTCGTTGCCAGCCAAGGTAGCGGTCAAGCTGTAGAAATTCAGCTCACTGAGTTGGAGGTATATGGCACAGCCGATCCAGAGCAATACCCTTTGCAAAAGAAAGGTTTGAGTATGGAGTACTTGCGCACCATCGCGCACTTGCGTCCACGCACCAATACTTTTGGAGCGGTGTTCCGCATTCGCCACAACATGGCCATGGCTATCCACCAATACTTCCACGAGCACGGGTTCTTCTACTTCCACACCCCTATCATCACAGCGAGTGACTGTGAAGGTGCTGGCCAAATGTTCCAAGTAACCACCAAGAATCTCTACAACCTCAAGAAAGATGAGGAGGGTAAGATTGACTACTCAGACGATTTCTTTGGCAAGCAAACCAGCTTGACCGTATCGGGTCAGTTGGAGGGCGAGTTGGCAGCTATGGCATTGGGTAAGATATATACCTTTGGCCCTACTTTCCGTGCAGAGAATAGCAATACCCCACGCCACTTGGCTGAGTTCTGGATGATTGAGCCAGAGGTAGCCTTCATTCAAAAAGACGAGCTCATGGATCTCGAAGAGGACTTTATCAAGTACTGCGTTCGTTGGGCATTGGAGCACTGCAAGGATGACTTGGAGTTCCTCAACCAGTTTGTGGACAAAGGTTTGATTGCACGTTTGGAGTCAGTGATTAAGACCGATTTTGTGCGTCTCACCTATACCGAGGGTATCAATATTCTGCAAGAGGCAGTGAAGAATGGTAAGAAATTTGAGTTCCCATGCACTTGGGGCGATGACTTGGCTTCAGAGCATGAGCGTTACCTCGTAGAAGAACACTTCAATAAGCCAGTGATCATGTCTGACTATCCAAAGGATATCAAGGCATTCTATATGAAGATCAACGAGGATGACAAGACCGTACAAGGTACCGACGTGTTGTTCCCACAAATAGGTGAGATTATCGGTGGTAGTGTGCGCGAGGAGAGCCTTGACAAACTCAACAACGAGATTGAGCGTCGTGGTATTCCTACCAAAGACATGTGGTGGTATCAAGATACCCGCCGTTTTGGTGCAGCACCTCACGCTGGGTTCGGTTTGGGCTTTGAGCGTCTGATGCTCTTTGTGACTGGTATGCAAAATATCCGCGACGTGATTCCATTCCCACGTACACCCAAGACAGCAGAGTTTTAGATGAAAAGCGAAAGGTAAGAATAAAACAACTAACAATAATAACATTTATGCGCAAAACAATTATCGCTGTATTCCTGACCATTGCTACTGTGCTGGGTGCTAAAGCACAGACGCGATTGGTAGGACGACTGATATCAGCCGAGCAGCAAGCAATCGAAGGAGCCACTGTCACATTGGCAAATCAAGGCATGTCCACGACTACCAATGCCGAAGGACAGTTTTCACTTACGTATTTGGAAGCAATGGATGAAGAAGTAATCATAGAAGCCTATGGTTACATGTCTGATATTCTGTTGGTTCAATTAGTAGAAAACCAAGTAACCGATCTCGGAGATGTAGTGATGCACCCTGACTTGATGGCAGAGGCAAAAGAAGAGGTTCTTCTCAACTTAGGCGAGATAGATCTGAACGATGACGAGGGCAAGAGCCAGTCGATGGCATCAGCCTCCAGCGCCAGTCAAGACGTGTTCAATGCTACTATTTCCTATGCATGGTCTAACGCACGCTACCGCGGTCGTGGCTATGAGCAAATTTATGAGCAGAACTATATTGAGGGTATTTCTTTCAATTCGGCTGAGCGTGGACAATTCAATTTCTCTGCTATGGGCGGTCTGAACGATGCAACCCGCTACAAAGAGATAGTAGAAGGTATGGAAGCTAGCAATTTTTCTTTCGGCTCGTGGGGTAAATCTACCAACTATCTGCAATCAGCCACCCACTATGCTCAAGGTTGGAAAGTAGGTTTGGCAGGTACCAACCGCAACTACAAAGGTGCAGCACGTGCTACCTACTCCAGTGGACTTATGGAAAATGGCTGGGCAGTGGCAGCGCAAGTAGCATGGCGATACACACCATACATAGATGTGAAAGGTCAAATTGGAGAAGGTATCAGCTATAGTTCTGTGGGCTATTTCCTCACCGCTGAGAAGCAATGGGGCAAAGATATGCGCCTGTCGCTCATCACCTTTGGTGCACCAACACGCCGTGGTCAATCATCGGCTCTCACCCAAGAGACCTATGATCTCACCAATCAATACAACAAAACCAACTGGGGGCACAACAACTACAACCCATACTGGGGCTACCAAGACGGCAAAGTGCGTAACTCACGCATCGTCCACACCTACGATCCTACAGCCATTGCAAGTTTCGACTGGCAAATTAATGAGCAAAACTTTTTGAAAGCAGGTGTGGGTTATCACTACTCTATGTACAGCAACTCCGCGCTGACCTTCTACAACGCTCCAGACCCACGTCCAGACTACTACCGCAACCTACCTTCCTTCCTCTGGGATGGACAGATTGGCAAAGACGGCAACTTCATTTACGAAGATATGAATGGTCAAGCACTTGGCAATGGCGGATATATGAATGGTGCATACATAGGTCCTTCTATTGACATGGACACCTACTCTACCCTCGTAGATCTCTGGACCAATCGCGATGACAACGCTACCCAAATCAATTGGGATGCTCTATATGCATCCAACTATGCCAACAATGCTAATAATCCAGTAGGTTCGGCTCGCTATATCGTAGAACGTCGTCACAACGACATTCAAGAGGGAATGATCAACCTCAACTATCGCAACACCGCTGTGGAAAATATGACCCTGACAGCAGGTCTGGAAGTGAAAGCCAGCCAAGGTATCCACTTCAAGACTGTGGACGACCTATTGGGTGGTAACCAATGGATTGATGTGGACCCATTCGCAGAACGCGACATCAAGGAATTGGCTACCAATATCGGTCTTACACAAGCCGACATTGCTAATGTAAAGCAAAACGACTTGCGCAATCCTGATGCTGCTATTACTGATGGTGGACGCTTCGGCTACGACTACCGCATCAACATGATGAATGCTAAGTTATGGGCACAAAACGAATGGAAATGGAATGCTTTTGACCTCTACTATGGTTTACAACTGACATACTCCAGCATCCAACGTACCACCGACATGCTTAATGGTCGTGCATGGTACTTAGCACGTCTTAACCCAGAAAACGCTACATACTATTTAGCAGGCCACGCAGCTGATGTATTGGCACTCAGTGGAGATTATTCAACGTTGCCTACTCGTTTGGTAGGATATGGTCACCATTTCGTGGATCCTGCTATAAAAGTAGGTGGTACTTATAAAATTGATGGTCGTAACCAAATTAAGGTGAATGCTATGGCAGAAACCAAAGCACCTCTCGGACGCGATGCCTATATCTCACCACGCGTGCACGACCGCGCTGTAGAGAACATCTATCGTCATGATTATGCAGCGTATTACGCACAACAATATGGCACAAGCTGGTTGCAAGAGTATTTTGGCGCAAGCCAAAAGATTGCAGGTGGTGACCTGACATACGCGTTCAACTACCCAGTCGTTCGTGGTCGTGTAACAGCGTTCTTCACCCAGTTCTGGAACGGTACTGAGCTCAATGGTTACTACGATGACGAGGCACGTACCTTTGTCAACCAATCACTGACAGGTATCAACCGTCGCCACATGGGTGTGGAGGCAGCTGCCGCTGTGAAATTAGGTATGTACTTCACCCTAACAGGTGTAGTGAGTGTAGGCGACTACCGTTACACCAGCAATGCTATGGCGATCACCTCTGCTGAGAATGGTATGGCACTGGCAGAAAAAGCCCAAGGTCCTATCTATGAGTTGCGCGATAGCGTACTTATCAAGGGGCTGCGCGTAGCTACTGGTCCACAAGTGAATAGTAGTTTGAAACTCAGTTTCTTCCACCCAGATATGTGGTTTGCTGATATTACCGTAAACTACTTCGATTGGAACTTCTTGGATTACGCTCCTGCACGCCGAATGAAGGGTCTCTTCACTGGCGAACGTGCAGACGGTAGCGCAGTGAATGGATGGTACGGCGATACCTATACCAACGCTATTGAGAAAGTAGATGGACAAGTACAATATGACCAATATGGTGTACCTGTATTGAAATATCCATATAACCTACTTTCTAATCAAGAAACACTGACTGCGGACAACCCATTCCACCGTTTCTTGGTGGATGTGAGCATAGGTAAACTGATTTATCTACCTAATCGTCAGTCTATCTCCATCAACCTTACGGTGAATAACGTATTGAACAATACCCACTTCAAGACAGGCGGTTACCAACAAGCACGTCTGCCACGTCAGACACGCCAAGGTGTGGATGATAGAGAAAATTCAGTAATCAGTCCTAACGTATGGAAATTCCCAGCAAAGTACTACTACGCATGGGGAACTAACTTCTATCTCAATATCCAATATAAATTCTAAGCAATATGAAAAAGATTCTATATATTGCCCTTGTGGCTTTATGCGTAGCATGTACGCCTGATCCTATAGATGAGAGCAAATTATTTCTCTCAGAAGCACAGGCTCAAGCACTTATTGAGCAAGGAACCCTGCTTTCTCTGCAAGAGTTTAAAGATACCTATATGACGGAGAAGGGTAACTTCTGGAGTGATACAACACAATATCGTACACGTGCGACGAAAGATGGAGTGAATTATCTCTTCTCTATTGATACTATTCCAGTTTCCGCTACACCTATATATATACGCGGACGCGTGACAACCGATGATTATGCGGGTAACTTCTACAAAGCCATGTGTATCCAACAGATAAACGATGCTGGCGTGCAAGAAGCCTTGCGCCTATCAGTGGATGCAGGTTCGGTAGGCGGTTTGTATCAGATTGGTCAAGAAATTTTGATTCGAGTGGATGGTTTGGCAATAGGTCGATACGCCAACCAACCACAACTCTGTTTGCCATCTTACAACAATAATATCTATGCCAACAAAGCAGAAGAGAAAATAGGTTGGGCACCAGGTCGTATTCCAATCGCAATCTTCAAAGCGCGTACACAATGTATCGGCAAGCCAGACGTAAGTCAATTGGTCTATGAGGAATACACCATTGAGGAATTTACCTCAATACTCAACTTGCAAGAAGCACGTACATGGGATGCTAAATTGGTGCGTGTAAAAAATGTGCACTACACAGGCGAATATTTCGAGTCCAATGGTTCGGTAAGTAATTGCTCAACAGGAAATCCTGAAGATGACACCAATGCTAATGTGTTTGCTCCTACCACAGAGAATATTGGGTATCCTCAAAGTCGTGTAATTGCTGATGCTAATGGCAAGAAAACCGCAGTATCATCATCAGAGTATGCTAAGTTTGCACATTTCTACTTGCCAGGAGCAAACCAAAATGGCGTGGATGATTGTGCCAATTATGTAGGTGATGTAGTCGGCATATTGGGATTCTATAGCGATAATGCTAAATACGACCCAGCACCAGATGATTGGTCTATCACTATTCGTTCATTAGATGACCTACAACTCAAGGATGCCAATGGCAATCTTTGGCCACGTATCGAATACACTAAGTAATGCTGATTTTAGTTAGTGGTTAATTAGTGATTCGTATTCCCTTGGTATACCTTTAGTATATGTCTTGGCTTGACATTCTTATACTCCTCCCCCTGCTCATCGGCCTCGTAAGAGGTCTGATGAAGGGGTTGATTGTAGAAATCAGTTCGATAGCTGCCATCATCTTAGGCTTCTTAGGCGCAAAATGGTGGAGTGCAGCCCTTGCCAGTTGGCTCATGCAACAGTTCAATTGGAGCGAGACTGCCTGTATCGTGGTAGCATATGCACTACTCTTTGCAGGTATCGCCTTAGGGCTGAATATCGTGGCACGACTACTATCCAAACTATTCCAAAAGATTCAGTTAGGCTGGATTAATCGCCTTTTTGGCGGTCTGTTTGGTGTAGCTAAATGGGGAATTGTGATTGTAGCGTTTGTACTATGCGTACATAACTTGGACAAGCAATTTCAGTTTATCCAACCCGAGCTGAGGGAAAAGTCGGTGGTTTACACCACCCTAACCCCCTACGCTGAAAAAGCATGGGAAGATATTAAAGCACAGATAGAAACACAGACTGCGCAGCAAGAAGATAAGCAATCATAACAATATCACCTTACATAATACAAACAAAAAGACAACCGTTCGGGTTGTCTTTTTAGTTTTGGGTGGATAGTGGGGCTCGAACCCACGACACTCGGAACCACAATCCGATGCTCTGCCAACTGAGCTATAACCACCATACATGCCTTTGTTTCTAAAAGCGACTGCAAAGGTACTGCTTTTTTTTGATATGACCAAATATTTTTGAAAAAAAATCAGAATATCTTGTTATTTTAGTATATACACCTACCATCTAAGGCATATTTTCGTCCCTCACGGACAATAATCAACTGATTACAACACATCATCTTCGTGATGGAGTTAGAGAACAAAAGTGGCTCTAAAGCCGTCACAGGCTCAGTCGAAACTGTCAATCCATCCAGTGCAAAATAAAGAGGAGTATTGGCTCCATAGTCTCCTTTATCGGTGGTTGTCATACGGAAACTAAGTCCGTAGGATTGTCCTAAATTGCTCAACGATACCTTTGTCCAGAAATTGTTTTTTTCTCCATCTACAGCAAGATAATAAGTCAGCTGGTTAGTTTCCTGTAAATCTTGATTCAGTGCGGATATAATGAGCGATAGCGTGTCCTGATTAGTAAAAGCATGGGCATTGAAGACATTACCATGGCTAATGGCCTCCATTGTATTACTATTCTGGCAAACATAGATATAGTCAGGATAATAAGGCTGGTCAAACAATATCTGATTGGATGAAGCGCCCTGCGACTCCGTTACCCATTCAGAGAAATATCCTATCACATAGGGGGTTCCGATGCCCGCCAATCCTCCGTTTGCTACACAGCCAAACACATTAGCCGTATCTTGTGAGACACAAGAAAAGGTAAATCCTTCCCAACTCATGGATCCATAGGAATTACCACTGGGCAAGTGAGATAGCATAAAACGCGCATCATTAATATAAATGAAACGCACTGTATCTGCATCATTATAGGTATCGAGCCATACATCGGTTAGGTCATAATAGCCATCACCATATGTATCGCTATAGAGAAGAGCATGAGCATGCTCGCTCGTAGCGGTAGAGAGATCCATAGTAATCACTTCCGCAGACGCTGATAGCGCGCATGAACAAAAAAGAAGAAAGAGAATATACTTCATCATATCGGTTGGATTTATAATTTATTGTTCAATTTAGTCCACTGATAATACCCATATACACATAACACACACCAGAATAGGTATTGGACTACCATACAATAGTTGTCAGCCCGCCACCACATGACTACTGACAACATATCCACCCCGAGCCATAGGAGCCATTGTTCGCGATATGCCAACACCATCAATAGCTGTGCAGCAATAGCAGGAACCGTAGTAAAAGCATCCATATAGGGTTGCGAATCATTGGTATAATGGGCTAATAGCCATCCCGCAGCAAGAGAACCAAGCACTATCAAGATACTCCAAAAAGGCAGCATCTTCCATGAAAGAGAGCGCGTGGCAATAGTCATTGATTGGTTAGGTTGCAAACGCTTACGCCAACAATACACCCCATATACCATTGTAATGAAATAGTATATATTGATGGCTATCTCGGCATGAAAACGCTCAATACAACAGAGGTAAATATACGTAGCTACCTGTGCAAATCCAAAGCAAAACGAAAGTATATTTCCTTGCGTACCCAAAACTATCGAACAGACGCCAAACATGCCACTGACAAATGACCATAGACTATCGGGCATAATCAAATAGGTGACAACCTGCATCACTAATCCTGTAAGCAGTAGGATTAGTAAGGTTCGATATTGTGCTAAACGATTGGGCATAAGAAAGATGATAAAAGTAAACTACTTCTTGGCTGAAGCACTAATGAGCGATTGAGGTTTTGATTGGAATTGAGGTTTTGCCAAATGATTAAAACTTTCCTCAAAATCCCAATTAGCACGCAGTTTAAGTTGAGAAGGATAGTAGTATATAGGTTCTGGTTGGCGCTTTGTGAGCCAATCGCCCGTGGTCCACTGGCCATCCTCATTGAGATCGATATACAGACGCATATAATAGGTAGTAGGAGCCAAATGCTCAAATCGCACCCCCTCCTCCAAGGCAGGTGCTTCGCGCAGCACCACATCTTTCTCATTGAGTATTTGCAATCGTGCATGTGGATCAAAATGCTCCATCTTCACCAACAAGGTGGAATACTCATCTAACGACTTGACGCGCAGTTTATAGTCGATAGAGTCGTTGCACTTGCCATATATATCGTATATCGCAGCCGAATCAATAGTCAGCACATATTGTTCAGCAGGTTCTAAATAAGTTATTACTTGTAATATTTGCCCCAATGAATCCGCTATTACTTGAATATCCATCGCATGTCTCATTGTATCCACCATATGCGCAAGATGAATCTTCGACTGGTCGATGGAATCCAGCGGGTAAACAGAAGTGATACGTAAGGTATCATATATCTCAAATTTGGCTGATGCATTGCTCTTCAGCTCTAATTGACGTTCACGCTTCTGCCGTTGCTGGATTTCCCATGCTTTTTCCGATAAGCGTGGACGTCGATAGACAGCCAACACAGTATCTGTCTGCGGAACAAGGTTATAGAGCGAATCAGAGATAAGATACTGCATCTCCAAATAGATACTATCTTGCTCAATAGCGATCGAGTCGGTCAGCCAATAGGTGATGGTATCTCTGGTATGATTGGTTTGTTGAATAGCATAATCAGCCCAATTGATCCATACGGAATCCTGCCGTAGGGAATCACACTCGTGCGGCGCAAGCGCACGGATGCGTGGCATAGAGTCTTGTGGAGCAGAGAAAAGAAGCGTAAAAGCATGTTGCTCCTCGCGATAGACACCTTGGAAATAATGACGTTGTTTTGTCTCCGCAAAAGCGCAAATCACCAGTGAATCAGGCAGATAAACGATTTGTGTATGAGTATGAACAGAATCAATCTGGCAGATAAACAAGGTGTCAAGAGTGAGTGAGTCTATGGCCAAAGTATCGCGCCATATGGTATCTTGCAGCGTGCGCACCTCTGCATAAGGGACTATTAGAGAATCGTAGAATGCCAATGCCTCGCCTGGCTGATACATGTAATCGCGACTTATGTCATCCAGCGCATACATGCGGTATTTACCAGGACGCACATTGTGGATAGTAAACCAGCCATCAGCATTCGTGCGTGCGATGCGAGCAAAAGGCATGGTTGTGAAGGCAGAATCAGCAATATTGGCATGGATACCCACCATGATATTGGCTATCGGATTGAGGGTTTCGGCATCATATACCCTACCCGATATGGTCAAAGAGTCTATCACGTCTCCCGTAGAAAAAGAATAGAAATAGCCAGGCAAAGGTACCTTCTCGTTGTAATCACAAATAGCAGAACCAAAATCTATTGTATAGGTAGTAGAATCCTGCAAATCCTCTTGAAATTCTACCGTCAGCATTTTGCCTACCGCCTTAACAATAGGCGCGTTTAATTGGGGAGGAGAAATCAACACATTCTTTTGTATATCCACCAATTGGATATATTCGTCAAACACCACCTCCACGCGTTTTTCCGTAAAACCAACCGTTTGATTTGCAGGCGACTCCTTGACCACCACTGGTGGAATAGAATCACGAGGTCCACCCTGTGGTCCTCCACCGCGATTAGCACAAGATGCCAAACAACAGAGTAGTAATACTATACATATATTTTTGCTCATTTTCATATTGAACATTCTATTATCCTAATCTTTTCATTTTATACCCCTCAGCACGTAGCCACTCTATTATCAAGGGTAATACTTCTAACATACGATTGCATGACTTCAATGAATCATGCAAGACAATGATACTACCATTTCGTGTGAATCTTTTTACTATTGATAGCATCTGCTGCGCGGAATACCGCGGATTATAATCGTGGGTAAGTACATCCCACAGACAAATCGTTTGTCCTGCCTCATGAAGCGCTTTCTTTTGCGAATACTTCATGCGTCCGTGAGGAGGACGAAACAAATGGGTTTGCAGGATAGCATTTGCCCTATGGGCATCCTGCAAATAGATATGGGTACAGGTCTTAAAACCTTTTAGGTGGTGGTAGGTATGATTGCCCACGGCATGCCCCTCTTCGCGCACACGAGCAAGCAGTTCGGGATAACGCTCTGCGTTCTCACCTACCATAAAGAATGTAGCCTTGACGCCATACTGCGCCAGTATATCCAGCACCTGTGGCGTACACTCGGGTATAGGACCATCGTCGAAGGTCAGATACACAACCTTCGACGATGGATTCATTCGCCATACAACGCCATGATATAAGCGTTGCAACCATGTAGGGAATTGATATAATAGTTTACAAATCACTTAGTTGTAAATCGCTTCACTGGAGTCTATAGGGTGTTAGCCCAATCTACCAGCTACCATCTAGAGACGCTCTCTCCAATCTAAATATCAATCGCCCCAAGCCAATGCAGATGCACCTAATACGGCAGCATCAGCCTCTTTCAAGTCAGAGAAGAGCACTTGTACCTTGTTACGCCACAAAGGAAGCACATTCTCATTCATTGCTTTCACTACAGGATCCAAAATCCAGTGACCAGACTTGGTGAGTCCACCAAACATAACGATAGCTTCTGGCGCACTGAATGCAATGAAATCAGCTAATTGTTGACCAAGAATAGTACCTGTGTAGTCGAAGATTTGTTTTGCCACCTCGTCGCCTTGCTCCGCTGCATCGAAGACATCCTTAGAAGTAATGGCATCAATATCGAGGTTGCGGAGTACAGTCTCCTTGGTAGTAGAAGCGATGATCTCCTTAGCGGTACGTGCTACACCCGTAGCTGAAGCGTATGCCTCAAGGCAGCCTTTCTTACCGCAGTTGCATGGGCGACCTTCCTCACCACGCACAGCACATGTGTGACCCAACTCACCAGCAAATCCGTCATGACCATACACCACCTTGCCATCCACAACGATACCAGAACCTACACCAGTACCGAGGGTGATCATGATGAAGTTCTTCATACCACGAGCAGCGCCATAGGTCATCTCACCCATAGCCGCAGCGTTAGCGTCGTTGGTGATTTTACAAGGGATACCGAATCTATCAGTCATGAGTTGCGCGAATGGAACGGTATGCCATGGCAAGTTCATCGCGCCTTCGATCATGCCCGTATAATAGTTGCCGTTTGGAACACCCGCACCAATACCGCGGATGAGATCCATGCCACCTACTGAATCAACGATCTTGAGGGCTTCTTCGTAAAGAGCATTCACATAGTCATTGATGTCAGGGAATGCTTGTGTTCTGATGGAAGTACGTGCCAATACATGGCCACGTGCATCTACTACGCCCAATACGGAGTTGGTACCACCCATATCAAGGCCCAATACATAAGGTTTCTTTTGCATAACTTAGTTAATTATGAATTTTGAATGATGAATTATGATTTATTCTGTAGGAATATCTTTATTTACGTTCTTGCTACCCACGAGGGCATAGAAGAGGATGTATGCCGCACAGGCGAGTACTACGATATAACTCATTTGGAAGTCGCCAAACACATCTGCCAACTTACCTTGCAATGGAATCAAGATACCGCCACCACAAACCATGGTCATAAACGCACCTGAAGCAATGGAGGTATATTTACCCAATCCCTCTACAGCCATATTGAAGATACCGCCCCACATCACTGATGTGCACAATCCTACGAGGATCAATGCAAAGATACCCACTGGCACTTGTGCAGTCATCACGGTGAGCGTAGCCCAGTCGATACCAGGCATCTTGACCATCACATCAGCTGGCAAGAACATTCCCAGCAACACCAATACGAGGCAGATAGCAGATACACCGGCAATCTGCGTGCGACTCGACAGTTTACTAGCCAACAAACCACCCAACAGACGGCCTACCAACATCAGCAACCAATATACCGCCACGATCATGCCCACGATGCCTGCGTTGATACCCAAACCTGGGGTAGCTGCATCAGGAGCGGTAGTAAGGTATTGCATCACATAGGTTGGCACACCTACCTCTACGCCCATGTAAAGGAAGATGGCTAATATACCGAGATTGAAATGACGGAAAGAGAATGCGCTATATCTCTTACCAGCAGCGTTGGCTGGCTTGTTATCCTCGTTAGAAATCTCCAACTCTGGCTCTGGAATCTTCACCAATAGCAATACGATGAATGCGAAGGCAAATACGCCCAATGCAATCATCAATGCAGGAGTAGCGTCTGCAATTTGTGCTTTAGTAGCATCAGCTATCAGACTACCCATGATGATGGTTACCAGTACCGCAGCAAGCGAGTTGCACACGCCACCAAATTGCACCAATTGGTTACCCTTGTTGCCACCATCACCGAGGGTATTGAGCATAGGGTTGACTACGGTGTTGAGCATACACATGCAGAAGCCCGCAGTGAACGCACCTGCCAAATATACGCCAAAACTTTGTATGGCTGCCCATCCAGACATGTATTGCAAGAAGACACCGATGAATCCGACCAGAATAGCCATTAATGCGGTCTTGCGATAGCCAATTTTCTTGAGCAACAGACCGGCTGGGATACCCATCACAGCATATGCGATGAAGTTAGCCGCATTACCCAATTGGGCTGCGAAATTAGACATAGCAAAGTTGTTCTTTACAATAACAGCCATTGGATTGCATAAGTTAGTCACAAAAGCTATCATAAAGAATAGTAGATACATCACTACGATAGGAAGGATGTTTGATTTTTTGTTACCCATAACATTAGATTGTTTAGTTGTTTATTATTGTTAATTATCGTTTTCCTATTTACATATTTTTCTCCAAAAAGAGCATGATTCGATGATGCAAATGCTCGTTGTTATGTGGTTTACGAATGGAATGATTATCATCCACATAGAGTTGCATCTCAAACTGCTTACCCGCTTTCACCAGCGCATCGGTGTAAAGCAAAGTGTTCTGTGCATGTACATTGTCGTCTGCCAGCCCATGCACGATAAGCAATTCTCCAGTCAAATCGCCTGCCATCTGCATAAGATCGGTACCTTCGTAACCAAACTCATTCACCTGTGGACGACGCATGAAACGCTCTGTGTATGCCGAGTCATACAATCGCCAATTGGTCACGGGCGCAATAGCAATACCACATTGCCATATCATCTCCTGCTGCTTGCTCAGACACATCAGTGTTTGGTATCCACCATAACTCCAACCGCAAATTGCCATACGATTAGCATCGACATATGGTAGGGTCTTCAAATATTTCGCAGCACTTATCTGATCCTCAGCCTCTTTCACGCCCAACTGCATATACGTAGCATTACGCCATGCTCTGCCACGTGCACCTGTACCACGACCATCCACATTCACTACCAAATAACCCGCATCTGCCAACGCATAGCCAAAGCGCTTGCGCCAATTGTTAAGCACACGCTGGCTATTTGGACCACTATATTGCAGCATAACAACAGGATATTTCTTCATAGGATCGAAATCCTTAGGCAATATACGCCACGCATTGAGCACATCGCCACGCTCAGTGGCAATGGTAAAGAATTCCTTTTCATTCACGCCCAATGCCTGCCATGCTTGTAAGATGGAATCATTATTGAGCAATTCTTTCTCTTTTGCCCATTGCCCATTGCCCATTGTTTTGTACAAGGTATAGGTATGTGGCTTTTCCACACTATGATAGCAGTGGATATAACGAGTGAAATCATTGGCAAAATGCAAGTCGTGCGTTCCATCGCCTTGCGTGAGTTGTGTGGTAATGTTTTTCTTGACATTCACAGCATACGCCTGACGTGTCATAGGAGTATTGGCTGCCTGATAATAAAGCACTTGCGCTTTCTCATCATAGCCATAAACCTTGGTTATATCGCGCTCTTCTGGAGTTAGAATACGTTGCTCTACACCTTGCGAAGAGTACATATATGCTTGTGCATAGCCACTCTTCTCACTCACGAGCACAACACGACCATCGCTCAACCATTGCCACTCGTCAAAGAGTTCGTAGTTCACAAAATACTTTTTGCTCTCCTCTTTGTAGAATGGATGGCAGACAGTGGACTTGGGATTACCTTTCAGCACATCCATGCGGTTTTGGTCACGATTGAGGTGTAGCACCACAAGGTCGCTGGTAGGTTGTTCATCTTTCTTGGTGGGTTTGCTGAGCGACGTCCATGTGATGCGAGGCAGATAACCGTCCATATGCTCTGGCAACTGCATTTGGCGAATCGTCTTGTAGTGTATATCATACACTTGCACGCTCGCCTTCGCATTGGCTGCACCTGCCTTCGGATAGCGCAGACTATGCAATTCGGGGTATAATACCGTGCCTCTCGCCTCTTGCCTCATCGCCTCATCACCTAAAAAGGTCTGCCAGCTAAACGTAGGCACCTCTGTCTCATCCAACCGAACAAAAGCCAACTGCTTGTTATCAGGTGAGAAAGCGAATAGACAGGTTGTGCCGAATTCTTCTTCATATAGCCAATCAGATATACCATTGAAGATTTCTGTATTTTCATCCGTAGTCACCGCCACTTCGGTTTTGAAATCCACCTTATAAATATATAGGTTATTATCCGCTTTGGCATATACCACATACTTACCATTGGGCGACATCACCGCATCGCGTACTGGCACATCGGTCAGCCAAATAGTGTCTTGCTTTTGGGTATCATATAGGTAATAATCCGCAAAGAACGAATGGCGAAACAGTTTCTGTTGGTTTTTGTACGCCAGTTTATACCTCACAGGCACTCCCCTCCCATCAGAGATAGTTTTAGGGTAGGCTTCCAACACGCTATCCATCTCTACTTGGGACATGGTCTTGGCGTTATACCCTTGCATGATATCCATCAATCGGTCGGCGTAGCCAAACGCGCTTACCAACAGCAGAACTATTGAGAATAAAAAACGATATTTCATCACATTATATCATAAAAAACGCGCAAAGGTAAGAAAAAAAATAAACATATGCAAAATTATTTGCAAATTATCAATTCTTTTTTTCCTTTTGATACACGCAACACATAATTTCCAAACCAAAAATCATATGTTTCTGCACTATTATATTCAGGTCCAACCAATACACTCTCCACCCCATTTATCTTTCCAAATGGCCATGTTGTGAACCTCATTGGATAATATGGAAACAACAACAAACCGCCTTCGTTCATCAGCGAAGCATACAGCATATCCACGTAAACAATCATCTCATCGGAAGACGCATCTACACCAAAGCCAAAATACAACATTCCTTGTTTTTTGGAATAATCATAGTAAACACACAAACTATTATCACTCAGCACTCTATAGCGCCATTGTGCATCTTCATCCGACAAACGCTTATCCGTATATCCCACAGCCGTATCGGTCTTCTTATGACGAATTGTAAGAGTGCTATCATTCATAAAATCAATGTGATATACCATATTATCTTCTATACCCGACAGCAGTTGACACACATCATCTTCTTGCCATAGCGACACAGGTATGGTACATATCGCATCCCCTTTCACGCCACCCACCATAGCACGATTGAATGTAGGATTAACCACGGCATAATCACCCGACTGATAATCCACCGTCTGCCAAATCTCTTCTGAATCAGAATATACGGCCCACAACGTACAATCTTCGGAAGGATAATAACGTTGCCCTGGCTCAAAAAGCACTGGACATTTATCACTATCAATCAGTTCCTGTTCACTCCACCCCAAAAAACGCCATTGCAACGTATCTGGGCACGAAGGCAGCAACACGCCAGTGCCTACCATCTCTTCTGATAAAGTATTCGGATTATTATATATGCCCGAAACAAAACTCACATCATAACATTCGGGCTCTGGCAACGAATAGAAAATAGTGTAACTATTTATATATAAGCTATTTTTGCTGGCTTCAATATGAATCTGTAGTGTGGCATTTTTCTCCACCCTGTGATTAATCCTACCAACTATATCTACCCACTCGGACGAAAATTCGCCATTCCAATCCACATGAGCAAAATCCGTATCATCTATCGTCCACACCTCCGATTCTCCAATCATCATCTGCAAACTGCCCGCGCCTGCGGATTTATTCGAACGCATCTGCAACACCACAGAGTCAATCACACAACCATCCATACCCGCAACGCACAACATAGTACTATTACCAGCAGTCATCTGCCCTTTTTGCCCTGTAGTACCAGAACGCTGATAGGTAACCTCTACTCCCTCTGACACTGCTCCACTTGCCTCCACACTATTCGAAGATACAATTGTATAGGTCACACTCAATATCGAAAAGATAAATCCAAGTATCATTTTTAACAAATTTTCTGCAAAGGTACAAATAAATTTGTATATATCAAAAATTTTTTGTAATTTTGCGCGCTTTTTATGGATTCTTAACAATTGACACTTTTTCTTTCCTTATCCATTTAGCGGAGGATAAGCCGAAGATAAGCCGAGGATAGACGGATGATAGAAAGTGCCAACAGCGACGGAAATCTTAAAAATCGACATAAAAACAAACAATAAAAACAATTAACATCATGCAAAAAATCCAACTGAAACGTGGTTTGGACATCCCATTTGATGGAGCGGCAGCCCTCACACTCGGTAGTGTGAATCGTCCTGCTATCTTCCACATCGTCCCAGACCATTTCGCTGGCGTGACCCCAAAACTCATGGTCCGCGAAGGCGACAGCGTGAAAGCGGGTACTCCTCTCTTCCACGACAAGGCATTTGCTGAGATGCTCTTCACATCCCCTGTTAGCGGTAAGGTGGTAGCCATTGTACGTGGCGAGCGCCGCAAGGTGATGTCCATCGACATCGAAGCCGATGCTACGATTGAGTATGAGTCCTTCGACCTCAAGCAAGACGC
>JAZREU010000025.1:0-104174 GCA_045660925.1 Paludibacteraceae bacterium | reverse complement strand
AAATATTTAAAAATAACAAGTGTTCTTTGATAATTGAGTCTATTTGGTGCTGATGCTTGCTATCGCTGCGCATTTGCAGATAAATGGCTAATCCAAATGCTGTTCAAAGATGCTTTGACAGCAATTGTCTTACCCATTTCTTTTACGTCCTACTTTGGCAGTCCGTTGCACCAAATAGATTTCAATGTTCGTCCCGAACTATTTTAGATGTTCTTCGAACCATTTACCGAATATATCTCCCTACGGTCGAGTTTATGATGTTCTGCCGAACTGACCGTCGGTTTTGACCCGCGCTACTTGTAGCGCTCACTGCATATGCTTTCGGCATCTGCGTCAAAACACTGCTTTGGCAGAAACTGCAAGGAGTTATAGTCTCAGTTAACTCCGAAGGACTTTGAAAAGTTCGAAGAACGACGCTAATCGCCCGAAGGGAGATAAGATCATTATAAGCCTTTGGTGGCGATTGGCTGCAAAGCAGACAAAGAGTGATGGGGTGAATGCCTGAATCCATGCTTGCATGAGTGAGGGCTATTCAGACCAACACTCGTATGGTGGACGACAGTTCAGCATAGCCACCAAATACCCATTGAAATATTTTTGTATATTTTTGTAGCAAGCGTAGCGCAGCGTATTTTTGTATGAAAAAGTTCCGCGAGTCATGTACCTCCGGTGGTTAAAGAGCTGTCGCTATGCTTTTGCCTTTTAGTACCTGCGGTGCTTTGAAAGCGTCGTTCATATAACATACCCATGGAATCAAATATCGATGCAGTACTTCTCGCACAGGTACTTCACCACTACGGGTGGCAGGTACTTGGTTTTCGGTTGTACATTGTTTGCACGCAGGAACTCCCTGTCTGTCTTCAGCCATCGGCGGAAGGTGTCCCCGCTCACGCCCGCTGCGCGAGCTAATTCAGATTTGGTATAGGACTTCATGCTTTGCTTTTCCTCCAATCTCTAATAAATCGTTCTTGGTTTTCTTTTTCGCGTGCTGTAGCCACATGCCCCTTGCGGTTAGGGCAGCGTTGCAGGACGTACTTGCCGTACATCCTGCGTATATAGAACTTCCCATCATGTTCCAACTTACCTATTGCTCCTGCTACGGGGGACTGAAAAGAAACTAACATAATGCGTATAAACTATTACTTACAAAATTCTTGATATATGCTATCTCTATCGCGACCATTTCGCGACCACTATAGCACATCGCTATCACTTCGCTATATCATCATGCAGCTTTATACATCTCTCGGAAAACATAGCCGTAGATGGTTTGTGTTTTGTCTTTGCGTTTTTTCCATTTCTCAGTGTAGATGGTGGTTAATACTGGGTCGCGGAGAACCTTCCATGTCGCAGTCAAGGTGCGAACAAAACGAACTTGATTCTTGTTCATAGTTCTAAAATTTTGTTTGGTTAATATGTTGGATTATGTTGTTGAATTTTGTTATCTTCTTTCCTTCGTTTGGTGTAACGGTGTAACAGTGTAACAGTTATTTTTATACTTTACGTCCCCGCACATACGCGGACGAGGATTACTACAAGAACTGTTACACCGTTACACCTTCTTTCGCCAAAAGCTTTTTGTTGGCTGTTATCTCTTGCGCATCTCGCTGATATACAATCCATCCACGTATTCTGCACTGTTTGCTTCCTCGTGTAACAGATCTATAGCCCTTTTGCCCGAGTAGCACACCTAATCGCCCGATAGCCATCGGTTTCTTGATGTTTCCGTATGTCACTAACCGTTCGCTTATCTGTGCCGTCGTCATAAACTCGCCTCTACCCTCCGCTGGCACATCAAAGAGGATCGGCAATAGCTGTTCCTCGTTGCTCTCGTCCCTGAAATGCTGATTATGCTCCTCCAGCACCTCTATCTCGTCCAAGTCAAACCAGTAACTAAACAACGGATCCTGTGCCAATGCCCACGCTTGCGCATACATCCGCTCGTAGGGCAGGGTGGTGAAGAAAGGATTTTGGATGCTCTCCACCTCGAATGGCAACCAACGCCTATTACCCGTAATATCCGTCAAGAAATCCCGCCTATTACCACTCGCACAAAAACTCGCCAACCTTACCCGACGCTCTTTCGTGTAGGCATACGCTGCACGCTCATTCACATCGGTAGCAGTAATCACCGACTTCAGCTGATTCAGTTCGCGGTTATTCATCGAATCTATCTCATCTAATGAAATCAACCCAAACTCCGCAATACGCAAGCGTTCATCTTTGTTCAGATCATTGCTATTCGCCAACTTACACGCATATGCCCTCAGATGTGGCGGTATCAGGTGTTCCAACCAAGTAGTCTTGAAGATACCTTGTTTACCAATGAGCACCAGCACTTGGTGATTCACCACATCGTCCTTCATCCAACTCGCCACCATCGCCACAAACCACTTCTTGAAGCATCCCCGCCAAAGGCGCTCTGCTTTACTTTCCACCGCGCTTTGCGCCTCACCCTCGCCCAAAGGGCGACTTACCTTCGGCATAGACGACAATACCTGCGCGCTCTCGCGCACTCTCACCTGCTGTGCAACCCAATCAATCCAATCAGGCTGCTCCTCCGTCCACTCGGGGCACGATAGCACATACTCCCTCAGCGGGTGTACATCGGGTATGAGGTCGGATTGCAGGGCAGTCATCACTTCTCTACTCGTTATATTCGCATCATACTCCTGCGCACAGTGACACACGATGGAGTTGATGTCATGTTTGGTCATCTCTCGCCAATACTCTTGCCTCTCGCCTAATAGCCTATTTGCCTCATCGCCTAAACTGTGTGCTGCGCGCACTTGCAGTTTATCTGCAATCACATCGTGTCGCAGGGCATTGAAGTCCAGGTAGTTCTCGGTAATGTATTTGATAGCTGCTTCTTGTTTGGTCATAATCTGGATAGTTGATCTAAGAGTGTTTCGAGGTATTCTTGTTCTACTTCAATTGTCATGAAGATGGTCGCTTTTGGACGTATGAATTGCTTTTGTACGCATTGTCGATGTTGAGTGATTTCGTTGAGTTCTACGCCAAGGCATTCTGCCCATGGCATGAGTACATCCACAGGGATAGATTTATGTTCATTAAGCACTCTTCTGAGTTGCGATTCGTCCATGTTGATGGATTGAGCGAGTTGTTTTTTGGTGATTTTTTTCTTGTAGAGTAACTGTAGTACTCTTTCTCTAACGAGGTCTGATGTGATTGGATTTTTCATGTTGCAAAATTACTGCTTTTGTGTGAAATAATAGTGGACGAATTGTCCATTAGTTGTTGTAAAAATGGATTATTAGTCCATTTTTTATGATTTTTTGCTATAAATAACCAATTTTTCATAAAAAATCATGTCTTTTTATCAATATATTTGCGTATCTCAAAAAAAATCCGTACCTTTGTCGCAGAAAGATAATGTGCATGTAGCTGCCACAATGGTAAAGACCTATGGGAAAGTTCTTACAAAAGGGCAATGATGGCTTTCAAGCTGTGCGAAATGGTGAATTCGTGGACAAGAGTAGGCTGATTGAAATAGTCAATGCTACTCTCCATACGGAGCGCCAATTTACATGTGTGAGCCGTGCTCGTCGTTTTGGTAAATCCATAGCGGCGAAGATGCTATATGCCTACTATGACTTGTGGTCGGGTAAGAGAGATTTGTTTGAGGATTTGTATATAGTGTCTTCTCCTTCGTTTGCGCGCCATTTTCAGAGATACCCTGTTATTTATCTTGATATGACAGACTTTGTGACGCGCTATAGTGCAGGTGAAGTGATTGAGCATATCCAGATGGATGTCATTCAAGAGGTAAAAGCGATTTTTCCCGATGTGCAATATCGTGACAACCATGATTTGGCAAGTGTGCTATATGATGTGGCTTCACAGCCCTATCACGAGAAATTCATCATGATTATTGACGAATGGGATGCACTATTGAGAGAATATACGGATGAGGCTATTAAGGAGCAGTATGTCAATCTATTGCGTGGGTTATTTAAGTCCACGAACGCGATGTCAACCTTCGCAGGGGTGTATATGACGGGTATTTTGCCCATCAAGAAATACAATACGCAATCAGCGTTGAATAATTTTCATGAGTATTCTGTGGTACAGTCTGGTCCGATGGCGGAGTGCTTTGGATTTACGGCAGATGAAGTGCGTGCGCTGTGTGCTAAGTTTCATCGAAACTATGATGAGTTTGCAGAGTGGTATGATGGCTATCAGATAGGCGGTTGCGTGGGAATGTTTAATCCTACCTCTGTGAGCACTGCGTTGTATAATGAATACTGCGATAGTTATTGGGCAAATACAGGAGCATATGATACAGTGGCATCGTATATCCGAATGAATTTTGATGGTCTGAAGGATGATGTGTTGCGATTGTTAGCTGGTGAGTCTTGTTCGGTGGATACCAGTGGTTTTCAAAATGACTTAAATGTAGTGCGCAGCAAGGATGATGTGCTAACATTGTTGATTCATTTAGGTTATTTGTCGTATGATAGAGAATGCAAAACATGTCGTGTTCCCAATCGTGAGGTGGCAACGGAGTTTAAGAATGCCATCTTATTGGAGACAGGCTGGGAGGTCGTAGCTAATGCGTTGCGCCAGTCGGAGCACTTGCTGAATGATACATTGCAGGGGAATGCGATAGCAGTATCGGCAGCTATAGAAGCAATGCATGCGGATAACACGAGTGTGCTGAAGTATAATGATGAGAACTCGTTGGCCTGTGTGCTGACAATTGCATATTATATGGCTAAAAAGGACTATCGAATGATTCGTGAGTTACCTACAGGAAAAGGATTTGCGGATATAGTGCTTTTGCCCAGACCGAGGTGTAGTAAACCTGCAGTATTATTGGAGTTGAAATATGATCAATCTGCGGATACAGCTATGTCGCAAATAGAAGAGCGTCGTTATGCAGGTGTTTTGCAAGATTTTGTAGGCGAAGTAGTCCTTGTCGGGATAAACTATGATAAGAAAACAAAAGTGCATAGTTGTGAGATAGAAAGGATAACTCGTTGGCGGAATTAAAAAAGGTGTTCTTTGATGTAAAATAAGCAACAATATACACTATTTGCAAGACATTAAACACGAATATAGTCGCATTACCATAATCGGTGATAAAGGATATTTGAGTACATCCGTACAACTGGATCTATTCGAAATGTCCGAAATCCGATTAGAAGTACCATATAGGTCGAATCAAAAGGATTGGCAACCAACTTTTCCTCCTTTTTCGAAAGCAAGGAAACGCGTGGAAACACTTTTCTCACAAATAGTAGACCAATTTATGTTATGTCGCAATTATGCGAAACAGCAAGTAGGATTGTTTGCTCGTATTATCAGCAAAGTCAGCGCATTTACTATTCTACAATGTATTAACTTTATTAACAACAAACCCATTGGAAGAATCAAATATGCGCTGGTTTAATTCCGCCAACGAGTTATAATAATAAAATTATAAATTAAAAATGTCCCTCTCTATCATCACTATAAACTACAACAATGCAGAAGGCTTGCGCAAAACGCTTGCTTCTGTGGCTTCGCAGACTTATCCGCACATACAGCATATCATTGTGGATGGCGGTAGCACAGATAATAGCGTAAAGGTGATTCGTGAATACGAATCTTCTCTCGCCTTATCGCCTTATCGCCTCATCACCTCTCGTCTAAAGTGGATTTCGGAGAAAGACACAGGCATCTACAACGCGATGAACAAAGGCATTGAAATCGCATTGGGTCGTAGAGAAGTGCGAGAAGATCATACTTCTGCGCCTCTCGCCTCTCGCCTCTCGCCTCTCGCCTCAAACGACTACATCCAAATCCTCAACTCCGGCGACATCCTCGCTGCACCGGATGTGACGGAGCGGATGATGGCTGCGCTTGAGGCGCAGCAGGTTAAAGGCGAAAGTTTAAAGGCTAAAGACGTGGAAAACAGCGAAGCTGATCCCCCCGCCTCTCGCCTCATTGCCTCATCGCCTCATCGCCTAACAAGCGATAGCGACAACGCCTCTCGCCTCGAAAATTGCCCCGCAATTTTCTACGGTAACATGATTAAGGAATACTCCAATGGGCATCGAGTAAAGGATACCTGTGGTGGAGGCGATTATACTCCTAAATCGTTCTTGTATTTCTACAAAGGAACATTGAACCATGATTGCGCCTATATTCGTTGCGATTTGTTTGAGAAATATGGTTTGTACAATGAGCAAATGAAGATATGCTCCGATTGGGAATGGTATGTGCGAGCAATAGTACTGGGTGGAGAGAAAACGGTATATACGAATATTGATGTGACTGTGTTTGATATGATGGGCATCTCGGAATCAAATGGTAAGAATAGGGAGTTGATACAGAAAGAGCGTCGAGACTATTTAGAATCCATATTGCCGGCTTCGGTACTTCGCGACTATGATATGTATGCTTTTCCAATAGAGCAGTATCAGCGTTTGAAGAAATATCATCTTTGGGGATTGGTGTACTTTATGGAGCGAGTGCTGTTTAAATTGGAGAAGTGGGGGATATTAGGATAAGGGCGAGTGAACGAGTTAAGGAGTTAACGAATTAGCGAATGAACGAATTAACGAGTGAAGGAATTAAGGAATGAGCGAGTTAAGGAATTAAGGAGTGAAGGAATGAATGAATGAGTGAAGGAATTATGGATGTAAAGTATAGTTTTAAGAATTTAGATGCGTATAAAGAGGCAAAGAATCTTGTAAAGGTAGTGTATGGACTCATTGAAAAGTTTCCTAAAGTGGAGACATATGCGTTGTGTGATCAACTACGACGTGCAGTGATTTCTATACCATCCAATATAGCAGAGGGAATGGGGCGAGTATCAGGAAAAGATCAAGCACATTTTTTGAATATAGCGTATGGTTCACTTATGGAAGTGTATGCACAATTAGTTCTCGTCCTGTAAACCCTACGCTTGCCAATCCAGTGTATTTAACTGGCTATATCGAACAAATGGGAACAGGTACTACAGATATCATCGAACTATGTGAAAAGTCGGGATTACATACATCTGAATTTCATCAAGATGAGGATTTTTTGATTAGAATATGGCGACCTGAGAATGCTGGTGCATCTCTTTCAACCGACCATCAAACCGCGCATGAAACCGACCATCAAACCGCGCATGAAATTGACCATATGTCAGAATCGATTAAACGGTTAATAATAGCAATCAAAGGTGATACTAAAACTCGTGAGGAAATAATGAACATTATGCAATTAAATCACCGTGAGAATTTTAGATTAACTTATTTGATTCCTGCGCTGGAAACAGGTTACATTGCCATGCTTTATCCAAATAATCCTAGACGTAAAGGTCAGGCATATTATTTGACTCAAAAAGGATTAGATGTATTGATTACGCTGATGTAAAATGAATATAAATTAGAAAAATCGCTTCAAAATTGCTTATGTCAAAAAAAATGTGTAACTTTGCAGCGAAAAAATAACAAGAGAGAATAAAGAACGAGCCTTTCGCCTCTAACCTCTCGCCTAAAGAATATGAAACTAAGTATAATAGTCCCCATATACAATGTAGCACCATATCTACGCAAATGCGTAGATTCATTGCTCGCGCAAAATATATCAGACTACGAGATTATCCTCGTTGACGACGGCTCTACGGATGGTAGCTCTAATATCGCAGATGAAATCGTTAGGGAGGCAATGGGCAATGGGCAATGGGCAATAGACAATGAAACCAATAGCCAATTGCCAATAGCCAATCGACCAACGCTACGCATCATCCACCAAGAGAACGCTGGCCTATCCGCTGCTCGCAACGTAGGTATAGAAAAAGCACAAGGTGAGTATATTTGGTTCGTAGATTCGGATGATTATGTAGAATCTAATGTGTTGGGCGTATTGATGGAGCAGATAGAGCGTGATAAACTAGATGTACTGCGTTTCCGTTATCAGAATGTGAGGGAGAGTGGGAGAGTATTCGTACCACATGAAGGTATGAAGACAGATTATAATGATTATAGTTGCGCACCTATAGACGGATTATCTTTTCTAAACGAACGGATGTATATTCAATGTTATGCAGTGCAATTTATGATTCGTCGAGAGATTGCATTGAACGTATTGTTTACGCCCAATATCTATTTCGAAGATACCGATTGGACTCCGCGGATGCTCTTGCAAGCAAAGCGTGTTGCATCTACGGAATTGGTAGTATATAACTATCTTTGGCGAGAAGGTAGTATTACATTGAGTCAAAAAGATATTCAAAAACAACGTAAGCAACTGCGTGACAAAATTGATTTATTGGCAAAATTGGATACATGGGGTAATCAGGTAGCAGATCGAAGATGGTTTGATGGTATGATTAGCGGGTTGATGGTGAATATTGTAGGAATTATTGCTTCTACATTCTATGCCGATCGGAAAGAATATATACAGAAAATCAAAGCGATGCGTTTATTACCACTATCTGTATATCATATTGCACCGCGTGCACAACGAAAGGTGAAGTTGATAAATTTTTCAATTGCTTTAGCGGTGATGATGATGCATCTAAAGCGATGAGGCTATACGTTATTGAAGGTGGAATGGAAAAACCAATAATTAAAAAACACTCAATAGGTAAGAATTATGAATAGAATGAAAAAGATATTACTTGTATTTGGCACCCGTCCAGAGGCGATTAAGATGGCGCCGCTGGTGAAGAAACTGCAAACAATGCCCGAGCAGTTTCAAACTATTGTATGTGTGACAGGGCAGCATCGCGAGATGTTGGATCAGGTGTTGCGTCTATTTGATATTACACCTGACTATGATCTCAATATCATGAAGCCTAATCAGGACCTATACGATATAACCTCGCGTATCCTACTTGGTATGCGCGATGTACTCAAAGAGGTACAACCTGATATTGTCCTTGTTCATGGCGATACGACTACCTCTACGGCTTCTGCGATGGCTGCCTTCTACCAACAGATACCCGTAGGGCATGTGGAAGCAGGATTGCGTACTGGTAACATTTATAGTCCATGGCCTGAGGAGATGAACCGTCTTATCACAGGTCGTATAGCTGCTGTACATTTCTCTCCAACACCACTTTCACGCGAAAACCTGCTGAGGGAGAATGTAGATGATAGCAAGATAGTGGTCACTGGTAATACCGTTATAGACGCACTACAGATGGTAGTAGAGCGATTGAAGCGCGATGAACAATTAGCAGGCGATGTAAAGAATAAAGTGCTTGGTATGGGATATGATGTGGATCGTCTTAACGAAGGCAGACGATTGGTGCTAATCACTGGTCATCGCCGTGAGAACTTCGGTGATGGATTCCTGAATATCTGTCATGCAATCAAGAAATTGGCGGAGATGTACTCTGATGTAGATTTTGTATATCCAATGCACCTCAATCCCAATGTGCGTAAACCTGTGATGGAAATTTTGGGCGAGAGTACGGAGAATATTTTCCTCATAGAGCCATTGGATTACTTGCCATTCGTGTATATGATGCAGCATAGTACGCTGATTCTCACTGACTCGGGTGGAGTGCAGGAGGAAGCACCAGGATTAGGAAAACCAGTACTTGTGATGCGTGATACCACGGAGCGTCCAGAGGCCGTAGAAGCAGGTACGGTATTGCTGGTAGGCACCAACCGAGAGAAGATAGAGCAAGGCGTTAGTATGCTCCTTGACAATCCCGACACTTATCGTCGCATGAGCGAAGCCGTGAATCCTTACGGTGATGGCCACGCATGCGAGTGTATAGTCAACAAACTTCGCGAATAATAGTACGGTTTGTTGTTTACCTGCGGTGCAAAATATTTTAGATATTTACGCTCCGCATTGCTCATTGAAAAAACCTATTTACTTTATATCGGTTGAAAGCCGATATGAGAGAGTAGATAGAGGATTGTATATCAAGCTTAGCTTGGATAGACAATCATATTGCTACTATCGATGAGCGATAGCGAAAAAGTAAATATAACCATTGATTTTTTGAATATTTTTGTAGCGAAGCGTATTTTTATTAAAAAAGGAAATTGACGATAATTGACAACAAAATTGACATAAATTGTCTTTAAAAAATGATACCAAAGATTATACATTACTGCTGGTTTGGCGGCAAACCGATGCCCGAACTAGCCCTGAAATGCATCGAAAGTTGGAAGAAATATCTCCCAGAATACGAACTTCGTCTTTGGAATGAAGATACCTTCGATGTAAATAGTGTGCCTTATGTGAAAGAGGCATACGAGGCGCGTAAATTTGCCTTTGTGACCGACTATGTGCGCCTTTGGGCGTTGGAGCGTGAGGGTGGAGTATATATGGATACGGATGTGGAAATCCTTCGCCCATTGGATGATTTGATGCATTTGCCTGCTTTCACGGGTTACGAGGCGAGTATGAGCAATGCACCTGTTACAGGTTTAATGGCAAGTGCGCCACATGGCGTATGGGTCACAGAGCAATTGGCATATTACGATGATAACCGCCATTTTCGTTTGGAAGATGGGACATTGGATATGACACCGAATACCATCACTATTGCAGATATCATGGTGAAAGGCGGATTTGTGATTGATGGCAAATATGGGGTGTATAAGAATGATTTGCATGTATTCCCTGTGGATTATTTCTGCCCGCTGACAAGTACTCGCGTATTAAAAATCACACGCAATACTTATTGTATCCATCATTTTGCTGGTAGTTGGGTGGAGCGCACAAAGTGGCAAAAGGTAAAGCAGTTTATCACGCAGAATATATTGGGTACAAATTTTACAGACAAATTGGTGCAGATTAAACGAAAACTCATCAAAAAATAATATTCAATTTGCGTATATGCAAAAATTGTAGTACCTTTGCAAGAGAATAGTGTGTATATCAATATTATGTCACAACCATTAACCACTAATATATCCTCCCAACGTCTATCCTGGACGGAACGTATGCTGCGTAATTATGGTGGCGGAATGTATATGCCCCATGATACGGTCACGATGCCAAAATGGTTAATCGTTCCTTCTATTGCTTTTTTCTTTGTAGCAATGGTTGTTTGTTGGATTTTTTTTGGTCGCGTTCCTAATTGGAATTTAGTGTTTGTTGCAAGTTTATCTGTAGTTGTATTTTTTTCAGCGAGTAATTCAATGTCAAATCGCTTGAGTCATGCAAGTGAAAAATTATTTCTGAAAAATGTATTTTATGTTGGATTATTAGTGCGCATGATATGGGTGTTATATCTATATTTTATTTTTAATCCTCGTTATTATGGAACTACCTATGGAGATGGTGCAGATGTAGAATGGTATATCCCTTTTGCTCAAGCAATTACAGATTGGATAACAAATGATACTTATTTGGTGCTTTCTGATATTTTCAGCAATTATATGTCTGCCATTGATGATGTGGGGTACCCGATTATATTGGCTATAGAATATGCATTAACGGGAGAAGAAAGCGATGTTTTCGTGCCATTTGTGTTTAAATCAATTATGGGGGCCTATTGCGCTATTTGTGTATATCATGTTGCAAAGCGGCATTTTGGTGTAGGAACAGCCCGTGCTGCAGCGCTATTTGTATGTCTCAATCCTAACATGATATATTGGTGTGGTACCATGATGAAAGAGGCTGAGATGATATTCTTTTGTTGTCTGGCAGTAGATAAGTTGGATCAAGGATTATCATCAGGTAATAAGTTGACATTACGAGTCTTATGGCCTGGCTTATTAGCGGGTATGATGCTGTTCTTTATGCGCACGGTACTCGCATTGGTATTGTTTTTAGCCGTATTAATGCATATTGTATTAGCATCAAATAAGGTGATTAGTATTACTAAAAAGATAATTATTGCAGTCATCATATTTACTATGGTATTCGTTGGCTTTGGTGATCGAATCATTCAACAATCTCAAAATTATATAGAGATAGTTCAATCTGGTTATCAGCAAAAGAATATGGAATGGCGTTCGCAAAGAAAAGATGAGGCTGGTCGTAGCAATCAATTTGCAAAATATGCTACCGCTTCAGTTTTTGCACCATTAATTTTTACAATACCTTTTCCTACGTTAAATGTTGCTAATGAAGCACAAATGACACAAGTGCAATTAGCTGGTGGTAGTTATATCAAAAATATATTTTCATTCTTTGTAATAATGGTTATGTTTTTGTTGTTATTAAGTGGTGAGTGGCGTAAGCATGTGTTTATATTGGCGTATACGTGTGGTTACCTTGTGGTTTTGGTCTTTAGTGGTTTTGCACAGTCGGGGCGTTTTCATATGCCTATTTGGCCGATGCTGATGCTCTTTGCCGCCTATGGCGTACAACTTGCGAAAGGAAATGCAAATTTAAGACGTGGGTTTTCTATGGTGTTGATGCTGGAAGTGCTTGTGTGTCTCTTTTGGAACTGGTTTAAACTGAAAGGTAGAGGAATGATATAATTACATTGGCGCTAAGGTTAATTGCAAAGATTGTATAGAATAAAAGAATTAATAATATATGACATGCATACTTTAATTAGGTTAAAAGCGAAGAATAAGAAATCAGCTGATGATTTCTATGATGGCTTCGCTAAGAAGTGTATCCTCTGCATCTCGCTTTTAACATTTAGTTTTTTACCTAAAAAATGAAATCTTTTTGGTTAATACTATACTACGGATTTGCAAAGCATTTGCCCAAGTCCACAGTGCCAATTATTGGCACAATAGCAAAGCACTTGCGCCGTGCATGTGCTGAACATCTGTTCGCCGATTGTGGCTCTCAAATCAATGTAGAACAGGGTGCCTATTTTGGTAATGGAAAAAACTTCCGCGTGGGAAAATTAGTTGGGTTAGGAAAGAATTTTTGTTGTCATAATCGGATTGTTACGATTCATAATCATTTGATAATGGGTGAAGATGTACTTTTTCAAGGAGGAGGGCATGTTTTTAATGATATTACTATACCAATGGGGCAAAGTGGTAACTTACCACCTACACCATTGGAAATATATGATGATGTATGGATTGGTGCTCGTGCTATTATATTGCCTGGCTGTAAGCGTATAGGAGCGCATAGTATTGTTGGTGCTGGAGCTGTGGTTACGAAAGATGTACCTGACTATGCTATCGTGGGTGGAAATCCAGCAAAAATAATTAAAATGAGAAAATAAAAGTTTGCGATTTATGAAAATCTTACTTGTCAGTCGATATAAGCCAAATTTTACAGATTATCAATTGCCGTTTGTTACTGAGCAAGGTGAATCACTCTGTCAATTAGGTCATACTATAGAATACTTTGCAGTCAAAGGCAATTACTTCTTTGCCGTGCGTGAACTAAAGAAAAAGATTCGTACCTTTCAACCCGATATCATCCATGCACACTATGGATTGTCGGCCATCACAGCGGAGTTGCAATCTGTAGTGCCAGTGGTGACAACATTTCACAATGGAGAAACACTTAATCCCCTTGTAAACTTCTTCACTTCGCTCTTCTCTCTGCGCGCGAAGCATGTGGTGTATGTTGCGCAACATATTTATGATTTGGTGTATTTCAAATACAAGAATTATAGCATTATACCATGTGGCGTGAATATGGATGATTGTGTGGTTATGAATCAAAGTGAAGCGCGTAAGCAATTGGGCATGAAGGATGGTCTGAAGTATATCCTCTTTGGCGGAGGTTTTGACAACCTGCGCAAAAACTATGCCTTGTTGCGACAAGCGGTAGAGCGCATAGAGCAAAGTGAGTGGAAACCTATAGAAGGTGGAGAGCGATGCGGAAATATTGTCTGCTTGGAGATGAAAGGACTAAGTCGTGCGGAATGTGTGCTGCGAATGAATGCTTGTGACCTTTTTGCGCTCCCTTCACACTCCGAAGGATCACCACAAGCGTTAAAAGAAGCCATGGCATGCAATTGTCCTGTCGTAGCAACCGATATTGCTGATGTACCATATCTATTGGGTGATATGCCTGGGCATTACATACTGCGTAATCCGCGACCAACACACGAACGTTGGGATGCAGATGAGCATAGCTTAGATGAGATGGTAGAACTACTCAAACAAGCACTCGTATTTGATGGTCGCACCAACGGTCGTGAGCGTATCATAGAGATGGGACTGAGCAACGAACAAGTCGCCAAGCGACTGGAGGAGATATATAGAGCGTTAGTTAAGGGGTTATAGTTAAAAGGAAGTGAAAGGCTACAGGTTAGAGGCGAGAGGAGTGATTATCAGTTGCGCTGTTTTCTTCGTCTTTAACCTTTAGCCTGACAAACGATAGCGACAATTCCTCTCGCCTGTAGCCTTATTACCTCTCACCTCATTCCCTGGCATTGGCAGTGTCTTGTGTTTTGACGCAGATGCCAAAGGCAGATGCATGAGCGGTACGAAGTAGCGCGGGTCAAAACCATAGGTGAGTTCGGAGAACATCACTATTCGACCGAAGGGAGAAATGTTCGGTAAATGGTTCGAAGAACATTGTAATACTATTTGGTGCGACGTCATGCTATAGCAGGACATAAGATAAGTAGACAAAAAAGAGCCGTCAAATCAAATTTGAGCGGCTATGTTTTGGACAATTATCTGCCAATGCGCAGCGATAGCAAGCATAGCACCAAATATATCCATGAATTGACAATAATTGACAAACAAATTGACAACGTAAATTGTCTTAAAATATATATCCGCGTTATTTTGAATATTTTTGTAGCCCTCGTAGAGGGCGTATTTTTGTATAAAACATAATCTCAGAAAAACATATCCATACATTGTCCTAAATAGTCTCCAATGTTGTCGATATTGTCTTTCATAATACTCTTTTTAATCTAATCGCTAAATTTTTGCCCATAAATTTGCATATGTGTGCGATTTTCACTAACTTTGCACCGATTTTATATAATGACAAATATGAATGCATTTGTTTTTCCAGGTCAAGGAGCTCAGTTCGCGGGTATGGGGAAGGACCTATACGATGCTTACCCCTTAGCACAGCAGATAATGAACCGAGCCAATGAGATATTGGGCTTTGCACTCACCGATATAATGTTTGAAGGCACAGATGATGACCTTCGCCAGACACGTGTAACGCAGCCCGCTGTCTTCATCCACTCCATCGTAGCAGCACAGCTGCAAACAACGCTGTTGCCCAATATGGTAGCAGGACATAGCTTGGGCGAGTTTTCGGCGTTGACGGTGGCTGGGGCACTGTTCTGGGAAGATGCGCTTCGCTTGGTTAGCGCTCGCGCAATGGCTATGCAAGAGGCCTGCGACATGCAACCGTCTGCGATGGCTGCAGTGCTGGGCTTGGAGGATGACAAAGTGGTGGAGATATGCAATAGCATCGATGATGTGGTGGTGGCTGCTAATTTCAATTGCCCAGGTCAAGTAGTGATATCAGGCTCTATTTCGGGTGTGGAAACGGCGCGTCAACTACTAAAAAGCAACGGAGCTAAACGTGCCTTACGATTACCCGTGAATGGCGCGTTTCATTCCCCATTGATGCAACCAGCAGCCGACAAACTGCGAGTAGCGATAATGCGTACTACTTTTCATCAACCACGTTGCCCTATATACCAAAATGTAAGTGCGCGTGGCGAGATGGATAGCGATGTGATCAAGAACCAACTCTTGCAACAACTGACAGCACCAGTCAGATGGACACAGAGCGTGAAGCAGATGGTAGCCGATGGTGCAACCGCTTGCTATGAATTTGGACCTGGTGATGTGCTGAAAGGTCTGATTCGTAAGATAGCTCCAGATACTATAGTGGGGTAAAAAGATGGATGGTGTGAATTTATAGATTAATGATTTTACGAACATTACATATATTTATTGAATGAAAGTATTACGTACATATTTTGATATTGATTCACTTCAGTGGCAATCCTTGGTGGAGCAGTCGCCCTATGCTACTTGGTTTCAAACCAAAGAGGCATATGAGTTTTATGCTTCCAATCCCGAGGAGATGGCGCCGTTTGTGTACGGATTAGAGCGCGATAGAGAACTTTGTGTTCTCATTGTAGGTTATATTACTAAGGAGAAGAGTGCATTTAAACAATTCTTTACTCGAAGGGCGATTGTAATAGGTGGGCCACTAATTGGTGAGCATGCGACAGAATTTGATATAGAGCATTTGTTACGCGAAACGGTTTCTGAATTAAAATCGCAAGCAATTTACATAGAGACAAGAAATTTTAATGATTATTCTCTGTGGAAAGGTGTTTTTATGAAATGTGGGTTTAATTATGTACCTCATCTTAATTTTCACATAGATACATCATCAGAAGAGTTAGCGCAATCCAATATTGGAAAACATCGTTGGAAATACATTCGTTTATCTATACGAGATGGTGCTACTATGGTGGAAAATCCAACCATTGAACAAGTGAGAGAATGTTATAACTTATTGGTGGAATTATATTCTACGAAAGTAAAAACTCCATTATTCTCATGGGGCTTTTTTGAGAAATTGTTCTGCCAACCTAATGCAAAATATCTATTGGTTGCATTAGAAGGAAAAATCATAGGCGGAACAATTTGTGTTTGTTTACCAAATAAAGCTATGTATGAATGGTTTGTGTGTGGCAACGATCATCATAAAAAAGGAATTCGTCCTTCATCCGTTGCCACTTGGTATGGTATGCAATATGCTGCGACAAATGGATATCCATTGTTTGACCTTATGGGTGCGGGTAAGCCTGATGAACCATACGGCGTACGTGATTTTAAAGCCGAATTTGGAGGAAAATTAGTAGAGCACGGACGCTATTTGTGTATTAGTAAACCATTGTTATATTGGATAGGTAAAATTGGAGTGAAATTATTAAAAAGATAAAAGTTATATGACATTGACGGTTTGGTTTAAACGATTTAGAAAAGCTTTTTTTTATAAAGTCGGTATGCGCTTTCCTTATAGTAAAGTACGAGTTTCGGCAATGCGTAAATTAGGTTATCATGTTGGTGAAAACGTGTATTTCCCTAATGATTTGATTATTACTCAAAATTTTGTAGATGATAAAGCTATGGTAATAATAGGGGATCGTGTATCTATTGCTCCCCGTGTAATGTTGTTAGCATTGTCTCATGCAAATGCATCAAAAATACGGTCTAAAATAAATACTAATGAACATTGTATTACCATAGGTGATGATGTGTGGATTGGTGCAGGCGCAATAATTCTTAATGGAGTGACAATAGGAGATGGCGCCGTGATAGGTGCTGGTGCGATTGTTACAAAAAACGTAGAACCTTATACAATAGTAGCAGGGAATCCTGCAAAAAAGATTCGAGATATACTTACAAAATAATGTATTCTAGATTAAACATATCCTTTTCATTTAGAGAACAAAAAGAATTTCTCATAGGAGATCTATATATACCTAAAAAAAATGAATTTTTGCTCAATTTTGCTCGTTCGGGCATAGTAATGGCATTGCATGCGACATTACCTCAGGGGGGTAGAGTTGGTGTGTTGGCGTATAATTGCTACACCGTTGCCAGTGCTATAGTACAAGCTGGGTGCAATCCTGTATTTGTGGATGTGACCGAAGATTTGCATATTGACATTGCTCAGTTAGCAGAACTAAAAATAGATGCGTTGGTTCTAACCAATCTATTTGGCATACGCAATGATGTGAATACCATTCGTAAGGCACTCGGCACTATTCCTATTATAGTGGATAATGCACATGGATTTGGATTACCTAATGAAGGTGATTTTACAGTATATAGCATTAATCAAGGAAAGTTTCCCGCATTAGGAGAGGGAGGTATATTAGTAGTAAATAATCTACAATATGCTGAGAAAATCAAACAACAATACGAACAATTGCCAACTTATTCTATTGTACAAGAGATAAAACTATTTGTTTCGATGTTATTAAAGGCTGTGATGCATATCCCCTTTATCTACACACATGTGACACTACCAATGAAAGTGCGTAGAACAGATATAGATTATCAAGAAATTACACCATTACGCAAAATGGCGAATGGTGTACGACGAATGTATCAAGATGCCTTGCCCAGTGTGCATAATCAGATGGCCAATCAAATTAGGCAGGCTACTGCAATCCTAGAATGGTTGAAAAAGCAGTTTGTTATAGATGATTTGATTGTGGGAGATAATGCCTTTATGGCGGTTGTAAAGACTAAAGAACCTCAATTGGTGCAGCAAGTTTTTGCGAAACATGGTGTAGAAATAGCCACTCATTTCGCAAAGAGCATTGATTGGGCAAAACACTTTGGCTATAAAGATGGAGCGTGTCCAACGGCAGAGAAATTAACAAAAGAATTATTAATGATACCAACATATAAAGAGTTTTTGTTATGAAAGTACTGTTTATGATTAGTCATCCTGCGCATTTCCATATGTTCAGGTACACAATTGATAATTTGCAACATGATGGACATGAAGTTGTAGTAGTAATACGTCCAAAAGATGTATTAGAACAATTGTGTATAGATGCAAATATGCCATACTATAAGGTGAAAAACCGACCTAAGAAATGGGGAATGTTTGGATTAGCCATCTTTTTGATTGAAAAAATCATTGAGGTTCTTCATATTGCTCGCAAAGAAAAACCAGATATGCTGGTGGGTTCTGATGGGGTATTGGCTGTTGTTGGTAAGATACTTCGTATACCAGCATTTGAATGCTACGAAGATGATGGAGAGGCTATAGTACTATATGCTAAAATGTTTTTCCCTATATATACAGGACTATTAGGCCCCCAATGTTGCAGCGCATGGAAATGGGAAAGCAAGAAGTTAGGCTATCCGTCATATCAAGAATTAGGATATATCCATCCTAACCAATTTACACCTAACAAGGAAATAGTGGAAAAATATGGTATTGATACTGGTAAGACCTATTTTGTAATACGATTTGCTCAGTTAACTGCTCATCATGATGTAGGAATACATGGTATGAATACGCAAATTGCTGAACATGTAGTAAATATGTTGAAACCTCATGGGCAAATCTATATTACCTCCGAACGCGAATTGGAGCCACAATTTGAACCATACCGCATTCGTATCAATCCGCTCGATATGCACCACGTAATGGCCTTTGCTTCGCTCTATATTGGTGATAGTCAGACCATGGCTGCCGAAGCTGGTGTATTGGGTACACCATTCGTGCGATTCAATGACTTTGTGGGACGACTATCGTATCTACATGAATTGGAAGCTCCAACAGACTATACACCACGTAAGGATGGGTATGTGCCTTTTGTGGATAAACATGTGCCAGATGAAGTTCATTATAGCCTTGGATATGGTCATAAGACAGCTGATGTAGAGGGATTCTATAATTCAATTGCAAAATGGCTTGCTATACCAAATCGTAAAGAGATCTGTGCGCAACGCCGCGAGAAAATGCTCAGCGAGAAAATCGACTACGCTAAGTTCCTCACATGGTTCATTGAGAACTATCCACAAAGCCAACAACAGACCCGCGACAATCAAAAGAACGATGCCTTCTGGGCGCAGTTTAAGTAATACATATCCTCGGCAAAAATATAATTGTAGTTATATTTAACCGCCAAAAACGGCGATAGATATCATTGTAATTATATTGTTGGTGATTGGCTATAGGTTATAGGCACGATTATATATCAAGACAATTATTGACAATTAGGGCGTCAATTCATGTTGTCAATTCGAGAGTGTATTTATTTTTGCTCAAAAGAATGCAGCACGCTGCATTGATGACCAAAACAAATAAATAGAACGACAAATAGTATTTGTTCAGGAATAGACGAAATTGACGAACATCAATTGTCTTAAAAAAGTAACTTAGAAATAAAATGTGATTTATAAATATTACTGTAGCGCAGCAGTAGTCTTGTTAGCAAACATAATCATAGATTAGAATGAAAAATGCAAAAAAATGGTAAATATATTATTTTTATCCAACAAAATTTGCATATAAACGAAAAAATATTTACCTTTGCAGCAAAATTATATTGAAAAGTGTAATAAAATGGATGCGAATTATATTGAAAAGTGTAATTAATTGCATAAAAATCTATTGAAAAGTGTAATTTACTATGTTGAAGCGCAAGATTACTACATACATAGAAACGCATTTAACTTCTAATTCGGATAAAATTCTACTGATAGAAGGTGCTCGCCAAGTCGGTAAGTCATATGCGATACGCGAAGCAGGAAAGCGATTGTTTGACAATTATGTAGAGATAAACTTTGTGACTGATAACGAGAGTGAACAATTGTTCATGCATGTACATAATATAGATGAGTTTTATTTGCGCTTAAGTTCTGTAGCTGGCGATAAACTTGGGCAATATAATAATACGCTCATTTTTATTGATGAGATACAATGCTATCCTCAGTACTTTACCCTTTTGAAGTTCCTGCGAGAAGATAAGAAATTTCATTTTATAGCGAGTGGCAGTGCATTGGGAATGGCATTGCGTCATACGACATCCATACCAGTGGGTAGTGTGATATTCAAGAAGATGTACCCACTGGATTTTGAAGAATTTCTTTGGGCAAATAATTATGGAAAAATTGCAATTGCTGATGTGTATGATCATTTCAATAAACAGCAATCTTTATCGGAGAAACAACACAATAAACTGTTGGATTTATTCCGTCGCTATCTATTAGTAGGTGGGCTGCCTGATGTTGTAAATGAGTATTTGGCAACCCATAATATAATGAATGTACGCACCTTGCAAAATGCCATTGCCGCGATGTACGAAGCAGATGCTTCTCAGTATGAGGAGAAGGTAAGTAGAAAGTTGTTGATACATCGCATTTATTCGATGATTGTATCGCAAATGGAAAATAAGAAAAAACGTGTTGTAGTCAAAGATATACAGGGACAGAAAGGAGACCGATATGCTCGTTATGTAGATGAGTTTGAATATCTATTATCTTCTGCCATAGCACTTGGAGTGAATGCTATTGCTAATCCCAAATTTCCTTTGTCAGAATCGCTACAAAAAAATCTGTTGAAGCTGTACCTAAATGATGTTGGATTATTGACTGCTAAGTTATATGATACCAATATTCAGCCTATACTGCAAAATGAGCGAAGCATTAATCTTGGGGCAGTGTATGAAAGTGTTGTTGCACAAGAATTATCAACTCATGGCTATCTATTGTTTTATTATGATAATCGTCAAAAGGGTGAGGTGGATTTCATCATTGATGACTATCAACATACTTCTGTATTGCCGATAGAAGTAAAATCGGGTAGAGACTATACTATTCATAGTGCGCTCAATGGACTATTGAGTAATAAAGATTATGGCATACATAATGCGATTGTATTCTCTAATGAGAGAAATGTAAAGGTAGAGAATGGAGTTGCTTATTTACCTATATACTATGTAATGTTCTTTGATAAAGAATGGCAAAAGAATACCCTGCAGACAGTTACATTTTAACTGAAGATTTAGGCAGAGTCAGGTCATGGATATGCGGTGTCATCCCCCTGCCTTGAAACTATACACTTTCCATTAGAAACTAAAATAAAAAACTACGAATATATGCTAATCACCCTTATCGCTGGAGCGCGACCAAACTTCATGAAGATTGCGCCACTCATTAAAGCTATACAAAAGGCGCAGGCAGAAGGCAAAGATATCCATTATCGTCTTGTGCATACCGGTCAGCATTACGACAAGAATATGTCCGACACTTTCTTCGAGGAACTGGGCATACCTATGCCCGACGTGAACCTCGGTTGTGGTGGAGGTACACAAGCCGAGCAGACTGCCAACATCATGGTTGCATTTGAGAAGGACCTCATGGCCAACCCTACCGATCTGGTACTCGTCGTAGGCGATGTCACCAGCACCATGGCTTGCTCCATCGTTGCCAAGAAACTCAATACCCGCGTCTGCCACGTAGAAGCTGGCATCCGCAGTTGGGACCTCAGCATGCCCGAGGAAATCAACCGCATGGTCACCGACTCCCTCGCCGACTATATGTTTACCACCAGCGAAGTGGCGAATAAAAACCTGCTGTTGCAGGGCGCTTCATTAGAGGTTAAAGGTGAAAGGTTAGAGGTTAAAGGCGCAGAAAACAGCGAAGCTGATAACCCCGCCTCTCGCCTCTCGCCTCTCGCCTCTAATCTAATAAGCGATAGCGACCCCGTCTCTCGCCTCATTGCCTCATCGCCTCATAACCTACCTGTTCTTGATGAAGAACAGTACGCTTTTAAGCGCAATGTACAACGTGTATGGTGGGTAGGTAATGTGATGATTGACACACTGCTTGCCAATCGCGCACGATTCCGTAAACCTGCGGTGTATGATGAGTTGGGATTGCAGGAGAAAAACTACGTGGTCATGACCATGCACCGCCCTGCTAATGTGGATGAAGAACAACACCTTAAAGCCCTCATGGAGCAGATTATCACTAATGTGCACGGACTGCCCATCATCTTCCCCATTCATCCACGTACTGCAAAGATATTCTACAATCTATGGGGCAACGAAGAGCAACTTGCTGAATTATTCCCCAATCTGCATATCGTAGCACCAATGGGCTATCTGGAGTTCAATTATCTGGTAGAATATGCCAAGGTTGTAGTCACCGACTCTGGTGGTATCACCGAAGAAACAACCGTTATGGGCGTACCATGTATCACCCTGCGCGATAATACAGAACGACCAGAGACATGCACCATCGGCACCAACCGCCTTATCGGTACCAATCCACAAGCCGTGAAGCCCGCATTAGACGCCCTCTTTGCAGGCGAATGGCAGCAAGGAGCTATACCACCGCTTTGGGACGGACATGCCGCTGATCGTATCGTGGAAATCTTGTACACCGAGTGTACTCCTTCTTCCAATATATAATTTACTCATATAAGGAATATGAAACGAAGTGTAATTGACATAACACCTGCCAGTACATCCTACGAGATGGGGCTCAAGCGCGTGCTGCTATCTGCCAACGAGAGCGGATGCAGCATCACGCAAGTGGCAGTGATCGAACTAAAAGCAGGAGAGCGCAGCGCTAAGCATATACACCCCGACTTGCAAGACCTGTTCTTCATCCTCGATGGAGAAATAGAAGTGACCATAGATGGACAAAGAAACCATTGCCAGAAGGAGGATTTCATCTTCATTGAACACCTACAATCTTACGAGATACATGCGCTGACCGATGTGCGCATGCTGGCTATGGGATGCGTCATCGAATCGCAACGTACCAAACTCTATCCCATGCTACTCGAACCCAACCTACACACCAAAGTGTGGGGGAGTAACCATCTGACGACATGGAAAGGACTACCCGAACAAGACCATATAGGCGAGAGCTGGGAGGTGTCAGCTGTAGCAGAATCACCATCCGTCATTGCCAACGGCACATGGGCGGGATACACACTCACCGACGTAATCAAAAAAATGCCTGAAGCCATACTGGGCAAAGCCGTAGCCAAACAACACAATAGCCAACTGCCCATATTAGTGAAATTCATTGATACCAATGACGACCTCAGCGTGCAGGTGCACCCGGATAACGCCATGGCCAAACGTGTGCATAACTTGCTGGGAAAGACCGAGATGTGGTACGTGATAAGTGCAGAACCAGGCTCCGCTATCTATGCGGGTTTCAAAGAGGAACTCACGCCAGAGGAATATGCACGTAAAGTGGCAGATGGTACTATCTTGGATTCTATCGCTAAACACGAAGCACACGCAGGTGACGTGTTCTATCTGCCCGCAGGACGCATACACGCCATCACCAAAGGAGTACTGCTGGCTGAGGTGCAACAGACATCTGACCTTACCTATCGTATCTATGACTACGGACGACTCGGCCTCGACGGCAAACCACGCGAACTGCACACCAAACTGGCAGCAGAAGCGTTGGATTATACGGTGTACAAGGAGTATCGAAACACCTATAGGGATAGCATTGACACCGCAAATGCCTGCCTTGATACGGAGCATTTTAGCGTGCGTGTGGTATCGCTGCAACACCCTATGCACCGAAATATGGTGAGCTATGATTCGTTTGTGATTTCTACATGCATGCAGGGTAGTTGTACCATACGTATACGCAGCACACATGATCAAGTGGAACTGCGCGAAGGATTCTCGTGCCTAATTCCTGCTGCCATTGCAGACTACGACATTATTCCACATGGAGAGGGAACAAAACTGCTGGAATCCTATATCAACAATAAACCACAAAATTCGTTCCAACGAATGATATCGCAGTTCTTGCACTGGAGCCATTCGTAAGGTTAGAGGCGATGAGGAGGTCGTTCGGAAACTAACAATGCCCGAAATACTTCTACACTACATATGGCAACAACGATTGTGGGCTGAAATGCCACAAATGACCACCCATGGACAGGCAATAGAGATATTGTCCGTAGGACACCATAATCGCGATGCAGGACCCGACTTCAGCCATGCACATCTGCGCATCAACGGACAAGAGTGGGTGGGCAACGTGGAGATACATGTGCGAGCATCCGACTGGAGACGACATCGGCATCATACCAACAAAGCCTACGACAATGTGATTCTGCACGTGGTCTGCCAAGCCGATGAGGTGGCATATAACACCCGTGGCGAGCAAGTGCCACAATGTATATTGCAATATCCTCGCGAACAAGACTACCTGACCCAACTACTCACCCATGCGCAGCAGATGGATACTGCTTTGGCTAATATACCATGCGGGCGCCAACTGATGACTATGCCATCGATCCTCACCGACGGTTGGCGACAAGCACTGCTCATGGAGCGGTGGCGCTGCAAAACACAATCAATCAATCGACTACTGGAAATCACCCACCAGAGTTGGGCACATGCCTTCTATATCACTCTGGCACACAACTTTGGTTTTCATACTAATAGTTTGCCATTCGAGAGCTTGGCACTTCAAACGCCACTCAACTACCTGCTGAAGCATCGCAATAGTATGTTTCAAGTAACAGCCATGCTACTGGGGCAGTCGGGATTACTCAATGCAACCACTGCGCAGACTGATGAGCAACAAGCACTATTGCGTGAGTATCACTTCTTGCAAAAGAAATTCCAACTCATCCCCCTGGAACCTACCATATGGAAGCGAGCACGCCTTCGTCCGCAGAATGCACCCGAAGTGCGCATACGACAATTCGCCCAACTGATATGCCAATCCGAATGGCTCTTCTCGCAGATGCTGGAGGCACAGTCAGTGGACGAGATGCGCCAACTGCTCATTACCCCAATAGCGCGAACCACCAGCACTTCGCCACTAAAGACGCCACCAGCAATAGGCAAGTCGTCGGTGGATATATTGCTGATTAACACCTTCTTGCCTTATCGCTATGCGTATGCTATTACCCACCATGATATAGCAAAAGCGCAACAAGCTATGGAACTTATTGCACTTTTGCCTGCCGAAAATAATACGGTGATTCGTCAGTGGCGAATGTTGGGTCAAATGGTGCGTTCTGCTGCCGATACGCAAGCCTTAATACATCTTTATCAGCACTACTGCCAACACGAACGCTGTATCAACTGTGAAGTGGGAATGCAAGTGTTTGATTCGCAGAGAACTATACCATTTGTTTGATAAGCTTGAATAGTTTATACGGCATGTAACGGAAAGGCATGTCCACCCATGTGGGCGTACTAACTACCGAACGGCGGTGAGAGAACGCCAAGAAGCTATCCTTGCCGTGATAATTACCCATACCCGAATTGCCTACACCACCAAATGGCATGTTGTGATTAACAATGTGCATAATCACATCGTTTACACACGCACCACCCGATGAGGTATGGCGCAGTACATAATCGCCATTCGCGCCGAAATAGTACAAAGCCAATGGTTTCTCGCGATCCGTGACAAACGCAATCACCTCATCTATCTCCTTGAAAGTCAGCACAGGGAAGATAGGACCGAAAATCTCTTCTTGCATAACGGGGGTATCAGGGCTGACATCGGTGAGAATGGTAGGGGAGAGATAGCGTGTAGCTTTATCGTATTTGCCACCGTAGTAAATGGACGCTTCGCTATTGGACGCCTCTTTGAGGCTATTGGACGCTTCGCTATTGGATATGGGCAGGTAGCTAATCAGACGCTCCAATGCTTTGTCGCTGACAATGCGCACGAAGTGTTTTGCCTTTTGCGGATCTTTGGTCAGTAGGTGTTTCCACTCTTTCACCAATAGCTTGAGGAACTTGTCCTTCACTTCCTCGTGAATCATCAGGTAGTCAGGCGCAATGCAGGTCTGTCCTGCGTTGAGGGCTTTGCCCCAAGCCACGCGTTTGGCTGCTACCTTGAGGTCGGCAGTCTTGTCGATGATACAAGGACTCTTGCCACCCAGTTCCAGCACAACAGGTGTGAGGTGCTTAGAAGCTGCCTCCATGACCATTTTGCCCAGCGAAGGGCTACCTGTGAAGAAAATCAAGTCCCATCGCTCTGCTAAAAGCATCTGATTGACTTGGCGATTACCTTCTACAATAGCTATATACTCCTCGGGGAAGGTGGCGCGAATCATCTCGGTAAGTACGCGCGATACATTGGGAACGTATGGCGAAGGTTTGAGCATAGCCGTACAGCCCGCAGAGATAGCACCTACCAACGGATTGAGCAATAGTTGCACGGGGTAGTTCCATGGGGCAATGATGAGGGTATTGCCCAATGGTTGCTTGATAATCTTGCTTGATGCTGGTATGATAGCAATAGGCGAGCATTTGCGTTCGGGCTTTGCCCAACGGCGCATGTGCTTGATGTGGTTGCGTATTTCGCCATAGACAATACTGAGTTCGGTGAGGTATGCCTCCTCGTAAGACTTATGGAGGTCAGTCCAGAGGGCTTCGGCGAGTGGCTTCTCGTATTGGTGCATTGCGTCGGAGAGTTTGTGCAACATTTGACGGCGGAAGCAGAGGGGTAGAGTAGCACCCGAGCGGAAATAAGCGCGTTGCTTTTGTAGGGTAGTGGTAATGTAGGTTTGCATATCGTATGGTTAAAAATATTTCGATGTGGTATGGATGTCATACTCTTGTTATGGTTATCATATGGTGATGTCGCGATGTGGTCGTGATGTGGTCGCGATAAAGACAAGGGGCAGACAAGGGGTAAAACAAAGGGTATATAAGCATTATTTGGTGCGTCCAGTGAAGTTGTCCATTGCAGAATAGATACCAAAAACTGTGCCAAAAACGAAGTCAAAAATACGGAATGGCAGAATGGCTTGCCAGAAACGAATGAAGTGGAAGCCGAAAGGAATGCCAGCAAAAATCTTGTTGCGCTCAATAGCACGCAGGATCTTCTTTGCCGTAGGCTCGGGTTTGAGGATAGGGAAGATGCTGGAGTGCACGCCGTTGAACATGCCCGTATTGATATAATAAGGGGCAACGGTGGTGAAATGCACATTGGACTTCATCTGCTGGAGTTCGATACGCACACTATCGCTCCAACCAATCATAGCCCACTTGCTGGCGCCATAGACGGACATTTTGGGATTGCTGAGCATACCGCCCGCCGAAGCGATATTGCAGATATGACCGCGGTTGCGGGCAATCATATCGGGGAGGATTTGCTGCGCGATGACCATAGGCGCAATAGTGTTTACCTCGAAGGTGAGGCGAATGTCCTGCACTGTCTGTTGGTCGAAAGTCTTGTTGCCACGCACAATGCCTGCACAGTTGATGAGGATGTCGATGGCACCCACTTCTTGCTTGATTTGCTGATAGGTCTGGGCAACAAGGTCGCTATTGGTGATGTCCACCTTATAAATATACACGCGCCCACGCGTGGAGAGCTCAGCAGCTGTAGTTTCCAATGCCTCTTGATTCACATCCCAAATAATCAACGCCTTCGCCCCTTTCTCCAACGCCATTCGCCCCATAATCTTGCCAATACCAGGTGGTCCACCTGTGATTAGCACATTTGCTGATTTTAGTTTCATTGTTTTAAGAGTTTTAAAAGTTTTATAGATTTTGATACAAACTATATACCAAAGCGCGACAAAGGTAGTGCATAATTTTCGAACGAACGTTCGATTTGAGAAAAAAAGTGGCATTTTTTCGAACAAACGTTCGATTTTTATAAAAAATTGTTGTGTATATAAAATATTTTGCATACCTTTGCAGTCGAAAATGGGATAATTTTTGAATTAAGAATTATGAATTTTGAATAAAGAATGTAGGATTATGGTAGAAGATCGTAGGGATAAAATACTGCTGAAGGCATTGGAGCTGTATATGGTGGAGGGTTATGCCAATGTGTCTATCACGGACTTGCAATCAGCGTTGGATATGGGGCGTGGTACATTGTATTACTATTTCAAGGACAAGGATGAGTTGTTTCAAGAAGTGGTGGATATGTTTTTGATAAAACCCAAGCAGAGAGCGTTGGATAGGGTAAGAGAAACAGCAACTATACCAGATATGATAGATGCCATGTTGTATTACTTGAATCAGTTGCAAGAGTTTTATAATCAGGTGGAGAATAAGAATATCAACACATCGAATGTGGTGACGGTGATGTACACGGCGTATAGTCGTTTTCCTGAATTGTTTAAGAAAGCACGCCGATTGTATGAACACGAATTGAGTCTTTGGATGCAGGCGATTAAAAATAGTATGCGTGCAGGTGAGGTGCGTGGCGATGTGTCAATCGAAACGACGGCACACATGTTTGTGCACATCAAAGATGGATGGGATCCAGGACGTACAGGTGCACCTATGAACTTTGACATCTTCCCCGAGCAGTACAATTATCTGTATAACTTGATAAAAAAACACCAAGATTAAGGGGAAAAATAAAAAAAAGTTTTGTTTTTGAACGCTCGTTCGAAAAAAATATTGTAACTTTGCATGAATTTGATAAAACAATATCATTATGGAATTAAAACATTACTTAAGTTATCTCCAAAATACGATCACAAATAAGTGGTCAGATTTGGCGATGAAAGATTTGGATGGCGCAACCCAATACACCTATGGCGAATTGGCAGCGCAAATAGCTCGTTTGCACACGACATTCCGTTTGTTGGGTATCAAAGAGGGCGATAAGATTGCATTGTGCGGACGCAACTGTAGCAACTGGGGTGTGACCTTCTTGGCAGTGGAGACATACAAGGCAGTGGCTGTGAGCATCTTGCCAGATTTTACGGGCGAAGGTGTTGAGGCATTGGTAAATCACTCTGAGGCAAAAATGCTTTACACGGGTCCTAATGTATTGAAGAAGATTGATGCTAAGAATATGCCATGCTTGAAGGCGTTGGTGTTTATGGACGACTTTAGCTTGCAGTATGCTGCTGATGAAGCCATAGAGAAAGCATACGCTGGCGTGGACGCTACTTTTGCTGCTGAATATCCACAAGGATATAGCGCAAAGGATATGAATTATCCTACTGATAATCACGACGATTTGGCGTTACTCAACTATACTTCAGGTTCGACAGGCAATCCTAAGGGCGTAATGCTGACCCACAAGAACTTGAGCGGAAATATCGACTTTGCTGTGAAGAAGATTCCTCACAAACCAGGTGATAAGGTGATGTCTATGTTGCCAATTGCGCATATGTTCGGACTGATGTTTGAGTTCTTGTACCAAGTATGCGACGGCGCAGAGGTGTATTTCCTCACCAAAGCTCCAACTCCAAGCACCTTGATGAAGGCATTTGCTCAGGTACATCCGTTCATGATTCTGACAGTGCCATTGGTGATTGAGAAGATTATCAAGGGCAAAGTGTTGCCAGTGATCAAGAAGCCTGTGATGAAAGTACTGTGGAAGACTCCGCTGATTAAGAAGTTGATTCACAAGAAGGTACGCAATACGCTCTTGACTGCGTTTGGCGGTAATCTGCGCTATTTGATTATTGGTGGTGCAGCGCTCAATGAGGAGGTAGAGACATGTATGAAGCAAATGAACTTCCCATATTGCGTGGGTTATGGTATGACCGAGTGCGCTCCGCTTATCAGTTACGAGGATTGGGATAAATATGCATATCGCTCTTGCGGTAAGATTATTCCTGGTATGCAAATCCGTATTGACTCCGAAGATCCTATTAAGAAAGAGGGCGAGGTGCAAGTATATGGCGTGAATGTGATGAAGGGCTACTACAAGAACGAGCAAGCTACCAAGGAGACCTTCACAAAGGATGGTTGGATGCGTACAGGCGACTTGGGTATCTTGGATAAGGAAGGTAACCTCTTCCTCCGTGGTCGCAGCAAGAACATGTTGCTCAGTCCTAATGGACAGAACATCTATCCAGAGGAGATTGAGGATAAGCTCAATAGTCTGCCACTCGTGTCTGAGTCTGTGGTAGTGGACCGCGAGCATAAGTTGGTAGCATTGGTATATAGCGACCCATCATTGGCAAAACCAGAGGTGCTACAAGGCAAGACCGTAGAGGAGGTGATGAAAGAGAATGTGGTGAAACTTAACAAGATGTTGCCTAACTACAGCCAAGTTATCGCTATCGAATTGGTAGAGAAAGAGTTTGAGAAAACGCCGAAGCGCAGTATCAAGCGATTTATGTATAAGTAAGAAAAAAGAGGCGCGAGCCTCTTTTTTTATTTATTATCTGGTGTCCGGCATCCAGTGTCCGGCAGCCAATAACCGGCAACCAGCTTCTGGCGTCCGGAATAAACATTTATCGTGTCTCTGCTGTTATGCGACGAGCCAGGATTAATTTGGGTTTTCCCTGATGACGCGCAGCGAGCAGATACCTATCGTCGCCGTCTTTGAGTTTGTATTTCTTGCGAATCAGCTCAGGCGTGAGCGGATAATTACGCGAGATGATACTATATCGTGCGTTGCTGTTGAGTTGCTTCTTTGGGTCTTTGATTTCAGCATCGATAACCTCCCATATGCGACCTGGAAAACCCGACATGAATGTGTCTGAAGTATAGAGATGGGTATGCGTATCCAATTTCTTCAGCCCATAACGCTCACCCACCAATCGGAAAGCACCTGCCTTGATGATAGCTGCATTGGGTTCGTAGATATACTGCTGAATATCAGTGGCTATATGCAAAGGCGCTGTTTTTTCCTCTTCATCGCTGAATACCAAATGGTCGGTATGTGTAGCGCGTATATTCACCGCATGGATGCCACCTGCTCCTATCATAAAGAGCACTTCTTTCACCTCATTGTTGACTGCCACGATATGCGTATCCCAATCATTTCCCAATACCCGTAGCGCAGCGGTGATGTCCAGCATAGGGCTGAACTTAATCATTATATGGCTGGCGTGTTGGCGAAGGGTGGGCAATAGGTCTATTACATTCGGTTCGCAGTCTTCAATACGGAAGACTTTGCCACCCGACTGACTACGACGAGCAGGGTCGAGGTATATGAGGGTATGGGATATTGGATATGGGTTATTGGTTATTGGATATTGGCTATTGGATATGGGTAAGGTGGTAAGGAACTCCTCAGCAGTCGTGTTATGTACCTGTATTTTAGGACGATAGAGTGAGAAATTATGTTCCGCAATGGTGCACAGTTCAGCATTGCGCTCCACATAATGCGCCTCTGTCACATACTCTGCCATGAAGAATGTGTCTATGCCGTAGCCCGCTGTGAGGTCGATGAGGGTATGGCAGTTAGGCATTTGTTGCGCTTTGTAGTTGGCTGTCGCTTCGCTGCTGCATTGTTCGCATGACAAGCGAACGGGAAACCACCAATCAGGCAGGTGGTTCAACATGGGCAATTTGTCGTGAGTGCGCTGCTTACCCTCTATTTGCTGCAAGAAAAAACGGAATTCGGTATCCGACAGCTGCGGAAACCGATTACGTTGCAATGCTAACTCTTGCACATTGTCGTGTATGTGCTCTTGAATAAGTGTAGATAAATCCGAATACACGGAAGCGTTAGTCTAAAACACTAATAATCAGTTTTTTGTAGTGATAACTATGGTAAAGTCCATGTCGGTAGGGTTGATGTTTACATTGTCTTCGTAGGCAAAATCGCTCGCGCGGTAGTTAAATTCTACCCAACCCACACCATAGGTACAATCCACCGTTTCTGTATAGTAGTTCCATACGCCATTATCCAACATTTCCTCGTAGTGACGTACATAAGGCAGCAGGTGCTTAAACGCGTTGGCTGTGCGCTTTTCATACACGATATATGCTTGCACTTCACCGTTGTTGAAAACCGATGATGTAATCTCAGGCATATTGACTACGCAATAGAAATAATTGTTGGCATAAGGCATGCCATTGGCGGTATAATTGGTATATTGCCAATCCGATGCATCTACATGCACATCATAACTCTCAACGGTGAACCCGTTATAGGTGTACGAATTACCGCAACTCATAAGTGCCAACAGAGGCAATAGAAGAACGAAAATCTTTTTCATATGCAATATATTATTTTCTTATATTTACAACAAATTCCGTGCAAAGATAGTATATTTTTTCTAAATACACAACTTTCTTTGTTTTTTTCTTGCATATTTTCAATATTTGTTGTACCTTTGCAAAGCAAAAATTAATTCAAATTATATGTATGCACTCATCACAGGAGCCAGTTCGGGTTGTGGTTATGAATATGCCCGAATCATGGCGCAAAGAGGATATAACTTGCTCATTGTGAGCAACGAAGAGGCAATTCATGACAAAGCAGCAATATTGCGTAGCGACTTCCCTGTAGAGGTTGTTTCGTTGGTTCGCAATCTGGGTACCCAAGATGCAGCCAAGGAATTATATGCATATTGCCAATGCCATCAGATAGAGGTAGAGGTGCTGATTAATAATGCAGGCGTCTATCACGATTGTGACTTCTTGGAGGACTCCGAACTGTTCAACATGCTTATTTTTAACCTACATATGGTAACTCCAGCCATGTTGATATATTATTTTGGACACGATATGGCTGCTCGTGGCAAGGGATATGTGCTGAATATGTGTTCTATCACCGCCAGCATTGCAGTGCAGCGATTGGGCACCTATGGAGCTACTAAGGCCTTCTTGCAAAATTTCACCCGTTCGGTGTATGTTGAGCTGAAAGACAAAGGTGTGGTGGTCACCAATGTGAGTCCAGGAGCTATCAATACGGGATTATACAACCTTAAGCCATGGGCAACAAAAATTGGGTTGATACTTGGTTATATCGTTCAACCCAATTATCTGGCTCGTCGTGGTGTGAATGCCATGTTCCGTGGCAGAGCCAAAGTGACGGTGCCATGTGTATGGAACCACGTATTGCTATTTTTTGTGGCATTGGTGCCTACTTGTCTCCTGCGTCTTATTCGTCGATGGGGCTTATTCTAAATCTTCGCCTAACGCTGCGAACATATTCAGCGTATCTCGATTTTCGGCTTCGTGGCGCGTGAGGGTATAATCAGCTTTGATCTTATCCAAGATGCGCTTGACGATCTCCATCATCTCGCCATGCTCTGTGTAATCGGCACTACATGCGAAATTAACGCGTCCTTCCTCCAGCAATTGCTGAGCAAGGGCGCGTTTCTTATCATTGCCATATACGGCAAAACTATGTCCACCATTGGCTTTCACGGTGCGCATACAAGGTACATCTGTCTCGCCATCGCCGAAATAAATCATTCGCTCGAATGGAATAGGACGTTCATCGGATGGTACAAACTCATTGATGCGCACCTTGTCACTCACTTCTCGAATACCTTTGTTAATCTTGAATAGGAATTGAGTCTTTTTGGTATAATCGACCACAACAGATGGCCAGCATGCATCACCATTGCTATCATATAGATAGGTGCAGGCATATATCTGCTCAAAGTTGTGTGCTATGGCACATCCCTCAATCATCTCTTTGATACCCGAACTATTGATATAATGCTTCACTTGTACGCCTAATTGCTCGGCATATGCATTGATTGCTCTAAACCACTCCTCTACACCTGCAAAGAAGTGCACCGTCTTGCCAAACTCGTGCAACATCTGACGCGTGCAGCGGATACCTGCTCGTTGCGCTTCGGCTTGGATGGCATACATCACCACTGCTATACCGCCTGCGTCGTTGGTTTTGGCTATTTGATCACAGAGATTCCAGAAATCAGAGGGGTTAGGATAACCAATAGCTTGCAAGAGTCCAAACTCTTGCATATTGCCTGGTGCTAAAGTGCCATCAAAGTCATAGACCAATGCTATGGTGGGTAGGGGAGTTGGCATAGCGTTATACAATCTTCGCAGGAATCAGTTTCTCGCGAATCTTCACGTAGATGATGGTCTCTTTCTTCGCAAAGGCAGTCTTCACATAACCCATACCTACACCCACTTTGGTGGTTGGTAGCATGATACCGCTGGTCACATTGCCGATGGTGTTTCCTTCTGCATCGCAGATTTCATAGCCACAGCGAGGGATTGCGCGCTCTTGGCACTCAAAGTGTACCAACTTACGTTGTACGCCTTCAGCTTTCTGCTTGAGCAAATACTCTTTGTCGATAAAGTCCTTGGCATCGAACTTCGTGATCCAACCCAATCCAGCCTCCAATGGCGAAGTTGTGTCGTCTATATCATGTCCATAGAGGCAGTACCATTTCTCGAGGCGCAAACTATCGCGTGCACCCAATCCGATAGGGGCTAACCCAAAGTCTTTACCCACCTCGAAGAGGGCATCCCAGATTTGTTTGCTGTGCTCTTTAGGGAAATACAACTCAAATCCGCCAGCACCCGTGTAACCTGTATTACTGAGGATTACGCCCTGTACACCTGCGAATGACCATTCGCGGAAAGCATAATAAGGAATCGCACTCAAATCAGCATCCGTCAGCAGTTGCAACATCTCTGTGGCCTTAGGACCTTGCACGGCCAATTGACCATAGCGATCGCTCGCATTCTCCAATTGTACACCAAAGGTGTTGTGCTCGTTCACCCATGCCCAGTCTTTGTCGATATTGCCTGCGTTCACCACGAGCAGGTATTTGGTGGTAGAGTACTTATATATAATAAGGTCATCCACAATTCCGCCTTTTCCGTTAGGGAAACAAGTGTATTGTGCTTTGCCCGCTTCGAGTTTGCTTACATCGTTGGTGGTGATATATTGCAAGAAGTCCAATGCTTTCTCGCCTTTTACCCAAAACTCACCCATGTGGCTCACATCAAACACACCCACGCCTTCGCGTACAATCATGTGTTCTTGGTTGATACCCGTAGGGTATTGAATAGGCATATTAAAGCCCGCAAAATCTGCCATCTTCGCTCCCAGAGCGATATGGATGTCTGTAAATGGAGTTGTGTTCATTAATTTTGAATTATGAATTTTGAGTTAATTATGCTTTTTGTACGATTTGAAGGATGACTTGCATCGCCTTCTCCATCGATGGAATAGGCAAATACTCAAATCGGCTGTGGAAATTCACACCACCTGCAAAGATGTTAGGGCAGGGTAGTCCCTCAAACGAGAGGCGTGCGCCGTCTGTTCCTCCCCGGATAGGTTGCACCTTAGGTGTCACACCTACTTCTTTCATCGCTTCCTCTACGAGGGTCACGATATGCATTACAGGCTCCACTTTCTCACGCATGTTGTAGTATTGATCGCGAATCTCCACCTCTACAGTGCCTTCGCCGTACTCTTGATTGATCTTGCGTGCCAAGTGCTCAATTTCGCGTTTGCGACTCTCGAAGCGTGCGCGATCATGGTCGCGGATGATATATTGTAGCGTGGTCTCCTCTACGCTGCCATTCATAGCAATCAGGTGATAGAATCCTTCATAGCCTTGTGTATGCTCTGGGGTTTCCCAACGAGGCAACATCGTCGCAAAATGGTTGGCAATGCGCATAGAGTTGATCATCTTGTGATAGCCATAACCTGGGTGCACATTCACGCCATGCACTTTCACCTTGCAGCCCGCCGCGTTGAAGTTCTCGTACTCCAATTCACCAACAGCGCCACCGTCCATGGTGTAGGCAAAGTCGCAACCGAATTTCTCCACATCAAAGTGGTCAGCACCTTGACCAATCTCCTCATCTGGCGTAAAGCCCACGCGAATCTTACCATGCTGAATCTCTGGATGTTGAATCAAATACTCGCAAGCGCTAACGATTTCTGCTAAACCTGCTTTGTCGTCTGCGCCGAGTAGGGTTGTGCCATCGGTCACGATGATATCTTGCCCTTTGTAATCCAATATCTCAGGGTATTTTGCTACCTCAAAGACTATATTCTTCTCTGCATTGAGCACCACGTCATTGCCGTCGTAGTTCTTGACGATATGTGCCTTGACGTTCTTTCCGCTTGCATCGGGTGCTGTGTCCATATGGGCAATAAAGCCGATGGTAGGTTTGCCCTCGACATTAGCGGGTAGGGTAGCCATCACATAGCCATTCTCGTCAAGTGTAACCTCTTGCATACCAATCTCTTTTAATTCAGCAGCAAGATATTTTGCAAACTCCATTTGCCCTGGAGTGGAGGGTGTCATGTTGGTTTCTTCATCTGATGTGGTGCAGAAACTCACATACTTCAAAAATCTTTCTGTTAATGTCATAGTATTCTTTAATATAAATTGGTTTTGGTGTTAACCATTCGTAGTTCCATTACTACGCAAAGGACTTGCAAAGTTACTGTTTTTTTTGCATATGACCAAATATCTGTTGATTTTTATCTAAAAAACTGCATTTCTCTCGTTTGTTACGCCTAATTCATGGACGACACACGCATTATTCTCATGTGATCATTGCTCTTGCGCGCGAGCGCGCGTTCGTGTATATAGGTGTGTGAGATTAACTATAAACGCATATATTTTCGATTTAAGGCACTTTAGTTTCAAATTCGACATACCCCTCGAAATAAGAAAAATACAAAAAATAACGCGAAAATTTGCATATGTCGAAAATTTGTTGTAATTTTGCAGCGTGGAAAAGTGGGGTAATGAAACTTTGAAAAACTTTAGAACTTTTGAAACTTTTTAATATATGATTGACAACGACAGAATTATTCCTGTGAAGATTGACGAGGAAATGCGAACCTCGTACATCGATTATTCGATGAGCGTCATTGTGGCACGTGCGTTGCCCGATGTGCGCGATGGTTTCAAGCCAGTACACCGTCGTGTGCTGTTTGGAATGAATGAGCTGGGTAACACCAGCGATAAACCTACCAAGAAATCCGCACGTATCGTGGGTGAGGTAATGGGTAAGTACCACCCTCACGGCGATAGCAGTATCTATGGTACTCTGGTGCGTATGGCGCAACCATGGAACATGCGCAACGTGTTGGTGGACGGACAAGGTAACTTTGGCTCTATTGATGGTGATGGTGCAGCAGCTATGCGTTATACTGAGGCACGCCTCTCGAAACTCGCAGAGGAGATGCTCCGCGATATTGAGAAAGATACCGTGGATATGCAATTGAACTTCGACGACTCATTGAAGGAGCCAGTGGTGTTGCCATGTCGCTTCCCTAACTTGTTGGTGAATGGTGCCAGCGGTATTGCGGTAGGTATGGCTACTAATATGCCTACACACAACTTGGGCGAGGTAATCGACGGCTGCGTGGCATACGTGAAGAATGCCGTAGCGCGCGTGGAGAACCCAGAGATGGAGCCTATCACCGTGGCAGAACTCATGGAGCACATCAAGGCGCCTGACTTCCCAACGGGTGGTACTATTTATGGTTACCAAGGCGTGCGCGACGCATACGAGACAGGTCGTGGTCGTGTGATTATTCGCTCCAAAGCGGAGATTGAGACCGAGGACAATGGGCGTGAGCGTATCGTGATTGGCGAGTTGCCATACGGCGTGGTGAAGTCTGATCTGGTGAAGAATATCGCTGATCTTGTGAATGATAAGAAGATTGAGGGTATCTCGGGTATCAGCGATCAATCGAAACGCGATGTGCGCATTATTATTGAGATTAAGCGCGACGCTAATGCACAAGTAGTACTCAACAAACTCTATAAATATACCGCATTGCAATCTAGCTTCTCTGTGAACAGTATTGCACTCGTGAAAGGTCGTCCACAACTGTTGAACCTGCATGATATGGTGGCGAGCTTCATTGAGCACCGTATGGAGGTTGTAGTTCGTCGCACGAAATACGAACTGAAGAAAGCTGAGGAGCGTGCACATATCTTGGAGGGATTGATTATCGCTGTTGATAACATCGACGAGGTGGTGAAGATTATCCGTGCAAGCCGTACTCCTGCTGATGCGCAAGCGAACTTGGAAGCACGCTTCAACCTTGACAACCTGCAATCCAAAGCTATCGTGGATATGCGTCTCTCGCAACTAACAGGCTTGCGTATTGACGAATTAAAAGAGGAATATGCAAAGCTCCAAGAACTTATCCAACATCTCAATGCCTTGCTCGCAAGCGAAGTGATGCGCTATGAGGTCATTGAGAAAGAACTTGTGGAGATTAAGGAGAAATATGCCGATGAGCGTCGCACACGTATCATCAAGATGGCTACCGAGTTCAACCCAGAGGATATGTATGCCGACGATGATATGGTTATTACCATTTCTCACTTGGGTTATATCAAGCGTACTCCATTGGCAGACTTCCGTCAGCAAGGTCGTGGTGGCGTAGGTGCAAAAGCCAGCGCTGCGCGCGATGAGGACTTTATCGAGTACGTACACCAAGCGAATATGCACTCTACGATGATGTTCTTCACGGAGCAAGGTCGCCTCTATTGGACCAAGGTATATGAGTTGCCAGAGGGTAACCGCCAATCTAAGGGTCGTGCATTGCAGAATATGATCAACATTCAAAAGGGCGATAAGGTTTGCGCGTTTATCCATGTGAAGAACCTCAGCGACATGGAGTATGTGCAAAATCACTACTTAATCTTTGCTACGAAGAATGGTCTGATGAAGAAGACCACGCTGGAGTCATATAGCCGTCCACGTGCCAACGGTATCATCGCTCTTGGTCTGCGTGAGGACGACCGTCTGATTCGAGTGACACTCACCGATGGCAACAGTCAGATGTTGGTGGCTTCGTACAACGGTAAGGTAGTTCGTTTCCCTGAGGATACTCTTCGCCCAATGGGTCGTACTGCGACAGGTGTGCGTGCTATCAAGCTTGATGAGGATGGTCAAGATCGCGTGATTGGCATGATTTGCGTAGAGGAGGGTAGCAAGGAGTCTGTTCTTGTAATCTCGGAGAAGGGATTTGGTAAGCGTACTGACCTCGACGATGAGAATGGCGAGGCAATCTATCGTATTACTAATCGTGGCGGTAAGGGTGTGAAGACCATGAACCTCACCGACAAGACGGGTAACTTGATTGGCTTGGAGGCAGTAACTGACGAACAAGACCTCATGCTTATCACCAAGTCGGGTACCGCTATCCGCATGGCTATGGATACTATCCGCGTGATGGGTCGTGCTACGCAAGGTGTCAAACTCATCGAACTCCAAAAGCGCAACGATACGCTTATGTTCGGCTGCGTAGTACCTAAAGAGGATACTGATGAAACCTCTGCTGAAGAGGTAACTACAGAGGAAAACACCACCACCGAAGAATAATCCTTAAAACTTTTAGAACTTAAAAAAAATTTACAGATATGAAGAAATCAATTTTTCTTGCAGCCCTTGTGTTGGTAAGCGCAGGCTGCTTCGCACAAAAAGCAAATGTGAGCAAAGCTCGTAGTTTGGCTGATGCCGAAACGCCTGATTATGCGGGTGCACGTGCAGCTATTGCAGAAGCTTTGCAAAATGAAGAAACCAAAGATTTGGCAAACACGTATTATGTAGCTGGCTATGTTGGCTACAAGGAGTTTTATAATGGAAATCTCAAGCGCCAAATAGGTCAAAGTATTGATATAGATGCTTGGGGTACTGCTGTATATGAGTCGTTAGAATATTGGAACAAAGCGTATGATATGGCTTTGATTCCTACATACGACAAGAAAGGCAAAGCAAAATATGATACACGCACTCCAAAATCAATCTTGCCAAAACTACAAGAGTACTTCCAATTCCAACCCCTTATTGTCGTTGGTTTTAATGCGTATGAAGCAAAGAACCCTTCTTTGGCATATGATATGTTTATTGCTCATTGCAATATCCCTGATTCTAAGATTATGCAAGATAATCCTGATGTTTTGGCTGAATTGGTTCGCGACTCCAGTTTTTATACTTGCTTGTATTATGCAGGACGTTTCGCCTATGAAGCACAGCGTTATGAAGAAGCAATAGCTACACTGAAACGTATGAATAGCGAGCATGCGAATGCAAACGCTCTGCGTAAAGAGATTATCTTCGCTAATGAGTATATTTATCAAATCTATATCGAGCAAAAGGATACTGTAAATGCAGTAGAGTTTATCAAGGGATGTATTGACCTTTTCCCAGATGAACCATGGTTTATGCAAAATCTTATCAACCTCTATATCAGTTCTGGTCAAGAGGAGAAAGCAATCGAGTATCTGGATATTGCTATTGCTCGTGAGCCTAATGTAGGACAATACTACAATTCTAAGGGATCTATCCTTGCGCGTATCGGTCGCTTTGATGAATCATTCCAAGCATTTGAGCAAGCTATTGCTATCGAACCTAACAATGCACTCTTCTTGGAGACACTTGGCTTTGCATACGTAGATTTGGGCAACAAACTTAACGATGATGCTGCATATTTGGATGCTAAAGCATATGAGAAAGCAAAAGTAGAGATAGATGCTGCATTCCAAAAAGCGCTACCTTACTTCGAAAAAGCTTACGAACTTGAGCCAGACAACTACGAATACAAACGCTCTCTGCGTTCGCTGTATTATCGTCTGGGCATGGATGATAAGTACAACGCTCTCGCTGACTAATGGGAAGAGTGCTTGCGATAGATTTCGGTCGCAAACGAACAGGATTAGCCGTTACGGATATGCTCCGCATAACGGCTAATCCGCTTATTACTATCCCAACGCATACCCTCGAAGCATGGCTAACAGATTATTTTGCAAAAGAGACTGTAGATGAAGTGGTTATAGGTCATCCATATCAGATGAATGGAGAAGATTCTGAATCTATGAAGTATATCCAACCTTTCATCAATCGCTTTCGCAAAGTGTTTCCAAATATCCCTCTACGAGAGTACGATGAGCGTTTTACTTCGGTTATCGCTCACCAAGCTATGATAGCAGGAGGCATGAAGAAAAGTCAACGACAAGATAAATCCGTAGTGGATAAACTCGCAGCATGTATTATTCTCGAAGGATATTTGGATAGTATTCGTTAGCAGTATTATTCGCACAATAAACGCACAATAAACGCACAATTCGTATGATTCTACCTATCTATCTTTATGGTCAACCTGTGTTGCGCAAAGCCACAGAAGACATTACTCCTGATTCACTTGATATCCCACAGCTCCTATCTGACATGTGGGAAACCCTTGCTGTGGCAGAAGGTTGCGGGTTAGCTGCTCCACAGATTGGTAAAGCCATCCGTCTATTCATCGTAGATGGTACCGAACTGGCTGAGGATTATCCTGAGTGTCAGAACTTTAAGAAAGTATTCATCAATCCAGAGATTATTGAGGAAAGTGAAGAAAACACCACTTTCTCCGAGGGGTGCCTTTCTTTGCCTGGCATTTCTGAGAATGTGATCCGTCCTGCTTCGATTACTATCCGCTATATGGATGAGAACTTCACCGAGCATACCGAGACTTATGACGGATTTGCAGCACGCATCATCCAACACGAATACGATCACTTGGAGGGACATGTCTTCACCGATCGTATATCGCCAATCCGTCGTCAGTTCGTCAAAACCAAACTTACCAACATTGCCAAAGGCAAAGTATCGGCACGCTACCGAACCAAACGCTAAATACTAAAAAGTCGCGGTCTTACCGCGTCCACTAAACACAAGTATGTCAATACTCACTATTATACTTCTCGCCATTGGCTTAGCGATGGACTGTTTCGCAGTATCTGTTTGCAAAGGACTGACTTCGCCACATGGGTATGTGCCTCGCTATATCAAACCTATGCTCATGGCATTGCTCTTTGGCATTTTTCATGCAGGAATGCCATTGATAGGCTATTTTGCTGGCAGTTTGTTTGCCTCATTCTTTGAGCGCTTTGCACCATGGATAGCCCTCGCATTACTTGGCTTTATTGGTAGTAAGATGATTTATGATTCGCTCAAAGGCGATGATGATGAGAATCATTTGGCAGATTTTTCTTTTGTTGGTTTGTTGTCATTAGCATTCGCAACCTCTATGGACACCCTCGCCACGGGTGTGATTTTTATTCCCCATCCCGAAGATCTATGGCTGGCTGTGGGAATCATAGCTGCAACCTGTTTTATATTTTCCATAACAGGCTTTGTCATTGGACATTTGGTGGGGGCACGCTTACGTATGAACGTCACAATTCTTGGAGGAATAATACTCATTTCAATTGGTTTGAAAATTTTTTTGGAAGGAATTATTTAATAAACTATCATGAAAGTACTACTCATTAATGGCAGTCCACGTGCGAATGGCAATACCAGTATCGCGCTGGCAGAAGTAGCAAAGACCTTAGAGTCAGAAGGAATAGAAACTATCACCATAGGTGTTGGTAATCAACCTGTTCGTGGTTGTGTAGCATGTGGTGCATGCCACACCAAGAAAGGACAATGTGCCTTCTCCGACGTGCTCTATGATAAGTTACACGCTATTCTTACCGAAGGTGTTGATGGCTTGGTGGTGGGGTCACCAGTCTATTATGCTGGTCCTAATGGTTCACTTTGTGCCTTGTTGGATAGATTGTTCTATTCGGCTGGGATGTTGCTATCCTACAAGCCTGCTGCTGCAGTGGTGGTATGCCGAAGGGGTGGAGCAAGTGCCTGCTTTGATAGGCTGAATAAGTACTTTACAATCAATAATATGCCTGTTGTTTCATCGCAGTATTGGAACAGCGTACATGGTTGGGAGAAAGGCGAAGCAAATCAGGATGCTGAGGGACTGCAAACCATGCGCACGTTGGCGCGCAACATGGCATGGATGATGCGCAATCTCAATAAAGAGCAACGACCTGAAAGCGAGAAACCTAAAATGAGAACTAATTTTATATAGACTATAGGCTGGGATATATGAAAAAAGAAGAAATAGAGGAACGCGTTGCGCTCGCGAAGGAGCTTTTTCATCAAGGGTTCAATTGTAGTCAATCGGTATTTGCTGCCTGTGCAGATTTATACGGCATAGAGGATCAGGCATTGGCATTGCGCTTGTCTGCTTCGTTTGGAGGTGGCATAGGGCGAATGAGGCAGACCTGTGGAGCTGCATGTGGCATGTTTCTGTTAGCGGGACTGGAGAATGGTTCTGCTACGCCGCATGATGCGGAAGGAAAGATGCAGAACTACTCGCTCGTACAGAAGTTAGCAGCACAATTCAAGGAGGAGAATGGTAGTCTGATTTGCTCTGAATTGCTTGGTATAGCACCCAAACCACAAAATCCTATGCCTGAAGCTCGTACCGAAGCATATTACCAAAAACGCCCTTGTGCAGAAATGGTTGCTAACGCAGTACGCATTTTTCTAACCACTCTACACGATTCTACATATGAATAAACAATCCTACACAATATATTTATGAAATACTTTCTTGCTATTATTGGTGGTGGTCCTGCTGGATATACTGCCGCAGAATTAGCCTCGAAGGCAGGCAAAGATGTAGTAATTTTTGAACAAACAGCTTTAGGTGGTACCTGTCTCAATGTAGGATGTATTCCTACTAAAACCTTATTATATAGCGCAAAGCAATATTATAACGCCAAAAATGCTGCGAAATATGGTGTTTCTGCAGAAAATGTAACGTTCGATTATGCCAAGATTGCGCAACGCAAAACGAAGGTGGTGCGCAAGCTGGTGGCGGGTATCAAGCAGAAACTCAATAATGAGCATTGCACCGTAGTCATGGGAGCTGCCACTATCGTGAGTCGAACAGACGAACAAGTGGTCATAGCGTGTGGAGAAGAGCAATACGAAGCAGAGAACTTATTGATTTGTACAGGTTCTACCAATTTTGTTCCTCCTATACCAGGCATACAGGACAATCCTGCTGTTTGGGATTCGACCGATGCCTTGGATAGCAAACTCCTGCCACAATCCATGATTATTGTAGGGGGCGGTGTAATTGGTATGGAGTTCGTTACATTATACCACGAATTAGGTGTGTCTGTGACGGTAATTGAGGCGATGCCAACTATACTGCCTAACCTTGATCAAGAGGTGGTAGCTATCCTGCTGGAGAAATACCGCAAATCGGGTATTCAGATTTTGACCGAAACCAAGGTCACAGAGATTCAAGGCAACAAGGTGCTTACCACCAATGGCGAATACGAGGCAGAGCATATCCTTGTATCCGTAGGTCGTCGTGCAAACATGCAGGGATTGGAGGCGCTTAATGATATAGAAATATACCGCGGTGGCATCGTGGTGGATGAGTTTATGAAGACGAACCTCAAGAATGTCTATGCTGCGGGGGATGTGACGGGCAAGATTATGTTGGCGCATGTGGCAAGTCGCCAAGCCGAAGTTGCTGTAGGTCGTATGATCAAGCAGTTGCCATTGCAGCGCATTGCTTACAACGCTATACCAAGTGTCGTTTATACCAATCCTGAGATAGCATGTATAGGACTAACTGAGAAAGATCTCAACGATATTCGCGAAGGCGATTTTGCACCTACTATGTCGCTTGACAAACCTTTTGTAGAATATGAGGTACACAAACTGCCGATGACCTATTCGGGGCGATTTGTGGCAGAGAACGAGGGAGAAACAGGCTTGTGCAAGGTGATTGTGGACAAGAAAAACAAAACCATTATTGGCGTTCATATGATAGGTAACCCATGTTCGGAGTTTGTGGCTGCTGCCAGCTTTGCTGTGCGTATGGGATATACTGTAGGCGAATTCAAGCAAGTAGTCTTCCCGCACCCTACAGTAGGCGAAGTGCTACGCGAAGTAATAATGGAATCATAGTTAGGCTATAAGGTGAGAGAATATGGAAAGACAAGAGAAGGTATTGGCATATTTGACTGAGCATCAGATACCTTTTGAATGCTATAATCACCCCGAGGGTAAGACCATCGAGGAGGCTAAACGCTGGTGGAAGGATGATGGCAGTGTGCATTGCAAGAATATCTTTATGCGTAATCACAAGGGTACGCAGCATTATCTCATCTGTTTTGATTGCGAACACGATCTGGCTATCCATGATCTGGAACAACGCCTCAAAGCATCGTTGCTCGCAGCAGGCAAAAACTCGCCTGGCAAATTATCCTTCGCCAGTCCCGAACGCATGATGCGCTATTTAGGGTTAGAACCAGGAAGCGTGAGTCCATTCGGACTCATCAATGATGAAGAGCGGCATGTGATATTGTTCTTAGATAAGAACCTGCAAGAGGCGGATAGTTTGAGTTTTCACCCCAACGACTGTCGCGGAACGGTGGTCATCAAGCGAGAAGATTTCCAAACCTATCTGGAGTGCGTAGGTAATACGGTGGAGTGGATAGAATTGTATTAGTTGATGGGTAAAGTCTAAAGAAAAGAATTATGGAAAATAAGAAAAAGAAAGAGTGGGTTAGAGTGCTGAAGTTTGTGCTATTCTCTGCCAGTGCGGGCATTATTCAGATAGGCTCTTTTACCTTGCTCAATGAATGTACAGAATGGCGTTACTGGCCATGTTACCTCATCTCTCTACTTCTGAGTATCCTCTGGAACTTCACATTTAATCGTCGATTTACCTTCAAATCCAACGCGAATATCACTCGAGCGATGTTATTGGTATTGGCATTTTATGCTGTCTTTACGCCTGTAACCACGATATTGGGCGACTTCTTGGCGGAAGATCTACTCTGGAATGAGTATCTGGTAACGGGTATCAATATGCTGCTCAACCTTTCGCTGGAGTACCTTTACCAACGCTATGTGGTATATCGTAATATGGTTGACAATAGATAATAGCATATTGAATAATTATAGATGAAAAATCAAACGAAATAACATGCGAATATATGTTTTGGGTTTTACTGGCTATATTCTTCGCAACACATAACCGTATGATTGATTTTACATTACGTAAATACCGTGAATTGCTCGTCGTTTTACAGAAGCAAGGGTATAAATTTCTCACTTTTGAGCAATATTGTGAGCAAAAATGCATATCTAATAGTCCCAAATGGATTATCCTCCGCCACGATGTGGATCTCAAGGCAGCGAATAGTTTGGCAACAGCTCAGATAGAGCAGGAGTTGGGTATAGCTGCAAGTTACTATTTTCGAGTGGTGCCAGAGAGCAATCAGCCAGATATGATTCGTGCGATAGCTGATTTAGAACACGAGATAGGTTATCACTACGAGGATATGGCAATCGCGAATGGCGATGCAGAAAAGGCGTTTGCACATTTTCAAGAGCAGTTGGCATATTTCCGCCATTATTATCCCGTGCGCACTATTTGTATGCATGGTGCGCCTACCAGCCAATGGGATGGCAAGGAACTTTGGAAAAAGTACGATTACCGCGATTTGGGCATTATTGGCGAACCATATTTTGATGTAGATTTTGGTCAGGTGTTTTATCTCACGGATACTGGTCGCTGTTGGGATGGATACAAGGTCTCTGTGCGGGATAAAATACCCGTTTACCAAGATCAGTGGAATGCTCAGGGATTAGTCTATCATACTACTGATGATATTATCAAAGCGGCAGAGCAGGGTAGTCTGCCACCTCAGATTATGATTACTACTCATCCCCAACGTTGGACGGACAAACGTCGCGAGTGGGTGAAAGAAATCATGTTACAAAATGCAAAGAACATAATCAAACGATTAATAATCAAAATAAAAGGTCACTGATTTAATCTGTGACCTTTTATTTTTCATTTTGTATAGCCAATCGCCCCATTATTCCTCCTCTTGGTAGTAGCCCTGCTCAATGCCGTATTGCAGTTCTGCATCCATGATGAGTTGGATTTGAGTGCTGCTGAAAGCATGGCCTTGCTCTTTGGATGCTGTAAGGAGATAGTTGAGCTGCTCTGTTTCATCTATTTCGCCATCCAAATAGGTCATTTCGCCTGCCTCTTCATCTTCTTCCAGCAGACCGTTTTCTACCAGATAATCATCCATAAGGTCAAGAACAAGGAGCACGTCTGACTGTGTCATACCCTGGCGGTCTTCCGCTGGAATATAGTTCCAAATGTAGTTCAATAACTCTTTCTCTTCTGCATCAAGAAGACTCAATTCGATGTTTGCATTCATAATTTCTACTATTTTAGTGAATTTGCTTGCAAAATTACAAAATTATTCTTACCTTTGCAAATTATTTAGAAAATAATTTACGATTATGAATAATTTTGTTAAGCGAACCCTCTCTGCAATCGTGTATGCAGGTTTGGTACTAACATCTATTTTGGTGCAACCTCAGTGTTTTGGTGGTCACTCTTTGTTGTTTGGATGCTTATTCCTGATTGTCAGTACATTGGCAGTGCGTGAGTTTCACCTGTTAGTGGGTTCTGATATACGTTTGCAGTCCTTCGCTATGATAGCTAATGCGCTGTTATTCACGACCTTGTATTTCCTCTTCTATGGAGATGGGATATGGTCTGCCTTGTTGGTGGCGTATGTAGCGATTATGCTGTTGGCGATGATTACGCAGCTCTTCCGTGAGAATAGCAATCCTATAGCTTCTTGGGGTAATCTCTGTGCCAGCCAGATTATGGTGGCGTTACCTTTTGCGTTGATGAATGGTGTGCTGATGCATAATAAGTATTTGCTCTTGGCGTTGTTTATCCTGCTTTGGGTGAATGATAGTGGTGCTTATCTTGTGGGTAGTTTGACTGCTAAACTGCCGAAGGGTAATCATAAGATGTTCCCACGCGTCAGTCCTGCCAAATCGTGGGAGGGGTTAATAGGTGGTGTAGTAGTGTCATTGTTAGCGGGTTATGTGTTCTACAGAATAGGTTGGACAGCAGAATTGGGACTGGCGAATAGTTTGTGGTTTGTGGCTTTCGGTTCGGTCTTTGGCACATTAGGCGACCTAATGGAGAGTCTGTTCAAGCGTACGTTGGGCGTCAAGGATTCTGGTAAGTTTATGCCTGGACATGGTGGTGTTCTGGATCGATTTGATAGTTTGTTGCTGGTGACACCTGTAGTGTATTTCCTATTTGTGTATTTGCCAACACTTCTCTAAACACTCAACAGTAGCGAATCGTACTATAAACGAAATTCAAAAATGCGCCTCCTTATTCGCATACTCAGCTTACTGCCTTTATCTGTATTGTATATGATTTCGGACATAATACTCTATCCATTAGTGTATTATGTAGCAAGGTATCGCATTAAGGTGGTTCGTAAGAATTTGAGCAATTCGTTTCCTAATAAAAGCAATAAGGAATTGCGAAAAATAGAAAAGACGTTCTATCATCATTTCTCTGACTTGCTAATAGAGATTGTATATGGCTATGGTGCGAGTGCTGAAGAAATGCGCGAGCGTTTGGTATTTGAAAATGTAGATTTGATTGAGCAGTTAGCGAGCAAAACGCAAGGTGTACTTGTTTGTCTGGGACACATGGGGAATTGGGAATGGATTGCAGATCTGAATAACCGTTTTACCAATCCTGCGATGATGGAATATAATGTTTATAGGCAATTAAAGAATCCTAATTTCGACAAAATAATGTTAGAATTACGCGGTAAATATGGTGGAGAATGTGTAGAAAAGAATAAGTTATTGCGCAAATTAGTCGCCATACGCAGTACTGAACATCCGTATATATTGGGTATGCTTTCAGATCAGAAACCATCAAAGCGTAGTTCATATGTTTGGACACAATTTTTGCAGCAAGAAACAGCTTTTTTGGATGGCAGTGAGGTGCTGGCTAAAAAGTTTGGTTTAGCAGCTGTTTATACGCATATATGGTCACCTAAACGAGGATATTATCGTGCACGTTTTGAAGTGATAGCTGATAATTCTGCTACAATGCCGTCTGAAGGTTTGACAATTCGTTATGCTCAACTCTTAGAGCAAAATATATATTCTCAACCCGAATTGTGGCTCTGGACCCACAACCGTTGGAAATGGGGAAGAACAGACTTAGAGGGGTAACAATCCCTCTTTTTTTTTTGCTTTTTTTTTGAATAATCTAAAAGTTTATTATTATATCATCCGTGCAAATAGAGGCTAATGTCTCATTTTTTATTGTCTATGAGAATTGCATATTCTGTATAAAGTTACAGAATTGTGAAAAATATTCAATTCTCGTGAATTGGCAATGAAAACTAAATTTTTGTGAAAAAAGGGTAGGGATGTTATTTTTCTAAAAAATAATTACCAAATGCAGATATGTGTATTTCTAAATAAATACAGCAACCTGTAGCGCGTAGTTTACAAATATATAGTATGCACGCTACTCGTTAATTCAGCTATGAAAACACAACCAATAATCAGATGCCACACCTACGGAAAGCGATGTGTAAGTATTTATTTTATCATTGTAATATAAACAAAATCAGTCTATTATAAAGTTTACGTAAATTAATAATGTGAATACACTACTGTGTAGACTAACGAACCTTGCAGTAATTCTATGTATTTATTAATTATATTTTTCAATATGTTGATTATCAATATAAATAGGAGAATTACTTAAACAATATACATGTAGTTATATGCAGCTGTAAATCAGACACTAAGGATAATGCCAGCATTATGTGAGTCTTTAAACTATATTTGCAGATGTGAATTGTTTTGAACTTTGAAAAGCAAATTGTGTAATTTGCATATGTGAAAAAATTTTCATATCTTTGCACCCGATTTTGAAATGGATTATCAAATTTTAAAATCGAACATGATAGTACATTGTAAATTATCAAATCGTAAATAACATGAATGAACGTGATCGTGTATTGCAGGTAATGCAATCAGAGGGCATGAATGCCAAGCAGTTTTGTATGGAAGTAGGTATTAGTCAAGGAACATTGTCAAATATCATGGGGGGAAGAAATAAGCCCAGTTTGGATGTGTTGCAAGCAATCTTGCGTCGTTTTCGTGCGGTGAGTTGCGATTGGTTGATTATGGGTGTGGGCAGTATGTATACTGCAGGTGCCCGCGATGAGAGAATGCTGACGTTGTTTGATAGTAATAAACAAGAGGAAGAACCTGTTATATCGGTGATGGGTAATCCTATTGAGAATAAGAAAATAGTGGTTGCTCCAGCTCCTCGGTCAGTGTCTAAAATAATGGTATTTTACTCCGATGGTACGTTTGAGGAACGATAGCAATCGTTGTATTATATTTGTGTTTTTCAACATATAACCTGTTAAAATCGCGCTATGATTTGCATAGTTGCGATTTTTTTTGTACTTTTGCACGTCAATTTCTAATCTTTAGTGTTATGAAAATCTCAAAGCGAGCACAAAGCATGCCACAGTCGCCCATTCGTAAGTTGGCAAAGTATGCCGAGGCGGCACACCGAAATGGTATTCATATTTATTCTCTGAATATTGGTCAGCCCGACATTCAGACACCAGATTGTGCTAAAAATGCCTTAACACACTTCCATAAGGATATACTAGATTATACGCCATCTCAGGGGGTATTGTCATTGCGGGCAAAGATGGTGGGTTATTATGCGGAATATGGTATAGATATTTCTCCAGATGAAATTATCATTACTTCAGGCGGTTCTGAGGCAATCATGTTTGCGTATATGGCATGTCTCAATCCTGGTGATGAGATAATTGTCACCGAACCCAGTTATGCCAACTATATGGCTTTTGCTGTATCTTGTGGTGCTGTCATTAAACCTGTGAAGACGCATATTGAGAATGGTTTCAAACTGCCATCTGTGGAAGAGTTTGAAAAGCAAATTACGGATAAAACGCGTGCTATTTTGATTTGTAATCCTAATAATCCAACAGGATATTTATATACCAAGCAGGAGATGATGCAGATTCGTGATTTGGTGAAGAAATACAATTTGTATCTATTCTCTGACGAGGTGTATCGTGAGTTTATCTATACCAAACGTCCTTATATCTCTGCTTTTCATTTGGAGGGGATAGAGAATCATGTAATACTGATTGATTCAGTAAGCAAGCGTTATTCGTTGTGTGGCGTGCGTATAGGCGCATTAATTACGAAGAACAAGGATGTGCATCAGGCAGTGATGAAGTTCTGCCAAGCTCGTCTCTCGCCTCCTTTGATTGGTCAAGTAATTGCTGAATCGTCGTTGGCTACGCCACATGAGTATATGGAGGAAGTGTATGATGAGTATTTGTCGCGTCGTAATTTCTTAATTGACCAGCTCAATCAAATACCTGGTGTATTTGCACCAACGCCTATGGGAGCATTTTATGTGATGGTACAGTTGCCTGTGGACGATACGGATAAGTTCTGCCAATGGTGTCTAACTGACTTTCAGTATGAGGGACAAACGGTTATGATGGCACCTGGTAGTGGCTTCTATACCAATCCAGAGGATGGGCGCCAACAAGTGCGAATAGCGTATATTCTCAATAAGGAGGATTTGGCAAAAGCGGTACTTGTTCTTCGCAAAGCGTTGGAAGCATACAACGTAACTATCCGATAAAGTACATATTTTTTTAATGATATTTGCATATTTGATTTTTTTTTACTACTTTTGCAGCCGTTTTTCGATTGCAATTCATTTGGGAAACGATAATGTTTACAAACATCTTCACATTCTCTAATTGCAAGTATGTCAAATAGAGAAAATAAGCCAAAGGATAGGAACGAGCAACGCTATTAAGCAAATGATAATCATTGCCTTACATAGTTTGAGTCCGAATTCACGAATCTTGATGTCTTGTTCGTTCTTTCGTGTTTGGCTTTCGAGATATTTGTTGATTTCTTCTTTCATGCTACAAAGGTACTGCTTTTTTTTGACATATGCAAGTAAAATCGTATTTTTTTTGCGAATGTAAAATCAATATTACAATTTGATACATTATTCGCACTTGTGCGTTTTTCCCCTCGGCATATCTAATCAGTGGCACTATTTGGCTTATGAGTATATCTTCAAACCTCAAGCCCTGCGCACGGACGTGCGCCAATAAACCTAAACCAAACTTTTGAAAAGTGAGTTTTCCCGCACCCTTGCAGGCGTGAGTGTGGGCAAACCCGAATACGTCCTTTAAAGTTTAAGGTTTGCCCGCGCTCACTATGTATTTTTCTCTATCATTGAGCATACGTGATGTGATGTTGTAGGCTCGTTTTTTCCATTCTTTTGAGAAATCTCCGTACCCAAGTTCTTTGTTTTTCTCTTGCGCCTTTTTTAGCACGCGATAGTATGTTTCTTGACCTTGCTTCGTTGATATATCTATTTCAACTCCAAGTACAAAACGTTTCTTTTGTTCGATTTTGTTGACCCATAGTTGTCCACGTTGCTCCTCGGTAAATAAGTGATTCCGATAGTATATAGGGAGATTGAGTTTTGTTCCGTTAGCGGTTCGATAGTACTCGATAGTGTTTCCGTCTTTGAATCGGTGAATATCTTTTATAATTTCACGTTGTAGGTAGTTTCTCCCTATACCTGCTGAACAAAAAATCTCTCCGATAAATCCCTTGTGGTCGGTATCGATTTTAGTAACATATTTGACTATGTAGTTAATTGTACGTAAATTGCAGTAGTCACCAATTCGAACATTGCCATATTTCCAATACTGCTGAAATAGTTCTTTCGTTATTTCGAATGATGAAAATATAATGCCATGCAGGTGGATTCTTTCAGTACCCTCGTGCCCGAGTTCGGTGATAAACCAATGTTTGAGAGATTTTTTGTAAGTTTTTCGCCAACGTTCTAAGAATCTTCTTAACGCTTTGCCTGCTACTCCGTTACATTCTTTCATGTGTAGTTCTTTGCGTAATTTTCGCAATTCTTCGTTAGAAAATGTGAAAGTGCAATAATATGCGTAATTTTGGACTTTTAATTCTTCCGATAGTCTAATTCTCCATTGTTGCGCCTTTTGTTTTCTACACTCTATACAATTTCCACACCCAATAGGAACATATAGTTTTCGAATATCTTCGCAAATGGGGGGAATCCCCCCATTTTTTTTGTTCGGCAAATACCTTGGATTTTTGATAAGTTTCGGAAATAAGCACATATTATTTTGCGGATAAAACTGCACCTGCAACTTTACAACCCGAATCTATGATTGATGTAATAGTTTGCATTGCAATTTTCCATTTTTCATTTTTTATTTGTTCTTTGGTAAATCCATTTTCTATAGCCCATTGTTCTACTTGTTCTTGGTAGAATTTTGCTTGAGCATTAGCTGAGAGACGTTGTGTTCGTGAGTTAAATTTTGCAATAGCAACATTTTCGACAAGTGTTTCAATTTGTTGTTCGTTGAGTTCGATGTCGCTATATGCTTTGGCGGTTGCTGCCATTGTTTGGTTATAGTTTGCAGTAAATTGTTTGACACGTGTAGTGTATGTCTCCTCCGATAGTTGGTTTTCGAGGTCAAGCGCCTTGTTTTGTTTTTCGATTTTTTCGGATTCACGTTGGAGTTTTTCCGTTTGAATACGTATTTGTTCGAGAATATCTTCTTTGCTTTCTTCTGTGATTTCGTTTTGCAGTTGTTTTCCGAGATTCTCAAGTTCTTGACCCGCAGTTTGCATTTCAAGCAAAAGACGTGTTTGTTTGATGTTCTTTGTTTCCTCACTTGCCTTGATGATATTAGTGAGTGTGAATTCAGTTTCCGCACCTATTTTTATTGTTTCGGCTTCGGTTTTTTTCGTATTAGCTATGATATTTGCCATTTGTGCAGCTGCTAATGGGTCGATAGGTGTTGCACTTGGGTATGGTCCTTGAATCCCTGCGGATTGGTTACCTTGTGCCGATGATTGACCTACAGCAGATTGACCTCCCGACATCATTAGACTTGGTGAAAGTCCTGCTGCTGCATATTGTTCCATCATCGCTTGCGGTGAATACAACTCTTCGTATTGTTTACGTTGCCTTTGGTCTGCGTTGTCGGCTGCTTTTTCGTTATATTCAAAGTTTTTTTTACGGTTGTGTTCTGCAAATGCTTGTGTGATTAGTGTATTTGCAACACTTGAACCAGCATTTATTGCAGCACTACCTAAATCGAATTTGTCTGCCATAACTTATGGAATTTTAATAGAGTGGGGGATTTCTCCCCCGCTCTTGGTTAGTTATTCATGTTTGTTTTCAACGATGTTGCCATTTTCATCGGTTACAAATGTAAAGTCTTTAGGCTCTTTATTTCCGAAATCTTCTTTGTTAGCACGTGCAAGCAAGTGTGTACGTGTAACCTTATCGAACGCAGCTTGAGCCATTTCCATTTTATCCGTTCGAACATCGCACAAAGGGTCAACCCCTGCTTTGCGTTCTTGGTATATTTCGGGTGATGTGTCGGTGTCTATAACCTCACCCGATGTAGTAATCCTGCGTAAAGTTTGTTCGATACTTTCGCCCTCTTGCAAATTATGTGACGTGTTGATTTGCGATTGTGTGAAGATATTTTTATTTCTATGATTCATAACTTTAGATTTTTAGAGGTTTGGAATTTGTTTCGCTGACATCAATCGACGTGCCTTGATTCCCAAGTTAAGGAATACCCAAAAGTTTTGTGCCGATAGTGTTTTGACTGCAAATGGATAGTTGTATTTTGTTGGGTCGATGTACGTTGTCACATCTGCCACACGTCTTGTTTCGGTGTCTGGTGAGTACAAACGTTGTAGTACCATGTAACCCTTTCCGTCTTCCTCTGCAAAGTCACCGAATGCTTTATCTACATCGGTCATGTAATTTAGCCATGCAGGTTGTTTGCCTGCTGATGTACGTGTGATTGTTCCATACATGTCAAATCTTGCGTCCCACCATGCCATTTGTTCTACCATTAGGTTTTGGAATCCGATTCGGTCAAACATTGGTTTGTGTAGGTCGTCCATAGAATCCAATTCGGTAAGATACCAACTGTTACCTTGTGTGTAGTTTAATCGAGGTGTAAGTGATACCATGACCATGATTACGCATGCTTGGTCGCATTTCACGATTACGTTTCCACCTCTGCGCCCTTTGAGTGTACCTCTACCACCTAATGTGCCAAGAGGTTCCTCGGGACTTGCTGTTACACTTGACACTACTTCATCGAAAATAACTTCGCTTGACATTCCACCACAATAGACGGGTTTTTCAATAGAACCTACTACTTTATTACCATATGTCGCTTGTCTCCAATCATCGTATGATCCGCCACTGATTGCAACACGATTGTAGTGGTCATAGATTTTTTTTGCGAAATTAAGTGCGTCCATTGTAAATCCACCGCTTGCAGTAGATACACGTGAGATTTGCGAAATTTTGTTGTACCATTCAGTGTCTAACCAATTGTTAAAGAGGTCGGATTGATAGCATTTGACTACAAGTCCTTGCATTGCATTTTTGATTACACACTCATTGTTTTCATCTACTTGAGTGTTTAGGTTATATGGTGCAAGTGTTTCGCTACTATCGATTACAAATTCATCACCAAGATTCCAAGTAGTTAGGATGCGTCTGCGCATTTCATCGATATTTTTTAGGTTGAAAGGTACAAGGCGAATATCACCTGTTTTTGTAATTACTTCACCCATTGGTTCGATTTTCTCAATGTGGAAATAGTCTGATGTACTTGTTCCCGTCCAACCAAATACAAGTTCTGTATCAGTGGAATTGGTAGGAATAAATGAGAACGCGCCCGATTGTGTTTGTGAGCCTGCTCTTGCTATAACTACGTTTGGTGTTTTTACACCTTCTACCATTGATAGCAAATGCTGTCCTTGTATGTGTAAAAGGTGGTAGGTTGCTCCTTGACTTACATCTACGTAGAATAACTCACCGTGTAAAGCTTCCACTTGGGTACAATTAGTATCGTTGATGTCGCAAAATGATACATTTGTTAATATGGGTGGTTCTCCTGCAATAGTTTCAGTATATGTCCCCGATGTTATTCCATACGCGATGTCCTCTTGTTTGTTGGCATAGTAATTTTTGAATATGTCATAGTATGCAAGTGTAGGAATAGCGTTGATTTTTCTTTTTACTGAACCTGGGTTTATTTCGCTATAACTACCTATACCCGATAAGCCAAGATAATATTGTAGTGCTGTTTTTGATACTTGTTGTTTCCATTTTTCTCCCGTCCAACTTGCACGAGTTTGTAACTCTAATTTTGGCAATAGGACTTGGTCCATATTCATGCCGATTTCGGTAGTATTGTTATGCAAGATTGCTTGATAAAGTCGCATATCAGCTTTGAATACATCCACCTGCAATTTGAAAGCACCGAACATTGGACCCTCGGTTGGTACGGTTCGCACAAATGCGTTGAGGTCGATGTCGAATGTGTCGCCGTCTAATCCTATATTTGTGTACATAGGGTAGAGTACTCCAGGCGCCATTGAAGATGTTCGAGAACATGATAGGTTGTGGTTTGAACGGAAAAAATTGTGCATTTCTTGTTTCATGCGATTACCCGAGCCTAATCGGTCACCGCCAATAGTTTTTTTGATTCCCATGATTACTAATTTTTTGTTGCGTTATACGATTCGATTGTCTTCGATTGAATGATAATTGCTGTGTCACCTCGTTGTAACGATTTACTTTCCGTTGTGATAGTTCTTGTTACGTTACAAGATGTTAAACCGAGCAATGCAGCTGCAAGCGCCACAAGTGCTGTAAGTACTCCGTAAATGGCTTTTTTTACGTTAGGACTGAGATTTTTCATACTCTTTTTGATTTTGATAGATTAAACATGCAAGATTAATAATGATTTCCCAAGGTTTTGAACCGATGTATCTTTGTGCTTCATCGTATGAGTTGAATTTCTTTTCGCTAATGATGTCTTGACCGACTGCGATTTCGAAAGTTTTGTTGTCGTTAATTTCGCGCTCAATAATGAAGAAAGGTTTTGATTTTGCTTTATGCACCTTAATTGTTTCGGTTTGTCCCTCAATTGGTCCGTTGGGATAGTTGTTTTCATTGATTGGTTTGTGTTCGATTGGTTTTGTTTCGATTGGCATACCATGTCCATGCATACCGCTGTTTGATTTTTCCATAATTGTAAAAGTTAAAATGTTTTCGCGCTTTTCCTAAAAGCGATTCGCGCTTACTTGATAATATAGAACACGTGCGTACTACCCGTGTCGGGTCACGTGTTGACGGACTATGTATTTTTTAGTCCGCAAAAATTTTTAAGTTCAATTTTTGCTAAATATTTTTCACCTCCTTTCATGTATTAAATACTATTTCACCTGTATGTATGTTTACTAACTCAACGTGCACCCCCCCGAAGAGTGCCCCCGACTGCGCTTCTGCTATCTTAAAGGCATGCTTTTTGCCCCATATACGTTTCATTTTTGTCCCGTTCACGTATAAATCGTAAACGTCTTGATAGTTACTCCAATTCGGTTTCATATTCATTTTTTAAAGAATTTAACGCAATATGTATCAGATTGCGGATACTTTTGCACGGTTAGTTCGTATTTCTCATCTCCAACTCGTATATGTTGGAAAAATGATGATTTAATTAAGTAAGTTATTCTGTAACTATGCCATAGCATATAAAATATGTCTATTTCATAAGTACTAAAAGAGTGGGCGAGCATGTCGCCCAAACTCTCTTTGAATGTACTGCGCCAAATCATAGGTACATTTTTTTAAGCTGAAGAGCCTCTTCGAATGTTACTGCTTGTTGTTTTGTTAAGTTCCAGCCGTAACCTTCTGTATCAACTACCATGTACATATGGATTATTGCGTAATTATCGTGCAATTCATATCCACTTTTATCGTGTGATTTAATAAACTCCTCTTTTTCAAGAGCAGATTGGAATCTGTGGTATTTACCGTCATTTACTTGGATTAGGCAAATCATGTCGCCGATGTTGATAGTTTTCATTTTTTTGTTGATTTATTTGTTAGTATTAAAATTATTTTGTACTTTTGCAGGCATTTTCATTTGTGAATTATATCCTAATTGCAATTATGTAAAATAGAATATGTCGAGTTATACCCTAATTAAACAAAAAACATAAATAAAATTGTTAATAATTAAAATAGTAAATCAAATAGTAAATCAAAATGACCTACCTTGATGAATTATTATTAAACGATGACGAGAATCAGAATGTAAAAGTAGATTATATTCCATTGGCTGCTGACGATGATACCAAAGAACCAAACCTGCAAGATGGCGATGTGCTCGGTGTGTTGCCACTACGCAACATGGTGCTCTTTCCAGGTGTGTTGCTGCCTGTGACTGTGGCTCGACCCAAATCCAAGAAACTCGTTACCAATGCCTTCAAGAACGACGAACTGCTTGCCGTTTGCTGCCAACGCGTACAAGATGTGCAAGAACCTTCGTCCGATGACCTCTATTCTATAGGTACCGCTGGACGCGTCATGCGTACCCTCGATTTGCCAGATGGCAGTCTGATGGTAATCATGGAAGGTATTCAACGCATTGAGATACAGGAGATTGTCGCACAAAAGCCATACATGAAAGCCAGAGTGCATATCTCTGAAGAAGAATTTCCTAAACGCAATGACAAAGAGTTCATAGCGCTGGTCAGCAGTCTCAAGGCCCAAGCCGACAAGATTCTCAAACGCATGGAGAACATACCTGCCGAAGCAGGTATGACCTTGCGCAGCATAGATAATCCACCTACCCTGGTGAACTATATCTGCGGTAACTTTGGCGTGCGCATAGCCGACAAACAACGCCTGCTGGAGATGTCCTCGCTCAAAGAACGTGCTATAAACTTGCTCGAAATCCTGACAAGCGAATTGCAAATGCTTGATATGAAGGAGGTTATTAAGAGCAAGACAAAAGAAGATATAGACAAAGAGCAACGCGAATACTATCTGCAACGCCAGATGGAGACCATTCAGCGCGAGTTGGGCAATACCGATGAGCAAATGGCTAACGCCATGCTCGAACGCGCTAAACAAAAGAAGTGGAGCGCGAAGATGCAGGCAACCTTCGAGAACGATCTGAAGAAACTCCGCCGTATCCCTACCCACTCGCCCGAGTACTCTACCCTACAGAACTACTTGGAGATCCTGCTCGACCTGCCTTGGAACGAATACTCCGAAGATAACTACGATATTCGTAACGCACAAGCAGTGCTTGACCATGACCACTATGGCATGGAGAAAGTCAAGGAGCGTATCATTGAATACCTGGCGGTGCTGAAGATGAAAGCCAACAGCAAGGCCGACGATATGAAAGCCCCTATCCTCTGCCTCTATGGCCCTCCGGGTGTGGGTAAAACCAGTCTTGGTCGCTCTATAGCCGAAGCCCTCGGCCGCAAATATGCACGTATCAGTCTCGGCGGTTTGCACGACGAGTCAGAGATTCGAGGCCACCGTCGTACCTATATTGGTGCTATGCCCGGTCGTATCATTGAGAACCTGAGAAAAGTGAAGACCAGCAACCCTGTGTTTGTCCTCGATGAGATAGACAAAATCGGTTCTGACTACAAAGGCGACCCAACAAGCGCATTGCTCGAAGTGCTTGATCCTGAGCAGAATGGCACTTTCCACGACAACTACTTGGACGTGGATTATGATCTGAGCAAAGTACTCTTTATCGCTACAGCCAACTCCTTGGACACTATTCCTCGTCCACTCCTTGACCGTATGGAACTTATTGAGATGACGGGTTACCTGCAAGAGGAGAAAGAGGAGATTGCTAAGCGTCACCTCTTGCCTAAAGAGTTGCACAACCACGGTCTGAAGGCCAGCCAACTCAAACTCAAGAAAGCCATTGTAGGAGAAATCATAGACAAGTACACCCGCGAGTCTGGTGTGCGTAACTTAGAGCGTCAAATAGCGGCTATCTGTCGCAAAGTGGTGACACGTATTTCCCTGGAGGAGGAATACAATGTGTCCGTCACGAGCGAAGACCTCGTGGCATACCTCGGCAAGCAACGTTACTCACGCGATGAGTGGGAGACTAATAAGTATATTGGCGTCGTCACAGGTCTGGCATGGACACAAGTGGGCGGTGAGATACTCTTCATAGAGACCTCGCTCTCGCCATCGAAGACCCCTACCCTCACGCTCACAGGTAACTTGGGCGATGTGATGAAGGAATCTGCTACTATCGCTATGGGCTATATCAAAGCGCATGCGGATCAGTTTGGCATAGCACGCAAGCAACTGGATACCCACTCGGTGCATGTACACGTACCCGAAGGTGCTATACCAAAAGATGGTCCAAGTGCAGGTATTACTATGACAACAGCACTCGTGAGTGCGTTTACACGCCGCAAAGTGCGTCCACGCATTGCTATGACAGGTGAGATGACACTCCGCGGTAAAGTACTACCTATCGGCGGTGTGAAAGAGAAGATTTTGGCTGCTAAACGTGCTGGCATCACCGATTTAGTACTCTGCCACGACAACCGCAAGGATGTAGAGGATATCGCACAAAAATACCTCAAAGGACTATCTTTCCACTATGTGAAGGATATTCAGGAGGTGATAGATTTTGCGTTGCTGTAGAAGCCTACCCCCTAACTAAAGAGGCTAAAGGCTATTAGGCGAGAGGCTAAAGCCTAAAGGCGAGAGGCAAGGGTATAAGCATACTGCTTATCGATATGTACCTTGGTTTGCAAATCGACATGTTCGAGAGCGACCAAGGTATTTTTTATGCCATCTATGCTGATAATACCAGTTCCTTGCATCTTCAGAATAGCTTCTTTTTGTGTCCAAAATTGCGTGAATGTCACATCTGGAGATGGGGAATCCCATATCTGCTGTTGCTCCATTTCGTTCATGGTACGCGCTACCAACTCAGGTTTGGCGCTGCGAATATGCTCTATATCAATACCTATCGGTCTTTCGCTGATAGCCACTGCTATTCCATGCTTGCAATGCGAGATAGAGAAACAAGGACCTTGTTCCAAGCGAGGTGCACCGTGTTCGTTGTAGAGGAAGATGGGTGTATGGTGTAAGGTGTAAGGTGTAGAGGCAAGGAGCTGCAAGAGCAACTCGTATGACTTGAGGCAACAGAACTGCCCAAACAGATGTTTGTATGCCAATGCCTGCTGGCGACGTTGGTCGCTCACCAATGGCAACAGCCGAGCCACTTCTTGCTCGGTGCATTGCGTCATATCATCAAACAGGCAATAAGTCATAACGACTGCAAAGGTAGTACTTTTTTATGACATATGCAAAAAGTTCTGCCATTTTGTCAGTTACTTGTCAGTTTTTTGTGCAAAAATCACTTTGGCACGGCATTTGATTATACTATAGCAAACTAGTTCGCCTAGTTCAACTAGCCCAAATAGCAAAACTCAACTAGTATAAACTTAAAAAAACGTAAATAAAATGGGAAAAATTATTGGTATCGACTTAGGAACAACTAACTCCTGCGTCGCAGTTATGGAAGGCAATGAGCCTGTAGTTATCACCAACTCTGAGGGTAAACGTACTACCCCTTCAGTGATTGGTTTTGTAGATGGTGGCGAGCGCAAAGTAGGCGACCCTGCTAAGCGTCAAGCAATCACCAACCCTACTCGTACTGTATATTCAATCAAGCGTTTCATGGGTGAAACCTATGATCGTTTGGCAAACGAGGTATCGCGCGTACCTTATAAAGTAGTTAAGGGCGACAACAACACCCCTCGCGTGGACATCGATGGTCGTCTCTATACCCCACAAGAGATATCAGCTATCATCCTTCAAAAGATGAAAAAGACTGCTGAAGATTATCTTGGTCAAGAGGTTACTGAGGCTGTTATCACCGTACCAGCATACTTCAATGACAGCCAACGCCAAGCTACCAAAGAGGCAGGCGAGATTGCTGGTCTGAATGTTCGCCGTATCGTGAACGAGCCAACAGCTGCTGCTTTGGCTTACGGTCTCGACAAGAGCGACAAAGACATGAAGATCGTAGTCTTTGACTGCGGTGGTGGTACACACGACGTATCTGTACTCGAGCTCGGTGATGGCGTGTTTGAGGTAAAATCTACCGATGGTGATACTCACCTTGGTGGTGATGACTTCGATCACCGCATTATCGATTGGCTCGTACAAGAGTTCAAGAACGACAATATGGGTGCAGACCTCAGCAAAGACCCTATGGCTATGCAACGTCTCAAAGAGGCTGCTGAGAAAGCTAAGATCGAGCTCTCTAACACCACTTCTTCTGAGATCAACCTCCCATATATCATGCCTGTTGACGACGTGCCAGCACACTTGGTGAAGACCCTCACCCGTGCTAAGTTCGAGCAACTCGTAGACGACCTCGTACAACGCACCATCGCTCCTTGCCGTACCGCTCTCCAAAACGCAGGTCTCAGCACCAGCGATATCGACGAGATCATCCTCGTAGGTGGTTCTACCCGTATCCCTGCTATCCAAGCAGCTGTAGAGAAATTCTTCGGCAAAGCTCCATCTAAGGGCGTTAACCCAGACGAGGTAGTAGCTCTCGGTGCAGCTATCCAAGGTGGTGTATTGACAGGTGATGTAAAGGATGTCCTCCTCCTTGATGTGACTCCACTCTCACTCGGTATCGAGACCATGGGTGGCGTGATGACCAAGATGATTGAGGCCAACACTACTATCCCAACTAAGAAAGCAGAGACCTTCACCACAGCAGTTGATAATCAGCCATCTGTAGAGATCAAAGTATATCAAGGTGAGCGTCCAATGGCTCAACAAAACAAGCTCATCGGTAGTTTCCACCTCGACGGTATCATGCCAGCACGCCGTGGCGAGCCACAGATCGAAGTGACCTTTGATATCGATGCCAACGGTATCCTCAACGTAACCGCTAAGGACAAAGCTACTGGCAAAGAGCAAAAGATCCGTATCGAGGCATCAAGTGGCCTAAGCGATGCTGAGATCAAGCGCATGAAGGCAGAGGCAGAGGCTAACGCAGAGGCTGACAAGAAAGAGGCTGAGCGTATCACTAAGCTCAACCAAGCTGACGCTACTATCTTCCAAACCGAGAAGCAACTCGCTGAGCTCGGCGACAAGATTCCTGCGGATAAGAAGGCTCCTATCGAGGAGGCGCTCAAGAACCTCAAGGCTGCTTACGAGAAGAAGGATGCAGACGCATGCGAGGCTGCTAACCAAGCATTGATGACCGCTTTCCAAGCAGCAAGTGCAGAGATGTACAATGCTACTCAGGGTCAAGCCGGTGCGCAGCCAGGTGCTGACTTCACAGGTGGTGCACAAGCAGGCAACCAAGGTGGCAATAGCAACCAAGGTGGCAATAGCAACCAAGGTGCAGCTGAGGATGTAGACTTCGAAGAGGTGAAGTAATTGACCTATAAAAACGTAACGAGCGGGTACTAAAGTACCTAAATAAAAAAGACTATCCCACACGGGATAGTCTTTTTTATTGATAATCTTATCTATGTTGCTGTCTAACAAGCGGTGCGACGATAGCTATCAGAAAAACAAACAGGGACATGAATAAAGGAACTACATATAATCCCCATCCGCCTACTTCAGCAAAGACATTAAGACAGAATGACACCATATATAAGAATAATAAAATCATAATTAGCACTCTGATAAAAGGATTCAGTTCCATACGCTGCTTCCGTCGATTCCAATGCCCCGTGAGCCATGTCAGAAGGCACACATACAAAAACATTCCCGTGAAAATCAACAACAATATCCCTACCCGATAAGGCATGTCATCAAGTATCAGATCCAGAATGGGTATCAGAAATAATATCCCGATGTTCATCCATAGCATACCCTTGACCATTTTGCAGGTTGCGATTCGATGCACTTGTTCCTCCAGCGAAAATCTGGCAGGATGATGAAAATAATAGTGCGACATAGTTGTTTTTAAGTTAGGTGGTTTAATGGCACGAGCCGTTGTTAAAAATTCGCTGCAAAAGTACTGCAATTAACACACGTACACAAAAAACAACAATATTGCTATTTTCCGAGCATCTATCCAATGCACAAAAATAGCAATATTGTTACACCATTCTATACTACAACGCTATTTCAATTGTTTCCACAATGGGAAATCTGTGAACAGACATTCGCCTCCTGCATGGCGGATCTTCACAAAACACGGATTGATAGCTATTCGATACATACTCTTATCCGCAGAATCCTTGGGATAATAATAGTCCATATCTTGCGTATCTATCTGATTCTCAATCATTGTTCGTATTCTGGCGATGTACCCGCGAATATTAGGAACATCATCTATATACGAGCGTTCGCACACGATTGGGGTATCACGAAATAAATTACATATCGCTCGATACGCCTGACCCAGACGCTGGATATCCTTCTCCGAGAGCGGATGATGCTGACCTGCTTTGATCAATCCGCCATGATGGGTGCAACAGGTCTGATGCAAAATAAATACATAGGTCGCCAACTGGGTAGCACTCATGGCCATCTCCACCCCACGCAACCAAATACGACGTGCAGGAATATCAATGATGATTTGGTTGTCCTCACCATTGGTGTGATGACGAACAAGAAAATCAAACAGCTGTTTGTAGAAGCCATGATAACGAAACAACTTCTTTCCCCTTTTAGGACGATGATACTCGGGCTCGGTAATCAAATTCTCATAGCAATCTACAAACCGACGCACCTCATTAAAGACACTATTCGGTTCGTTGTCCAAACGAATAGTCAGCATATTCACACAGCATCGCTCGCGTTGCGAAGGCGTAGCTGGAGGCAAGAGCGATACGCCCACATTGATGAGCAAAGACGGCTCTATCGTGTAGAAGAAATCCTTTTTGCTCGTTGTAGCCACATAATCGCGCGTATAACTCTCTGTGGTAAAAAGCGTCAACCGTGCATACAAACTATCCAACATCTCGGCAGACAAACGAGGATTCATATATCGCAATATATCAAAGAGATACGACGGGTCCATTTCGCGGAAAGTCTGCGACAACTTGGGGATATAGATAAACTCAAAGTTCCACAGTTGCAGCAGGTTAGCTATCATATCATAATTAGCCAAGATCTCCTCATTGATAAGAGGCATATAGTCGCTCTCCAAATAGATAACATACTTGTCATCAGTGCGATAACCTTTTGCTTCGGCGGTGAAAAGCGCATACTTATTCTCCTTGTCGTTCAGACAAGCAGAAGTAGCATATAGCAACAACGCCTCGCGGGCCACACAACCGTAGCCCGATGATGCAGCCGATTGCATAATCCTATATAGGTGCGACTGCTCTTCAGCAGACATATGCCTGAGATATGCAATCGCATCTTCCAAAGTCAACTGCTGCGCCTCAAATAATTCATCGGCAGAGATATCAAAGGTACGAATAATCTTGTTATATGCAGCAATCTCCTCGCGGCATATTACTTCATCCGACTTAATGAGATCCGAAATCAATCGCGATATAGCTATTCGTTGCTTGTGTCGCATGCTATCAATAGTATTATAAGTTAATGACGATGCAAAATTACAACATTTATTGTACATACGCAAGAAAAAAATCAGAAAACATGCTCAATACTCATTTTTATTTGCATATTTCAATATTTTTTCGTACCTTTGCAAACTTTATATTAATTATTTTATAATTAAATAGTAAAATTCAAATCATTATGAATATATCGTATAATTGGCTCAAACGCTACTTAACGCTTACGGATAGCGCAGAAGAAGTAGCTAAAATCTTGACTTCCATTGGTTTGGAAGTAGGTAAAGTAGAAAAAGTACAAACCATCAAAGGCGGATTGGAAGGATTAGTCGTAGGTGAAGTGATTACCTGCGTTGATCACCCTAATTCTGACCACTTGCATATCACTACCACACGCGTTGCTCCTGACGCAGAACCTCTGCAAATTGTCTGCGGTGCACCCAACGTGGCTGCTGGACAAAAAGTTATCGTGGCTACCGTAGGAACCGTACTCTATGACGGAGACGAGAAGTTCACTATCAAGAAAGGCAAGATTCGTGGCGAAGAGTCATTGGGTATGATTTGCGCTGAAGATGAGATAGGCGTAGGTAATAACCACGACGGTATCATGGTACTCCCAGCTGACACACCAGTAGGCATGCCTGCCAAAGAGTATTTCGGCGTAGAGGACGACACCCTCATTGAGGTGGACATCACCCCTAACCGTGCTGATGGTGCTAGCCACTATGGCGTAGCTCGCGACCTATATGCCTATTATAGGGCAAGAGGCGAAGAGGCGATAAGGTTAGAGAAACCTAGCGTAGAGGCTTTCCAAGTGCAAAGCAACGCACTGCCTATTGAGGTAGTGGTAGAGAACGCTGACGCATGCCCTCGCTACACAGGCGTGAGTATCAAAGGTGTGACCATCAAAGAGTCACCAGACTGGCTCAAAAAAGCCCTCAACACCATAGGTATTCGTCCTATCAACAATGTGGTGGACGTGACGAACTTCGTACTCCACGAGATGGGTCAAGCACTCCACTCCTTTGATGCAGATAAAATCAAAGGCAACAAAGTCATCGTGAAGAACGCAACCGAAGGTCAAAAGTTCACCACCCTTGACGGCGTAGAGCGCACCTTGTCAGCAGCCGACTTGATGATCTGCAATGCGGAAGAGCCTATGTGTATCGCAGGCGTGTTTGGCGGTCAAGACTCGGGTATCTCAGAGACAACTACCAACGTCTTTCTCGAGAGCGCTTATTTTGATCCAGTGAGCATCCGTAAGACCGCTCGTCGTCATCAGTTATCGACCGATGCCAGCTTCCGCTACGAGCGCGGTTGCGATCCAAATAACACCCTCTACGTGCTCAAACGCTGCGCACTCCTCATACAGGAAGTCGCAGGTGGCGAGATTGCGATGGAGATTACCGACCAAGGCAAGACCGCCTTCGAGCCATTCCCAGTGGAGTTGAATATTGATCGCGTGAATGCATTGATTGGCAAAGAATTAGGCGAAGAACTCATCGAGCGCATACTCCGTGCTATGGAAGTGGAGATTGTGAGCAAAGAGGATAAGACATGGCAACTGGGCGTACCTCGCTACCGCGTAGATGTACAGCGCGAGTGCGACGCAGTAGAGGATATCCTGCGTATCTACGGCTATAATAACGTGGAGTTCCCAGAGAAACTCAACACCTCTCTCAGCTACAATCCAAAACCTAACCCAGTGGCGTTGCAAATCCGTATATCCGAGCAATTGACAGCACAAGGATTCAATGAGATTCTCAACAACTCGCTCACAAAGGTATCGTACTATGAGCCACTTACAGAACTATCATTAGCCACTTGCGTAAAGATTATGAACCCACTGAGCCAAGACCTCGGCGTGATGCGTCAGACCTTGCTCTTTGGCGGATTGGAGAGTATTCAACGTAATGCGAACCGCAAGAATGCCGACTTGAAGTTCTATGAGTTTGGCAACTGCTACCACTACAGCGCACAAAAGATTGCTGACCGTCAAGCCAAAGACCCACATTGGGTATATGACCCACTCTATGCGTACAGCGAAGAGCCACACTTAGCATTGTGGTTGACCGGAAACAAGACCACACAATCGTGGGTGCAAAAAGAAGAAAAGAGCAGTTTCTATACCCTGCGCGCGTATGTAAACAATGTGCTCCGTCGCTTGGGGGTGAATATTGCCAACTGCGCATTGGAGCCATTGGAGAACGAACTCTGCTCCGACGGATTAGTGATTAAAGCACCTAACGGCAAACAGATTGGTTTCATGGGATTAGTCAATGCGAAACTGCTCAAGGCATTCGATATTGACAACCCTGTTTATTACGCAGACTTGGATTGGAACATGCTACTCCGCCTCAATAAGCAATACAAACCAGTCATCAACGACCTGCCTAAGTTCCCAGAGGTGAAACGCGACTTTGCGCTCTTAGTAGATAAGTCGGTGAAGTTTGCAGATTTGGCAAAAGCTGCTATGGCTGTCGAAAAGAAGTTGCTGAAGGCAGTGAATTTGTTCGATGTCTATGAGGGAAAGAACCTCGAGGCAGGCAAAAAGAGTTATGCCTTGTCGTTCATCTTGCAAGATACAGAGAACACCCTCAAAGACAAGCAGATTGAAGCTATCATGGCTAAACTGCTAAAAACCTTCGAGGAGAAATTCGGAGCAAAATTGCGTTGATGACTTACGAAGACTACATAAAAGAACAACAAACAGCATTCTCCGAAGAACATTCGGAGAATTGCTGTTTTCTTGAAAACCAAGCCGAATGCGTCTTTGTACGAGGACATTGATGAATACAACAAGCAACATAGCCGTCTTTGCTTCAGGCACTGGCACTACCCTGCAAACGTTGATTGACAAGCAGTTGCAACACGGGTATCGTGTTGCGTTGGTCGTTGCCAACCGCGATTGTTCAGCCCTTGCGCGTGCGCAGCAAGCTCATATTCCTGCTCTGCAATCCAAAGACTGGACGGAGATTGACCAGTCGCTCACGCAACACGATATACAGTTGGTGGTACTGGCAGGTTTCTTGGCAATTATCCCCGAATGGATATGCCACAAATGGGAGAAGCGCATCATCAATATCCACCCTTCGCTGCTACCCAAACATGGCGGCAAAGGCATGTACGGCATACGCGTGCAAGAAGCGGTATTGGCAGCGAGGGATACAACAGCAGGTTGCACGGTGCACTATGTCAGTGCAGAGGTAGACGGCGGTAGCATCATCGCACAAGCCACCGTTCCTGTACTGCCAAACGACACCCCCGATACGCTATCACAACGCGTACAACAAGAGGAGAAACAACTCCTACCACACACCATTGCAACGATACTACACAATATTACACAACACTAAACAATACTACACTACACTATACAATGCTTAATAACGCTGAACAACAAGAAATCTTGCGTCGTCGCACCTTTGCGATCATCTCGCACCCAGATGCGGGTAAGACGACGCTCACCGAGAAACTTCTGCTCTACGGAGGTGCAATCCACGTAGCGGGAGCTGTAAAAAGCAATAAGATTCGCAAAACCGCTACCTCCGACTGGATGGAGATCGAGAAGCAGCGCGGTATCTCCGTGGCTACTTCCGTCATGGGTTTTGACTACAACAACTACCATATCAATATCCTCGATACCCCAGGTCACCAGGACTTTGCAGAGGACACCTTCCGCACGCTGACAGCTGTGGATTCGGTGGTGATTGTGATTGACTCCGCCAAGGGTGTCGAGACACAGACCCGTCGCCTCATGCAGGTATGTCGTATGCGTAAGACCCCTGTGATGGTGTTTGTCAACAAGATGGACCGCGAGGGTAAAGATCCCTTCGACCTCATGGATGAGGTGGAAAGCGAACTCGGCATCCATGTGCGACCACTCTCGTGGCCAATCAACAGCGGAGAGCGATTCAAAGGCGTATATAATATCTTCCAATCCACCCTCGACCTTTACACCCCTAATAAAACGCAAGTCACTGAATCTCTTCGTTTTGAGGATGTCAACGACCCACAGATTGCCGAGCTCGTTGGCGAACAATATGCCCTCAAACTCCAAGAGGATCTGGAGATGATTGAGGGTGTGTATAATCCTTTCTCTCGTGAGGATTATCTCGCAGGCGACCTTGCTCCTGTGTTCTTTGGCTCGGCGTTGAACACCTTTGGTGTCAAGGAACTCCTCGAGTGCTTCGTGCAGATTGCTCCTTCTCCACGTCCTGTGGAAGCTGTGGAGCGTAAGGTCGAACCTATGGAAGATGGATTTACCGCATTCTGCTTCAAGATCCACGCTAATATGGACCCTAATCACCGCTCGTGTATCGCATTCTTCAAGATTTGTAGCGGTAAGTTCGTGCGCAACACCTATTATAAACACGTACGCGAGAACCGCCAGATGCGTTTCTCTGCCCCTACCTGCTTCATGGCGCAACGCAAGGAGACGGTAGACGAGGCTTTTGCAGGCGATATAGTAGGTCTTCCAGATACAGGCAACTTCAAGATTGGCGACACCCTGACCGCTGGCGAGATGCTCCACTTCAAGGGATTGCCATCCTTCTCGCCTGAGATGTTCAAGTATATCGAGAATGCTGATCCTATGAAGCAAAAGCAACTCGACAAAGGTGTCAGCCAACTCATGGACGAAGGTGTGGCACAGCTGTTTGTCAGTCAGTTCAACGGTCGCAAGATTGTCGGTACGGTAGGACAATTGCAGTTTGAGGTTATCCAACACCGCTTGGAGCATGAGTACCAAGCCAAATGCCGTTGGGAACCATTGCAAATGTTCAAGGCATGCTGGATAGAGAGTGACAACGAAGCCGAACTGGAGACATTCAAGAAGCGCAAAGCGCAATATATGGCGAAGGACAAAGAAGGTCGCGATGTCTTCATGGCAGATAGTGTCTATGTACTCCAGATGGCGCAAAACGACTACAAAAATATCAAGTTCCACTTTACCAGTGAGTTCTAACGAATAAAAATATGAAAAATCTAATAATTATAGGAGCTGGAGGTATGGGACGTGTCATGTATGATATGGCACGTGAGAGTATCGGATACCAAACCGAATACGTTATTAAAGGGTATATAGATGACAATATCCATTCATTGGATACTTTTGCTGGCTATCCTCCTCTATTAGGCACAATTGCAGACTATATACCTCAGGATGGTGACATATTCATTTGTTCTATTGGAGGCAATTCGCGCAAAACATGTATGGAATCTATCCTACATAAAGGAGGAAAATTTCTAACGATGATTCATAAAACAGCGCGTATAGGAACCAACGTGCAAATAGGCAAAGGTTGTATGGTTGGAGCATTTACTACTATTGCTGCCGATGCAAAGATTGGAGATTACAATTTCATTCAGTCTCATATGATAGTCGGACACGATGTCGTTGTTGGTAATTGGAATCGCATAGACTCGTATACTATGCTTATTGGAGGTATCAGCATCGGCAATGAAAATATGATTCATTCGGCTGCTGTTATCAACCACGAAGTAACAATAGGCAACAACACTCACATTGGCGCTTGCAGTTTCGTAACTCGCAACGTGGAAGACAATTGGACTGTATTTGGCAACCCTGCAAGACGATTAAGTTAAGTATGAATGAGTTACTTGAAAATAAAGTGTGTGTCATCACGGGAGCGGCACAAGGTATTGGACGACAAATCGCCGAGCAGTTTGCTAACGATGGCGCTATCGTATATGCATGTGATAGACAGGAGTTTACCACAAGCAATGAGCATATACACCCAATCATGATGGACATCACAGACGCCGTTAGCGTCAAAAACAACTTGATGCAGATTTTCAAAACTGAAGGACGCATTGACTGTCTCGTAAACAATGCAGGTATTGTTTACAATCGCAAAATAGGCATGATTACTCGAGAAGAAACAGAGCGCATGTTCCTTGTCAATGTCATTGCTGCAATGGAGCTATTGCAGTTAGTTAGTCGTCTTATGGCGCGTTGCGGTGGTGGGTCAATCATTAATATCGCCTCTGTGACTGCTGTACTTGGTTCACCTGGTCAAGTGGCATATTCCGCCACCAAGGGAGCTATCATCTCTATGACTAAATCTGCTGCAAAAGAACTTGCAGCACAAGGAATTCGCGTCAATGCAGTAGCACCAGGTATTGTCAAGACGGAACGCTTCACAGAACTTTACGAGAGTGATGGCGATAAGATTGATGCACGTATCGGACGTATTGCATTAGGCCGTCTCGGCACACCAGAAGACATCGCACACGCGTGCGCATTCCTTGCTTCTGATAGGGCAAACTATATATCTGGACAAATTCTTGGCGTAGATGGCTGCGCATCTATATAATGATTTTAGGACTTCAACATATTGACCCACAACGAATTGCTGCCATTGACTCCAATGGTGCAGAATTAAACTATGCTGACATTACCCTACTCTCTCAGCATATCACATCACTCATTCCTGTACGCTCACTTTGTTTCCTTCTCGTAGAGAACAATGTGGGAGGCATAGCTTGGGTAATTAGTATGCTTGATAGTCGCCAATTGGTACCGCTTATCCTCAATATAAAGACCGAAAATTCGCTCTATCAACAACTACTCAAGACCTACCAACCCACATACATATGCGCACCTAATCATTTCACTGTGCAAGGACAAATCGTTGATAGTCAATTCGAATACACGCTAACCAAAGTATCCGACTCCACCCCAACCCTTCACTGTGAATTATCTCATCTACTTCCCACATCGGGCAGCACAGGCAGTCCGAAGCTTGTTCGTCACAAATATGATAATATTGAAGCAGCAGGATTAAATATATCCACGTTCTTCGAACTCAAACAGACTGATCGCCCATTAATGGTTCTCCCACTTTACTACACTATGGGATTATCCATGGTATTCAGCCACTTACGAGTAGGAGCAACAATCCTAATCACAGGGCTTAGTATGACCGAAATCAACTTTTGGAAGTTTCTTAAAGACCAACAGGCCACTTCCTTTACAGGTGTACCATACAGTTTCCAAATCCTCAATCTCATGCGTTTCTTCCGTATGGATCTTCCTTATTTGGAGTTACTTACGCAAGGAGGAGGAAAAATGCCAACCGACCTCAACCTCAAGTTCGCAGAATTCTGTCGTGATAAAGGCAAGCGATGGATTGCCACTTATGGTCAATCCGAATGTACCGCACGCATGGCTTATCTGCCTGCAAAATGGGCGGTAGAGAAAGTTGGAAGCATTGGCATTGCAGTTCCTAATGGAGAATTATCCCTCATCGACACAGATGCCAATCCTATAACCTCTCCTCATATCGAAGGAGAGATGTGCTATCGTGGCAAGAATGTAACAATGGGGTATGCAACCCAACAAAGCGACCTTGCTTTAGGTGACGAACGAAATGGTTACATCCGCACAGGCGACCTCGCTTACTTTGATGAAGATGGTTGCTATTATATCGTTGGTCGAATGGGACGCTTTCTCAAACTTTTCGGTATGCGCGTGGGACTCGATGAATGCGAACAAATCGTACAAACAGATTGCGGTATAGAATGTGCTTGCGTAGGTACGGATGAAAAGATGATTGTTTATATCACCAACGCTGACAAACAAAACGAAGTCAAAGATACACTTGTGCAAAAAACGCACATAGTAGCTACTTCATTCCAAATTCGTATTATTGATGAAATACCCAAAAATGAAGCAGGAAAAAAACTTTACAGTCAACTATCTTTGACATGAAAGTTACGGGTTCCTGATGGGGTCATAATGGGTTTATATGATAGGATGAGCATCAGATAAGTAAAGGATAACGAAAAAAAGAATAACGAAAAAAAAATATATATTATGACAAACTTAGATAAATACAACGCCATTTTTACCGAAGTTTTCGGTGCTACAACAGAGCAATTAGGCGACAATTACAACAAAGAAACTGTTAGCGAGTGGGATTCTGTTCACCAACTCAACATTATCTCTCTATTAGAGGAAACCTTTGATATAATGCTTGATCCAGAGGACATCATGGCTTGCAATAGTTATAGTGCAGGTAAAGCTATTTTAGTCAAACAAGGAATTGATTTGTAAATATTTATATATTTCGACACATTCAAAAGATGTATAAGCATTTTTTCAAACGAATGATAGACTTCACTATAGCGTTGATAGCATTGCTATGTCTATCGCCTATTTTATTGGCTGTCACCATATGGTTGCATTTTGCAAACAAAGGAGCAGGAGCATTTTTTTTGCAAGAACGTCCAGGTAAAGATGCTAAAGTATTTCGTGTTGTAAAATTCAAAACGATGACAGACGATTGCGATGCTTCTGGTAAATTACTCCCTGATGCTCAACGACTCACGCGCATTGGACGTATCGTGCGTTCTACCTCATTAGATGAACTGCCACAACTATTCAACGTGCTAAAAGGCGATATGTCTCTCATCGGCCCAAGACCATTATTAGTCAAGTATCTCCCATTATATACCCCAACGCAAATGCGACGTCATGAAGTGCGTCCAGGAATCACAGGATGGGCTCAAGTAAATGGCAGAAATGCCATCACACATACTAAGAAATTTGAATACGATGTATGGTATGTGGATCATTTATCATTCGCATTAGATATCAAGATTTTATGGATGACCATATACAATGTGCTTAATCGCAAAGACATATCAACTGAAGGACAAGCAACTGCCCCTACATTTGATGGAACAAATTAAAAAATAGAACTCTATGAGTAACGAACGCAAAATGATTTACCTCTGTCTGGCACATATGTCAGATGAGGGATTGGAGCAAAAATATATCAAAGAGGCATTTGATACCAATTGGGTTGTGCCTTTGGGACCAAATGTAAATGCTTTTGAAGAAGACCTCAAACAATTTGTTGGCAAAGACCAGCAAGGTCAAGACAAAGAAGTAGTAGCACTTTCTGCTGGTACTGCTGCTGTGCACTTGGCGTTGATTGCTTGTGGCGTGAAATCAGGAGATGAGGTATGTGTACAATCCTTTACATTCTGCGCTTCCTCTCACCCGATTACCTATTTGGGTGCAACACCAGTATTCATTGATTCTGAGCGAGATACATGGAATATGGATCCAGAGTTATTGGAGAAAGCCATCTTGGATCGCATTGAAAAAACGGGCAAGAAGCCTAAAGCAATTATTCCTGTAGCTCTTTACGGTATGCCATACGACTGTGAACGTATCATGGCTATTGCAGAGAAATACGATATTCCTGTGATTGAAGATGCTGCTGAAGGATTTGGCTCTAAGTTCAAAGGGCAAGTATTGGGTACTTTTGGCAAGTTCGGCGTGCTATCCTTCAACGGTAATAAAATGATTACCACCTCAGGTGGAGGTGCTTTAGTGTGCGAAAACGCTGAACTCAAAAACAAAGTGATGTGGTATGCTACCCAAGCACGCGAGGCATATCCATATTACCAACACGAAGAAGTAGGATACAATTACCGTATGTCAAACATTTGCGCCGGTATAGGTCGTGGACAAATGACAGTGGCACAAGCGCATATTGATCATCACAAGCATGTACAAGCTTTGTATGAAGAGTTACTCGCGGATGTAGAGGGCATTACAGTACACAAAGCGCCATCTGCTGATTACGATTCCAACTATTGGCTCTGCACCATTGAGTTAGACCCTACTTTACGTATCAAAGGTCAAGAGAATGCCTACAAAGAAGTCATTAAGAGTGCCGTAGGAGGTGCTGCTGGTGTCATTCATGCTGTCGATACCGCTGTAACAGACTGTCAACCAAACGATAATGTAGAGGCATTACGCGTGTATATGCTGGATGCAAAGATTGAAGCCCGTCCTGTATGGAAGCCTATGCACAAGCAACCTGTATATAAAGATGCCCTCGCATACGTAAATGGCATTAGTGAAGCTATTTTCAAAGTAGGTATGTGTCTGCCTGCAGGTCCATACGTAACAGACGACGATATACGATATATTGTCAGTACAATCAAATCTGCCATACACAACTAAATATAAATGTCCTATCATGGGATACAATCATATAAGAACTACTAACTTATGAAACAAATAATAGACATATCCAAATCAGATATTTTTTCACATTGGGCTAATATAGGCTACTTGCCTCGTTGGGGAGTGTTGTTGATCGATATTTTTATTGCATTAGTCTCTTTTGTTGTCAGTTATTCCATTGGTAACAACTTATTGGTCTACGATCATTCTACTACTCTACCCATTTGGGAACAAGCAATAGTAGTAATTATTATTCAAACCTTATTTTATTGGGTATTTCACACCTATTCAGGTATCTTACGTTATTCTACTTTTGTAGATACGATCAAGACCGCTTTATCTGTCGGTGCAACAGGTATTTTATTGGTTATTGCAAACACAGTTATTAGATACGTATCTGCGGGGAATACTCATCCATTATTGACCACTGTTATATTAATTTATATCTTTGTTGGTATCACCTTGCTTTTTAGTTGGCGTGTGACTATCAAAACGGTCTTTGAATATATCTCGCATCATAAATCGTATGTACAAAAGGTGTTGATCTATGGCACACAATCTGCGGGATTATCCATTGCTAAAATGCTCCAATCCAATATGGATAGTCAATATCGCCCATGTGGCTTCATAACTGATTTACAAGAGAAATATCAACATAATCTCTTGGGATTAAACGTATATAAGCGCAATGCAGATTTAATTCAAGTGATGAAAGATAAGGGGATCAAACATATCATCGTTTCGCCACTAAAAATGAAGAATATCAATCCACTCAAAGATTTGGCAATCTTTATTGATAATCACATTCATATTTTGACTACTCCTTATTTTACCGATTATACTCCCAAAAACGAAGACCACAATATGGCTCAACGTATCGGTTCGATTGAATCCATCAAAGTAGAAGACTTGTTAGAACGTCCAACTATACAAACCAACAATGATAATATACGTAATATATTACACGGAAAGGCTGTTTTAGTAAGTGGAGCTGCTGGTAGTATTGGTAGTGAAATCGTAAGGCAAGTAGCAAAGTACCAACCACATGTGATTATTTTATTAGACATAGCAGAATCACCATTGCACGATATCAGCATAGACTTGAACAATGAGTTCCCACACCAACATTTTGTGTACATCTTAGCGGATGTACGAAATACCAAAATGATGGAAGAGATATTTGAGGAGTATCATCCTAATGTGGTATTCCACGCAGCTGCCTACAAGCATGTGCCGTTAATGGAAGAATTTCCTCGACAAGCAATTTTGACTAATGTTTTAGGTACTAAAAATGTAGCAGACATGGCTATCAAATACAAATCGGAGCGACTCATCATGGTTTCTACGGATAAAGCGGTTAATCCAACCAACGTCATGGGAGCATCCAAACGTATTGCTGAAATATATGTACAATCCTTATTCTTAAAACAAGTAAAGGAAGATTCTAAATGTACAAAAGTAATCACAACGCGTTTTGGTAATGTATTAGGAAGCAATGGTTCGGTAGTTCCATTTTTCAAAAAGCAAATAGCAGCAGGAGGACCTGTTACGGTAACGCATCCCGATATTATTCGCTATTTTATGACCATCCCAGAGGCCAGTTGCTTAGTGTTGGAGGCTGCTACATTGGGTAATGGTGGCGAGATCTTCTGTTTCGATATGGGAGAACCTGTAAAAATAGCTGATTTAGCAAAAAATATGATTCGTTTGGCAGGATTCGAGCCAGGGAAAGATATTGAAATTACCTATACAGGTCTGCGACCTGGTGAGAAACTCTACGAAGAGTTGCTCAATCATAAAGAACGAACAATTCCTACTATGAACAACAAAATCTTGGTTGCTAAAGTGCGCAAATATGATTTTGATGTCGTTGCGGAACAAATTCAAGAACTGATTCAGGAAGCCATAGACGGAAAAGTATTTCCTTGCGTGCAACTAATGAAAAAAATTGTACCAGAATATAAAAGTAAAAACTCTATTTACGAGAAATTAGATAAGTAATATATCCGTGTCACAAATAACTATCATTTTTATATACGCCCTCGGGGCATTCATACTTTCATGGATTGTATATCCGTGGGTATATAAGTTTGCTATCCGTTATCATATAATGGATATGCCGACCCAACGCAAATGCCAGCAGCACCCTATTCCACTCATGGGCGGTTTGGCTATTCTATTAGGTGCAGTCATACCTCTTACAATAGTTATCATTATGCAATATACTCATGAATGGTTAGGAATATTGTTATTTATAATGAGCATGCTAATCTTGGGCGGTATTGATGATTTGAAAGGCTTATCCGTAAGGTTTCGTTTTTTGATAGAGACTATATTGGTTGGTCTGTTTATCACCAACCTATATATGATTGATAATTTCTATGGATTATGGGGTGTGACACATATATCCATATGGATTGGTATTCCATTGAGTATATTAGCAGGTGTTGGTATTATTAATAGTATCAATCTCATTGATGGAGTAGATGGCTATTCCTCTGGATATGCGATTATTTCATTTAGTATCTTTTCTGTAGTCTTGATATATGTACATGAATATACCTACGCATGCTTGCTTCTTATTTTAGCAGCAAGTACTATTCCATTTTATTTTCACAACACATTTGGGAAAAAGAAAATGTACATTGGAGATGGAGGAACATTGATGATTGGTGCTATGCTCAGTACGTGTGTCTTTTATCTTTTATCTAATCAATCAGTTGGCGAGCAACTTATGCTAAAAAACATAGGAATAGTTGCTTTCTGTTTGGCTGTACTATGTATTCCTGTGTTCGATACGTTGCGCGTGATGTTCGGACGGATTCGCAAAGGAGGTTCACCATTTGTAGCTGATACTACTCACCTACACCATCTATTTCTAAAAATAGGATTTTCACACATGCAAACATCATTGACTATCATTGCTATCAATACGTTTATTGTAGGAATTTGGTGGATTACATATCAATTGGGAGCAACTATTGATATACAATTATATATTGTATTGGCATTAGGAATACTTAATACTTTTGGGTTGAGTTTTGTACTAAGAAAGATAGCAAAAGAAAAATAAATATATAAATTATTAAATAATTGACTGTTATGGCATTTTTTGGATTGTTTGGTAAAGAGAAAAAAGAAACCCTTGATAAAGGTTTGGAAAAAACAAAAGAGTCAGTGTTGAGCAAGATTGGACGTGCAATTGCGGGCAAATCTACCGTAGATGATGATGTGCTTGATAATTTGGAAGAAGCACTCATTACTTCTGATGTAGGTGTTGATACCACATTACGCATTGTAGAACGAATTCAAGAACGCGTAAAAAGAGATAAGTATTTAGGTACAAGCGAACTGCAATCGATCTTGGTAGATGAAGTCGCATCGTTGTTAGCAGAGAATAATTCTTCACAGCTATTGGATTTCGCAGATCCTCTTCCAGCGAAGCCATATGTTATTATGGTAGTAGGAGTGAATGGTGTTGGAAAGACCACAACTATTGGAAAATTGGCACATCAATACAAGCAGGCAGGTAAAAAGGTTTATTTGGGTGCTGCAGATACGTTCCGTGCGGCAGCAGTAGAGCAACTATGTATTTGGGGCGAGCGAGTTGGTGTTCCTGTAATCAAACAACAACAAGGATCTGACCCTGCCAGCGTAGCATTTGATACACTATCTAGTGCTAAAGCCAACGATGCAGATGTGGTTCTAATTGATACTGCTGGACGTTTACACAACAAGATTAATCTCATGCATGAGTTGACAAAGATTAAAAATGTTATGCAAAAAGTAGTACCTGATGCTCCACACGATGTCATGCTCGTCTTGGACGGCAGTACGGGGCAAAATGCATTTGAGCAAGCAAAACAATTCACCAAAGCCACACAAGTTAGTTCATTGGCCATTACCAAATTGGACGGAACAGCCAAAGGAGGAGTGGTGATTGGTATCAGCGACCAATTTAAGATTCCAGTACGCTACATCGGCTTGGGAGAACAGATGACAGACCTACAAGTATTTGATAGACAAGAATTTGTAGAGTCACTGCTTCAACAAAAGAAAAATTAGCAAGCAATTGTGATGGGATAGTGATGAGACGGTGGAGTGATAGTGAACCGATATAGTGGTCGCGAAATGGTCGCGAGGTAGTCGCGATAAAGACAGCATATCGGCATATGAATAATAAAAAAGAGAGTGTGTCAGTTTTGGGACACACTCTCTTTTTTTATTATGTTGCCCTTCGGTAAGGGTTCGGAAGACCTTCGGTAAGGGTTTGGAAAACGGTAAGGATGAGCAATTAACATGGTAGTCAACCGCCCGAGGTCCAAGGCAAGTTTATCCACCACAGCGGCTATAGCCACACTCACGGCAGTGCATACAACCCTCTTCGAAAATCAAGGCATTACCGCAATTCGGACATGATTGACCTTGTACCACAGTACCATCTTGGATATACTTCTTGAGCGCACGTTCTACACCCACCTTCCAGGAGTTGATAGTTTCTGAATCCATTTGCAGAGTGCTAATCATCTTGATTACTTGGTCGATAGGCATACCATAACGCAAGACACCAGAGATAAGTTTAGCATAGTTCCAGAACTCTTTGTCAAACTTATAACTCAAGCCCTCCATAGTAGTCTTGAAGCCACGAGAGTTAACAAATTGGAAGTCATAGCGTTTGGTTCCGTCCTCTTGTACCACACGGATAATTTTACCCTTAGTAACTGACTTAGGCAGTAAGATACCTTCCTCATCATCTGCAAGACCCGTAAAGATCTCGTATGGAACGCCATCTTTAATACCCACAAAAGCAATCCATTTATCTTTGTTATTTTGGAAACGAACCACATCGCACTCCAACTCTGCAGGACGGATACGCACCTTATTGTCGAAGCATACACAGTTCTTTTCGTCTTTCTTGCTCTCCTCCTTTTTCTTCTTATCTTTAATGCCCTCCAGCACGCCAGTACGCGAACCATCGCGATATACAGTACATCCCTTGCAGCCAGATCGCCAAGCCTCTTCATAGAGTTGACCTACAAGCTCCTCGCTCACGTCGTTAGGAAGATTGATGGTCACGGAGATAGAATGGTCAACCCATTTTTGAATAGCGCCTTGCATATGCACTTTCTCCAACCAATCTACATCATTAGCAGTAGCTTTGTAGTATGGCGACTTTGCCACCATTTCGTCAATCTCTGCGGTTGTGTAGCGATGTGTAGCATCATATGTGTATCCATTTGCATTCATCCATGTGATGAACTTGTGGTGGAATACTACATACTCCTCAAAACTATCACCTACCTCATCCACAAGATCCACATGCACATTCTTATCGTTTGGATTCACCTTGCGACGACGGCGATATACAGGTTGGAATACAGGCTCAATACCAGAGGTAGTTTGAGTCATGATACTGGTAGTTCCTGTAGGTGCAATGGTCAAGCATGCAATATTGCGACGACCATGTTGTACCATCAAATCATACAACTCAGGATCTGCCTCTTTGATACGTTGGATATATGGATTGTTTTCCTCGCGTTTTGCATCATATACTTTGAATGCACCACGCTCTTTAGCCATAATCACACTACTACGGTATGCTGCAAGCGCCAGAGTTTTGTGTACTTCAACAGAGAATGCAGTAGCCTCTTGAGTGCCATAACGCAAACCAAGAGCAGCCAACATATCACCTTCAGCTGTGGTACCTACACCTGTACGACGACCTTGAGTAGTCTTAGCCAAAATCTTCTCCCACAACTCACGTTCGGTACGTTTGATAGACTCTGCTTCTGGATCAGAACCTACTTTAGCTAAAATCTTCTCAATCTTCTCAACCTCGAGATCAATAATGTCGTCCATCATTCGTTGCGCTACAGCTACATGCTTCTTAAAGAGTTCGAAATCAAACTCAGCCTCTGCTGTAAATGGATTCTTCACATAACTGTAAAGATTCACAGCCAAAAGTCGGCAACTATCATATGGACACAAAGGAATCTCGCCACATGGATTGGTGCTGACGGTTTTGTAACCCAGGTCCGCATAACAATCAGGCACACTCTCTTTAGTGATTGTATCCCAGAAGAGCACACCAGGTTCAGCCGACTTCCATGCATTATGAATCACTTTTTTCCACAATTTCGCAGCATCAACCTCTTTGGTATAAGTTGGCACGTCAGAATCAATAGGATATTGTTGGGTGTACATCTTGCCTTCGATAGCCGCTTGCATGAAATCATCGTGCATCTTTACCGACACATTGGCTCCCGTCACCTTTCCTTGCTCCATCTTTGCGTCAATAAAAGCTTCACTATCAGGGTGCTTCACGCTAACACTCAGCATCAATGCACCACGACGCCCATCTTGAGCCACCTCACGAGTGGAGTTGCTATAACGCTCCATGAATGGCACCAAACCCGTTGAAGTCAATGCACTATTCTTCACTGGGCTGCCATGAGGACGAATATGGCTCAAGTCATGTCCCACACCACCACGACGTTTCATCAGTTGTACTTGCTCCTCGTCAATTTGAATAATAGCACCATAGCTATCTGCACTACCATCTTGACCAATCACAAAGCAGTTACTCAAACTTGCCACCTGAAAATCATTACCAATACCAGTCATTGGACTACCAGCTGGCACGATATACTTAAAGTCACGCAATAACTCAAACAACTCTGCCTCCGACATCGGATTAGCATACTTCTGCTCAATGCGCGCAATCTCTCCTGCCAAACGATGATGCATATCGTCTGGGGTTAATTCGTAAAGATTACCAAAAGAATCTTTCAAAGCATACTTTGTACTCCAAACACGTGCAGCTAATTCGTCACCGCCAAAGTAACTGACGGACGCTTGCTCTGCTTCTTTTTGGGTGTAAATCTTTTTCTCCATGATATATAAATAGTTACAATTTTTCAAAACACATTCGCTTCTTGAAAGAGACGAAAACCGACTGCAAAGGTACTATAATTTTACGACATGTGCAAGTTTTGTAACGCAAAAAGTTTTCAACAACAAAGCAAAGTATTCTAAAACAAAAATGCAAATCGCTTATAATAAGCAATTTGCATTTTTTATAAAGTTAAAAAGTTTTCCGTTTTTGAAAAGTTATCAACAGCTTAGATTTTCAATTTTTGCAATTCTTGCACTGCAACAAGTTGCTCCATTTTCATCCACTTGTTGATAGTGGATCATATCCTTTGTCTTGAGGAATCGAGTAAACATTTTATTTCCTTGATACAACTCTTTTATATAGTTAATATCTAATCTAAATGGTTTTTGATTGTCATATGCTTGTTGCGTATTTATCATCCATTCTAAATACTTACATGAATTGCAATGGCGATTGTAATCTATATCTGAATATTGTATCTCGTGTAAAACCTCACCTGCATTGAGTGCATCATTTTCATCTTCCAAATTATCTATTTGAAGGGAGCGAAGGCGTTGTGCTCGTGCCATATTTAACACTTCGCCATCCACAGAGTCTTTAAACATCTCATGGTCGAAGATATTCACAATTTCGCGCGAAGTTAAGTCTAATATAGCCCATACTGCTTTAGCACAGCCGATTAATTGCTCTTTTCCATCTGGCATAGATTGAAAAATACGGAAATTACGTATAGACAGCATGTGTACATTACGTTCAATCCATGTTTCAATAATCATCTCATCGCCATGTTTTGGAAGGAACATCATTTCCATATTGAAATGAGTAATAATCCAAGTATAATTCAAGGGTAACAAAGTGGGAATTCCTATTCCCATCTCATCTGCCACTTTACCTGCGATATTAAGCAGGTAGTTCTCCATTGTATATAGACGCACACGTCGCGTGGCATCTACATCTTGATACGGAACAATATAATTATATCTATATTTCATAATCTATCCTCGTTTATTCTTTTATTGGGAAAATACCTGTTGGATACAGTATGGTATAATTGGTCATTTCTTGATTAGAGCGAAATCCAAATCCTTTGATAATAGACACTTCTCGAGTGATAATTATAGAAGAATCTGAATATACTGATTCTGATTGTTGATCCCAATATAGCAATGGAGTTTCAAATTGTTCTCCTTGCAGATTCATCGCTTTTACATTCCCACGAAGCGTCCACAACTGGGCGGGTTCGTTGTAATAGGCATAATCTGCCTCTATAGTAGCATCGGCTTTCAACTCTGTATTGAATTTTTCCAAATAAATTCCTTCTGGAAATTCCCAATAAGGTGTATCTGCCTTATCAAAAACGAGCCATTTTTTTGCATTAATACGATAGCGTGTAATTCCTGAGTCGGAAATCAATGTTGTCACTTCATCGCCTTCTAACACCGCCATCGCCTTGCGATCATCTATCGCACTTGCACGGTGACGAATCTCCTTTTTGGCACAAGCCATAATTGAATAACAAACCAATAGCAAGAGAACCAATCGTGTGATTCTCTTGCTGCAGGATAAGATATTTCGAAACTTATTCAAAATTCTTAATGAATTATTATTCAGCCTTGGAACGGCATGTTGTAGTCTTACCTACCCAACCGCCCACGCGGAAAGGAGCACCCTCATTCAAATCGCGATGGAAGAACACATCCTCTTTGCTTGGGAAGTATTGGCTATAAGTAGCAATCAACTTATTAGCATCGGTTGTACACGATGAATCCACTGTTTTCGCTTTGCGGAACATGTCGCAAGCTACCCAATATACCGAGCGAGCTAAGATAGGATCATCATAGATTTTAGCACTTGCATAGCAGATACCCATGAGCAAGTAGCAACGACCATCCTCTGCGTTGATATCCAAGGCTTGTTGTGCATAAGAAGCGCCTTGTTGATAGTTCTTTATTGATACGTACACATTGGCCATGCGATACAGATAGTCTGCCTTATCCTCATCGTCGGCAACCATAGAGAGGGCTTGTTTGTAGTACTCCAATGCACCTGCGTAATCCTCTTTCTTGATGCACATTTGTGCACAACCTGCAGCTGACTCACTGGTAGGTTGCAACTTGTGAGAATGCTCTGCTGCTGCAAAATACACCTCGCTATCGGTGCAACCAAGACGACGATAGAGTTTCATGATTGCATCCAACTTCTCGATGTCATTTGCACTTTCAGCCACTACACTTGCGTACATTTGGTCCATCTGACCGCAGTCAGCAGCACCCGAAGCAGCATACAAACGATCTACATATGCCTTTTGGCTTTGCGCTGCTGCCGTGTTCTTGCCACCTTTAGCTACGATAGCGTCCAACAAACCAGAAGCCTTTTGATAGTCTGCCAAGAATTGGTCGCTATATTGGTCTGGATTGGATTTGTAGATATTATAACTTACCTCAACCAACTTGCGAAGTACGGTGATTTGCGAATTTTCGCCCATACCCTCTACAGATTGTTTCAAGCACTCATAAGCCTTGGTACCCAACTCATCTTCTGGATAATAGGTCAAATAATCCATTCCCTTCAACCCCAATACATATGCATCAGGATACTTAGGATCATCAAAAAATTTGATACGCTCATCGTGTAGTTTCATCAACATCTCGCGCCATTGGTTCTTCTCCTCTGGTATTTGTGCGTTGTTCCACTTATATTCCAAAATCTTGTTACCATCGGTGAAAATGGTCTTGTTGAAATCAGGACGGCTCTGATAGAGTTTGCTCCAGTTCTCGTAAGCATCGTCATATTGTTCTGCCTTCACTGACTCATGGCTCAATGATAATAACATCAAGCATTCCTCGTCATCCAATACTTCTACTACAGGTGCAACCACTTCTGGTTCGGCACCTTTCTTTTTCTTTTTTTGTGCAAAGCCCACTATTGGGATTAGCGCACAAAGTGTGATAATCAAAATTTTTTTCATCATAATTATTTGTTTTATATTATTTTACCAACTATAATTTACGCTTGAAGAACCAATTTTCTGCAATAGCAGCACTTAATACGAAACGCAACGAGTTTTCGCTAAGTGCCCCCCCTGAAATAGCCCCTCTATGTACATATTCAAACGTTGTATTGATTACTGTGCCTATAGTGCGTAATGGGAAGCCCATACCCATTGTGACGCTAAATTCGGGCACATCAGTCATCATAGCATAGGATGTAGCATAGGTTGCACCTAATCGCCAGTACATCCGTTCAGCATAGTTGCGACTCATAGCATTATGACGATATTCTGCGCCCAACATCCATCGTTCGCGTGCACGCAGCGTGTGCTCCTTATTCGAATATAATGTATTGCTCCAGTCTTGACATTGATAATCCAAAGCGATAGTCAAACGATGATCATAAGTATAACTTACTCCAACACCGTACATCATTGGCATCTCAAAGGCATTTTCCATTATGGAGATGGTATCGTTAGTGGTTGTTTCTATTTGTTGAAAATGGCTCTTTGAGAATCGTTGTTTGTTCTCGAACACTCCGCCCAACACCACAGTGTGCTTGCCAAAGGTGTGGAAGAGTTGCATACCATAGCGCAGACGTAAACTGCTAATAGACAGATAGTCCTTCTGCGAAGCGCCTTTTACATCTGTTTCCGTAAAGGTTTGTACACGCGATTTCGTCAAATCGCCAAACATATAGTAGGCATTCATACCCAGCGCTACCCAATCGCAGATATTAAAGCTCAAACCGCCATACACTTGCGTAAAACCGCCTTCACCCGTATAGGTGTGCGTATAGTGATAATCGGAGTTGATGGAGTCGGTCAGCGAGAAGTTGTATCCCACAGCCGAATAAGGTGTCACACCTGCCGAGAGTGCTATATACTGACGCCACAAGGGGAATTGCATAGTCACATACTCCAAGTTACCATTCACACGATTGCGTTCGCCATAGGCATCACCATAATTGGTGTACAAGAACGAACCTGCCAAATCAAACATAAACGTCATGCTGTCGCATGCTGTATATGAAGCGGGTTGCGAGGGGTTGATAGCCTTGTTGCTACGCATACCCATACCTACTCCACCCATTGCTCTGTATGCTCCAGGCAGATTGTCGTTCAATTCTCCATAACCAAAACGCGACGATGGCGACGAGGTCGCATTCTGCGCCCACGCTCCCATTGCCATCACGGTGGTAAATACTATTACTATATTTCTTTTAAAATTCATAATCTTTTTTATAATCCTTTCCTCATCACCTTATCACCTCATCACCTTATCGCCTCAAGAATACAATTTAATCCTATCAACACCAGATGTGGTTCGCCCACGACGTCTTTCTGCTTCATCGCGTTTAATATATAAGGTGCGTGTCCACCTGTGATATAGGTTTTGAACGTTATCTTTTGGTCCTTCAACTGGCGCATATATCCTTTCACCTCATAGACCAATCCGCGTACCACGCCTGCAGCTATGGCCTCTTGGGTGTTCTTACCAAATAATGGCATCAATGTATCGGGTTCTACCTCTACTTTGGGTAAGCGTTTAGTCATTTGGTTGAGTACGGTCAGTCGCATTTTGATACCAGGCGCTATATTGCCGCCTAAGTATCCTTGTTCTGCCGACACGAAGTCGTATGTCACCGCCGAACCTGCATCCACTATCAATAGGTTCTGCCCTGGGCACAAATGTGCGGCGCCTACGGCTGCTGCTATGCGGTCATGTCCCAGGGTCTCGGGCGTCTGATAGCAGTTCTTGATGGGCAATGGCGTCAAGTGGTCAAAGAGCACAAATTTCTTCGACAATCTGTTCAATGCATTGATCACAGCTGGCTCCATATTCGCCACCGACGACACGATACTCTGCGCGATGGGGTATAACGAGAACAATCGCTCCACATCCACGCTCGTAAATGAACGGTATAGCAAGTTCTTCACGATCACGCCGTCCTTAAACAGCGCCACCTTCGTCCTCGAGTTTCCCTGATCAATACACAAGTTCATGTCTCTCGCCTTTCGCCTAATAGCCTTATCGCCTCAAGCGCTTACGCCTCATACAAGAAACGCTTAATACTCTTCTTAGGTGTCTTCTCAAACTCGTGGTTATAAATGCGAATCTCGTTTATTTGCTCGTATGCAGCCAATTCGCTGTTCACTTGCTTGCGATTCTCCTCCATCACCACTTCCAGTTGCTCTTGGGTCAGTTTATCAGCATCTACGGCTTCAAAGTCTGGGCAAACCAATGCTACCAACTTGGTGTCTTTTTGCAGCAGCAATGACTCCAATACGTATGGCATATTATTGATCTTCGCCTCAATCTCCTCTGGGTAGATGTTCTGTCCACTTGGACCCAGCAACATCGTTTTGCAACGACCTTTTATATATATGAAGCCATCCTCGTCCATTGTGCCCAAGTCGCCTGTTCTGAGCCAGCCGTCCTCGGTAAACGACTCCTTAGTGGCCTGTTCGTTCTTGTAATAGCCGTCCATGACGTTCTCGCCACGCACTTGTATCTCGCCCACACCATCTGCATCAGGATTAGCGATGCGTGCGTCCATAAAGCCCTTCAACACGCGACCGCATGACTGTGGACGGAACTCTTGCCATGGAGCAAAACTGATGAGCGGAGCGGTTTCTGTCATACCATAACCGATGGTAATAGGGAACTTGATTCGCATCAAGAACGCCTCCACTTCGGCATTCAATGGTGCTCCGCCGATGATAATTTGTGAGAACTCGCCACCAAAAGCATTCATCAGCGTCTCACGAATCTTATTCAGTACTACCTTGTCCAGCAATGGCATTTTCAGCACCCAGCTGATAGGTTTCTTCGATATCTGGGGCTGAATCATCTTCTTGTATATCTTCTCCAAGATTAATGGCACAGACAAGATGACTGTTGGTTTCACCTCTGCAAAGGCCTTCAAAAGAATCTTCGCCGATGGCGTACGACCGATGAGATAGGTGTGTCCACCTGCTGCCAGACATGCCAAGAAGTCGAAGGCGCAACCATATGCGTGTGCCAATGGCAAGAATGCCACGTGGCGACAACCTGGATATACCAGTTTGGTTGTCATACCAAACACCAAGTTTCCTGCCAAGGCGTTCATTGATGTCATCACGCCCTTGCTAAATCCGGTTGTTCCAGAGGTATAGTTAATGCTGGCCAGCTCGGCATTACTGCGATCTGCATATTGTAGGTCATCTACGCTGTAGCCGTTAGGATACTTCTCTGCAAACAGCTCCTCGATGGTCATTCTATCCACGGCTTGTGTCTTAGGAAGCCCCGAGATAATCAGATCCATGGTATTGAGCGAGATAACGGCTTGCAAGTCTGGCACTTGCTCTACGTCGATATTTTCCCAAATCAGGTCGGTGATGAATAGCAGTTTGCTTTCCGAGTGATTGATGATATGTATCGCATCGTTGGCTTTGAAGTCTTGTAGGATAGGTACGATTACGGCGCCGTATGTCACGGTAGCCAAATAGGTAGTCACCCAGTTGGCGTTGTTTTTGCCCATCACGGCTATTTTGTCGCCTTGCTCTATGCCTACACGTTCAAATAGTACGTGCAATTTAGCGATGTTCTCTGCCAGTTGTGCATAGGTCAATGTGTTGCTGGTTCCATAATCGGTAACTGCTTCCAATGCCCAATTGGCTCTAAAAGAGTTTTCAAAAATCTTAATCAGGTTTTCTTCTGGTTTTGTCAGCATATCGTTTTGTGGTTTATTTTCGTTTTTTGTACTTATTATTGATACCTAATATGAGTTTCCTTGAGCGCAGCAGGGAGTTGATTGCCGCTCAAGTTGTTTATGTTGTTTTTTTATAAATCACTCCACCGCAGGCAATGGTATCTCCAGCAGATTGTCTTCCACCTGTGGTGTTACCTGTCTTACGGAGATAATGGAGTCCACCACAAACTGGCTATTTCCGCGCCATGGCAAGGTGCCCAAATAGCGTTTCCAATGCAGTTTGATCTGACGACTCGAGTTGTTGTCTATCTGTGCTGCTACGTGTTCATCCACAACCGAGAACTTAAACTCGTTTGACTGAATCGTTGCGCTCGTGTTGTGCGAGTTATAGCCCGTTTGAATCATTTTGCCTTCGTAGGTCTTGAAGACAAATCCCTCACGTTGGAAATAATTGATATCGCCTTCGTTGGTTCCTTCGCTGTATACAAAAAAGAATTTAAAATATACAAAAATTGCCAAAGCGAGCAATAGCACGCTTAGCGTAATACTTACTATTTTTCCTGCTGTATTCATATCCTTGCTTTTTACTGCATTACACAAAAATTGCGCAAAGGTACAAAAAAAAATCGGAATATGCAAATTATCCTGCATTTTATCCGATTTTTTAATAAATATTTAATTTATTATCCCCTCACCTTATCGCCTCATCACCTCATCGCCTTATCGCCCCCACCAATCGATCATACCTCGCGCCAAACGGCCTGTAGTACACCCAGATAGCATACTCATTCTCTGTCTGCCAATGCGAGCCCTCCAGCGGCAATGCCTTTGCGCCATTCTTGCCTACCACATAGTACATATAGTCATATCCGCCTTGCTTTAAATAGGCATACAGATAATAGCATTTCTCATCCGCATCATACTCCATCCTATTCAGCGCACCATACTGATTACCAAACAGTTCGCCACCTACGAACACATATCCATCCATCATGTATTGCTCCACAGGCAACACAAAATGCACCCACATATATTCTGCTTCCGTATCCGCATAATCCGTCTTATCGCAGTTGATCAACCATTGCCCATTGGCATCCCTTTCCGTCAGGTAAACCGTACCTTCTCTGCCAGCATTTTTGTTCATTGTGCCACGCACCTCATCTATGTCCAGCAGCGCATGGTATTCGCCCTGTTTGTACACTACCCTATCCACGTGATACCCAGCATAATATGCCGAATAGATATCGAAATGTCTGTACTCATTTCCTGCTTCGAAGATGAGTGCTTTTTGGTTCACATATCGCAGTCTATTGGGCTCCACAAAGGTTGGCCTCTCTAATAACACCTGATTATCCCATCTTCCGTTCTGCTCTACTACTACTTTCATATCCCCTGCATCGCGCAAGTTCAGTGCCGCAGTCTGTATGTCGATATCCAATTGCTGATACCTGCCGTTGAGTTCGGTGTCTGTGTTCGCTCGGATATTCGCTTCTATGCCCACGAGCGGTTCTACAACACGCACACACACTTCTGCCACCACTTGTTCTTGGTCGCCATCTTCGTATATCTGCACCACATAGTTACCGCTGGCTTTCAGCTGCATATCCTCGTTTGGAAAACTGAACCAATAGTGTGTATAAGCCTGTTGGGTATTCATAGAATGTTCATAATCAATCACATCAGCCGTTGTGAACCCTTCCACATACTCATAGCTACTAATGTCGCTTTCAGTCCAATCTCTATTGCAATGCACCACGCGATAGGAGTATTGATGCACATCGTGGCTCATCTCGTCAAACGAAATCTCGAGGGTATTTTCGTCTTCGCTGCCATCAATGATGCCGTTTTCTGGCAGCACCAAGTATGGTCTGCTGACCATACCCGATGGTTCCAATGTTTCTATCACATAACGCATACGCAGCGTGCGTATATCGCTGTCTAATACCTGTGTCCGATGCTGCGCATACCCTGCCATCGCCACCACAAGTAACAATATTATCAATCTTCCTTTCATATATCCTTTGCCTATAACCTATAACCTATCGCCCTATCCCTTAGCCCGCAGGGCGTCCCATAGCCTCAAAGAGGCGTCCTGTAGCGCAGCGTCCTCCTCGCCTCATCCCCTCATCACCACGATCCAGTTCGTCGGATAATCATGTCCTTTTGGGTGAATGATATGCACCTTGCCTTCCGCATCGCGGTAGAACGAGTGATTCCACCCCGAGCCCATATCCATGTATAGTGCTTGCTCCACGCCTGCGTCTAAAAGCGCTTGCAGATAATCCTGATATGCCATCACCTCGCGGTTGGCTATCACATAGAATCTATCTCCTTTCTGACACATCGAACGGAAGTGCTCCACACGCTCCAGAGGTTGTATGTGAGGCGTATAGATCGCTCCATTTTTGATAACCCAATGCTGTGTAAATGCCATTCCACCCTGCTCTACTGCTTTTTGCAATAGTTCATCGTTAGGCACAGGGCATATCTGCTTTGCTAACATATTGCCATTCAAACCCTTACCTTCCCAAACGAATAGCGCATATCGCTCTACGAATGGAACGCTATTTTTATTTTCAGCGTACCCTTCGTATAGTTTTCCACCCGAAATATGTGGTCCAAGTATGTTGTTATGTTCGAAGTAATCGAGGCATTGTCCTGTGAAGGCAGCGGCAGCGCAAAGTAGGACATTTTCTTGTGCTGTGTCAGGCATTTGTCCGCATGCCAGATACATTGGGCAGTCGGTTATATCGTATGTTATGAGTAGCTCTGTGCTATCCACTTGCATGGGGTAAGTGTTGTTGGTTGTCATACTTTTCGGTTGGTTGTTTGGGTTGTTGTTTTGGTCATTATTGCATGTTCGTCCGATGGCTGCAATGATGGCTGCGATAGCGATGCATGCTACTGTTCGAATAAGTGTCTTTTTCATAGGTTATGTTTGTTTTCTTTAACAAAAAAGTTAGCTCCATTCGCCTCATTCGCCGTTATAATTTTTCTAACAGCTGTAGGCAGTCTAACAGCGCGGCGATCTAACTTCTAACAGCGAAAGCGGTCTTAATTTCTCCTTTCTGCCGACAAAATTACACTTTTTTTCCCAAATACGCAAAAAAATTTGCATATTTCGCAAAAAAGCAGTACTTTTGCACCCGCGTTTCAGCATTGTCCGCTGACGCGACTGCCATTGTGGCTCAGTTGGTAGAGCAACGCATTCGTAATGCGTGGGTCGCCGGTTCGAGTCCGGCCAGTGGCTCAAAAAAGACATCCTATGGGATGTCTTTTTTGTTTGCCATTTGTCACAGACGAGAACCGCTACTATGACACAAGATCTCTATGCCACAAAAGGGAGATATTGTAGCGGAAGACCTATACTTATTCGAAGTAGGTGGTAAGAACAAAAAACACAAGCAAAGCCTTAACGCTCAAGTTGAGGTATTGATGAGAACCTTGCAAGGAAAGAAGGATTAGCAACAGAAAATATAACAAGAAAATCGCAGACTCAGCTGATGGGTCTGCGATTGTTTTGTACAACTAATCTTTAATTCAATTATACATTCACTACTTTCATCATTATTTTCAACCAAGATCGATACAAACTGCCATCAATCTCATCTACCGTTTGTGCATATTCCTCGTGCATCTTGAAGAATGGCTCCACATACTGATTTTGCATCAACAGATTGTTACCCGCGCCCAACGATATATGCCTCCAGCCATCAGGGACTAATTCTGTTTCACCAAAAATTGGCAACTCACATTGTGAAAGAATAGGCAAAATGGCATCCATTTCGACATCTGTAAATTCTTCACAAACATAATTAAAGTAAAACAATTGCCCACTTGTAGTGATAATCACTACTCCACCCTTATCACCCATTGCACCTGGGAAGGCGAAACTAAAAGCGACAATGTCCAAAGGAAGATAATCCTTGTAATTTTCTTTAGATAATTCAACATATTCCATAATTAAAATGATTAAGTTTATATTTCGACTGCAAATATACAATATTTTTTTGGATTAGACAAAAAAAATGGAAAAAATGTGTAATTTATGGAATAGATAGTTCATTTCCCATCAAAAGTGGCACTTAGCGCATATTGCAAAAACGACACCAAAATCGATACCGCGAATTGGATGATTTGAGCAAATAGTACTATGTGAGCACAAAAATAAAGCAAAAAGATTCTAAGTTACTTTTGGCATAGTTTTTGTCTTCACGTTGGCATCATGCATACGTTTAGAATACTCATATCATTTATATTTTTCAGTATTGAGGTAGTCTCAGTTATAGCAGCACCAAAGAAAACTATCCCAGATTATCTGCAAACACTTTGTTTTCAAGTAAACGGAGTGAGTTTCAATATGCAACGAGTAGAAGGAGGGGTGTTTATAATGGGAGGCACTAGCGAACAACACCGCGAAACAATCTCCACAGATTTGCCTACACATACCGTGGCACTTGATGCTTATTATATCGCTCAAAAAGAAGTAACTCAAGCATTATGGAAAGCGGTGATGTTTGAATGGGATTTTTTGGAAGATCTTTATCTTCCTAACTTTCCTATGAGTTATGTTAGTTGGGATGATTGTAATGAGTTTGTAAGAAGGTTAGATAGCATAACTAAGATGCCATTTCGCCTTCCTACGGAAGCGGAATGGGAATTTGCAGCAAGAGGAGGAAATAAAAGTATGAAATATCGTTTTGCTGGAAGCAACAAAATAGACACTATTGGATGGGGACTTCGAAATTCAGGTTTTCGTCTACACGAAGTAGGAAGAAAACTACCAAACGAATTGGGGTTGTATGACATGACGGGTAATGTGAGTGAGTGGTGCGCGGATTGGTATGCACCTTACTATTTAGGTACAGAACCTAATCCACGAGGACCAGTAACTGGAGAGAGGAAAATCGTACGAGGTAGTAGTTTTACGAATTGCGAAGATAATAGTTATGTCTCACGACGCGAAACAGAGATGCCTACGGAAGCCACGAATTATATAGGGTTTCGATTAGCATTAAGTCTGCCAGATGAACCTACTAAGCAAATAGTAGAGGAACCTGCATTGGTAAAGAAAGTAAGTCTGCGAAATAATCGCGTAAAGATGCTATATGTGGCAGGCGAAAACCCTTATTATATTTCAGAAACACCTGTCACTTTACGAATGTGGAATAGAGTAATAAATATTCCATTGGAAGAGTTAGGAGGATATCCTATTACTAGCAAGACAAATAGCGAATGGAATCAGTTTATTGAGCTAGCGCGCAAGCAAAGTAATCAAGCGTTAGTCTTTGCGTCTGAAGAACAAGTACAGCAAGCAATAGATAAAAAACTCATTGACGAACCAAAATCAAAAACCAAGAAACGCCACTGGGAAAAGGATACGAGAAGTATCTCGCGTCACCGACGAGTAGCAAAAAGAGCCCAAAAATGGGCAGATTTGGTAGGTGTGCAAATAGCCACAGTAGAAGATCCAACGCTACAAATTTTCAACAACGAGAAAAAACGAGAGGAGAGATGGTTAGTGCTGCCACTTGTTAGGCACAATTGACTACCACCTTATGTATTTATTCCCTATTACATACTAATAATCTAACTTTTTATAAAACAAAAAAATCGCAGACCTTCGAGGTCTGCGATTGCAATTGTACTAACAACTTTTTCTCTTTTTCAATAGGTTTGTAAAATAGAGTAAAAGTTGTATTTTCAACGTCTCGATGTAAAGAATAAGGTCGAAAGTTTAAAGACGGTTAGCGAATGACTATATATTGCGCCAAAGCGAACATAGCGAAGCCAAGAACCACGCTGGCTCTTTGTAGTGGCGTAGACCCCGACTTGCAAAATAACTAATGCTTTAGATGGCTGAAAACAACATCATGAGTTAACAACTCGAAGAGGAAAGTAAATTTTATTATCTACACGCACTCATCCACACGGCTTTGGGTAGGGGATTTTATACACATATAGTAGTTTTTTGGCGTATTTTGATGCAATAACCTACTTTAAGGTGGGAATTTATAGGTGTTTTATAGAGGAAAGGTATAAAAAATCACAACTCATACAAATGTAATTTGTCCTTCTCAACGACATGCAGAAGCAATATGTCGGCGATAAATACGATAATGCGAGCGAGCAAGTATATCGTTGATTCGATGGATACGCTCACGCTGAGTAATAGCCACTTTAGGCGCATCATTATCCTCCTCTATATCTAAACTACCCGTTCCCGTGACAGGTATATACTCATCCCAATGCACAGGCACATTATGCCAACGACCATCACCACCCAAACGAGCAATATACTCCACATGCTTCTTGGTACGATAACCATAAGCAGTAACTTGAATTAAGGACTTATTATCCTCACCGATCTTACTCGTAGTTTTGAGAATACAATCGGTCACACAAGATGGATGTTGGAAATAGGTATTTCCCCAGAAATTAGCCAATGCCTCGTGTTCCCAAAAAGCACTACGCTTCTTCATCTTAGTGCCATAGATATCTTCATGCGATCGAATCTGCTGGTACATCGGCACACACAACAATGGCGCCAAACTGAAATATACCGCACGGAAATGCTCGGCATTGACCCTCACGAAATTCTCCTTCGCTACCTCAAAATCAAAATGCTTGAACTGCTCAGGATTGCAATCAAGTGTCATATCCTGCACATGTTGTGGCACAATGGTATTGATCATCTTATTCTTATAGAAATCAAAATCATCGCCATAGCCATGCTCCTCATCTCGCATCAGTTTGAGCATACTCTCCTGCGCAAGAGGTGTAAAAAGCAACGCAAACTGCTGATTATTATTGCGATTGCTGGTATTAAACAACACCTCAAACTCCTCGTTGGTCATCATAGCATAATCACTACCCGTAAGGTCACGCGCCTTCTTGCGCAGCTTACGGCGTTCCCACTTATAAGCAAGAGAACTCTCACGACCAGCCAAATCATTGTCCTCACGAGAAAAAACAAGATCAGGCGCTGCCACATTGCCATAGATAACGCGCGTTTTCTCAAAGTAATATGGACAAGGAGCCGTGACAGTAGCTGTAAGCGTTTGTGTATGGTGCTGCGTATAATACTTGCCATCGGCTCCTCGTTCGTGGGTAGTCCAATGGATGACCTTAGTTCCAGTATAGGTCTTCGTGCCCATCTCCATCTTCTTGGTTCGGCAAATAACAAAAGGATTGCCATTGATTAGCCCCGAATGTGCGTAGAGCACCGAACGGTCGGCATTGAACGAACCATCCCAGCCATAGGTGTGCTCTAAATCAGCCAAGCGTTGTGTAGTGAAATAATCATCGAACTCCAAGCGCGGAACAGTCTGGCTCATCATGCGCGTGAGCATATCCCAATCATAGAGCCGATTGAGTACTGCCATTTGCTCCCATGCTTGTTGCTGCAAAGCATCTACGCGAGCGCAGATCTGCTCCAGTTCCTTTTTCTTCTTTCGGATATTAGGCAATACGAGCGATAGAGCGATGAGCAAGCAGACAACAGCAATTACACCTACGCCCATAGTGAGTTCGGGAAGCCAATAGTCAATTTTCACGAAAATCAAGACAATGCCTACTACCGCAATAACAATCAAAAAGCCCATAAGGAACTGCAAACCAGAGATAGAACTCTCAAGCGACTGCTTATCGTTCGTCGCACGATAGTACGATTGACATGTCTGTCGGTTGGCATCCACATCCACGTTAGCCTCATTGGCTAACTGGTCAAAAGTGTCCTGTGCTACCTGCTTGAACTTATCGCGAAAAACAGTAGCATACTCCTCCAGCGGGTCGTATATGTCAGGTCGGAGAGCCATATATTAGAAGAAAGTAGCACGCGCTGCCTCTTTTGTTGCCTTGGAAGCAGAGAAAGGAATACGGGTGGTATAACCCTGGCGAGCAGCCACAATCATCTTGGTTGGCCAAGCGAAAATATCAGTATTCCATTGCGCCACGCGACTATTATAGACAGTTCGCGCAGCAGTAATCTCGCGTTGGAGGTAGCTGTTTTGCTGCATAGCATCGGCAATAGCATTATGCGCTTGCAACTCAGGATATGCCTCCACCTGCAATGCGAAATGGCTGAAAGTGGCATTGAGTTGGTCAGCCACATCACTACGGTTGGCATCGCACACCTTGCCACTACGCAAAGCAGCTACAGACTTCATCACATCTTTATCCAACTCTACAGCGCGATTAACCAAACCCACTACATTATTGAGAATTTGTACGCGTTGCTCAAGATAGTTGTCAATTTCTGCAGCAGCAGATTGGATAACTTGCTCCAACTGTTGGAAATAACTACGGGCGTTGACTTTCATAAATAGGAAAATCACACCAGGCAACACACCAGCCACGCAACCAATCAAAATAAGTGGGTCGCGCAAAATAAACCAACAGATAAGCGACACAATAGGAAAAGTAATCCACAGCGCTATCTCAAAGAGAACAGAGCCAAAACCGATCTTAACAGGTAATTGGCGATTGATAACGTTCACATCTTGTCCCTGTTCATTAACAGGTCCTGTCAATTCATCTAATAAGTTTGCCATATGCTTAAAATTTTAATGTTATTTCAAATTTCTGCCTGCAAAGGTAATATTTTTTCTTGAGATTTGCAAGAAAATGTATAAAAAAGTACCTTAGCACTTATGTGGCAAAGGTACTTCTTGTGTTTAGGGATAACTTTTAAGCCTCCTCATCGCTATCATCTATGTAGTAGTGTGGTTCTTCAGCAGCTTTTTTCTTCGAGAAACGATGGCGATAATAATCAAAATATTTGCCATATCGTCCGTATTTGCCATAGCCGTAACTGCTACCATATCGTTTGCTCTTGCCATAGCCATGTCCATAGCCGTAGCCATATCCATGACCATAGCCATAACTACCATAGCCGTATCCGTAGCCATAGCCAGAACCGTAACCATACCCATAGCCATAGCCACTTGTTCTGCCCACTTGGATATCAGATAATACCAAATGAACCTTATCCTTGTGGTTGAGCGACAATGCCTGCAATGTTTGCTGAGCAAAATGCTTATTGGTTACCATACAGCGGATAACAAACAAGGTCAGATCTGTTTTCTCAATCAATGACAAGGCATCTGGCACCATACCAACAGGAGAAGAGTCCACGATAATATATTCATATCGCTCACGCAATATCTCCATCAATTCTGCCAACTTATCACTACGTACCAACTCACCTGGATTAGGTGGTATCGTACCTGCTGGAATGACATCAAAGCCGAATTCTTCGTGTTTGATAATAATATCTTCTAATTCGCAATCACCAATAAGATAGTTAGTTACACCAGCCTTAGCTTCGACACCCAACTTATCATGCACGTTTGGCTTACGTATATCCATATCAAGCAATACTGTAGGATGCCCCGTCATGGCATACTGCGCAGCCAAGTTGGTAGAGATAAATGTTTTACCATCTCCAGATTGTGTAGAAGTAATGGCAATTGCAATATTAGTCTTTCGCTGCACAATAAACTCAATCCTTAAGCGTATGCTTCGCATCATCTCTGCATATCCCGAACGCGGGTGTTTCTTGGCGTGCAACGGATTTTGCGATTTCACGCGACGCAACGTTCCAATCAATTGGTAGTCACCTAATTTCTCGGCTTCCTTAGGATTACGCACTTTGTTATTGAGCATCTCAGATAGAATCAGAATCAGCAACGGAATAACAAGACCTATAGCCATATAGGCAACCATGTTTTTTCGTTTCTCCTTACTATTCATAGAGCGTGTTGTGCGGGCACGATCCATTATTTCGCTATCTGGTGTATTACGCGCTTTCTGAATTTCCGCTTCTGCACGTTTTTGCAGGAAGAAAGTGTAGTAGTTATCGTCTATACGATAATTACGCTCAATAGCTACCATCTGCAACTCCTTCTCTGGCAACATCTGTATATCCTTTTCGACTTCGTATAGACGATTAGCCAAGTCCTGTTTCTCGATTTCCAATGACGCCTTCATAGACATCACAAGTTCAGCGATAGCCGTCTTAACATTATTGATATCATTGGTGTATTTAGCGTAATAAACATTACGTTCACTTAGTTCACCACGTTGGATATGCAAATCGTTGAGTTGTTGTACCAATGTCATCAGCATGGGCTCATTAATTCCCACTGACACAGGTGCAACGACGGTACCCTGCTCTATCTTCTGCTCAAGGTAATTAGTAAGATAATTGAGATAAGTTTCTTTGAGGCGAAGCGCCATCTTCTGCTGGTCGTACTGATTCACCTTAGCCATCAATCCACCTGCATACGAAGATACATCTACAAACTTGTTCTCTTGTCGGAAATCAGTCATAGCGCTCTCACTTTGACTGAGACTAACCTGAAGGACGCCCAACTGCTGATTAATAAACTCAATCGTCTTATCCGCCACCATATTCTTACGTTCTACGCTATGTAAGAGATAGATATCCGATAGTTTATTAATGAAATCGCGGTCGCGTTCTGGAGTAACACCTACGAGCTGAATACCTAAGATGGTACTTCTCTCTGTAACGAAATTCAATTGCAAACGGCTGGAGAATTCATTGGTAAGTCCCTCTCGTGTGCGGAATCGGAAATACACATGCTGACCAGGACGCATCATAATATCCGTAGGCATGATGGTAGCTTCAAAGAAACGTGTCTTAAATGGCACACCATATTGTGCGGTATAATCAAACTCCAAATCTTCCGCTTCGGGTATAGTAATCTTCAACATGCCGTTCTCTTGTACCTCGCACTTATACATGTAGTTATAGGCATTAGGATCCAAATAAGCATATTCTACTGTAATAGGAGTATTACGATAGATATTGCGTGTCTTGAACCTTCCTTTGGTGATATATTCCACATTGAGGAATGGCAATGAATCAACGGTACGTGAGATGAGATCGTAACTACCCAAGATAATCAATTGGTTGTTGACATTGCGATAACCCGCTTCCATACCAAAACCTTGCATGAGAGCAGAGGAGCCATACCCTCCGCCTGATGATTCTTGGATAATCATCGTACCTGTGGTAAGGTATGTTTCCATCACTTTTCGGTTTTTCAAATAGGCTAACGAGAATGCAATAATGGCTGCAATCGCAAAGAGATACCAGTGATGGAGAATCCTAAATACCCACTCAATGATATCAATACCCGAACTTTCTTCCTCGATAACAGGGGCTTGTTGTATGGGCTGCTGAGTTGGTTGAGATGCCTGTGGTTGTTGTTGCAGGACTTGTTCTTCTTGTGTCATATTGAAAAATATCTAAATTTTCGTGATTAATATAAAACGCCTGGAATATAATTGAGCACCGTGATGAGCAACGAAACGGAGCTCGTAATCAATCCGAGGAATCCGCTGTAGCTGGGTTGCTTATAGAAACTACCACTATCACGGCTGACATAGATCAAATCATTGGGATAAACATAGTAATACTTGGAATCAATAATTGTATTGGTTCGAATATCAAATTCAAGTACCTCTGGTTCATCATTACCATGAGGACGTATAATGCGCACATGTCGTCTATCACCAGAGTTCATCAAATCGCCCGTCATTGCTAAGGCTTGGAAGATAGTAAGTCGCTCTTTGTAAATAGAATATGTACCAGAGTTAGCATCACCCAGTACGGTAAATTGCTTGTTGTACATAGCTAATTTGACATCTGCATCTGGGATAATCTCGCGCATAACCTTGCGCAAAGTATCTTGCGCCTCTAACTCGGTTAGCCCTTCTAACTTGACAGGAGGTAAGAATGGGATATCTACTGTTCCATCAGAATAAATACGATATGAATTGGCATATTGTCCTCCCGAAGATGTATTAGCAGACATAGTCTTAGCTATTGTTTCATCCATGGTTATGACGCGATAAATGACCTCATCATTGACCTGCAAACGATAGGGCTCGTATTCCACCGAGTCATATCGCGGCAAATCCTCACGCTCTTGTAAGAGACCTACTTGGCGATAGCCATAGCATCCAGAAAAAGCCATCGCAATACCAACTATCAAGATTGTATGTAATATATTGTATTTCATGTCGTTTCAGAGTTGAAATGTTTTACGGGTATTTTACCTATTTTGTTGCTGCATTATCCACGGCATTGATTATTCGAACTACTAATCCATACACAAAACCACCAAATGCCAATGTAGTTGCCACCACACTAATTGTTGTGGTAACAGAGTTAATACCAAAACTTTGTCCCTTAATACGCTGGATATAAATTACATCGTTAGGCTCGATATAATAGAACTCAGAATTGATAATATCCTGAGAACGCACATCAAACTCCTTTACATGTGTTACTCCCTCTTTCTCGCGCACAATACGCACCTTACTTCTATCACCAAAATCCCCAATATCTCCAGCCATAGCCAGTGCTTCAAATATGGTGACTTTCTCCTTTTGAATATTAAAGGTACCACTACCCCTATCGCTGATTACACTGAAAGAACGACGGACTATCTTCACATCTACGGACGTCATTTGGTATTCTCCGTAACTTTTTATAAAGCTACTCAACTCCTCTTCCAAGATTGCCTTGACATTCCGTGTGGTGAGTCCACGCACAGGAATACGCCCTACCATTGGAAAATCTATACAACCATCACTCTGTACCAGATAGGTATAGAGGTCATAACTTCCACCAACTCCACCACCTCCTTGCAACATCTGGAGCCCAATAGTTCCGCTGGATGAATTGAACATCTTATTGACACGCTCATCTACCGAATAAACATAGATATAAAGGCGATCACCTATTCGCAACTCATAATCCTCATATGATATTGTATCAGCATACTGAGGAATCCCATTCTTGCCAGGTTCTTGCATAAGGTTGACACGTTTGCTCGTTACGCAAGAAGCCATCAGCAAGGGCAATAGAATAATGAATATTCTTTTATAACTCATAACTCAAAATGAATATTTCAACATTAGCATTTATCTCTTCTCGTCCCATCCAAATGGGTGTGGTGCCAACGGCAGTTTTGCCAAAGGATGACAGTCGCCCACCAGACCTATTGGCTGTGCTCCGCGGATAGCACTCACAATCTCAATACTTGGTCGTGCCTCAGAGATGCGGAAACCATTGCCCGACAATATCTGGCGATAACTCTCTGTATGCAACTCAGTAAAGCCCTGACTAAACTCAAACTCCTCACCATCTATAGAGAGGGTACGATAGGTCTTCTTCTCGCCCTCCACCGCATTATCTGGTAAGCACAACGCATTGATACTCAGAAAATAGCGAACACGTGCGCGCTTAAACTGCAAATAACCCGCTACGCGATCAAATGACATCACATGAACTATATTCTGCTCTACATCACCAAACAGCCATTGAAGCATATCATAGAAGTGAACACCGATATTCGTAGCTATACCACCAGCCTTATGTACATCACCCTTCCACGAACTGTAGTACCACTTACCACGACTTGTGATATAGGTCAAATCTACATCATAAATCTTGTCTTGTGGACCTTCATCTATCTTCTTCTTCAACGCAGCAATACGATCGTGCAAACGCAATTGAAGTATTGTATATGCCTGACAACCCGTCTCCTTCTCCAATTCCACAAGATTATCAATGTTATAAGGATTAAGCACCAATGGCTTCTCACATATCACATTGCAACCCAAACGCAATCCATAACGTATAAACGCATCATGCGTGTAATTAGGTGTACAAATACTTACCCATGACAAAGGATCATTGGTGCGCATCTGCTTGGAGCAAAAACGATCAAACTGCTCATGCTCAGTATAAAAAGAGCATTCTGGAAAACTCGAATCTAAACGACCTACTGAGTCAAATTTATCATAAGCCACCATAAGATTGTTACCTGTGTCAGCAATCGCTCTAATGTGGCGAGGGGCTATATAACCCGCGGCACCTATAAGTGCAAAATTCTTTGGTTGATGATATTCTTGCATAACGATATATTTTACAATTTAAGTTTTTTGGGGCTACATACAATTAGCAGCCTGCAAAGGTACTACTTTTTTTTGACATATGCAAATAAAATTGCCATTTGTGCAAAAAACACAAATGGCAATCACTATATTTAACAGCAGTAAACCTGTTTTTTACCCTTTTTTATTGTTTAACGGGGGTTATTCCGTCGCGTTTGAGCAGCGCATCAATGCTTGGTTCGCCACCACGGAAAGCGCGGTACAAGATTTTTTGCATATACACAAGAAAAATGAGCAAAAGTTTACTTTCAACTGCGATTTTCTTATAATTTTCTTTCCCCTATCGGGTGGATAAGCGGTAGATAGTTTCCCTAAACGAACCTTATCGGCATGCTACCTGTTACGGGTTCATAACGGGTTCTTGACGGGTTCATAGAATACCTTCGTCATCACATCACTATACTTTCCGTAGCACATCTATATCCTATCCTTTCGCTATAGTATCTATAACCTCCCCGCCGAGCCTCCCCCATTTCCCGAAGGGATACCGAACCCTTGCCGAAGGAGTATTTGAGCATTTATACGAGCAAGAAGAACGACAATCTACACGACAATATAAAACCTCACCCTGCAAATTGATTGACTTGCAGGGTGAGGGAAATATAATTTTGTCTGTATTATTTTATTTCCTGTCCCATAATATTATAGGACTTATCGTTGTGAAGGATAACTACTTGTCCATCACGAATAAGCTTTTTCTTAGAAGGATCCATGCCACCAATAGTTTGTACATTTTCTACATCGGTTGGCAATTGACTGATTGGCAAAATAGTTCCAAATTTATCCCATGGATCCATGTACTTATAAATATCTACTGCTTCATCAGGTACATATAGAATAGCAGATGACGTTGCAACATTCTCGAAAGCATTACTATTTGTGCTTGGAACCAATACTGCTTTACAAATTACTGTTTTCAAAGAGGAGCAACCAGAGAAAGCATACCATCCAATACTTGTCACGCTGTTGGGGATGGTAACGGAGGTGAGGGAAGAGCAATCTTCGAAAGCACCACCTCCAATGCTCGTTACGCTATTGGGGATGGTGATGGAGGTGAGGGAGGAGCAACTAGAGAAAGCCCTCTCTCCAATGCTCGTCACGCTATTGCCGATAGTGACGGACGTGAGGGAGGAGCAACCATAGAAAGCATACTCTCCAATGCTCGTTACGCTATTGGGGATGGTGATGGACGTGAGGGAGGAGCAACCACGGAAAGCACTCTCTCCAATGCTCGTTACGCTATTGGGGATGGTGATGGAGCTAAGGGAGGAGCAAGCAGCGAAAGCCCTCTCTCCAATGCTCGTCACGCTATTGGGGATGGTGATGGACGTGAGGGAGGAGCAACCATAGAAAGCATACTCTCCAATGCTCGTTACGCTATTGGGGATGGTGATGGA
>JAZREU010000024.1:0-5980 GCA_045660925.1 Paludibacteraceae bacterium | reverse complement strand
GGCCAAGATAAGCGTGTAGAAAGCATATTGGTTCCTTGTTTGGACGCGGGTTCGATTCCCGCCACTTCCACGATAAAGCGCTATGTATCAACTACATAGCGCTTTATTATATCAATATTGATTACCTTTCTTATACAAGATTCTTGCCTACAACAGTAGCGATTAGTTGTAGCGAACCGTACATATCAACAAACCATCTACCCCCATCGCCGTACAAGCACGCGCCAAATCGGCTATACCATAAGCATAACCCATTGCATGACTTGGGTCAAGGATAATAGGCAGATTACAGTGCTCTTTCAACCATGCTACGCCACACAAATCGAGTGTAAAACGAGTATTGGTCTCAAAACTGCGAATACCACGCTCACAAAGAATCACCTGATTATTGCCACAACTCATGATAAAATCGGCACAATTAACCAATTCCTGCAGTGTCGAACCAAAACCGCGCTTCAGTATCACTGGCTTGCCCGATTGTCCCGCTGCTGTCAGCAGACCGTGGTCGTACATTGACTTAGCACCCACCTGCACTATATCCGCATACTCTACCACCTTATCCGCATGCGTAGCATCTCGCATCTCGGTAGCAATGAGCAGTCCATATTTCTCGCGCATCTCGGCAAGGAGTTTGAGCCCATCCTCACCCAATCCGCGGAATGTATAGGGCGACGTGCGTGGCTTATAGCAGCCTGCACGAAGGACACGGATACCTTGCTCCTTGAGCATTTGGCAGGATTGCTCAATCTGTTCACGACTCTCTACTGCACAGGGGCCAGCTATCATAAGCTGGTTCTTACCATCCCCACCTATATACGTGTCGCCTATTTTAACACTGTGTGTTTCAGCTACATACATACGCGAAGAGAGTTGCATATCCGTTGGAAACACCCAATGACCAATCACTATTTCTTGCAGTTCAGCAGGTACATTTTTTACAGTATGATTGGTAATAAGCACAAAACAATCTGGCTTCTCCAAACATAAAGCACCTACGTTATCTGCATACCCCTGCGCACAGGCGCGTGAAATATTTTTAGGTAAATGAATAATCATTTTGTTAATTCAAAATTACTTAAAGTCAATTATATGGTGAATAGAAATAATGCCTATAATTTCGCTATTCCTTTCGGTTTCGGTCACCGCCAGGGTAGTAATATTATAGGTGTCCATTATTGCCAGTGCATCAGTTAGAAGCGCATCTTTAGTTATATGTTTGTAGGATGGTGTCATAATCTCTTCAGCCGTGATATGTACATCATTATACTTTTGTATTGCACGGCGGATATCACCATCAGTAATAATACCAATACACTTGCCCTCTGTTTGTTGATCATACACCATGGTCATTCCCAGATGTTTGTCAGTCATCTCGCACACGACATCGCGGAAAGACGCATTAGTAGTCACACGAGGCACATTGCTATTCATCACATTATGCACACGCCCTAATAGTTTTCTGCCCAACGCTCCGCCTGGATGATAGAGTGCAAAATCATCTGCCTTAAACTGTCGCATCTCCATCAGACAAACCATCAGCGCATCGCCCATCAGCAAAGTGGCTGTGGTGGATGTTGTAGGTGCCAAACCCAATGGACATGCCTCCGTATCCACGTGGATAGAGAGAGCGTAGTCAGCACGCTTTGCCAAAGGCGAATCCATATGCCCTGTCATGGCTATGATGGTACAACCCAAACGATGAAGAGGATCTATGATATTGAGTATCTCATTGGTTGCGCCACTATTACTTACCAGTATTGCCACATCATTGGCATTGATCATACCCAAATCGCCATGCACGGCTTCCGCTGCATTCACAAAGATAGAGGGAGTACCTGTAGAGGCAAATGATGCTGCCATCTTATGGGCAATGATACCAGTTTTGCCAATACCCATCATCACCACTTTGCCCGCACAATGATAGAGTACATCTACCACTTGGTCAAAAGTCGCATCAATACTGTTTTTTAGTTTCTCTAACTCACGAATCTCTTCGTCGAAGATCTCTTTTGCTCTCTTTGCGTACATATAATTCTTGCCTTTAACCTTTAGCCTCTCACCTTATTACCTGCTCAATGGCCAATGCTTGTTGTAGAATCTTCTCCACATCGCTCAGTCGCACTTGGTTAGCTGCATCCGAAATAGCTTTTTCTGGTTCTGGATGTACCTCCAAGAATAGTCCGTCTATCCCTACTGCCACCGCAGCACGAATCAAGTGCGGCACCATCTCGCGATTGCCGCCTGTCACACCTGCCTGACTACTGGGTTGTTGTACGGAGTGCGTTGCATCAAACACCACAGGATAACCATACTCGCGCATCTTCACCAACGAAGTCATATCCACAATCAGGTTGCCATATCCAAAACTGCTTCCGCGCTCCGTGAGCCAGATACTTTTTGAGGCGATAAGGCTATTGGGCGATGATGCAAGTGGATGGTTAGCTTCGATCTTAGCGATTGCTCCGCGCATATCCCAAGGCGCCATAAACTGACCTTTCTTCACATTGACCACCTTGCCCGTTTGAGCCGCAGCCACCAACAAATCGGTTTGACGAGAAAGAAAAGCAGGTATCTGCAACACATCTGCCACTTCTGCCACAGGAGCACATTGCCACGACTCATGCACATCCGTCAAGATGGGCAGACCGAAGGTTGACTTCACTTCTTGCAAAATCCGCAATCCGGCTTCCATACCCACCCCACGTTCCGATATACTGGTGCGGTTGGCTTTGTCATACGACGACTTGAAGTACAAGATTATACCCAGTCGCTCACATACTTGCTTCAGTCTTTCAGCGGTTTGAAGCACTATGTCGCGACTCTCTATGGCACAAGGTCCTGCTATGAGAAACATAATCCTTTAATTTTTATGGTTTCCGGCATCTGGTTTCCGGTTCCCGGCTTCCGGATGCCAAATTACTTTGTATATATGCGTACCCAATCAATATCCAATTGGCCAGCACCTGCTTTTTGATTTTCAGGCAGATAGCCACGTACCAATAGGTGAAGTTCTTCGCCCGCTAATGGGTTTTTGCTGCGAGCAACCTCTTGATTATTCACATAGTTAACTACCTCTTTCTCGTTCCAAACGACGGTATAGATAGCCTCTTTGAGTTGTTGGTCAGCAGGAAGTATGTGGATTGATTTTTTTGCATTGGCAGTGGTCAAGCAGATTACATGTTTTGCTTTTCCTGCAAGACGCACTTTGGCTTGTAGCACACCAGCCTGAGGAGCTATAGCCTTAGCTGTATGCCATACATCGCTGGTAAAAGCAAAGTCCTGCATAATCATACCCTTGGTTGGATGCCATGCTGATGCGTTCATCTTTTCCTTTTTGGTCAAGATACTCAACACGCGATTAGCCACTTGTGTGTTCTTGCCTTGTGTATAAGCTTGTAGTTCATTTACATGAGAATGGTTAGCCTTGAGTTCTTTACTTGGGTAGAGGAAACCTGTTTGCCATGTATTAGACATTTGTGCGGTTTCAAATTCTTCAGCCCAAACCATTTTGTAGCTCTCTAACTCAGCCACTTCCTTTTCGGTGTGTGCTAAAAAGAATATAATATCTTCATGTTTTGCCAGAGCATTATAACGTTGCTCTTGTTGTCCCTCTTCGGTAGTAAGCCAACGTTTAGGATTCTTCCAAAAGGCATTTGCTTGTTGAAACTCGGGTGTTTGAATTTGCTCTGTTAAGGCTAAAAATTCAACTACTTCGGATTTCTCTTTCCACGCCTCTTTTTTGAGCAGGTTATATAAAATAACTGTAGAGTTCCATTTTAATTGTCCATACTTAGCCATGATCTTACCTTCTTGAGTATCGGCATAGCGTGTATTGGTCAATTCTGTTTTCTTAGCTTGAAAATCAGTTGACTCTACTACTTTCTTTAGGTTGTTGTACTCTGCGAGAATATCGCTTTTCTCTACTTGGCGATAGCGAGTAATGATTTGCGCTTGCTCTGTCAACCACTGCTCATATGCCTTGGTGGTTAGCATTTTTGTTGTTTGCATAGATTTATTTGTTTTTAAGTTTTATCTGTTTTAATTTGTCTATTAATTGCTCTATTGTATCTGCAAATTGTGGTGCATAATGTTCCTCTTTAGGCAGAAAAGATAGTTGTCGCATGTGTTCAGCTTGAATTTTTAGTCCCTCGTAAAAGCCCTTATAGTTGAGCACGAAGCATGGTTTGCGATGTTCATCCACTGTGCCACTTGCCACTACGTCCATCATTTCGTCGAGTGTGCCGTAGCTGCCAGGCAGGCAGACGAAGCAATCTGCCAAGTCCTTCATTTTCTGCTTGCGCTCACACATATTATTCACCACATAGAGTGTGTCACAGTTGTCTGCCATGCGTTTGGCTTGGATGATTCGTTGTGGAATAACGCCTTCGACTATTCCTCCAGCCGCTTTAGCGGCATTGCTCACACGGGTCATCAGGCCACCTGTAGCACCGCCATACACCAGGGTATGCCCTGCCTCGGCAATCCACTTGCCCAGCACATCACCCAGAGCCAAATACTCCTCGGGGATACGATCCTTTGCGCTACAATATACAGCTATTTTCATATATCTAACTTCTAACAGCGAAGCGGTCTATCACGCATCAATCTTCGCGTAAGTAGCATTCTTCTCAATGAACTCACGACGAGGAGCCACATCGTCACCCATCAACATAGCGATAGTGCGATCTGCCTCAGCAGCGTTCTCGATAGTCACTTGCTTCAACAATCGGCGAGCTGGGTCCATCGTGGTCTCCCACAATTGCTCATCACTCATCTCACCAAGACCTTTGTAGCGTTGTGTCTTCACCAACTTCTCATCGCCGCCGCAATGCTTCATGATGAAGTCCAAACGTTGTTGATCGTTCCAGCAGTACTCTTTGTAGCTACCTTTCGAGCACAAGTACAGCGGAGCCATTGCGATGAACAAGTGGCCTTGCTCAATCACCTCTTTCATATGGCGGAAGAACAATGTCATAATCAGTGTGGCAATGTGCGCACCATCCACATCGGCATCGGCCATGATGATTACTTTGTTATAGCGCAGCTTGCTCAGATTCAACGCCTTAGGATCCTCCTCTGTACCAAAAGTGATACCCAATGCAGTGAAGATATTTCTTACCTCCTCGCTCTCAAACACTTTGTGCTCCATGGCTTTCTCCACGTTCAAGATCTTACCGCGCAATGGAAGAATCGCTTGAATCTTACGGTCGCGACCTGTCTTTGCGGTACCACCCGCAGAATCTCCCTCCACGAGGAACAACTCGCATTCCGCTGGGTCTTTGCTCTCGCAGTCTGCCAATTTTCCTGGCAAACCACCACCGCCCAAAGGCGACTTTCTGAGTACGCTTTGGCGAGCATTACGCGCAGCAATACGCGCTTGTGCTGCCAAGATTACTTTCTCTACGATCTTCTTTGCATCCTCTGGGTGCTCCTCCAAGTAGTTAGTCAATGCCTCGCTCACAGCAGAAGACACCATACCTGCTACCTCTGAGTTACCCAACTTGGTCTTCGTTTGACCCTCAAACTGTGGCTCTGCCACCTTCACGCTGATGATAGCGGTCAAACCCTCGCGGAAGTCGTTCGCATCGATATTCGCATTACCATCTTTGTCTTTCAGCTTGGCTTTCTCCAGCATCTTGCTCTCGTCGGCGTATTTCTTCATCACGCGAGTCAAAGCAGCGCGGAAACCTGCCACGTGTGTACCACCCTCGATGGTGTTGATATTGTTTACATAGCTGTGTACATTCTCGTTGAAATCGGTGTTATAGAGGATTGCCACCTCTACTGGAGTACCGTATTTCTCGGTATTCAAGTGAATCACCTCGCTAATCAGCGGTGTGCGGGTGCCGTCGATATAACGAACGAACTCGCTCAATCCTTCCTCTGAGTAGAACACCTCGCCTTTGAATGTGCCGTCCTCGTTCTTCTCGCGCATGTCGGTCAAGGTGATACGTACACCAGCGTTCAGGTATGCCAACTC
>JAZREU010000023.1:0-49100 GCA_045660925.1 Paludibacteraceae bacterium | reverse complement strand
TTACAATACTGTTGTAATGACTATGTACTTAAACTAAAATCTCATCACATACGTATCAGTATGACTGAGGATAGCGATCCTACAGAAAATGGCATGGCAGAGCGAGTGAATGGTATTATTAAGAATGAGTTTCTTGATCCATTGCCAACACCGAGGAATTTACAAGAAGCTATACCATTAGTGGATCATGCAGTACATACCTATAATACATTGCGTCCACACCTTAATCTTGGGATGCGTACACCTGCGCAGGTGTACCAATATAACAGATAATTTTCAAAAGTTAAAGGAATAGGTTTAATGGCAAATTTGCATATGTCAAAAGAATGTAGTATCTTTGCATCCTCTTTCAAAGAGTCAACCTTTTTAGGACTCCAGTCAACCTTTTCAGGAAACGAGTCAAAAAAGTACGTTTTTTAAGATTATATATCAGTAATCGAGTCAACCTTTTTCAGGTTTAGTCACAGGGAGTTGAGTCGGAGTTCTCTCGTTCGTCTCCCGCTCGTCGGTCGGTGGATTTAGGCAAGGTATAAGAGAGGGAAAAGAGATGGAAATCTTAAGAAAAAGCACTTTTTGATAAATGGTGTACAAAAATCGCCATCTATGCTTGGAAACATAAACGGCGATAGTAAATAACTAAATAAGAAAATTGTACATCAATTGTACATTGTAAATCGTTAAATTGTAAATTCTTTACAACACATTCAGCACTTGTTCTTTGATTTGCTCAAGGATGTCTTTCATCTTCACCACGATAATCTGCATCTCGCTTTGGTTGCTCTTGCTGCCTAAGGTGTTGATCTCGCGACCCATCTCTTGGGCAATAAAGCCGAGTTTTTTGCCGACTCCAGTTGTCTCGCTCATGGTTTCGCGGAAGTACTTCAGGTGGTTGGTCAAACGCACTTTCTCCTCGTTGATATCGAGTTTCTCAATGTAATAAATCATCTCTTGCTCCAGACGGTTGCGGTCAATGGCTTGCTGGGTGTTGGCGGATAGTTGCTCCAAGTTAGCCTCAATGCGCGCTTTGATTTTCTCCACTCGACTTTGCTCGTAGGGCTCTACCTCTGCCAGCAAGGCAGCAATAGCATCCAACTTCTCGCAGAACATCTGATAGAGCGAGGCGCCCTCTTGCTGGCGGAAAGCATTGAACTGTTTAAGCGCCTCCTCAATAGTTTGCAGTGCTACTGCCCATTCCTCCTCGTTTACCTCGCTGGAGTCTTGCACCTTCGTGACATCGGGCATACGCAGGATAGCTGATACCATATCTTGGTTGTTCGCCCAACCCAATTCCTTTTGCAGGGCTATGAGTTCGCGGTAGTAGTAGGCAAACGCCTCGCGGTTGATAGGAGCAAAATTGCTTGCCTCTTCGCCTTGCGCTGCGTCTTGGTAGTAGATACTCAAATCAAGTTTACCGCGCTCCAGGCGTTGCGCAATGAGGGTGCGAATCTCCAGTTCCTTGCTGCGCAGTTGTGGGGCAATGCGCACGCTGAGATCCAAGGATTTGGAGTTGAGACTCTTGATTTCTACAACCAGTTTCTTGTTGTTGGCTACCAAGCACTCTGCTTTGCCGTAGCCAGTCATGGAGTATATCATGTTAATTTACGATTTGACAATTTACGATTTACATATTATTGGGCAACGTATCATTTGCCTCGTTATTCTCTTGTGGGGTTTCTTGCGAAGTGGGGACAGACTGCTGTGTCTCCTGTTGCTGGTTTAATTGCTGTTGGAAATACGCAGGCGGACCATACATGACCATGATTCTTTCGCTCTGTATGGGCATGTCTTTTTGACTCTTGCATCCACCCAATAGGGCTATCAATGCACCTAATAATATATTTATTTTCTTTCTCATAAAGATAATTTACTATTTGACGATTTACAATTTACAATTTATTTTACCATTTGGCAATTTGGTTATTTTCATGCGGTATCTCCATCCTGTTGTATATGATTATACACTGTACATGGTTAAATAGTAAATAATTTTATTTACCGATACAGAACTTGCTGAAAATATTATTGAGTACTTCTTGTGAAGTGATTTGTCCTGTTATTTCGCCGAGGGCGGAAAGGCAGTCTTGCAGGTCCATGCTGAGGAACTCACCGCTGATTTGCATTTGCAGTCCCTCTTGTACGCGTAGGATAGCCTCCTGTGCGCGAACCAATGCCTCATAGTGGCGTGTGTTGCTGATTGTCACCGCGTTGCGTGTATCGTACTGCTCGCGAGCAAAGTTGATTAACTGTTGCTTCAGCACCTCTACATTGCCACTCTTGGCGGAGATGGCGATTGGCGATTGGCTATCGGCTATCGGGTATTGAGGCAATAGGTCCACCTTATTATATACTTGTATAATCTTCTTTTCGTTTACATCGTCCAATTCGGACAATATGTCCACTGGCTCCGTGGCATCTTGCAGGTGAATGAGTACTGCTGCCTTTTGGGCTGCCTGACGGCTACGCTCAATGCCTAAGTTCTCTATTGTGTCTTCCGTTTGGCGCAAGCCCGCAGTATCAATGAAGCGGAAGAGCATGCCGTCCAACACCAATGTGTCCTCTACCGTGTCTCGGGTAGTACCCTGAATATCGCTCACGATGGCGCGCTCTTCGCCGAGCAAAGCATTGAGCAACGTGGACTTGCCTACATTAGGTGCACCGATAATCGCCACAGGAATACCTTGCTTGATCGCGTTACCTGTTTTGAAAGAGCCGACTAATCTGCCAATGGTGTTGTCTATTTCTTGTGCGAGGGCAAACAGCTCGCTGCGGTCAGCGAACTCCAGTTCCTCGTGGTCGGCGAAGTCCAACTCCAGTTCTACGAGCGAAGTGAAGGTCAGTAGTCGCTCTCTGAGCATAGCCAACTCGTTGGATATGCCACCGCGCAATTGGCTGAGTGCTAAGTCTTTTTCGGCTTTCGTTTGTGCAGCAATCAGGTCGGCTACGGCTTCGGCTTCGGTGAGGTCCATCTTGCCGTTGAGGAAAGCGCGTTGGGTGAACTCGCCTGCTTTCGCCAGTTGGCAACCTGCATCCACAAGCCATTGCAGGAGCGTTTGCTGGATATACATGCTGCCGTGGCAAGCTATCTCCACCACATCCTCGCCCGTAAACGAATGAGGCGCACGGAAGATACTCACCAATACTTGGTCAAGAATCTCCTGCTCATTGTTCTCCCTTCCCTTTAGGGAGGGGATGGGGGTAGGCTTTTTAATCTCCCCATAATGCACGGTATATGCTTTGGCTTCCGTGAGCGACTTACGCCCATGAAACAGGGTGTCCACTATCTGTATAGCAGACTCACCGCTCACGCGTACCACGGCTATTCCGCCGCTGCCGTATGGGGTTGATATGGCGCAAATAGTACTCATTTCTTCAATCTTAGCCATTGCCATTCGTTCGTGTTGCGTGTTTCTACATGGTGCAATCCTGCGGCTTCTGCTGCTTTCGTTAAATGCGGAATATCTTCGGCATAAAATCCGCTCAGCCATAGTTCGCCACCGTCCTTGAGTACCTTCGCATACGCGGGCATGTGTTCTACTAATATATTGCGGTGTATATTCGCCAGTATCAGGTCATATGCGCCATCGGGTGGAGTACTGCCCAAGCGCACATCAAGTGTCACACCGTTGGCTTCGGCGTTCTCCAGTGTGTTAGCCACGCTCTTGTCATCTATATCCACAGCCACTACGCTGGTTGCATCGCATTTCTTAGCCATGATGCCTAACACACCCGTACCGCAACCCATGTCCAATACGTGGCGCTCCTGCGCGAAGTAGCCTTGCTCTTGTGCCTCCATGAGTGCCTCAATCATCATGCTGGTTGTCTCGTGATGTCCCGCTCCAAAAGCGCAATGAGGGGTGATGCGTACACCCATAGGCAGTTCCACGATCTCGTGCTCGGCCTCCCAAGTGGCGTTCCAGTTGATGTCTTCACACTCCTCTATGCTGAGAAGCGATACGCCTTCAGTATTGCCAATCAAAGCATCCAGCGCCTCCTGGTTTTCCTCTAAAGCGCTGGTCTGAATATAGGCATTCTCACCATCAAACACCTCAAAACCCAAGTCGCACAAGTCTTGTTCGAACAAGTCTTGTTGCCATGTGTCTTGGAATAGATATTTCAGTTTTACTACAGAATACTGCATATTATATATACAACATCAAATTGGCTGCAAAGATACTACTTTTTTTTGAGATACACAACGATTCAATTTGTTTTTGTGTAATTAACAACCATGCGTGGTGGTTTTTATAGATAAAAGTCCTTGGTTAGTTCTTTATATTCTTCGCTGCGAGGGGAGTCTGCTGATTCGATATACATCATATCGGTTATTGGATATTGGTTATCGGGTATGGGTGAAAGCGCTATGAGGATACGTTTGGCAGGTTTGGCAGGTTTGCTATGTACGTGAGTAATGTGTGTCGGGTAAAGTTGGCACGCTTGTGCTAACGTTATGATTTCTTCCTTAGCCTCAAAGGGCAAAATTAATGCCAATGTGCCATCTCTTTTTAATAATCGTGCTGCATGCTGAATCAGTTCGGCATACCTGAGCGTATCTGTATGACGTGCTGTGGCACGTTGCGCGTTAGGGTTCTTCAGACTCTCTTGAAAATAAGGTGGGTTGCTGACAATCAAGTCAAATGCTTGTTGCGATTGCATATCTTGTAATCGATATGCTTGGCTCGCCAGATTATCTGCCCATGGTGATTGGCGGAAGTTGATTATACTTTGTTCCACCGCAGCGTGGTCTATATCTATTCCCAAAACGGAGAATATGTCTCCTCTTTGGTGTAATCGCTGTGCAATCATCAGTGCAATCAATCCACTACCTACACCTATGTCCAGCACGCGCATGTGGTGATGCTTCTGTGATGGCAATGGGCACCATGCACCGAGGAGGACACCATCGGTGCCTACTTTCATGGCGCAACGATCGTGCCATACCGTAAATTGCTTAAAACGAAAGAAAGGGCTGCTCATTACAGTGTTTAGTGAACGCTTCGCTATAGGCTCTGATGTACGTGTTGGTAATGCTGCTCGCAGTCGCAGTCATGATTATGGTTGTGGGTCAAAAGGTGTACACATAAGTAGATACCAAAGCCGATAAACAACACTGCCGAAATATAGCGCACCCATTTCTCCACCGAGTGGAGTTTGCTGGTGAGCGTATTGATGGAAACGGCGCTATATGAGATAAGCCATGCGATAATCATGATAGGCAGTCCCGTTCCCAAGCCAAAAACGATAGGTAGGAGCCAGTTCCAAGAGAAGGGTAGGGTGATGGCTATGTCAATCATCGTGAAGAAATAGATCAATCGGTGGGGGCAGAATGCAATAGCAAAGAAGATTCCCAGCATAAACGACCAAAAACCGCTGCTCTGGCTATCCACATTCTTCAGCCATTTGCTCATGCCATGGTCGTGCTCGTGGTGATGGCGACCTGTGAATAGCAATAGTACGCCGCAAATAATCATGAATGCTGCCAGCATAGGTTCGCCCCAATGATGTAGGAAATGTTTAATACCCTCTGTGCGCGCACCCATAATAAAAGGTGTCGCCAGAAGCGTGTACGTAGCTAACTTACCCAATACGAACATTAGCCCGTTGAGCAGTACCTTGCGACGGTTGTTGATTTCTTTGTCAATATACCCAATGGCTGCAATACTTGTAAAAAGTGTGCAAGGGTCAATAATCATCAAGAAACCTAATAGTAATGATGTAAAGATATGTGCCATAATAGATAACTTGCAATTTGTAATTTGGGTGCAAAAGTACAGAAAAATTTGCAAATATGCAAAAAAAGTAGTATTTTTGCAGCATGAAACGAAATTTTATTATACTGATACTATCTTTTTTCGTTTTAGGATTGTGCTCTTGTCACAATTTGGCGATTGAAAGCAAGACGTTGCAGCGCACTTTGCACCAACAACAACGTCGGGCTAATGAATTGATGGTATATCTATCTACAGCCATAGAAGAGAATAATTTTGAATCTATTTGGCACTATGCTCAAGAAGATGAGAATATACTCTTTTATATATATAAAGGTCAGCAGTTAGTCTTTTGGTCGAATGCGTGGTTGAGTTCTTCCGAACGTATCAAATGGGATATACACGATCAGTGGTATTTTTCGCAATGGGATAATGCACAAGGTATTTGTTGCAGAAAGCAGATAGGTGAATACAAACTATTGGTTGCAATACCAATCAAATACAATTATTCAGTAACCACCACATTGCTTCATAATCGTTTTATAGCACCTTTTCATGGTAATGAAGATTGGGAATTGACTTTTCACCAATCGGAAAATAATAGTTTGCCAATCTATTCATGTGATGGGCTATATCTTTTTTCTATTACGGAGCGATCTCAGCGGGAGCAGGCTTCTGTCACGAACGAGGTGATAGAAAATTTTTCATATCAAGCCATCTTGGCTGCAGACCAACAAGAGCAAGCTTCTGCCCAAGCTAAACTGCGAATGTATTATATCATCATTGGCACAATGATTGGTATATTGCTGTTTGTTGCAGTTTTCAGTTTGGTCAAATATCGTGGTTTTCGCAGGATGAAACTGGCTGGAAAATTTCAAATGGTGCTGACCCCATTGGTGTTGGTTATATTGTTTTCTATATTTTTGGTTTCGGTAGAATTTATCAGTAAGATGTTTATTGAGAACCAACAATTACGATTGAGTAAAAAAGCCAAATACGTACAGATGGCATTGCAGGATATGTATTTTTGGGATTTTACGCTCTCTCCTGCTAATACGATGGCGCTGAATATAGACTTGCGAGATATGAGTTTTGTGTTTGAGACAGATATCCATGTGTATGATTCTAATGGAAGATTGATAGGCACTTCTACTCCTCAACTATTTAATATGGGATTACTCCCCAAACATGTGGCGCCCGAACCATTCTTTACGGATAATGCCACGTTGGTGCAGTACGAGCAACTGGGCAATGTTCGCTATTTATCTGCATATACAGAGTTTGTCAATGGTAATTATGCTACGATTGGATACATCGCTTTGCCGAGCTTTATATCGCAGAGCGAGATTACTGCACATGTTGAGAATTTTATGGTAAGATTGATACCTTTATATATATTGCTTCTATTGATTGCTATTTTGATTGTGTGGGGATTTTCGCATATGCTTACATCTTCACTCGGAATGGTCACTAATCAAATCAAAAAGTATCGTATGGGTGAAAAAAGTCAGCATATTGATTATGAATTTTCGGATGAGGTAGGTGAAATCGTAACGCAATACAATCAGATGATGGACGCCTTGGCAGAATCTACCGAACGATTAGCGCGCACGGAACGTGAGACGGCGTGGCGCACCATGGCTCGACAGGTAGCGCATGAGATTAATAATCCGCTCACGCCGATGAAACTGACCCTGCAACAGTTGCAACGCACCAAGGGTACAGAGCGATTCAATGAGTACTTCAACCGCTCTACGCAGTTACTTATTGATCAGATTGACAATTTGAGCCATATAGCCAAATCCTTCTCGTCATTTGCTAAGATGCCAGAGGTGAATCCTACCAAAGTGGATGTGGCGGATAAATTACATAAGTTCATTATGCTTATGCGCAATAATCCCAACCAAGTACCCATTCGATACGTGGGACCAGAGAGCGGTGTTATGGTGATGGCAGATGCGGATCAAATAACGCAAGTATTCAATAATATCCTACGAAATGCGTTACAAGCTATGGAAGGACGACCCGATAGCGATATCATTATCATCCTGAAAAATGCCAATAAGAAGACTATAGAGGCGGAAGGACTCAATCCTGGCAAACAATGGGTAAAAATTTCTTTCTCCGACAACGGACCTGGTATTCCTATGGAAATGCAAGAGAAAGTGTTTGTGCCTAACTTTACGACCAAAAACACGGGTGCAGGTCTCGGAATGCCTATTTCGAAGAATATCGTAGAAGGAAGTGGTGGAAAAATATGTTTCCAAACATCAGAAAAAGGCACTACATTCTTTGTGTATTTGCAAAAAAAGTAGTACCTTTGCACCCGAAATTAAATCATGCCCACTGAGTATTGGATCCCGGTTTCCGGATTCCAGATGCCAAAAGTAAACAACAACCTTTAAAATATTACTACAATGAAAGTAACGGACATCATGCAGCATCTTGCTGCAAAGCACCCAGGCGAGGCAGAGTATCTGCAAGCCGTAGAAGAAGTCCTTGTATCCATCGAGGAAGTGTACAACCAACATCCTGAGTACGAGAAAGCCAAAATCGTGGAGCGTATGGTGGAACCAGATCGTATCTTCACTTTCCGCGTGACATGGGTGGACGACCAAGGCGAGGTACAAACCAACCTCGGTTATCGTGTGCAATTCAACTCTGCCATTGGTCCTTACAAAGGCGGATTGCGTTTCCATAAAGCTGTTAACCCCAGTATGCTCAAGTTCTTGGGCTTTGAGCAAACTTTCAAGAACGCTCTTACCACATTGCCTATGGGCGGTGCAAAGGGTGGTTCTGACTTCGACCCAGTGGGCAAGTCTGATGCAGAAATTATGCGTTTCTGCCAGGCCTTCATGCTTGAACTCTGGCACAATATCGGTGTGGACACCGATGTTCCTGCAGGTGACGTAGGCGTAGGCGGTCGCGAGATTGGTTTCCTCAATGGTATGTACCAAAAACTCGCTCGTCAATACCACACTGGCGTGCTCACTGGTAAGGGTATGACATGGGGTGGCTCTATCCTCCGTCCAGAGGCAACGGGCTATGGTGCACTCTATTTCACCGAGCACCTTCTTCACGAGGCAGGCAAGTCTATCGAGGGCAAGACTGTGGCTATCTCTGGCTTCGGCAACGTGGCTTGGGGTGCTGCACAAAAGGCTACCGAACTTGGTGCGAAGGTAGTGGCTATCTCTGGTCCTGACGGCGTATGCGCTATTCCAGAGGGTATCACTCCTGAGATGATTGACTATATGCTTGTTATGCGTTCAAGCAACCGCAATAAGGTGCAAGACATGGCGGATAAGTTCCCAGAGAAAGCACACTTCACCGCAGGCAAGAAAGCATGGTCAGTACCTTGCGATATTGCTCTCCCATGTGCATTCCAAAACGAGCTTAGCGAGGACGATGCCAAAGAACTCAAGGCTAACGGCTGCTGGTGCTGCTGCGAGGTAAGTAATATGGGGTGCCAACCTGGTGCTATTCACTACTTCCAACACAATGGCGTACTCTTTGCTCCTGGTAAGGCAGTGAACGCAGGGGGGGTGGCTACCTCGGGCTTGGAGATGACACAGAACTGCGAGCACCTCAGCTGGACAGCACAAGAGGTGGATACACGTTTGCACCAGATTATGGAGTCTATCCACGAGCAATGCGTGAAGTTCGGTCGCCAAGCAGATGGCTCTATCGACTACGTGAAGGGTGCTAACATCGCAGGCTTCATGAAGGTAGCCCAAGCCATGCTCGAACAAGGAATCGTATAAACACTAAACAGTAGGCGCTTCGCGCCGTTCACTAAACACAAAACATGTACACTGATTTTCAAAAACACCTGCAAGGTATCCTCGAAGAAATCAAGGAGGCAGGATTGTATAAAAACGAACGCGTAATCATCACCTCTCAATCCTCTGCTATTCAGGTAGAAGGCGGTAAGGATGTCATCAACTTCTGCGCCAATAACTACCTCGGTTTGGCAGACAACCCAGAGCTTATCCAGGCAGCCAAAGATCGCATGGACGCTCGTGGCTATGGTATGGCATCCGTGCGTTTCATTTGTGGTACGCAAGATACCCACAAGCAATTGGAGCAAGCCATCTCTGACTTCTTCGGCACCGAGGACACCATCCTCTATGCTGCTTGCTTTGATGCCAATGGCGGTTTGTTCGAACCCCTTTTGACCGATCAAGATGCGATCATCTCGGATGCCCTCAACCATGCCTCTATCATTGATGGTGTACGCCTCTGTAAGGCAGTGCGTTATCGCTATGCCAACGGCGATATGACAGACCTCGAGGAGCAACTCAAGAAAGCGCAAGCGCAACGTTTCCGCATCATCGCTACCGACGGTGTGTTCTCCATGGACGGCAATGTCTGCCCACTGGATAAGATTTACGAGTTGGCAAAGAAATACGATGCCCTCGTGATGGTGGACGAGAGCCACTCAGCGGGTGTGGTAGGCAAGACGGGTCACGGCGTGACCGAGCGTTATGATCTCCGCGGTAAGATTGAGATTATCACAGGTACCTTGGGCAAAGCCTTTGGTGGTTCTGTAGGTGGTTTCACCACGGGTAAGAAAGAGATTATCGACTTGCTCCGCCAACGCAGCCGTCCATACCTCTTCTCCAACTCTATTCCTCCATTGATTGCCGCAGCTGGATTGAAGACCTTTGAGATTCTCACTCGCAGCAACGAGTTACAGGACCGTTTGCATGCGAACACCGAGTACTTCATTACCAAGATGAAAGCAGCAGGCTTTGATATCAAACCAACAGAGTCTGCTATCTGCGCGGTGATGTTCTATGATGCACGTTTGAGCCAAGAGTTCGCGGCTGCATTACAAGAGGAGGGAATCTATGTGACGGGCTTCTACTACCCAGTAGTACCACAAGGTCAGGCGCGTATCCGTGTCCAACTCTCTGCTGCTCATACGACAGAGCAATTGGATCGTGGTATCGATGCCTTTATTAAAGTGGGCAAAGCCCTCAAAGTCCTGGAGTAACTTATCACTAATAACTCATAGTTCATACTTAAAAAGCGCAGCGATGCGCTTTTTTTGTTCCCATAGTACAAATATTAAGATTTCCTCCCTTTGTTCCCTCCCTATCCTCCTCGGGTAAAAGACCAAGGAGAAACCAAAGAAGAACCAAGGAACGACCTAAGAACACCCAACCACCAAAAAGTGCTGTTTGTTAAGATTAGGCACCTGCACTGGTTTAGTGCGCGCGGCTATCTCCGCGTGTAATATTCTTCTATTTCCTTGACCAGTCAAGTATATCTTTCCCTCTTTGTCTATTAGTCCCGAATCCTATTTGGGTACCCTTGTATTCCCGCCATAGGTTTAGTGCGCGCGGATTTTCCCGCGAGATTCCCTCGCCTCTAAACTAAAAATTGCCCCAAAAGTGATTTTTATTTGCACATCTCAAAATATTTCACTACCTTTCCTCTATAAAACACCTGTAAATTCCTATCTTAAAGTAGGCTACATACATCCAAACGCACACAAAAGTTGGTATATGCACATAGTGCCCCCTGCCCAAAGCCGTGTGGAATGAGTGTATGTAGATAATAAAAATTTACTTTCCTCTTCGAGTTGTTAACTCACGATGTTGTTCTCAGCCATCTAAAGCATTAGTTATTTTGCAAGTCGGGGTCTACGCCACCACAAAGATATTAGCCTTTCTTTAGATGGTAAAATTGCAAATGTTGGTTTGCAATTATTATCAACATTCTTTGTATGGCTCGTTTTAAGTCAATATATGCCATACTTATAGTAATAGCCCTTTATCATTTTACAGCTATTTTGTCGTAAAGGTACAAAAAATATAGCAGATCAGCAAAAAATCATGTGTTTTTTATTCCGATGTTGTATAATTCGGAAATTTTATGTAATTTTGCAATAGCACTCTCACCTCCTACAGCGCAAGCACGAACCCAACTTTTATATCACTCCACACATTTCCCAATACACAAAATTCATGTTTTTCAACACAAATTACATTTTTTATTTGTTCTATTCAAAAAAATGTCGTAACTTTGCAACCGATTCCTACGCTGGAGGGAGTATGTCCAACGAAAAGTGTTTCGTCTAAGGTCTTTTTCTGGGTAGGTTTCTGACATATTGAATAGCGTTTATTGACGCTTTGTATTTGGTAACTCGAAAACTTCGCAACTTTTCACTTACACTTCAAATCAAAGTATTCAATAGATGCCTATGGGTATGATTATATCCGTGCTATACCTTTGGGGGTGTAGTATGTTTTCATACCAGCGTAGGTTTCCTGTTGTTTATTAAAGTGTAAAGGCAATGCGAAGGCCTCGAGTTACGAACAAGCAACTCGAAGTCTACGCTTTTTTTGTACTCATACTTTTTCGAGCAACTCCTCCGCTCTAAAAAGCATTAAACAAGTGAGGCTATATTATTCAACAAAAACCGATGGTCAATGGGATATAAGCGACCAAAACTATTATGAAAAAGACCTTATGTCTATTGTTAATCTTCGTGGCTGTTTGCACAACCTCTTGCAAGACAATTCACACAACTGCAGAGTACAAACAACCCACCACATTCCTCCGCAATGCAACAGTAGCAGACCTAGAGGTATCAGACACTCGTATTTCATTCACTTTTAAACCTAGTATTTCAGTAAGACGAGGTGGTGATCAAAACGTAATAAAAGCAGCCATTCGCGAAGCACTACGAGTTAATGGAGGTGGAGATGTATTGGTTGATTTAGACTATATTACCGTTTCTAAGCCTAATCTCATTTTTGGTTTTATGTTGAGCCCTATCCGAGAGATTACCGTATCTGGATACCCAGCAAAATACAAAAACTTCCACACTCTCGACGATAGCATTTGGGCACCAACAAAACTTTACCCAGACGCCATACAAACAAAAGGTGCCGTAACGGATTATATACGCTAAAAACACAATGTAATATGAAAGCAATTACTAAACTTATAATATTGGCATGCACTCTTACGATATGTCAATACAACGCACATGCTCAATCTTATAATTTGGGTTCTCAAAAAACAGAATTTGCATACGAAACTTTGTACGCGCTTCAAAACGCTGAATATACAAGCACACCAACTATGGCAGATGCTTCAAATCCTAGCCAACCAGTTGCACCCGCTCCCGCTCCCAAGCTGACAGATGCTCATAAAAAGGAGATTACAACGCACATGATTCAAGTACAACAAGAATATGTAAAACTCGAATTAACGCAAACGCCAGCCTTTATGGCTTACAAAAAGGTTGTCAGTCTACTTATGCAGTCAAGAGAATATGCTGATTGGATGACAATGAAAGCCATCAATACTTTGATGGAAAGCCTAACTAAAGAAAATTGCACTATTAACAAAACTGCCCTTGAGACTCAATTAGCGACAAAGACAACACCAGCAGAAATTATTGAAACTTTTAAGACTTTCTTGTAATAACGTTTATAGTTTGGCAAAAACAGCAAATCTTATCCCTCACCCTGCAAGTCATCGGATTTGCGGGGTGATTTTTGTTTTGGGGAGATAATCGCCGAGGTAAGAATAATAAAGAATGCCCTAATGATATTCATTTAGCACCCATAACGTAGCATCATCGGAGACCATGTGGAATGGACATAGAAAGGCAAAGATGTTTGCCAGACCACTGGCAAAAGCAGGATAGGTGACGGAATAAAACGGATATCAAGAGTATTCCACAGATATCCACGGATGCAGGAGAGAATGTTCACAGAAAGTCCGTGGAATGGATGCGATAGGGCTGAGGATATAAGATGATTTGGCGTAATCGAAAGAAAAAGAATTGGTTATGCAGATTGTTGTTGGTAGAAGATGAGAAATGGGATGTACCTACGAAGGTATCTTATTTGTAGAAACCTTCACGAAGTAATCTTTGGCACGAAATTTGCTATTTGAGGGCAAGGCAGAAAAAGCTCTGCACTAATTTATAAACCATTAAACCTAAACTTTTAACCATTAAACCAAACCAACTATGACAACAGGAACAAAGATGCTACTCGCTCTCTTAGGAGGAGCAGTAGTGGGAGCGACAGCAGCATTGATGCTCGCTCCAAAAAGTGGCAGGGAACTGCGTGCAGAAATCGCAGCAATCGCTCGCAAAAAGTACAAAAACATGAACATGGATGAGATTTCCCATCTGGTGGACAAGGTGATGAAACGCATCAAGAACGGACTCTGCAACTGCCAATGCAAAGCTGACATTGAAGCTGCCATAGATGATGCTGCGAAGAAGTAAACAATGCGCAGAGGACAATTGTTCTCTGCGCTATTTACAATTTAACCATTTACAACTATGAAAGATTTTTACAATCAGTTAGCATCTGATACTCAGGCATATTTGAAAACGCAATACCAATTGTTGCAAGTGCGTGGCATAGAGCAAACGAGCCAACTGTTAGGGCTTATTATTGCTTTATTCGCTATCACGGCAATCGTGGTTGTAGGACTGATTTTCTTAGCTGTTGCATTAGCTGCATGGCTCGAACAATGGCTGCCGATGTGGGCTTCGTATCTCGTTATTGCAGGGGCTATGTTGCTGATTGCGTTAGGGGTATTTTGGGGCAGACGATTGTGGTTTGTACGCCCGATTGAGAAGCACCTGAGCGAAGTCGTGATGGATAATCCTGCGCCATTAAAGCGACAAAAACAATCGCTTGAAAACCAGTCTGCTATGCAGCGTGTATTTTTAGATCGTGATATGATGGAAATGCACAAAGTTTGGTCACATGTACGACAACTATGTAGTCTGCTAAGGGATTTCCTTTCTCCTACGAAATTCAGTTGATTACTTGATGCACTGAAGCAAAGATGCGGCAATGCCTTCTTTGTCTAATTGCAACAGATGATACAATTCCTTTGTACTACCGTGCTCAACAAATTGGTCATTTACACCGAGGCGGATGACTCTTGGATGTTTATCTCTTGATTGCGTATTAGTATGATTATCAACCGTGTATTGGTCTGCTATATACTCCGCAACTTCACTACCCAAACCTCCATTCACCATGCCATCTTCTACCGTGACAATCGTATCAAAATGCTCGGATACCTCCGCTAAGATTGATTCGTCAATAGGTTTGAGCCAACGCATATCGTAGTGGGCAAAAAACGCATTGTCGTTGAGGTGCTCAGGATTGGTCTGGTTACCATTAAGTGAATAGTGAGCGAGTTCAATAGCTTCTGCTACGGTATTGCCGATAGCTCCAATGCTAAGGATAGCCACCTTGTTGCCTTTACGAAGGCAGCGTCCTTTCCCGATGGCGAGGGGGGCTGGTATAGGGTGTTGAGTATAGGATTGTGTCCTGCCTCGTGGATATCGGATCGCGATAGGTCCTGTAGTATCCTTGGCAAGCGTCATCATCTGTACCAAATCCTCTTGAGTCATCGGTGCACCTATAATAATATTAGGTATAGGTCGCAGGTATGCCAAATCAAGCAAGCCATGGTGTGTGGCTCCGTCATTTCCAACAATACCAGCACGGTCAATACATAACACGACATGCAAATTAGGCAACGCTACATCGTGAATGATATTATCGTATGCCCGTTGGAGAAAACTGGAATATATATTGCAATATGGTACTAATCCCGCTTTAGCCATTCCCGCAGAGAAAGTAACAGCATGTCCCTCGGCAATACCGACATCGAAGACTCGATCGGGTAACTCGCGCTGCATGATGTTCATGCTACATCCGCTGGGCATGGCAGGGGTGATCCCTACTATACGCGAATCCTCCTTAGCCAACTTCAGCAGTTGCTCACCGAAAACATCTTGCCATAATGGTAATTGGCTAATAGATTGGCATCTTTCTCCTGTTTCTACATTGAACTCACCAGGTGCATGCCAAGTGGTTTGGTCGGTTTCTGCAGGTTCGTATCCTTTTCCTTTTTTAGTAATGATATGCAGGACCTTTGGACCCTCGTAGTCTTTTATCTCGTTGAAAATCCGAACTAAACTAAGCACATCGTGTCCGTCCGCAGGACCGAAATATCTGAGGTTGAGTCCTTGGAAAATATTGTATTCCTGTTTGGTTAGGAGTGTTTTGATATTGTTGATGAATCGTTGTACGCGCCCCTTGTTGCTGTCATTGAGAATATGTAACTTGCGTGCAACTCTATATCCCCACCATCGCCAACGATTATATCGTGCGCTGGTAGTGAGATCTACGAGATATTGTGTGAATCCCCCTTTGATAGGATCGATAGCCATATTATTATCATTGAGGACGATGAGCAGGTTGTTCTTGTTCATGGATGTGTTGTTGAGTCCTTCAAATGCTAATCCGCCTGTCATCGCGCCATCGCCTATTATAGCCACTACTCGTTTTGCCTTATAGGCTGTGGACAAGTTGTTGCCCGACTTTTGTATGTTTTGATTGCCAATAGCAATACCGAGTGCAGCTGAGATGCTATTGCTGGCATGTCCAGCAATGAAGGCATCGTATTCACTTTCTGAAGGAGAAGGGAATGGTGCTAACCCTTTGAACTGTCGGTTTGTATGGAATCGCTCTCGTCTTCCTGTAAGAATCTTGTGTGCATATGCCTGATGTCCCACATCCCAAATGAGCTGATCATTGGGGGTATCGAATACATAGTGTAATGCGACTGTCAGTTCGACAGTCCCGAGTGAAGAACCTAAGTGACCTGGGTTTTGGCTGAGTTGCTGAATAATAAAATCGCGCACCTCTTGGCATACGACAGGCAACGCTTCAAGAGACAATGCCTTTAGATCGTTAGGGTAGTGGATATTATTCAAATATGTGTATTCCATACTCTTGCTTACAGATTTGCCTGCAAAGGTACTTCTTTTTTCTTATATTTGCAAATTTAGCCCCTATTTTGCTACTTCGATTTAGCAAAATGAATAAAAATTGATGTGTTCGGTGTATTTTTACTACTTTGTATTGCATAGTATTGCTAAAAATACTACTATAGTGGAGAAATTCAATCTTTTGGTATCTAAAAACGAAATAAGTGGCATACTTTTTGTAATTTCATAAGTAAGGTGTCGTATAGAGACGGCACGACTAAAATAGAAACCTAATAAAAATTACAAACATGAAAAAGATTTTAGCCATATTGGCAACAGTAGTTCTCTCATTGACGGCATGTGCAGATCGTCATCAATTAGTGGAATCTTCAGAACTCCCAGTTCAAGCGCAGGCATTTATTAAGTTGCATTTTAATATGTCGGATATAACGTATGTTGAGCGCGATCGTGAAGGTCTTCATTTTGAGTATAAAGTGTATTTCAAGGACGCGACAGAGGTAGAGTTTGATTATCAAGGAAATTTGAAGTCGGTAGATTGTCATAACAAGGTGGTACCCGAAGGGATAATTCCAGAGGCGATTGTTACATTTGTGCAAACGCACTATTCAGAAATGTTCATCGTAGAATATATAATAGACTATCGTCGTTTGACAGTAGAGTTAAACAATGGCATCGATTTGTTGTTTGACTTAGAGGGAAATTTTCTATATTTGGATGACTAATTAAGTAAAAATAACAAGATGAAAAAATTGTATCGTTCTTCTAACCGTATTTTGGCGGGTGTGTGCAGTGGCTTTGCCGACTATTTTGATGTGGATCCAACATTGATTAGGGTAGCGTATGTGATGTTGAGTATGTTTACTGTAGGTTTTCCTGGGTTATTGTTGTACATCATCTTGATGATTTTGATACCTAACTACGATCAGCAAAATACCTAAATTCATGATGTTGTCCAATCTAAAAAGCCAAATGCGTAAGGGGGGTATTGGAGTATTGTATCCTTTCTATTATCAGTCGTGACGAAGTTTACGCTTCAGACATTCTGGAGACTCTCAAGGCGGGAGAACTGATAGTGGTGGAGGGTACAGTATATCCTTAATACTCACGCGCATGAAGAATGAGGGGCTACTTTCGTATCGCTGGCAAGAGTCCACAGACGGTCCTCCACGTAAATACTATTCGTTAACAGATGAGGGCAGGCAATTGTTGGTACAATTGGATGCAGAATGGCAGATTATATCTCAAGCAATCAACCAAATAACTAATCGTGATTTAGTTAGGGTGTAAATCCGTGGATATTTATGAAAGAAACTCGTACAATCAATCTAAATGGAAAGGTATATCATATTGATAATGATGCGTATCAATTGTTGTATAGCTATCTCCAGGATATAGAACATCGTATTCCTGAAACAGATCGTCAGGAGGTGATGTCAGATGTAGAAGCGCGAATCGCAGAACTGCTTCAAAAATCACTATTTGCGAAGAATGTGCAAGTGGTTAATGTAGCAATGATTCAATTGATGCAAAGTCAGATAGGTGAACCATTTGAATTAGGACCAAATTATCGTCCTCAAGTGAAGGTAAATAAAGTGGAGAATGCTGGTTGTGGGCGTGCTATGAGTATTGCGCTGAAGATTATTATTGTATTATTGGCTCTACCTGCTATATTGCTTATAGGGATTGTATTATTTACTTTTGTAATTGCGCTCTTTGCTATGAATACGGCATTAGGTGCTTCGTTTGCCACCTTAATAGGAGAATTGGGGATGGGTATGATGGAGAGCGATATGTATATTCTTCCTCTGTTAGTATTATCGGCAATAGCGTTAGTTGTGATTCCTATTATTATGGTGGTCTATGCTATTGTGACGTTCATGCGTACGAAACGCGGTCCGAAAGCTCGTTTTTGGTGGGTGACCTTGATGTTGTGGTTGTTATCAGTGATAGGCATGGTAGCTACGAGTATGTGTTTATTCCGTGCTGTGGATAACGCTCCTCTTCTTTTTCACGCCATGACCTTTGAGAATATGGATTTGGATGAAGCGGGCGTTGTGACGAAGCAACTAATCCTTCCCGCGTATCATAGTGTTGAATTGCATGGTGCTGCTGAATTGCACATATGTAACGCTTCAGAGGTATCTACATTCATAACAACCAATCTGTTGCAAACTATATTAGATGACGAAGAATTGGAAGTGGCAGTTAGGGATAGTGTATTGCATATCGTTGTACCAACTCATTTGGCATGGGATGACATGATGCTGGATTTTAGAATAGCTTCACCTAATTTGAGAAAACTATCTATATATGGTGCTGGTAAGATAGAGATGGATGGGAGGCAAGTGTTGTCTCAGCCATCGTTGGTTATAGACCTAAATGGTGCAGCCCAAGTTGACTTGGCGTTGCAGGTGCAAACACTGATAGTGAATGCTAAAGGCGCCAGTAAATTGGAGTTGGAAGGTAGCGCTGAAGACGTACATTTGACCATTGCTGGTGCTGGCAAAGTGGAGGCAGAGGAATTGCAAGCACAAGTGATGCATATCAACTGCTCAGGGGCCAGCAAAGCAGAGGTGTATGTGGTGCGTGAGTTATGGGCACAAGCGTTTGGCGCAAGCAAAATTAAGTATAATGGACAAGCTGTTATAAAACAAGGTTTAGCAGTGGGCGGAAGTGTAATCGTCAAAGATAGATAATTATTCTATAGTGGAAAATAGTTAAAAATGCACAAAAGTATGTAAAAATTCAACTTTATTTAGATTTTTCTTGCATATGTGCATTTTTTGTTGTACCTTTGCATGCTTTTTTGCGGGAGAGTGTCCTGCGCGAGAAAAAAGCAGAAAATAATGTTTAACTTTTAATCGGATAACGATAATGGAGCACGGTCTCTGGATAAGGTGTCTATTAGTTGGTTATCCACTCTAATTGCTAATTATGGCAGAAAATCTTTCACTCCAGAACTTCGACTGGGAGGCATTTGAGAATGAAGCTCAAGGCAAACAAAATGAAGAAATTTTATCTAAGTACGATGCAACCCTCAATGCGATTAAAGATCAAGAGGTAGTTGAAGGTACTGTAATTTCCATCAACAAACGTGAGGTAGTTGTAAATGTAGGCTACAAATCGGATGGTATCGTTGCCGCTACAGAATTCCGCTACAACCCAGATTTGAAAGTGGGTGACAAAGTGGAGGTTTACGTAGAGAGCCAAGAGGACAAGAACGGTCAATTGGTTTTGTCACACAAGGAGGCTCGCGCAGCTCGTAGTTGGGATCGCGTAAACGAAGCGCTTGATAACAACGAGGTTGTAAAAGGTTACATCAAATGCCGTACTAAAGGCGGTATGATTGTGGATGTATTGGGTACTGAGGCATTCTTGCCAGGTAGTCAAATTGATGTGAAACCTATTCATGACTATGATGTATTCGTAGGTAAAACTATGGAATTCAAGATCGTGAAGGTAAATCCAGACTTCCGCAATGTGGTGGTTTCTCACAAAGCTCTTATTGAGGCTGAGTTGGAGGCACAACGCAAAGAAATTATCTCTCACTTGGAGAAAGGTCAAGTGCTTGAAGGTACAGTTAAGGCTGTTATGCCATATGGTGTATTCATGGACTTGGGCGGTGTAGATGGTTTGATTCACATCACTGATTTGAGTTGGGGTCGTGTAAGTGATCCAAAAGAAATCGTTAAAGAAGGTGACAAAATTAATGTGGTTATTCTTGACTTTGATGATGAGAAGAAGCGCATCGCTCTTGGCTTGAAACAATTGACTCCTCATCCTTGGGAGGCATTGGCTGCAGATTTGAAAGTTGGCGATAAGATTAGCGGTAAGGTAGTTGTAATGGCTGATTATGGCGCATTTGTAGAAGTCGCTCCTGGCGTTGAAGGTTTGATTCACGTGAGTGAAATGAGTTGGAGCCAACATTTGCGCTCTGCTAATGACTTCTTGAAAGTAGGTGATGAAATTGAGGCTGCAATCTTGACACTTGATCGTGATGAGCGTAAGATGTCGCTTGGTTTGAAGCAACTCAAGAATGATCCTTGGGAAACAATTGAGACCAAGTATGCTGTCGGAACTCGCCATTTTGCTAAAGTACGTAATTTCACCAACTTTGGTGTGTTTGTTGAGATTGAAGAAGGTGTTGAGGGCTTAATTCACATCAGCGACTTGAGCTGGACTAAGAAAATCAAACATCCAAATGAGTTCACTCAAATAGGTGCAACTATTGAGGTCGTTGTTCTCGAAATTGATAAAGAGAATCGTCGTCTCTCTTTGGGTCACAAGCAATTGGAAGACAACCCATGGGATGAGTTGGCTGCTAAATATGGCGTTGATACCATCGTAGAGGGTAAAGTAGTAGAAGTGACAGATAAGGGCGCAGTTGTTGTTCTTGAGGATGGCGTAGAAGGCTTCTGTACTGCTCGTCATCTCCAAAAAGAGGATAAGGGTGCTGTTGTTGTTGGCGATACATTGAACTTCAAGGTTATAGAGTTCAATCGCGATGCTAAACGTATTCTCCTTTCTCACCTTCGCACTTGGGAAGAGCGCAAAGAAACTCCTATAAAGGAAGTAAAGGCTGCAGCTCCTAAGAAAGAGGCTCAACCTGAATTGCCAAAGATGGAGAAAACAACTCTTGGTGATTTGAGCGTATTGGCTGACTTGAAAGCTTCTATGGCTGCAGAGGAGAAACCTGCAAAGGCTAAGAAAGCAACAAAGAAAACTGAAGAAACAGCAGAGTAATTTACTCAAAACTGTCAAAATAATAGAGGGGATGCCAAGTGACATCCCCTCTATTATTTATATTTACCATATTCTACATCTTAAGCGTTTTGTTAGTAGTAGAAACCTACACCTAAACTTACGAATTCTACTTTGGTCATATGACTTTTCATCATAACTTGGAAGAAAAGGTGCCATGGTAAATGATATCGTAGCACAACTTCGGTATACATCCATCCATCTGGATATCCAGCACTACCAGCCTTTAGTATATCATATTTATAAAAAATAGGGCGTTTGATTCGTCCTGTTGGCGATAGAATGGCTTCTTTGTATGGCTCTAATTCTTTAATTGGATCGTATAGATAGGCCCCTAAATGGAAACCTGCAGTGAATTTTCCCACTACGAATGTAGGCTGTAGGCTCACACCAATGCGCCAACAATCACCTGGTTTAGCCACTGCAAGATTCGTTTTTTCAAATTTGGTGGTGCGTGGAATATAGGCGCCGTCATAGAACACATCAATACCGCCACCTAAATGAAAAATGGGATGAGTATGCCAATATGCAGATGCGTGCATTGAACTAACAAAGAATGTCTGTTGATCTTTATAATAGACCTGTCTCCCAGATGCGGTTGCTGCCATGGTAACAGACCATTGTTTGGAATCGGTGTTGGTGTGGGGGAGGGAAGAGTTGTTTGTGGGATTTGCTATTGGCTTGTATCGAACTGCTAACTCTGCGGCGAAGATGTTGTATCCAGAATTTGGTTGGCGAATACTACCATTACTAAAGTGGTACCAGCCACCAGCTAAACCAATACACCAACTTTGGTCAATAGGGAAATCAATGTAAAATTTTTCAGGAAAATAGATATTGGTCGTACTTCCTATACTACGATTGGAGTTTTCTAACGAAATATATTTATTATCTTCAGATATTGTATTGGCATATGATTTCGTCACGAAGCCTACTCCGATGGCGGGGGTAATACCTAATTGAAAATGTGGCAGTTGTAGGAATGGTATATCCATATGGATATAAGGTGCAATAGCACTACCTAACATTGGATGTCCCAAATACCAATAACTGAGACCAACTCCTAAACCCGCACCTCGCCAATATCGAAATGCTTGCCAATGAGGATAGCAAGTGGCAGAGAAGTTTGCATTATATACTGGACCTACCCAACCATTAGAGTCTACGATTTTTTCTACTTTTCCATCGGGCATAATCCAACCTAAGCCACTACTCAAATGATATTTTATCTCTATGGCAAAGTTTGGTAGTGAGAAAGAAAGGAAAAATAGTATGGCAAATGTATTGCGCATAATAGAATTGATTTAGCCTAAACGACTAATTCGGGTTAGTTCTTCTTCATCCAAAATTTTAATTTTTCTTCCATCAATGGCGATTAATCCTTCGCCTGCGAACTGCGACAATGTGCGAATAGCATTAGAGGTGGTCATGTTGGACATGTTTGCTAAATCTTCACGTGCCATATACATTGCAATTGTCACTCCATCGCCATCAAATCCATATGTTTGGCGAAGTGTTAAAAGTGATTCTGCCAATCGACCACGTATATGTTTTTGAGTAAGATTAACTGTTTTGGATTCGGAAATTGCTAAGTCCTTGGCCATGGCAACTAACACATTGAAACAAAATTCGTTGTTCTGTTGTATGACCTTTAAAAATGCATCTCTTCGCACTCGATATACAGTAGTAGGCTCCAAGGTACTTGCACATGAGGAGTGTATATCTCCGACAATCGCACTGCGATATCCAAATAAGTCGTGTGGCTTCAATAAACGGATGATTTGGACACGCTGTCCAACACCTTCTTTAGATAATCGAACAGTGCCTGTGATTACCATCATGATATGCGTTGGTGCATCACCTTCGCGGTGAATCATCTCGTTTTTGCGATACCTTTTTATTTCAGAATTGTTGTCAATGAAAGTTTTCTGCTCTGGTGTCAATGATGCCCAGAGCGAATTTAACTCCCAAAGTTTACCATACTCTTCTTGCAATTTTCGCATACATCAACTATTTAGACTGCAAAGTTACAACAAAATTTTGAATTAAACAAATAAAAGATTTAATTTATAAAATAAATTCAAAATTACTTGCATTTGTGCTTTTTTTGTTGTAACTTTGCACCGAAAATTTGTTTTTTTTAACGTAAGATAATATGGATATATCTGTACTAATACCGTTGTATAACGAGGCAGAGAGTTTGCCATCTTTGTATGAATGGATTGTGCGTGTAGTAGAGGAGCACAATTTAAGTTATGAGGTGTTGTTCGTGAATGATGGTTCAATAGACGAATCATGGCAGGTAATCAAACAGATACAGGCAAAAGATAAGAATGTCCATGGTATCTGTTTTCGTCGCAATTATGGTAAATCTGCAGCATTGCATTGTGGTTTTCAATTGGTAAAAGGAGATGTGGTCATTACTATGGATGCTGATTTGCAAGATTCGCCAGATGAGATACCTGCTTTGTATAAAATGATCAAAGAAGAAGGTTATGATTTGGTAAGCGGTTGGAAACAAAAACGTTACGATAACAAATTGACAAAGAATCTTCCAAGTAAATTGTTTAATGCAACCGCTCGTAAGGTCACAGGAATCAATTTACATGATATGAACTGTGGGTTAAAAGCTTATCGTCGAGATGTGGTTAAGAATATAGAAGTATTTTCTGAGATGCATCGCTATATTCCATATTTGGCGAAGAATGCAGGTTTTACTAAAATAGGAGAGAAAGTGGTGCAACATCGCAAGCGTGCCTTTGGTGAAAGTAAATTTGGCATGAGCAGATTTGTGAATGGTTATCTTGATTTGATGACACTTTGGTTTCTTAATAAATTTGGGAAACAACCCATGCATTTTTTTGGATTGATAGGTAGTTTGATGTTTATCCTTGGTTTTTTTGCTATTGTGGTGGTGGGAGCGATGAAATTGTATGCACTATCTCAAGGTGTAGCGGCCATGTTGGTGGGTGTGAATCCTTATTTCCATCTTAGCATATTAATGATGATTTTAGGGTGTATGTTGTTTTTGGCAGGATTTTTAGGAGAACTGATTATTCGCAATTCAAGTGAACGTAATACATACCTTATAAGAGAAGAAATTTAATGCTTTCGCAATCTTGCGACATATTTGATTTTTATCATGCTTCGGAAGTTTTGCATGAGGAAGATTATGCTGATTTTTTAGTAATAGTCCAAGATTCATTTCGTCTTGAGGATGGTTTGATGGCAGTTTCTGGACTGACATTGTCTTTATTGGAAGGACATTGGAGCGATGACCGTTTTATGCTATTGTTGAAGGCCTATTGGTTGGGTCATGATAATATGATTCGCGAACGAATGGTGGTTGGATTGATATTGATCTTAATGAAGTATAATTCCATTATTCGTGAGAAAGTAGATATATGGGAGCCGATTCAAGAAATTTTAAGTGATGATTATGAACTAAGTTTTACTGCCATTTGCAATATTGCTCGCACGGCTCAGATTAAACATTTAGAGCATTTTAATCAGCAGATGACCAAAGATATTATGCCATTAATGAATCAGGTGGGATCGAATGATTTCTATGATGTGATTCGGAAACATCAAGGAGAGATGGAGCGCATTGCACGATTACATTTGGATCAAAATTTCTTAATATTCAAGACTGCATATCAATCTCAGTTTTTTCAAGAACGTGCCGCTAATTGGTTGAAACCTTGGGATAAGAAGCAATTGTTGAATGTAGATGAAGACGAGCGAGAAATCTTGCAAGGAATGATGGATGTGTGGCCCTTGTGTGATAGTGATAAATACGCTTTAATGGGCATGTCTAAAATGTTTCGTGATACTTTACGCGGACAATTGCAAGCAGATATGTTTCAACACATAGGTGAAACATTGGGAGATGTTCATATCATTACCAATGGCTATGTGCAGCAATTGTATCGTTATTTTCGCTTGTCTTCCTATAGTCGAGGGGCGCTATTCGACTTGATACCTTACTTGCGTGATACGTGGGTATATCGAATGTTGGTCGTTGGCGAAAATGCTAAACGTACGATTAGCGATTTGATTCAATAAGTAAGAGCGTAATTATTCGTAGAAATAGAGACGTTGAACTCGGCGCGAGATAGAAGTTAATATCTCATATGGAATCGTGTTGAGTTTGTTAGCAAGTTCCATAATAGGGAGTTGGTCTCCAAAAATGATAGCAAAGTCACCTGGCTGTGCATCAGTGCCCGTAACATCAATCATAGCCTGATCCATGCACACATTTCCCACGACAGGACATCGCTTACCACGTACAAGCACTTCGCCTCCATGATTGGAGAAACGGCGGTCAAACCCATCTGCATAGCCGATAGGAATCACGGCTATTTGTCGTGGTTCAGATATAGTGGTGTTGCGACCATAACCAATGGTGGCATTGGCGGGGATAGTCTTAATGCTTAGAATGGTGGTCTTTAGCGTACAAACGTTGGAGAGGTGGTATGGAGAAGGATGGATAGGACTCTCTGATGAAAGGAAGGAGAAACCGTATAACCCGATACCAAGGCGACACATGTCAAAATGATATTCTGGAAATCGCTCAATACCAGCAGTGTTGCATATGTGCTTAATAATAGGATAGTCAAAGGCAGATTGCAATTGAGATGCACAAGACATGAAATATGCTGTTTGTTCATGGGTGAAAGAATCGAATTGTGCTTCATCACTACCTGCAAAATGTGAAAAAATGCTGATGATACGTATCGCTTTTTGATGTTGTATGCGTGTAATAAGACGAGGCATATCTTCTTGATAAAAGCCGAGACGATGCATGCCTGAATCTATTTTGATATGCACGGGTAGCTCTTCTAATCCTTTCGCCTCTGCCGCATATATAATGTCTTCTAATACCTGGAAAGAGTAGATATTAGGTTGAAGATTATTCTCAATGATAAGATCTAATGCAGATACCTCTGGATCCATTATTATAATAGGTAGGGTGATTCCTGCCTTGCGTAGTTCCACTCCTTCATCTGCTACAGCCACGGCTAAATAGTTCACCATTCTGCAATTTTGCAAAGCATGACTAACTTCTATGCTGCCAGTGCCATATGCAAAGGCCTTAACCATACCTGTTAGTAAAGAGGATGAGGGTATAAGACTCCGAAAATAGCGTACGTTATTTACTAATGCAGTTAGATTAACTTCAAGAATAGTTTCGTGTGTTTGCTGAAGAATACGTTGTGTGATAGTATCTTCATCATAACCAAGTGCGCGCATGACTTGCGCACATGTACGTATGTTTTGATGCGTAGAGTCTTCAATGATAATAGGGCATTGTGAGAAGAGTTTCATTTTCTCTACTCGTTTGATTTCAAGCGAGGGGAAGTTCTCTCCATGTTCTGTGCCAATATACGTAATTACTCCAATCGTGGGTTGGATTATTGGTTGTAAACGTGCCATCTCGCCCATTTCCGATATACCTGCTTCGAAGATGGCTAATTGCGTTTTTTCGTTTAGTTGCCACACAGATAAAGGGACACCAATCTGCGAGTTGTATGATTTGGGTGAACGGGTGATACGATAATCATCTTTGAGCAATTGGTAAAGCCATTCTTTTACCACAGTTTTACCATTGGAACCAGTAATACCTATTACGGGACCATGATATAACGAACGTTTGTATGCTGCAAGGGTTTGCAATGCATCGAGAACGCTTTGTACAATGATGAAAGTAGAATGATGATTGTTGAAGTCAAATTTTTTGTATTGTTCTATACTGATGACAAAGATTTTTACTCCACGTTCAATGAGAAGAGGAATAAATTTTGCTCCATCGTTTTTTTTTGTTTCGAACGCAAAGAAGAGCGTGGCTTCAGGTTCGTCAGAAAGCTGGCGACTATCAGTAAGGAGGTGCAGAATATCCAAACTCTGCAAGTTCTCGGAGCCTTGGATAACTTGCAGAGGATGAATTGATTGTATGATTTCTGTGGTTAGCATCCCTCAAATTGTTGAAGGAAACGAATGTCATTCTCTGAAAAGAGACGCAAATCTTTTACACGGTATTTAAGATTGGTGATACGTTCTACACCTAATCCAAATGCGTAACCAGTATAGACTTTAGAGTCTATGCCACAAGCTTCAAGCACGTTGGGATCAACCATGCCACAACCGAGTATTTCTACCCAACCTGTTCCTTTACAGAAAGAACAACCTTTTCCTCCGCAAAGATCGCATGAGATATCCATTTCAGCAGAAGGTTCCGTAAAAGGGAAATAACTGGGGCGAAGTCGAATTTGTGTTTCTGGACCAAACATCTCTTTGGCGAAATAGAGTAAGACCTCGCGAAGGTCTGCAAATGATACATTTTTATCAATATACAATCCTTCTACTTGATGGAAGAAACAGTGAGCCCGTGCAGAGATCGCTTCGTTACGATACACGCGACCTGGGCAAAGAACACGAATAGGTGGCTCTTGACTGAGCATGGTGCGAGTCTGAACACTGGAAGTATGGGAACGTAAAAGGATATCAGATGGTTTTTGCACACCAATTTCTTTCTCAATGAAGAACGTATCTTGCATATCGCGAGCGGGATGCTCTGGAGCGAAATTAAGTAATGAATATACATGGTTGTCATCTTCTACCTCAGGTCCTTCTGCAACGGTAAACCCTACGCGAGAGAAGATGTCAATAATTTGCTCGCGCACGAGTGATAATGGATGGCGCGTACCCATAGCGATTGGGTCTGGGGTGCGTGTGAGATCTAACTCCTCTGTTGCTTTGTTCAAACTATTAGTTTCTACAATCTCACGAAGTTCGTTGATACGTGCTTCAAAGACCTGACGTAAAACGTTCAATAACTGTCCAATCTCGCGTTTTTCCTCTTTGGGTACTTCACGAAATTCGTTGAAAAGTTCTGTAACTAATCCTTTTTTACTGAGGTATTTAATGCGCAGACTCTCCAATTGCTCTGCATTACTTGCCTGCAATTCTGGTACTTGACTATGCAGGTCTTGTATTTTTTCTTTAATTGTCATATCAAATAAATACTTACAACTTGCAAAGATACAAAATATTTTGCACTTACACAAGAATTACAAATTAAATTCTACATATTTCTTATTTTTTTCGTTATTTAGTCGAATACTAATAAGTATTGGATCGTGATCTGCGTAGCGAAATTTGGTTTTATCTAAACGTCTTTTATAACCCCGCGAGTAATAATAGTCTGCATTTATATGATAGGGTTTGACCATTTCTACTTGCTTAACCATACTTGGTGATGCAAAAACGCGATCTATATATCCAGCTTCACTTTGATAGATGTAAGAGTAACCTAATGAATCGTAGTGCATAACCATATCTTCATATCCTGCTTGGATAATTCTCTGTATAGGCTGTTCTTGTGTATAGCAGTTGTAGTCACCTACTAATAATATGTCTGAATCATCAAATAATAAATCTTGTCTAATCCTTTCTAACATTATTAATAGACTATCTACATTGGCCATTCGTTTGGAATTGCTATCATCTCTAGTTCCTCTTTTAGAGCGAAAATGATTGACGTTCAGTATAAAACGTTCATTGCAATTTAAATCTTGAAAGCCACATGCAACCATGCGATAATGGTAGTGACTCTTAGAATCGTGATATCCATATTGCAACTCACCGTATGGCTTTACACGATCAATTCGATAGATATATCCGCATGATATGGTATCACCATTTGTCCAACCTTGTGATACATAGGCATAAGTAGTTTTCTTGGCAAGTCTATTCATTGCATTGACCAACATCATTGGTGCACTATCCCCTTTTTGAATTTCACAAATGGCGAAAATATCAGCATTTATATGGGTTAGAGCCTTACTTATTTTTTCAGTTTGGATATCTTGTTGCTCTTTGGTCGTCTTGCGATGGGCATACCCTCCAAGATGGTAGAAGTAGTTTTGGATATTAGTGGCACATACAAGTAGATTAGTTTTGGGCATTTTAGGTTTGGATTCTGGCTTGTTGTTGCTAAATTTTGGTGTAGTTCCTGACACCAATTTTCCTGGTGCTACCACGCGTGCTGTTAAACCCTTAATGATGGATCCGGTGCGTATCTTGTAGTTGGTAATCTTACATGATAGATTGATTTTTAGATTTCTATTAGTATGTTTAATATTCCAATAGGTGGTACTATCACCATCTGATAAACCAATAGCTCTCTCCTCTGGCACATATAGGCGTTCTGGTGCAAGAATAAGTGAATCATAATAGTTGCCACATACATAGAGTGGATTTATTATTTGCACGGTCTTCCCTATATATTTATCCCAACCATCTGCAAAAGAATCAGGAAATGTTACTTTTTCTACAGCAAATAGTGAATTGATACAGCAAATAGTGAAGAAAAAAATAAGCTTTCTCATATAATCCTTTTTTAATCAGGAAACTCCATTAGATATGCCTTAATAAAGTCATCAATATCGCCATCCATCACGGCATTTACATTGCTGGTTTGGTAGTTGGTGCGGTGATCTTTCACGCGGCGGTCATCGAAGACGTATGAGCGTATTTGGCTTCCCCATTCGATTTTCTTCTTGCCCGCTTCCACTTTGGCTTGCGCTTGACGACGTTTCTCTAATTCGAGTTCATACAACTGACTGCGCAAGTGACGGAGAGCGTTTTCGCGGTTCTTGGGCTGATCGCGTGTCTCGGTGTTCTCAATCACAATCTCATCGGGTTGGTTGGTGAGTGGGTTGATAAACTTATAGTGCAGACGTACACCTGACTCCACTTTGTTGACATTCTGTCCACCCGCACCAGAGGAACGGAAGGTATCCCATGATATGCCTGCAGGATCTACTTGAATATCAATGGTATCGTCAATGAGTGGTACCACAAAGACTGAGGCGAATGAGGTCATGCGTTTGCCTTGCGCGTTGTATGGGCTCACGCGCACGAGGCGGTGTACACCGTTCTCGGACTTGAGGTAGCCATATGCCATGTCGCCTTCGATGTTGAAGGTGACGGTCTTGATACCCGCTTCGTCACCTTCTTGGAGGTTGGCGATGGTGACTTTATAGTCATGTTTCTCGCAGTAACGTTGGTAGAGGCGCATGAGTTGCTCTGCCCAGTCTTGTGCCTCGGTGCCGCCTGCACCAGATACTATTTTGAGTACGGCTGGCATTTGGTCTTCTTCGTGCGAGAGCATATTTTTCATCTCGAGGGCTTCTACCTCTTTGATAGCGTGGGCGTATGCAGTATCTACTTCGTCTTCTGTGACAAGTTCTTCTTTGCAGTAGTCGAAGGCGAGTTGTAGTTCTTCGGTGGCAGCGCGCACACCTTCGTATCCCTCAATCCAAGCTTTGATACCTTTAACTTTGCGCATTTGTGCTTCTGCGGCTTTGGCATCTTCCCAGAATCCAGGGTCTTGTGTGCGAAGTTCTTCTTCTTCGAGTTGTACGCGTTTTTCGTCAATAGCCAAGTATTGTTTGAGCTTATCGGCGCGTTGTTGAATTTCTTTGAGTTGTTCTATTGTTATCATATTTCTTCTAAAGTTTGTAAAAACTAATATGTCTATTTTTGTCTAATTTATTGAAATCTTGAGATCAAGTTATATGCTTGATAAATACCCAATTCTCCTGCTTTGCTAAGATCAGCAAGACCTTTTTCGTTTTCTCCAAGATAGATATATGTCAATCCTCGATTGAAATAAGCTTCAGCAAAGTCATTATCAGTGGCGATAGCTTGTGTATAGTAGGAAATTGCTGCTTTAAAATCTTGTTGTATGCATAGCATATTTGCTTTGTTGTAGTAGGCAAAAGAGAAATCTGGTAGATGGTGTATTACATAATCATAGTCACGCATCATCAGTTCAAAGTCTGCAGTTTCAGTCGCCTCTCCCATAGCACGTTTATATTCTATGAATTTGTATCTCCAGTTAGCACGGCAGAAGTATGCGAAGTAAAGGTTGCCGTCTATTATAATAGCTCGTGTCAAATCATCTAATGCAGATGAGTAATCTTGTACCAACGCAAATTCAAAGGCACGTGCTATATAAGCCACACACAGTTGGGAGTTGTTATGTGAGTGAGGCGATGCCATTTGTTCCAATAAATCGATTTGATATGAAAGATTGCTGATTTGCGCAAAATGTTGGTTTACCATATCTGCAGTCAATGTCATTTCTTTTGTTGTGAAGCGAAGGGGTGCTGGAAGTTGCATACTGCGGTTATAGTCATCCACGGTGGCATGTGAATAATTGGTTTGTCGTAAGGCATTAGCATTGGTGTTGGTGGCATAATAAGAGAGAAATATATTTGGCTCATTTACAACGTCTGCATAGCGTTTTTGTATTGTACCACGTGTATCACTATTGTATTTGTTTTCCTCTTCATTAGTCTCTTGATTTTGCGCAGCAAGTGTAGAGAATTCTTTTCGATGATTTCGTTTTTGTGGTTGATAATCTGCTATTTGCATGTTTGTTTGTAGAGATTGTATACTGTCTTTCTTCTGCTCAAGATTATATGCTTGTTGTCGCAGTTGATATGCTTCTTTATCATGCCCAAGCGAACTCTCTGCTTGTGCTGCGAGATAATAAGCTGGCAAAAAATATGGATACTGCTCCATGATGGTGTTGAAGTCTGATAAGGCTTCTTGCCATTGCCGTAGTTGCAATTGTAGCACACCACGTTGATAATAAATCTCTATTTGTTCGGGTGAAAAATTAATGGCTTGGGTAAAGTCTTCTAAAGCGCGATTATAATCGCCTACTTCTTGTCTAAGTAGGCCACGATTGTAGTAGCATTGTGCATTGCGTGGAGCAAGTACTACAGCTTTGTCGTAGTCGCTTAATGCACTTCGATAGTTATGCTTGCGATAGTAGATAATACCTCGATTGATATAGTCCCCCGCCCATTTACTACCATATTCGATAGATTTATTGAGTGATGAGAGTGCATCGTCTTGGTTGTTTTGCATAAGTTGTACTAATCCAAGTGCTGACCAATTCGCTGGGTTTTGTGAGTCGTATTCTGTGGCCTTTCTAAATGAGTTGACTGCACAAAGAGTATCATTACTACGCAAGCAGATACTACCTTTCTCAAAATGTAATGCTGCTGAATATGGTTCTCTGTGGAGTAGGTGATTAATATCTTGCATGGCGAGGTCATATTGTTTGAGTTCAGTCCGCACATCTGCTCGCATTGCAATATAAGTTTTATTCTCAGGCGCGAAGATAAGAGCTTCGCTAAAATCTTTGGCAGCTTTCTCTAATTGGTTGGTTTGACGGTATATAAAACCTCGTGTATAGTATGCGCCAGGTTGGAATGGATTTCGGTCAATAGATGCATTGCAGTCAATTTCAGCACCAGTATAGTCACCTAATTGAATTTTGGCAATTGCTCGTAAGAGATATGGTTCGCTTAAGTAGGGCTTGAGTTTTATTACTTGGTTAAAATATTGAATGCTGAGTACATAATCATCGAAATATAATGCATTGCGTCCAATGGCTGTGATACGATCCGTATTTAATTGAGCTTTGATAGGAACTGGAACAATGCACAAGAAACCAAGACAAAACAATAATGTTTGCCATAAACGAGATGTTGAACTGTTAATGTTTCTTCCTTGTTCCTTAATAGTCATAATAACTCTGATAATTTTCCGATGCAAATATTCATAGTGGTTATTTACAACCTTCAGTTGGATCGAACCAATCAGGAACGTCAAACTGTTCTTTTGGGTCATAATCTAACTCTTCATTAGCATAGACTTTTTGCATATATATAGCCCAAATAGGTAGCGCCATATTTGCACCTTGACCTGCAGACATATTATCAAAGTGGATGCTACGCTCTTCACCTCCAACCCATACGCCACTTACTAATGAAGGTGTGAAGCCAACAAACCAGCCATCTGAGTGGTTCTGGGAAGTACCCGTTTTGCCACCCATAGGCGCTTTGAGCCCATAGCGGAAGCGTGCACGCACACCTGTACCATGATCCATTACGTTGCGCAACATATAAATCATTTTGTAGGAGGTTGTTTCGCTGATGATTTCATATGTCTTGGGTGTGAATGTAGCTAAAATGTTGCCATTATTATCCTCTATGCGTGTTACATATAAAGGTTCTACACGTATACCTTTATTTGGGAATGTAGTATATGCATCAACCATTTCCTTTACACTCACTTCACATGGACCGAGACATAGACTAACAACTGGATCCAATTGTCCTTCAATACCGAATGAACGCATCATACGAACTAATTGTTCTGGAGTAAAAAGTGACATAAGATAGGCGGTAATCCAGTTGCTGGACTTCTCCAGACCCCAATTTAATGTTACTAATTCGCCTTGATTCTTTACATGTTCATCTCGTGGCGTCCAACGAACACCATTTCCATCAATAAGGGTAATGGAGTCATTGACTGTTTTATCGCATGGCCACATACCTTCATCCATCGCTAAGGTGAAGAGATATGGTTTTATGGTAGAGCCCACCTGACGGCGTCCTGTAGTTACCATATCGTATTGAAAATGAGTGAAATTAGGACCTCCTACATATGCCTTTACCGCACCTGAATGAGCGTCCATTGACATAAAACCGCAACGTAGAAAATGCTTATTCCAACGGATAGAGTCCATCGGAGTCATTGTGGTATCGATCAATCCGTTATATGAGAATACACGCATTGCTGTAGGAGTGTCGAAAACTTTCTTTATTTCCGTTTCACTCATACCTTGCTTTTTTAATATACGATAGCGATCTGTCTGACGCATTGAACGATTCATAATACCATCAATTTCTTCAGGGGTAAGATCTTTGGAGAATGGTGCATATGATTTCTTACGTTTCTCTCGAAAGAAACTTTTCTGTAAATCTTGGATATGTTCTAATACGGCTTCTTCTGCGTATTGTTGCATCCTTGTGTCAATGGTTGTATATATGCGCAAACCATCTTGATATAGGTCATATGGTGTGCCATCTGGTTTGTGGTTCTTATTACAAAAACCATATAGTGGATTCTCATCCCATTGACGTTTATCAATTTCATATTGTAGCATATTCCATTCAGGATAATGGTTTCTTTTAGGTTCTTTTGCGGTAAGCACCTGACGAAGATATTCGCGGAAATAAGGAGCTAATCCCTGTTTGTGATCTACTGATTGGTATTTTAGTTCAATAGGTAGCGCTTTGAGTGAGTCGCATACGTGATTGGTAATGTAGTTATATTTGCACATCTGATTCAGCACAGTGTTACGACGGTTGAGAGCATTTTCAGGACGGCGCCGAGGATTGTATAATGAGGGATTCTTGCACATGCCTACCAATAATGCTGCTTCTTCTAATTTTAGGAGAGTAGGTGTGGTGCTGAAATATACTTGTGCTGCCGACTTGATGCCTACCGCGTTGTATAGGAAGTCAAATTGATTGAGATACATTGTTAGTATCTCCTCTTTAGAGTATAGACGCTCTAATTTGGTTGCTATTACCCATTCTATAGGTTTTTGCAATGCGCGCTCAAAAATATTATTTGCGCGTGGCGACCATAGTTGCTTTGCCAATTGCTGTGTCAAGGTACTACCGCCACCAGCCTTACCAAGTTTGAGGATAGCTCGAAAAAGCGACTTTACATCTATGCCCGTATGATTATAGAAACGTATATCTTCGGTAGCTATAAGGGCATTAATTATATTAGGTGAGATATCTGTATATTCTACACTCACACGATTCTCGTTGCGATAGTAACGTCCAAGCAACTGCATGTCGGCAGAGATAACCTCTGTCGCATATTTATTTTTTGGGTTCTGCAACTCATCCAATGGAGGTAAATAGCCTAACCAACCTTTAGTAATCATCCAAAATACTACTACAATAACTGTGAAACCTAATCCAATAAGTCCCCAAAACCATGCAGCAAATACTTTCTTAAATCGTACATTGTCCACTTTGGGAGTGTTGCTGTTTTTTTTGTTTGTAAGCTTTTTACTATTCATAGTTATTCTTTATATTCAGAATCGTTTCTCCAACAATACTACGTTCTCCACGTGATGCGTGTGAGGGAACATGTCCACAGGTTGTACCTTCACGACACGGTACTTGCAGTCGAGCATATTCAAATCGCGTGCCTGCGTAGCAGGGTTGCAGCTTACATAGACAATGCGCTTAGGCTCGGCAAAAAGGATGGTGTTGATCACATCTTCGTGCATACCGGCACGTGGTGGGTCGGTGATAATCACATCGGGACGACCATACTGCTGGATGAAGTCCTCGTTGAGAATATCCTTCATATCACCCGCGAAGAATAGGGTATTATTCAAACTGTTAATCTTCGCGTTGACTTTAGCATCTTCAATTGCTTCTGGTACGTACTCAATACCAATCACTTGGCGTGCTTGGTGCGCTACGAAATTGGCGATTGTACCTGTACCCGTATAGAGGTCGAAGACTAGTTCGTTGCCTGTCAAACCAGCGAACTCGCGTGCCACTTTGTAGAGCTCGTATGCCTGCAAGGTGTTGGTCTGGTAGAAGGACTTAGGACCCACCTTAAACTGGAGGTTCTCCATTTGCTCCATGATGTGGTCTTGACCGTGGAAGACATGTACGTCTTGGTCACCGATAGTGTCGTTGAACTTGCGATTGACAACATACAGCAGCGAGATAATCTCAGGGAACGAGTCGCGGATATACTCCATCACGCGCATATCGGGTTCTTCCGCCCACACGACGATGAGCATGATCTCGCCCTTATGGTTGCTGCGGAGGATAAGGGTACGCAGTTGTCCCTCGTGCGCGTGTTCATTATAAAAAGTGATACCTAATGATCGCGCGAAGTCGCGTATGCCGTTGCGTATGCGGTTGTTGATGTCTGGCATGAGGTGGCACTCGGTGATGTCAAGCACCTTGTCAAAGCAGTTGGGGATATGGAAGCCCAGACCGTGGGTGTTGTCGAGGTTCTCCAGTCCGCCTGTGGCGCGGATGGTGTCCCAACTGAGCCATTTGCGGTCGGAGAAAGTGAACTCGAGTTTGTTGCGGTACTCGTAAATCTCTTTGCTACCGAGGATAGGGGAAATCTCGGGCAGTTCGACCTTACCAATACGGGTGAGGTTGTCGATAATCTGCTGTTGCTTATGGCGCAGTTGCTCCTCGTAAGGCAAAATCTGCCACTTGCATCCACCACATTCGCCATAGTGTTTGCAACGAGGTTCGCAGCGGGTAGGTGAGGGAGTGACGATGCGCTCCACGCGACCTTCCATAAACGAGTGTTTCTTGCGAGTTACTTGTATATCGACAATATCGCCAGGCACGCAGTAGGGTACAAATAGCACCATATCGTCCACGCGGGTAAGGGCTTTGCCCTCGGCCGCAATGCCGGTGATCTCAATGTTCTGCAGTAATGGTAAGTTCTTTTTCTTTTTCATTTTATTTCATTAACCAGTTGATACTATGTTGGTAGAGGGTATTGAAGTTGTGGGCACTCTCGAGCATGATGCTCCAGCAGAGGGTCTTGCTTCCGCCTTCAGCGGTAGCGTCATGACCAATAGCCGCTGCTACGTTTGCCTCTGGGAAACGTGCTACTACGACACCGCCATCTACAGGGTAGAGACCATCCGCATTCTCCGTATGGAGCATGGTGTCGTTAGGCTCGGTGCGGAAAGTATAAATGCCATTAGGCAACTGACGCTCGATACGAATCTTACCTGTCTTAGATGCGTTGGTGTTACGGAACTCGTAGTGCAATTGGTTCTTGGTGAAGGCGGCGTCCTCCTGGCTCTGCATGTCGCTGGCGATATGTGCGCCAGAAAGCAAGAGACGACCGCCATGTTGGAGGTAGTGCGTCAATGCGTGTTGCAAGTGCGCTGGCATACAGTGGAATGAGGTGTCATTGCCCATGATATAGGTCTTTTGCTTGCCGAGGATAACGTCCACCAAGTCATAGCCAGTAAGACTTTCAGGCGATGAGGCAAGTGCCGCTACGCTGGTGCTGACATAGGAGTAACCCATCTCGGCGAGTGCCTTGCCATGGAGAGCTGGGTAGTCAAAAGTGTTACCTACAGTAGGGTGATCCATGTGGTCGCTGTAGCACATACCCCAACCGCAATTATCGTCGGTCTGCCACTCGTTGCGACTGTCGAAGTCATACACTTCACCGATATAGTTCACGCCCTTGCCATAAGGCACGGTGTGGCTCATGGGACGGATACCACCGTAGATACTATCGCTCCACCATTCTGGACCGCTTACGCGGGTAAATCCGTTGATAATGAGCACTTTGCCTTTCTCCTCTGGCGCGATGTATGCAGAGAGGGTCTCGCTCTTGAAACTCAGACCACCTGCATTGCCCGCTGCTACACAAAGGTCGTAGCGGGTGCCAGGTTGAGGAGTGAAGGTGTATTCTGGAGTGATTACGCGGGTACCATTATCCCAGTCGCCATCGTTGGTGCGGGTATATACTATATAATAGGTAGGAGTAGCGGTTGGTTCGAGTGCGTCCTCGGTGGCTTGCCATGTGACTTTCATGGTCTCTTCTTGGCGGTTGATAGCCATTTGTTGCACTGGCAATGGTTGTACCACATACTCGGTGCCATATTGCTCGTGGATGAACTTGAGGAAGGACTTGTACATCGCGCGAGAGATGATGAAACGCACGCGTGGGTCAAGACCGTACTTCATATCGGTCATGTTTTGGTGAGAGAGTAATTCCAAGAGTACAGCAGGCACCTTAGGATGGCGTGCCTCGGCGTAAGAAGAGTTGTTGAGCTGACGACGTGTCCACTCAGGTGCGTAGATGGCGCGCATGTCCTCTACGATTTGGGTTTGCATATAGTCTGCGAGGTCACGTGCTACGATACGGCTCTTGCCAGTAGGGAAGTTCTTGTTCTTATCGTCGTCGTGATCCTTATAGATAATGAGTGTACCCACTACCTCATCTTTCACACCAGCATCGGTGTGGAAAGCCAGACTGGCGTGGAGTGGAATACCCAATCCAGGTTCGTTAGGGTTAGCTGCACTTCCACCAGCCAGATAGTTCACCCAGATGCCACGCGCTGCGTAGTCATCCACGTAGTCGTTCTTGCTGTTGGTATAGTTGTAGATGCTATCTGGAATACCTGAATATTGCATCCAGTAGCGTGCTGCCTCTATGTAACGTGGCAGACCGCTGGTCACTGCATTGGCTTGATTAGCAAGCAACTGTGCGCTATCAATCATAACTACATCACTCTCAGGGAGATCCTTGGATGAAGGCACATTCTCGAAGCTATCAGGTTGTTTGTAGCGTGCTACACTACCCATACCGCCACCAAACTTCACAGCGTCGGTAGTGACAATCTCTTTGCCATTGCCAGCAGCCGTTAGGCTGACGTAGTTGTTCTGCTGGTCGCCATCGAAAGCGAAGGTGCCAAGATACACCCATGTGCCGCCACCCATCTTTTGGTTGACAACGAAAGTGGTCTTTTGGCCTTTGTGCACAACGGTATATTGTGCCTTGGTGGTGCTGTTGGGCAGGGTCTTGTAGCTCACGTACACCGCATAATCGCCCGCAGGGAGGGAAGGGGTGTAGGTGATGGTGCCACGGGTCTTCTCTTCGCACTTGACCTCGGCGGTATAGCGACCATTGGCGAATGGATTGTCACCCTCTAGCAGGTGGGTAGTAGGCGTAGCCCAACCAGCACCTTCACCGATAGCCCATTGACCATTGATGGCTGCCTCTGAGTCATCAATGACTTGCTCGATGACCTGTGTGTCACGCTCGCGAGGTTGTACGACTACGGCACCTGCGTTCTCGAGCATAGGCACGAGGAAAGGCATGGTGTAACTGGTTGTGTATAAGTCCTCTACGGTAGTCCAGACTTTGGCACGTTGCCAACGCCAAGACTCGGTAGGTTGGTGGAAATACTGTCCGTGGCTACCCCAGAGGGCGATATGCTTGCCGTCCAAACCCTGTTTAGCTGCGTATGGGCGAGAGGTGTTGGTGACCCATTGGGTAGTAGCAGGCAGGGTATAACGCGCGTTCTTAGCACGATGGCGATAGAGAGAGGTAACCAATTCGCCAATCTCATAGCCATCGGTGTAGATGGTCACACGACCTTGGTTGTTGCCCAATACCATTTGGCTAACGAGCAGGCGCAGGTCGCGCACCTCTTGCTCACTGAGCGAAACAACGCTCAGCGCCTTGTTCGTATATAGCGTTATGTGCTGATTTTTTACACGGATATTGTTAATCTTAACTGATTCTGCGAATGCGTGTTCATGAATAATGGAGGTTAATGTATCCGCCAATGCTTGTTTATCTATAGCCATAACTGGCATACCAAAACAATATGCCAGAAGAAGAATAAAAAGTTTGTTTTTCATATCAAATATATCAAATCTCATGTTGTTTTTGATTGAAAGAGCCGTGTATACGAGCAAAGATATTATTGAAAAAATGTGAAATTCACACTCCCATATGATCTTTGTTCTACGAAATGTGGATGGGAACGAAATGCATGCGTTTTAGAATGTTCTAATACGAAGTAACCATTTGGTTTGAGTATTTTTTGTTCGAAAATCACATCTGGCAATTTTGCCAATTGAGGCAAATCATATGGTGGATCTGCATAGATAAAGTCATATTGGAGATGACACGCTTTCACATATTTAAATACATCTCCACGAATAAGGTGCAGATTGTGAATGCCTAATTGTTTGCAACAAGATATGATAAAATTCTGTTGGGTATGTGCTAATTCCACCGCAGTCACTTCATGTGCACCACGTGACACAAATTCCAAACCAATACCCCCTGTACCAGCAAATAGATCCAACATATCTATCCCATCATAGTCCATGCGATTGGTCAGCAAGTTGAACAAACTTTCTTTTGCAAAGTCTGTTGTCGGGCGTGCTGTTATATTTTTAGGGGGCGCCAACCGACGCCCCCTAAATGTTCCAGAGATAATACGCATGTTGAGCTTCGAATTTCTTGATTCTTAATTCTGAAACCTCAAATAGTCTTACTCCCAGTTACCTGCATTGTTGTTAGGTGCATCTACTGAACCAACCTTCAAACCAGGGTAGTGGTCTAATTTCTCCTCTTTGTCAATTAGGTTAACCAATTCTTGTTTATTTAAGTCGTGTAAATAGGTGTTGTAATGTGCACGAACCTCAAATATAGGTACTCTAATTCCTTGAGAGGTGGTATATTCATTGTTGGTTTCTACTTCGTATTTTACATTATCTGTGTATGGGATATAAATAATCTCGTGGATATTTTCCTCTGTATATTGCCCTTTATAGAGCGATTGAATCATATTGGTGAGGATTGTATCGCGACGGAACCCTTGAAGACCTTCTGCATTTACTTCACGGTCATTAGCCCATACATAATTATAGAGTTGAATAAGGCTATCAGGACCTTGAAAGTTCATCTTGCGTTGTGCTTTAATACGAGCACGCTCAAGAATCTTGCTGGCTTTTAATTCTGTCATGCCTTTTTCCAATTGTTTTTCGCTCAAAGAACCTTCTTTGAGAACCTCCTTCTTAGGAGTAGTCTTCAAGTAATCTACCAACGAGTCTAAGTCTGCCGTGAAATAGCCTTTGTCCAATCGGAATTGAGCTTCTGCTGTACGGAGACTGATAAGGTTAGTAATGACTTTGGTTTCGCGCACAGCACGTTCCTCTTCAAATTGAATAGGAGTAACCACACTTTTCACGCAAATAAATGCCATGAAAATAACACCAATGACAAGCAAGGTGCGAATAATAATTTTTGTTGCGTTCATATTGTTTTTTGTTTAAATTTACAGGTTAATTCGTATCTGCTCACAAATTCGCTGCAAAATTACTAATTCTTTTTGATATATGCAAATTTTTATTCTCTTTTTACATTTTTTTCTTGTGTATCTCGAAAAAAAGCTGTATCTTTGCACGGTAATTGTTAAAGATGAATAAAACCATCAATCTTTAGAACGCTTAAAACGAACTAAAACTTTTTTAATTTCATTTATTTGAACCCTTAAAACTATTACAAAATATGGCAAAAAAAGAAATTCAATTCTCCCTTGTCTATCGCGACATGTGGCAGAGCAGTGGCAAGTATGTGCCACGCAAAGATCAGTTGGCAAAGATAGCGCCTGTGATTATCGACATGGGCTGTTTCGATCGCGTAGAAACCAATGGCGGTGCCAGTGAACAAGTGAATCTACTCTACGGTGAGAATCCTAATATAGCAGTACGCACCTTTACCAAACCGTTCAATGAGGTAGGTATCAAGACCCACATGCTTGACCGTGGTATCAACGCCTTGCGTATGAATCCCGTGCCTGCGGATGTGCGCAAGTTGATGTATAAGGTGAAGCACGCGCAAGGTGTGGATATCACCCGCATCTTCTGCGGCTTGAACGACCCGCGCAATATTATTCCTTCCATCAAGTGGGCCAAAGAGGCTGGCATGACCGCGCAAGCGACTATGTGTATTACTTATTCTGAGGTGCACAATGCAGAATACTATATCAATCTCGCAGAGGAACTTATCGCTAATGGTGCACAGGAAATCTGTCTCAAAGATATGGCAGGTATCGGTCGCCCAGCAATGTTGGGTATCATTGTCGCTGCTATCAAAGAGAAGCACCCTGATATCATTATCCAGTACCACGGTCACTCGGGTCCTGGCTTCTCTGTAGCGAGCATGCTGGAGGTAGCCAAAGCTGGTGGCGATGTGTTGGACGTAGCGATGGAGCCACTCAGTTGGGGTATGGTGCACCCAGATGTGATTACCATCCAATCCATGCTCAAAGATGCGGGCTTCCTCGTGAAGGATATCAATATGAAGGCATATATGGAGGCACGCTCACTCACCCAAGAGTTTATCGATGACTTCCTCGGTTACTGGATTGACCCTCGTAACTCTAAGATGACTTCTCTCTTGGTAGGTTGTGGTCTTCCTGGTGGCATGATGGGTTCGCTCATGGCAGACCCCAAAGGCATGCATGCGGCTATCAATGCCAATCTCGTGAAGCGCGGACAATCTGCACTTAGTGAAGATGAACTCCTCGTGGAGCTCTTCGATGAGGTACAACGTATCTGGCCTATGCTCGGTACCCCATGTCTCGTAACGCCATTCTCACAATATGTGAAGAACGCTGCGCTGATGAATCTCTACAGCAAGTCTATGGGGGAGAAACCATTCACACGCATGGATCCTGCCATGTGGGGCATGATTCTCGGCAAGTCGGGTAAACTGCCTGGAACTTTGGCGCCTGAGATTATCGAACTCGCCAAAGAGAAGAATATGGAGTTCTATACCGATGACCCACAAGCCCTCTATCCCGATGTATTGCCACAATTCATTGCGGAGATGGAGAAGAACGGTTGGGAACGCGGTCAAGACGATGAAGAACTCTTTGAGTTCGCTATGCACGAGAAACAATATCGTGAGTATAAGTCGGGTCAAGCTAAAGAGCAATTCAATAAGGACTTGTTTGAGCGCATAGAGAAAGCAACGGCAAGTGGTCAACCCGTAAAGGTGCTGACTGCTGCTGACAAACGCGCTATCTTGCACCCCAATGCCGAACCTTTGGAAGCAACCCTCTCTGGTAAAGTGATGTGGGAATTGGACTTCAACGAGGATAGCAAGGCGCCTGCATTGGGTACCTTCTTCAAACAAGGCGATGTGGTATGCTACCTGCAAACCCCTCATGGAATCGAGCCAATCCGTGCGTTTGAGCACTGCCGCGTGGTGTCGATTGAGAAAGAGCAAGGTGCTACTGCTGTCAAGGGCGATGCCCTCTGCTGGGTAGAGAAAGCCGATCTCGTAGAGGAGATTATCACAGATGTTAAAGGTGCTGCCAAGAAAGTTAAAGAGGCTATCAAAGAGGCAGTTAAGAAAGCCGACACCGAGATTGTTGAAGGTACCAAAAGTAATTGGAAAATGACGAAAAACCATAAATAAAATCATGAAGAAATACAATTTCAATGCAGGACCAAGTATCCTGCCACAAGAAGTAATTAAGCAAACAGCAGAGGCTGTAATTGATTTCCAAGGCGAGGGTTTGAGTATCCTTGAGATTTCTCACCGTGCTAAGTATTTTCAACCTGTTGTGGATGAGGCAGAAGCGCTGATGAAGGAGCTGCTGAATATCCCAGAGGGCTACCGCGTAATCTTTGTGGGTGGTGGTGCAAGTTTGCAATTCTGCATGGTACCATTCAACTGCCTTGAACACAAAGCGGCTTACCTCAATACTGGCGTTTGGTCAAAGAAAGCTATCAAAGAGGCAAAGGCTTTCGGTGAGGTGGTAGAAGTAGCTACTTCAGCTGAGGATAACTTCACTCATATCCCTATGGACTTCGAAGTGCCACAAGACGCTGATTATCTGCATATCACGACCAACAATACCATTTATGGTACCGAGATTTCTGACGAGAAACTCCAAGCTATCTACCTCAAGAAAGGCAATGTACCTTTGATTGCAGATATGTCTTCGGATATTTTGGCTCGCCCAATTGATGTAAGCAAATATGACATTATCTATGGTGGCGCACAAAAGAACTTGGCTCCTGCTGGTGTGACCTTCGTGATTGTGAAAGAGGAGTTCCTCGGTAAGGTTACCCGCCACATCCCAACAATGTTGGACTATCGTACCCATGTGGAGAATGGCAGTATGTTTAATACCCCTCCTGTATTGCCAATTTATACCGCTATGCTCACTCTCCGTTGGTTGAAAGCCAATGGTGGATTAGAGGCTGCTTTGGAGCGCAATGTGGCTAAGGCAGAGTTGCTTTACAAGGCCATCGACGAGAGCAAAATCTTTGAGGGTACTGCCAAAGCAGAGGACCGCTCTATGATGAATATCTGCTTCGTTTTGAAACCAGAGTACGCTCACTTGCAAGACGATTTCTTCAAGTTTGCTACTGCTAAAGGTATGGTAGGTATCAAAGGACACCGCCTCGTGGGTGGCTTCCGCGCAAGTACCTATAATGCTATGACCCTTGAAGGCGTACAGGCCCTCGTGGATTGCATGAAAGAGTACGAACAAACAGTTCTTTAAAACAAAAATAGTGTACAAAGAAAAAGCAACCGCCTCGGTTGCTTTTTCTTGTTTGTCGTACACGTAATATTTATATTTTGAGTGCGTTGACTAACATTCCGCAGGCAGCCAATATATCTTCGCCACGACTTCGGCGAATAGTGGTCGTGGTTCCGTGTTCCGTAAGGTAGTTTCTCATCCATTCCATCTGTTGCTCATCGCTACTCGTAAACTCCTTATCCACACCAGCATGGAAACGAATCAGGTTGATACGGCAGTCCAAACTCTTCAGCAAACGCAATAGTTCGTTGGCATGTTTAGGGGTATCATTGACGCCTCCCCAGCAGATATACTCAAAGCTCACACGGCGTTGGTGCGACCAATCATATTGCTTGAGTAGGGCAATCACTTCATTGAGATGGTTGACCTTCTCAATGGGCATAATCTCCTGACGTTCAATAGCGAACGGATTATGCAGAGATATGGCAAGATGGCATTCGCTCTCTTCGACAAAGCGTTTCAGCCCTTTGGTGATACCTACCGACGATACTGTGATGCGTTTGGGCGACCATGCACAGCCCCATTGGCTTGTCATCGCTTCTAACGACCGTAGGACATTGTCCAGGTTGTCCATAGGTTCACCTTCGCCCATATACACGATATTGGTCAGTTTGTCGGCATCGGGGATGGAGAAGATCTGGTTGAGTATGTCGGCGGCACTGAGATGACCATGAAAACCGAGTGTGCCAGTCATGCAGAATTTGCACCCCATCTTGCAACCCGCTTGCGTGCTGACGCATATCGTAGCGCGATCCTCGTCTGGGATATATACAGATTCTATGTACCTCGCCTCATCGCCTTTAGCCTCTCGCCTCATCGCCTCATCGCCTACTTGAAATAGATATTTCTTCGTGCCGTCTTTGGATATGGCTTCTGCTACGGGTTTATGTCGTCCGATAGTGTAGCGCTCTTTGAGTGCTTCGCGCCCTTTGAGCGAGATATTGGTCATCTCGTCAAAGGAGGTAGCACGCCGCGTATAGATCCACTCCGCCAATTGCTTGCCTGCAAAACGTGGCAGCCCAACTTCTTGGGCTACCGCTTGCAGTTCGGCTAATGTCTTTCCTAATAATACCATTCTACACCATTCTAAACAACCGATCCACCATTCTTACCACGCAAACAATGGGTATTTCACCATCTCGGCATTGACTTCTGCGCGTACAGTAGCGATGTTCTCCTCCGACTCTGGATTGCTCAGTACACGGTCAATGAGTTCAACGATCCATGCCATCTTATCCTCTTTCAGTCCGCGTGTGGTGATAGCAGGTGTACCGAAGCGCAATCCGCTGGTTTGGAAAGCAGATCGTGAGTCGAATGGCACCATGTTCTTGTTGGTGGTGATGTCGGCTGCTACGAGGGCTTTCTCTGCCACTTTACCTGTTAAATCTGGGTATTTGGTGCGCAGATCCACGAGCATAGAGTGGTTGTCTGTACCGTCGGAGATAATCTTATATCCCTTGTCCATCAATGCTTTAGCCATAGCAGCCGCATTGAGTTGCACTTGCTTTTGATATTCCTTAAACTCAGGTGTTAATGCCTCGCCGAAAGCGACTGCTTTAGCTGCAATCACGTGCTCAAGTGGTCCACCTTGTGTGCCTGGGAACACGGCTGAATCGAGCAGTGCAGACATCATCTTCACCTCGCCCTTTGGTGTGGTCTTGCCCCATGGGTTAGGGAAGTTCTTGCCCATCAAGATGATACCTCCACGAGGACCACGCAAGGTCTTGTGGGTAGTTGAGGTCACGATATGTGCGTGCTTTACGGGGTTCTCCAATAAGCCAGCAGCAATCAGTCCGGCAGGGTGCGCCATGTCCACCATGAAGATTGCGCCAATCTCGTCTGCTACCTTACGGATACGCGCGTAATCCCATTCGCGACTGTATGCGCTGGCACCTGCGATGATGAGTTTGGGTTTGTGCTCGCATGCTACTTGCTCCAGTTGGTCGTAGTCCACGCGACCTGTATCTTCTTTGACATTGTATTCCAATGCGTTAAACATGAGTCCAGAGAAGTTCACTGGCGAACCGTGGCTGAGGTGACCACCGTGGCTGAGGTTTAGTCCGAGGAAGGTGTCGCCTGCTTGCAGGCATGCCATGAAGACTGCCATGTTGGCTTGTGCGCCAGAGTGGGGTTGCACATTCGCATACTCAGCATCAAAGAGTTGGCAGAGGCGTTGGCGTGCGATATTCTCGCTCTCGTCCACTACTTCGCAACCGCCGTAGTAGCGCTTGCCAGGGTAGCCTTCAGCATACTTGTTTGTCAGTACGCTGCCCATAGCTTCCATAACTTGGTCACTAACAAAGTTCTCACTAGCAATCAATTCGATGCCTTTGGTCTGACGCTCACGCTCGTGGCGGATGATGTCAAAAATCTCTAAATCTCTTGTCATAATTATATTGTGTAGTATTCTTATCTCGCTTTTATTCGAACAATCACTTGCATAAGCTTGTATATGTTTAGCATTATGTATGCGTTGTCAATAGTCGCTGCAAAGGTACTGAAAATCTTCGATATATGCAAGTGTTTTTGAAAAAAAATGCAAATGGGTGCGCCGATTGGACGCACCCTATTATTTTATATTATTGTTTTTCTTCGTTTTCTTCTTGCTTTTGTTGTGCTTCTTTTTTGTCTTTGATGGCACTAATCACAAAGAAAGGACCCATAAAGACTGCTACCATGCCCAAAGCAAGGAGAATCATTGTTATATCATCCATAGTTGTTTCATGTTTTGATAGTTAAACTTATACTTATCGGACGGCTACGCCTATAGGTTATTGGCTATCGGACGGCGTTCCGCCTATTGGATATAAGTGGGATAACTACCAAAAACTATGAAACGGAAAGGATATCTTTTCTTTCGATAAACTAAGTGGCATCATGCTTGATATTGCCACTATCCGATTGATATTGTGCGCGATACTGTTCGCTTGGTGTCGCAATATGGCATGCAAATCTTGTACATTTATCCGCACTTGCCACGAGGAAGAGACGCGTTCCTGGCGGCGTGTGCGCAAGCGGTTGTCTTCGCTACGTGTGCCTAACTGATACGAAGTGAGAGCGTCCGTCCAATCGTATTGCTGTTGCAGCCGTTTGGCATAGTCCTCCAATGTGTTGTGCAATACAGACGGCATACTGCTCTCGCTCGCCGAGGGGCATGAAGCAGCAGCTTGCATAGGCACATCGGCCCTCTGCCATGAGGCATAGAGTCCGACAACCAATAGGAGCAATATATAGCGCCATTCTCTCACTACGAAATATTATTTCGTTTTATGCTGCAAAGGTAGCAAAAATTATGCACATCTCCATGTCACTTTCACGAATTAATAATTTCTTAACATATTTTTCATATTGGCGTAATAAATTCATGCTACTTTTGCACAGATTTTGAAAGAACCATATTAGATCGCCTTCCAGGCTGTAGTTGGTAGATCGCCACTAGATTAGTGGCTGTAGATTGGGCAAAGCCCTGTAGACTACAGCGAATGTAATGAGCGAACTACAGTGAGCATCGCGAACGATCTACAACGGAGTGATCTACAGCGAATATAATGAGCGAACTAAAATATTATAATTATGTCATACCTCATTCTTATCATCTCGTTAGTTGGCATCGTGTTTGGTGCTGAGTTTTTGGTAGCAGGTTCTGTCTCTGTGGCTCGCCGCTACAAGGTTTCTGATTTTGTGATTGGCGCCGCCATTGTGGGCATTGGTACCAGCATGCCCGAGTTGGTGGTTAGCTTCTTTGGTGCCTTGAAAGGCAATGCCGATGTGGCTATTGGCAATGTGGTGGGCTCCAATATCTTCAATGTCTTGGGTATTCTTGGCTTGACGGCTATCTGTTTCCCGATTGCCATCGACCGCAAGAATATGACTTTTGAGATACCGTTTTGTATTGGTGTCTCGGTTATTCTCACCCTCTTGGCATTGAACTTCTTCAACGGCACACCCGCTACGATTGGTCGCGTGGATGGAATCATTCTTTTGTTGCTTTTCGTGGGCTATATGTGGTACTCTTTCGCCCGTGATAAGCAAAACACTACTGACGAGGCTCCCGTAGAGACCAAAGAACCTATCCTCGCTTTGTGGGTAGCATTGCTGAAGATTGTTGGCGGTTTGGCGTTGTTGATTACGAGTTGCGATTTCTTTGTGGACAATGCCATTGTGATTGCTAAGTCCTGGGGCGTTAGCGATGCAATTATCTCGCTTACGTTGATTGCTTGTGGCACTTCTTTGCCTGAATTGGCGGCATCTGTGGCAGCAGCATGCAAGAAGAATACCCAACTGGCATTGGGCAATATAGTGGGCTCTAATATCTTCAATATCTTGCTGATTTTGGGCGTAAGTTCACAAGTCATGCCTTTAGTATCTGCGGATATCACGATTGTGGACTATGCGGTCATGATTGCTGCAGCAGCTTTCCTTTTGCTCTTTGGCTTCCGTGGCAAGATCGGCAGAGTAGGTGGCGCCGTGATGCTTCTCTGCTTTGTGCTTTATACTTGTTATTTGATAGCAGGGTAGGGAATTTAATTGACAAGGATATGCTTAGCAATAAAATTCAATACATTGGTTGCGATGATGCGACCTTAGATCTCTTTGAGAGTCAGTACCCGCTGCCTAATGGCATGTGCTACAATAGTTATCTTCTTCTGGGTGAGCGTGTGGCTGTGATGGATAGCGTGGACAAACGCAAGAGGGCGGAGTGGTTCCAGAAGATGGAACAGTCCCAACGCACGCCCGATTATCTTATCATTCAACACACTGAACCCGACCATAGCGGTTCGATAGGTGCGTTCTTGGAACACTA
>JAZREU010000022.1:0-47192 GCA_045660925.1 Paludibacteraceae bacterium | reverse complement strand
GCTGCTGCCTCGGCATTACCTTTCTCCACGCCCTCAGCGTAGATCTTGTTGGTCAATTCTGATAAATTCATTGTGTATGTTATTTTATAAATTTCTTTCCATTTTGTATATATATGCCATGCTGGTCATAATTAGCCACGCGACGTCCGAGCAGGTCATACACTATCCCACTCTTTTCCACTCCCATATTCTCCACACCTGTCATCTCCAGAGGCTCGTTAATCACCAATCTCAGTTCCAAATCATCTGTTCTGTCGCTATGATAGGTAGAAGCCCAATGTGTACGATCTTCTACCAATGACTGCACCAAAGGCTGAATCGACTTGTTCACCATTTTTATCATTGATTGTTGCACACTGGCATATTTCTCTAACACAGCATCCGTCATCTCATGAATCATATTACCAACTCCTGCGTATAATGCTTGTGCCAAAGAGTCAGCACACTCATGTTCTGGTTCGTTCGCATCACTATGCAGTAGATATAGTTCAACGATAGTAGATGTCAGATGCTTGTCCACCAATGCTTTTTTCTCCGCTTCTGTTTGTGGCAAATACCCTTTCAGCAGTTGGAAGAGCACATCACCCATCATCACATTATTCACCATATAATCCTCTATCACACCTTCTGCTTGGTTAAACAGACGCACGGACAGAGCGGGTATCATCACTTGCGTATGTTCTCTCATCCACACGCGACTATACGCCGTCAAGTCGGTACGATTAGGCAGCGCGGTTATGTAGTCTGTCTCAACAGCTATAGTGCTTCTATCTTGCGACAAGGTCAGCCAGCGATAAGGACAAGGATAGGTAATGGGGGCTCCCGTGCTAATCTCTACGATGCTATCTCCGCTCATCTGTAGCGTATCGCGATACGTACTGACGCTATTCACATGCATATGCCCTGTTAGCAACACACGCACGCCATGTGCCATCAACTCATCGCGCACAGCATCCGCGTTTTGCAATCGTGCAGACACATCAGTATCCAAACCGCCACCATCCACATGCTCCAGCACTTGCCAATGGCACATAGCCAGTATCATATTACCTTTTGCATGCGCCTCATCAGCTTGCTCGAGTACCCACGAGAGGGTCTCATCCGACAAATAGCCTTCGCCTGCATTGTGCGATGCGTCTATACCTAATACGGTTACACCGCGAAAAGGCTCAGCCACGTAACTATGCGAATTTGCATCTTTTGCTATCGCTTGTTCATAGACCATAGCATAGGTGTTTTCCCACTCGCTGTCGCTCATGCTCTCTACTGCCACGCTCTCCGCTCCGCGATAGGCGTACGCTTTGCCACCTATATCGTGATTACCAGGAATGAGAAGCACATTAATACCTGCGGCATGTAGTCTTTGGAGTTGCTCTACTACAACATGATGACTTGCCATTTCACCATCTTTGGTCAAATCACCGGGAATAAGCACCAAGGCTGGTTTGTGCACCAATGCCGTGTCAATCAGTGCCACAAACACCTCCTCGCTCATATCGAGCATCTTGCGTTGCCCAGCCATCATCTCATCCATAGCTGCACCCTCTTCTACGAGCGAACTGGCCAGCACATGTGGATCAGCAATCAACATCACTCGCTCTTGCGCTATAGTAATTGAAGCAAATGCCATTAACACCAGAGCAAGAACAACTTTTCCGTAAATAACTTGTTTTATTTTTAATAAAAGCTTCATTTCAAGTCGAATTATTTTCATTTTTGACAAACTCTGCAAAGGTACTGCTTTTTTTCGACATACGCAAATAATAATTAGAAATTATTGTTTTTCTTTCCTTTTGCTATCTGCAAGTATCAAAACACGGCTAAATCACATTGGAGTGTATCGCTCTCTCCTTTGATAGAACCTTTTATCTCTTTCACTAAATTGTGTCCAAAATTGTGTCCAAAAATTTTGCAATTTCCCTGCAAATCACGCACTATTCACGCACAATACACGCACTATACACGCACTATACACGCACTATACACGCACAATTCCGAACACTTCCATGAAGGATCGCTATAACTCAATTGGGCATACAGCTCAGCGTACATGCCAAGACAAATATATCCTTGAATCCACAACTAAATGGACATAATTTGTCTTCAACAATTCCAGTGCTACCAAAAAATCGCACCGATTGGCGATTTTATTTGCTCAATCCAAAATAAATTTGTACCTTTGCACCGCTAAGCCGAGCAATTGGTTTGGCGGACATATTATAAAAAGCGTTTATTAGCGCTTGTTTTGGTGTAACGAAATCTGGTAAATTTCACAATCGCCCAAAACAAGAAGGCAGTAAACGCCCTTTGGGATATGACTATCCCGCCACAGAGCGTCCACACGTGGACTGCTTTGTTTGGTGGCATTTCATATTCGGCGTGGGCGTTGCTTGCTTATTCTTGCGAAAGGGTTTACCAGAGCCTCGTTACAGAGAATAAGCAAAGGTAAGGTTCCACGCTTTTTCTATACTTATACCAACGGGACGTTTGGAGCCAACTTCCCAAAATAGAAAAACTACATGAAAAAGTTATCCTTATTTCTACTAAGTCTGTTCTTATGTAGTATGAGTGTACCTATTCTTGCTCAGGATGCCGAACTTGTGCCTGCTATGGTGGTACAAATGGCTGACGGCAGCAAGCAGATGGTGCAATTGGAATATACAGCGGTGACAGACTTTAGTGTATTATGCAGCAAGGGCAGTCTTGCTGTAAGTGTGCCTGAGGCAGACTTGACAGGTGTGCGTAGTATCACCTTCGCCATGGTAAAACAAGATGATTCTACTACTCATTTGGAAGAAGTGTCGTCTTTGGACAATGCCACGACAGACAAAGTATTGTTCGATGGTAAATTATTTATTCGTGCCACAATGCCTGATGGCAAAACGACTTGGTACGATGTAATGGGTAATAGCTTGTAGAACCAAGAGCCAGGAACCAGGAATCAGGAAGCAAGAACCAGGAACCAAGACATATCAGTAACGACTCAGAGACGACACATATTAGTCTTGACTCCTTGCTCCTGACTCTTTGCTCCTTAATCAAAAACAATTAAAATTCAACAATATGAAAAAGCTTTTTATGGCAGTCATCGCCTTAATGATGACAATTAGTGCTTCTGCACAGTTTTATATTTACTACAGCGATGGCACTGTAGCAAAAGTGGATAGTATTAGTATGGTAGCACCCGAGGAACCAACAACCCCTTCCACAGGTATTGGCGTGTTCTCTGTAGCAGTAAATAAGACAGTAACTTTCTCAAAGGGCAATTTGCAGTACACTCAATCTACTAACACATGGGCTTTCGCAGAGAATCAGTATGATTGCATCGGTACGGATAATTTGACAGGTGGTCGTGTGTCTTCCGACCCAACTACTGGTGATAGTAAAGAAGGTACTGCATTAGCAGATAAGATTGACTGGTTTGGTTGGAGTACAGGTTCTACTAATTTTGGTGTAAGTACATCTACTGATGACAATGATTACTTGGGTTCTTTCGTTGATTGGGGTACAAATAAGATTGGTGATGATACTCCTAACACATGGCGTACTTTAACTCATGAAGAGTGGGATTATGTAGTATTTGATCGCCCAAATGCACAGTGGCTAAAGGGTGTAGCTCAAGTCAATGGTGTGAATGGTTTGATTTTGTTGCCCGATAACTGGACATCTCCAGCAGATGTTACTTTTAAGTCAAATTTCCACAGCAATGATGGTGTAGATTATTACGCAGCTTATCAAACTTTTACTGCTGACCAGTGGTTAAAATTAGAAGCTACAGGTGCGGTCTTCCTACCTGCAGCGGGTTTCCGTGGCAACGCCAGTGTATTTTTCGTACAGTACGGTGGTCTCTATTGGTCTTCCACTGAGCACAAAAGCGGTGGCGCGCAGTGTCTCTACTTCAGTTCGGGTGGCGCGAACTTGAACTACGACACTCGCTGCAACGGTTACTCTGTCCGTCTTGTTAAAGATTTATAAAACGCATCCTGATTTTGTTCGCAAGCATAGATAGACAAAATCGGGTAGAATATAATCAAAACTTTCACCTCTGTTTTTGGGTGAGAGTTTTTTGTTATCAAATTCTTCTCGCGAGATTCTATGACTGCCCAAAATAGTGTGGTTATTGTGCGGTAATAGTGCGGTTATTGTGTGGTGCGTGTATGGAAATGGAAGAACCCAATTTTTGCCCATAAAATAAAAAGTGAAAGAATATTTGCATATTTCAAATAAAAAGACTACCTTTGCACTCGCAAATTATAAATCGCAAGTCAAATAGTAAATTAATATGATTATTATCCTTTGTGCGCCCAGCGGTTCGGGCAAATCGACAATGGTCAAACACCTACTGGAGACCTATCCTGGCAAGTACGAACTATCTATCTCTGCCACCACTCGCGCTCCACGCGGAGAAGAGCAACACGGCAAAGAATACTACTTCATCTCCCGTGAGGACTTTGAAAAGCATATACAAAACAACGATTTCATCGAATACGAACAAGTATATGAAGGCTTGTACTACGGCACACTGAAAGCCGAAATTGATCGCATACAATCCGCAGGACGCACCATCATCTTTGACATTGATGTGAAAGGCGGACTCAACCTCAAACGTATCTTCGGCGATGAGGCATTGGCTATCTTCATTGCGCCACCATCCGTAGAAGAACTCTCACGCCGTCTGCACAGTCGCGGCGACACCAGCGAAGAAATGATACAAAAACGCCTCGCCAAAGCCGAAATAGAAATGGCAGATGCTCCATATTTCGATAAAATCATAATAAATGACGACTTGGCAAAAGCCAAACAAGAATTGGACCAATTAGTCAAATTGTAAATCATGAAGGTAGGTATCTACGGCGGTTCATTCAATCCGATACATTTTGGACATATCGGGTTGGCAAAATGGGTGATTGAGAACACCGATTTAGACGAAGTGTGGCTCATGGTATCACCCAACAACCCGCTGAAAGACAAAAGCATACTCGCTGACGAACAAGAGCGATTGGTTGCCGCAAAAGAGGCAATTGGCAATGGGCGATGGGGTATAGGCGATGAGGCGAAAGGCGATGAGACAAAAGGCAAGAGGATACGGGTATCGGACTTTGAGTTTCACCTCCCACGACCTACCTATACCGCTAATACATTGCGCGCGCTCGCGAGAGAATTCCCTCAGCATGAATTTACACTCATCATCGGCGAAGACAACCTACAGATATTCGACCAATGGAAAGAATATCAATACATATTGGATAACTATCGCGTGTTTGTGTATCCGAGGCGAAATACAGCGTGCACACAAGAAGCAACACAACCTGCCGCAGGCACACAACCTCGCGAAGCGACACTACCTGTCGCAGGCACAATTTTCCTAATAGGAGCACCCTATTTTGATATTTCTTCAACAGAATTGCGAAAAAATTTGCATATATAAAAAAAAAGTGTTACCTTTGCAGTCGAGTTTGAAGACAAAAAACTGAATATTTAATACAAACAAACATATTATTAACTATAAATGAATTAGTTACTATGATTCGCACAACATTTAACAAACTGAGAGAAGTGAAGGATAGCCTTCCAAAAGGTAGTTCAGCTGTAATTGCTGAGGAGTTAGGAATTGCAGCTGACGATGTAAGAGCATTTTTCAACGGCACTGCTACTGTGGGTTATCACATTGAGCCAGGTCCTGATGGTGGAATCGTGGTTTTGGATGATACAAAAATCCTGGAAGTAGCGTTGCGCATCGCTTGGGCGAGCAAAAACGCATTGTAATGACAAGAAATAAGAGATGAAAAAAACATTTTTGGTTTTAGCACTAACGCTACTTGGCGTTAGTGCTTGTCCTTTTCAATCCTATGCAAAGGACAATGGAGATGACAGCGCACATCGCATAGGCTTTCATGTTGAGGCTGGTGCCGACTTTGTGAGCTCCTATCTATGGCGTGGGCAAAACTTAGGAGGATTGTCTCTTCAGCCATCCGTGACAATTGGTTGGGGAGGATTGTATCTGTCTGGATGGGCTAACGTAGGTGCTGATAATTGGAGATTTCAGAATATCAATCCCGAGTTGGATGTGACTATCGGTTATGATAATTTCGGATTTCAGATTGACTTAACCCACCTCTATTATTTCGACGGAAGTTATTTTCCAAAGAATGGTTTCAAGATGGATTACGAACCAGAGAGCAGTAGCACTATGGAAGCGCATATTGGTTTTCATCTGGGCGACCTAATAGATGTAGTACCATTATCTGTAGATTGGTACACTACTATTTACGGAGCAGACCACTATGTGAATTCTAACGACAAGCTCCAACGCGCATGGTCCTCCTATCTGCAAGTGGGATATGACTTCTATCTTCCATGGGAATTGGTACTCGGTGCGCGTGTAGGTCTTACACCATGGCGTAGTATGTATGCATACACCTCTACCACAAATCCTGACGGCACTATCGAACTTAACTATTACGAAGATGTATGGCAAGATGCCAAAACAGTGGCGATCAACAATGTCAATCTTCGTTTGGATCGCGAATTTGAAATAGGCTTCCTCACCTTAGGCGTCTGGGCAGAATGTATGCTTAACTGTTATGGCGTGAACAAAGACAATTTTGTTACAGAGGTAGTTCGCAAAGCAGAACAACGATTCAATTGCTGTATTGGCGGTAGTGTTTACATCGGTACGAATGGTAGAGACTATTTACGATTGGACGATATACCATTTACAATTTAAGCAAGAAATGAAAAAATGGATTGCATTGGGATTAGCAATAACAGCAGCAGTTTTGCTGCTGTTATTGCCTAATAAACCAAAAAAACAATATTTCCACAACCAAGGTAATATCTTCGGCACCTATTATAACATACGCTACGAAGGTACTGAAGATTTTCACGATGCTATCAAGTTGCGTTTACAAGAATTCGATCGCTCACTCAGCATGTTTAATCCCCAATCGGTGATTAGCAAAATCAACCGCAACGATAGTGTGGTGACAGACTCACTTTTCGAGGTCATGTATCAGGAGGCACACACCATTAGTGAATTATCTAATGGAGCATTCGATATCACGGTAGCGCCACTGGTCAATGCATGGGGATTCGGAACTAAGAGTCAAGAGCCAAGAACCAAGAACCAAGACATTAATTTGGATAGTATCAAGGCATTTGTTGGATACGAACAAATTAATTTAACGAATCATCATTTGACAAAAAAAGACGAACGTATCACGCTGGATGCCAGCGCAATAGCCAAAGGATACGCATGCGACATAGTAGCCGATTTATTGCGCGCAAAGGATTGCCAGAATCTACTGGTGGATATTGGCGGAGAAGTGGTGCTGCAAGGTGTGAACAATCAAGGCAACGCATGGCGCGTAGGCATCACTCGCCCTACGATAGATGCCACTGGAGCAGAAAAAGAATTGCAGGAGGTAATAGAGAGCAGCAATCTGTGTATGGCCACCTCAGGCAATTACCTGCAGTACTATTTTGTGGATGGACAACGTCGCAGCCACACGATAGATCCACGTTCGGGCTATCCAGTAGAACATTCGCTGCTGAGTGCCACCGTGGTAGCCAGCAGCTGTATGCGAGCTGATGCTTTGGCTACAGCCTGCATGGTATTAGGTGAGCAAGAAGCCTTGGATATGATAGAACGCACTGATGATGCTGCATGCTATCTCATTATTGCAGACCACGACACCCTGCGAATCGTTCAATCCAAACGATTCAACATAAACGATACAAATTAACAACCAAACATACGAATATGCGAAAACTCATTATGATGGCTACACTTGCCCTACTAACAGCCTCTTGCCAAGTCAAAAAGACTACTCAATCCGAGGACACGACAAACACACTTGAGAATGCCACCAAAGCACCTATCACAAAACCCCAAATCACTATCGAAGGCGGACGACTAACACCCGAAGTACTCTGGGCTATGGGACGCATCAACTCCGTCATCCCTCATAGCGAAACAGGCAAACTGATATATACAGTCAGTTATTATAGCGTGGCAGAGAACCGCTCCACCTCATGGATTCGATTGGCAAGCGAAGAGAATAATACCCTGCTGACACAAGATGAATGGGTAGGATACGAACCTGCATGGTGGGATAATAATATTGCATACCTCAATAGTGGGAAATTGCATGTGAAAGGCACTAACGGTAAGGTGAAGACCCTGGAAGGATTTGATAAAGATATAGAGGGATTTCTTCTCTCTCCTCAGGGAGACAAAATCATTCTTATCGCGCAAGTAAAGACCATTGCCAGCACCGCCGATAAACATCCTGACCTGCCATTAGCGTCAGGACGAGTGGTGGATGACCTGATGTACAAACATTGGGATGAGTGGACAGAAACAGCGCCACACCCCTTCTTGTGTGAGTTGAAAAACAAGAATGGCAAATTATCCATTGTCAGTTGTATTGACTTGCTGGAAGGCACCCCTTATGAGTCACCTATGAAACCTTTTGGCGGTGTAGAACAACTGGCATGGAGCCCAGACGGCAAGCAAATAGCCTATACATGTCGCAAGAAAAGCGGATTGGACTATGCCATATCTACCAATTCGGACATATACCTCTACAACATAGATACACAAACGCATATAAACCTTACCGAAGATAACAAAGGTTACGACACCAATCCCAGCTATTCTCCAGACGGACAATATATAGCATGGCAATCCATGGAGCGTGATGGCTACGAAAGCGACGAGAATAGACTGATGGTATATGACCTCCAAACAGGCCAAAAGACCTTCATTAGCAAAGGCATCAACACCAATGTGGATGCATACTACTGGCAAGATAACAATACCATCGTCTTCAATGCCGTATGGCACGGCACATCTATGCTCTACGAGATAGATTTAGAAGGCAAATGGGAATACCTGACGGCGGGACAATATGACTATGTGCCTGCTGCCACAATCGCAAACACGTATTACTGTTTGCGCCACTCTATGCGAGAAGCAAATGAGATTTATCGCTTTAAGAAAGGTGAAGCACCAGTACAAATTAGCCACGAGAACGAGAATATCTATTCGCAAATAGAAATGGGTACCGTTGTTCCTCGATGGCAAAAAACAACCGACAAAAAAGATATGCTAACATGGGTCATATACCCTCCGCATTTTGACCCCTCAAAGAAATACCCCACTCTGCTCTATTGCGAAGGAGGACCTCAATCCCCTGTAAGCCAATTCTGGAGCTTCCGTTGGAATTTCATGATGATGGCAGCCAACGATTATATTATCGTAGCACCTAATCGCCGAGGACTGCCAGGCTTTGGCAACGAATGGAACGAGCAAATCAGTGGTGATTATGGAGGCCAGTGCATGAAGGACTATCTGCGTGCAATAGATGAGTTTGTGGATAACGAACCATACGTAGATAAGGATCGCTTGGGATGCGTAGGAGCTTCCTTTGGAGGATTTAGCGTATATTGGTTGGCAGGCCATCATAACAAGCGATTCAAAGCCTTTATCGCCCACGACGGCATCTTCAACATGGAAATGCAATACTTAGAGACAGAGGAGAAATGGTTTGCCAATTGGGATATGGGAGGCGCATATTGGGATAAGAAAAACAAGATTGCACAACGCACCTTTGCCAATTCTCCACACCGATTCGTGGACAAATGGGATACCCCTATCCTATGTATCCACGGCGAGAAAGATTACCGCATCTTGGCCAACCAAAGCATGGCTGCCTTTGATGCAGCACAGATGCGTGGTGTACCAGCACAACTACTCATATTCCCCGACGAAAACCACTGGGTGCTCAAACCACAAAATGGCATTCTGTGGCAACGCACTTTCTTTGCGTGGTTAGACAAATGGCTAAAAGATTAAATCCAAACAATATGCGTCATTAGCGAATGCATATGAACGAGGTTATTGAATATATCATCACCTTCTTGCTATACGGCAACGAAGAGGCAGCCAAACTGGTAGGTTATACGGCTGATAAAGCAGAGTGGCAGAAGTACCGCGTAGTAATTGTGCCTAATGGACAATTGGGGAAGAATATTGTGACGCCTGATTTTCGTGAGGCGAAAGGCGAGAGGTTAGAGGCAAAAGGCACGGAACATCAAACCTGGATTATTAGCACAGATATTGTATATAACACCTTCTTTTTTATATCGCGCGCGGAAGAATTGATCAATACGCAACGCGATGAGCACGGGAGATTTGCTGCTAAGTATTCTATTTTGGGTAAAAATAACCGCTTGATGATTCCTACGGTGGACGAGTATGCCCGTATGCTAATGAAACTGTTGGATTTGCCTTTGCCTACCCCATCATTTAGCCAAATCTACCTGACGCATGACATTGATTCTGTAGCCCATTACCGCCATTGGCGCGGAGCTATAGGAGGTATATTGCGCGGTCAATGGCGTAAAGTGATGGCGTCGCTGAAGGACATTCACAACGACCCTGCTTTCACCTTCTCGTGGCTGATTGCGCAAGACAAGCAAGTAGAAGGAGCAGAATGTATTTACTTTGTCAAAGACACGATTGGCAAAGGGTATGATTATCCGCAATATAAACTCGATGGCAAGGACTTTGAAACCGCAGAACAGTTGATAGAAAACAGCGGTGCCAAGATAGGATGGCATGGAAGTTATTATGGAGGCGATAAGGCGAATAGGCTATTAGGCGATAAGGTTGGATTACATCGTAGTCACTATTTGCGTTGCTCAATAGACCAAATGCAGCGATTGGCAGAAGTGGGTGTGACCGATGACTTCACGATGATGTTCCCTGATCAAGTGGGTTTCCGTTTGCAGACCACTCGTGCGGTGCGTTGGATCAATCCTAAGACAATGACACTCACCGACTTGGTGCTGCATCCTCTAACAGTCATGGACTGCACACTGAGCAACAGTAACTATATGAATCTCAGCGAGGATGAAGCCTATTTTGAGTGTCAGCGATTGTTTGACAAGGTACATCAGAACGCAGGCGAAGTGGTGATTCTTTGGCACAATACGATTGTCACCAACGATGGTTATCATCGTGCGTTGTATCCTAAATTATTGGATATATTAAAATGAACATTATCACGATCATAGGAGCTCGCCCACAGTTTGTGAAAGCAGCGATAGTAAGTCGCTACATCCGCCTTCACAACGCCCATTCCTCTATTCATATTGAGGAAAAGATTTTGCATACTGGGCAGCACTATGATTACAATATGAGCCAAGTATTCTTTGAGCAGATGGGTATCCCTACCCCGACTTGGCATTTGGGGTGCAGCAATGATGTAGCGCAAATGCGCGATGCAATCATTCCTCTAATCCAAGGCAATGCAGACTTTATCATGGTATATGGCGACACCAATTCCACCTTGGCGGGAGCATTGGCAGCAGAAGTTTGCAATATACCATTGATACACATAGAAGCAGGGTTGCGCAGTTACAATATGGAAATGGCAGAGGAATACAATCGTATCGAAACGGACAAACGCGCTGCATTGTTGTTTTGCCCAACGCATACTGCGGTAGAAAATCTGCGCAAAGAAGGCATCACGCAAGGCGTATATCATGTGGGCGATGTGATGTATGATGCGACATTGTATTTTGCTCGACAAGCAGAAGACAATTCAACGATATTAGACAAATTGCAACTTGTTTCCAAAGGCTACTATTTGGCGACTATTCATCGAGCACAAACAACTGATAATACAGAGAAATTAGCGAATATTCTGCGGGCTTTTCAGCAAATCCAGCAACCAATTATACTTCCACTTCACCCCCGAACGAGAAAAGCCATTGCAAACTCAAGCAGACTAACAACGCTTGTACAATCGTCTGAGAACCTACGCATTATTGACTCGGTGAGTTATTTAGATATGCTGCTATTAGAAAAGCACGCCGCTCGTATTTTGACAGATTCTGGTGGCGTACAAAAAGAAGCCTATTTTCACCATACGCCTTGCATCACCATGCGTGATGAAACCGAGTGGGTAGAGACCATTGAAGAAGGTTGGAATACATTAGTAGGAACAGATACAGCTAGGATATTGCAAGCGGTAGAAGCACCATTGCAACCACAACATGAAATCAACGAATATGGCAATGGCAATGCCGCTACTAACATCATCAAGATACTATGTCAAAACGAATATTGATATTGTGTGATGCTTTTAATAAGCCCTTGTATGTGCCGAGGATTACATTCCTATGCAAATTCCTTGTACACAAAGGCTGGGATATAACTATACTCACCGAGCAACTACAAAACGAGACATTTCAAGTTCTTGATACCACTTTCCTTGCTATGCCATATTATTTTGGCAACAACATACGCCAACGATTACAATGGCTTGGAGATAAATTATGGAATCGCAAAGATAGATGCTTGTATCGATACGCTAAACGACATATTGACCTCAGTTCGTTTGATTGCATAGTTTGTAGCTCTTTCAATGTATTCCCCTTGAAAGCAGCGTCCATGATTGCAGCCGAAACTCGTAAACCGTTGTATATTGATTTAAGAGATATTACCGAACAGTGGGGGAATACAAACTACATGGTTACATCTATTTCACTGGTAGGAAAAATAGGTCAATGGCTTACCAATCTATATATTCGCAAAACCACTAAGCAACGCAATCATATTCTGCAGCGTGCTACAGCTGTTACCACAATCTCTCAATGGCATAAAAAACTACTTCAGCAATATAATCCAAGCACTCACCTCATATACAACGGTTATGATCCTGCTATTTATACCTATCAACCTGTGACGACCAGTCAATTCATCATTAGCTATACAGGGCGTATCTATGATTTGCAATCGAGGAATCCGCTACTGTTTCTGCAAGCTATATCTGCTTTAAGAGAAGAACAACTCATTGCTAACACAAAGATTATTTTCCATATAGAAGAAAAAATGATTCCCCCACTCGCTTCTTTAGTCAAGCAATATCAGTTGGATGACATATGCGACATTAGTGGATATATTCCAAGAGATGAAGCGATACAACTGCTCCAACATTCTGGCATTTCTTTGATTTTCAATGAAGCGAAGGAGACAAATACCACACATGGCATTATGACCACGAAATTCTATGAAGCTTTAGGGTGTGAAAAACCTATTTTATGTACACCTTCTGACACAGAAGAACTGGCACAAACGATCCGTGAGACCAACGCGGGATTGGCTTCATCTGATATAAATGATATTAAAGAATTTATTTTAGAAAAATACCACGAGTGGCAACGAAAGGGTTTTACCCATCAAGCAGTAAAAGACAAAGAGCAGTTCTCGCGCGAGAAACAAGCTCAGCAGTTCGAACAACTATTCTTTGAGATATTGAAGCATTGAACACCATCTCCGTCATAGTACCTATATATAATGCTGAAAAGTATTTGAGCAAGTGTATCGAATCTTTGATACACCAGAGTTATCGTGCTTTGCAGATTATCCTTGTTGATGATGGATCGATGGATAATAGTTTGGTCATTGCACAAGGATATGCGGCGCAAGATACGCGCATTGAGATATACTCGCAGCCTAATAAAGGGCAATCAGTAGCGCGCAACAATGGGTTGGAACACGCCACGGGTGAATACGTATCGTTTGTGGATGCGGATGACTCTTTAGACCAGGATTTCTACAAACTATTGCAGCAACACATAGCCAACCTCGACTGCGTGCAGATAGGTTATAGACGCGTAACGGTGGAGGGCAACATCATTGAAGAGAAATGTCCACGCCATTTTTATCAATTCACTTCGCCATGTATGCGACTGTATCGCCGTGAGGTTTTGACCAGAAACCGCCTCGCTTTTCCAGAAGGAATGATTTATGAGGATGTCATTTTCTCGCTGGATTTTTGGGCAACCCGTCCTACGTATGTATGCCTACATTATATGGGCTACAATTATACTTTTAATCCTCATTCTACGACTGCTAAACGCAATCGCAAAAAGGAAGAACAGATCTTCCTGTTATTGCGCCAACGACTACGCTATGCTGCTCATGGCAGACTATGGTGTATCACATTATTAACCATTATTCGACTAAAACTTCATTTCATGCGATATGACTAATCAAGAACTACTACAATTGCTCCGCTCAGAGGTTATCCCTGCTATCGGTTGTACCGAACCAATTGCAGTGGCATTGTGTACGGCTCGCGCCAAAGAACTGCTGGGTGCAGAGCCTGATAAAATCACCGTTTATCTTTCGAAGAATGTTTATAAAAATGCGTTGGCTGTGGGTATTCCTAATACAGGTATGACGGGACTGCCTATTGCGATTGCGTTGGGTGCAACGATTGGCAAATCCGAGTATATGTTAGAGGTATTGCGCGATGCAACCAACGAAGCAGTAGCATATGCCAAGGAGTATATGCTGCGCGTACCTATTACTATTAAGGTGGATTATGATGCTCCCAGTCTGCTCTATATCCATGTAGAGGTAGCCAATGGCGAATGTAGTGCACATGCGACTATCGTAGATGAGCATACTAAGTTTGTAGAAGCCAATGAGGCGAAAGGCAAAAGACGAGAGGCGAGGAGACGAGAAGACGATGAGGCGAGAAGCAAGGAGTTATCTCTCCACCGTGTGTATGACTTCGCTATGGAGATAAAGACCAATGAACTAACTTTCTTGCTGGATGGAGCCAAGATGAATACTTCTGCTGCAGAGACATCTTTTGCCGATCAATATGGTCATGGGTTAGGACGATTGTTGCGAGCAAACACACTCACAGCAACACCTGAGATGGAAAGACTATTTGGCAACACGTTATTCACCAAAATCATCAGTTATACCTGTGGTGCATGCGATGCACGTATGTCAGGTGCGATGGTGCAAGTGATGAGCAACTCGGGCTCGGGTAATCAAGGTATTTCGTGCTCAATTCCAGTCTATTTGTATGCGAAAGAGAATAATTGCAGCGAAGAAAAAACACTTCGCGCACTGGCACTCAGCAATCTCACTGTTATCTATATTAAGCAGTCGCTCGGTCGATTGTCAGCATTATGCGGTTGCGTAGTGGCAGCTACAGGTTCGGCAGCGGGTATCACCTATCTGATGGGAGGCAACTACGAAGAGATTACCTATGCGATAAAAAACATGATTGCCAACATCTCGGGTATGATTTGCGATGGTGCTAAACCAGGTTGTGCGTTGAAGGTCACCAGTGGTGTGGCTACAGCCATTTTCAGCGCGTATTTGGCGATGCAACATTCGTATGCCGATTCTACAGAAGGTATCGTGGAGGATGATATAGATCGTACTATCCGCAATCTGACACGCATTGGTCACGATGGTATGAAAGTCACCGATGACCTCATTCTCGATATTATGACACATAAACAGTAGTTAAATCATTTATAATTAATATTTAATGGATAAATTCAAACATATTCGCGCATATTACTCTGGTTGGATTCTTCCACTGGTTGATTTCCTTATCCTCTACCCTACTCTTCTGATTATGCGCCGTAAAACCACTACAGGTATCCAACTACAATACCAAGGCGATAAGAAACTCATTGAGCAAGACATTCGCCATGGAGCATTCTTTATGACTAACCACCGCGATATTGTCATGGACGCTGCGTGGCTGACTTTTCTGCTACGTACACGCTATTTTATCCATCCATATTTCGGTATTGGAAATAATCTGTTCGGTAAATGGTGGATTGAACATGTAGTACGTTTTTTGCGTGCCTTTGTGGTTATTCGTAACGGCGGTTTTCGTGATCAAGTGAATAATGCCACCACGTTATCTCAATACATTCAGCATCTACGCAAGCGAAATAAATCCATATGGTTGGCTCAACGCGAAGGACGCGCCAAGGACGGCAACGATGTTACCCAACCAGGTGTGTTGAAAATGCTGACGATTGATGCGGAGGACTTCTTCGAGGGCGTGAAGAAACTGAATATCTGCCCTGTGAGTATCTCCTATGAGTTTGACCCATGCGACTATCTCAAGGCACGCGAAATGCAACTCAAACGCGATAATCCGAAGTGGAAAAAGTCACGCAAAGACGACTTGGTGTCTATGTCGGTGGGTATCAAGGGACAAAAGGGGCGTATTGTATATCGCCTAACGCCATCTATCAACCACGATATTGACCGCGCGCTGGTGGAGAACCCTAAATTGCACGAACTGAGCCGTAACGAGCAAATTCAGTTGGTATGTGGAATCATTGACCAGCATATCCATGCAGCATATGAGATTTATCCTCGTGGCAAGGAGTTTGACGAGTATATCGAGAGTCGCCTGCAACTCATCCATCTCTCCAATAAGGATACGGACTTCTTGCGCGAGAAGCTGTATGAGATGTATAACTACCCTGTCCTTAACCACGAAAAGGCCTTTTCTACCGCGCACGTCACACAATAGTTACACTATTTTTTGCATATACATACCCTATTCTTCTATGAAATATCTCATCAAACATATTATGGTATGGAGTATCCTGTGGATTGTAGGTTCTCTTTCAACATACGCACAAGTGCTCTATCGCATCTCTGGTAATTCGGCAGCTGCGCCATCGTATATATTGGCCACCAATCGAATGGTAGATATGACCTTTCTTGACACCATCCCGAATGTATTCAAGTGCTATGCCGATTGTGACAAGGTACTCACCGAATTTGCAATGCAAGACTACGAAGCCATTGCAGCGCTGCGCCAAGCAGCACTGCTCCCCGACTCTGTAAGATTGCGTAATTTCTACGATGAAATACAATACCAAGAGATTGATGAGGCTCTTAACCTCAACGTAGGTATGGGATTGGACAAATTAGGACGAATGAAACCATCATATCTCACAGAGATGTATCGCAACGAATTGATGAAGAAATGGCTCCATTACGACGAAGAGCGCTCTATGGAAACATTCTTTGAGAAAGTAGCATTGCAGAATAATATACCTATATATGGATTGGATGATATAGGCGAAACCATGTATATGCTTTTCGACCGTGAGCCCTTTCATTGGCAATGCGAGGAACTGCTGAAGGTAGTAGCATATCCTGACAAAGAAGTGCGATTTGAACGCACAGTGCTGGAGATGTATCGATATGGACGCTTGTCAGACATGGCGTATTTTGTTAAATCGCCTGACAATCAGACATCTATGTCGTTCTCCGATTATCAAGTATTCGCACAACGCAATCGAGTATGGGTGAAAAGATTAACGCCCTACCTGTGTGAAGGTAAGGCGTTTATCACTCTCAATGCCATTTACTTAGGCGGTGAGGATGGGCTTCTTGCCCAGCTCAAAGCCGCAGGCTATCGTGTAAAAGCAGTGAATCGTTAGCGAATTACTTTCTTAGCAATACGTTGACCGTTCTTCTCGTATTGTACGATATACAAGCCCGATTTCATCGCTCCCAGATCAACTGACATCACATTGAATTGTTGGCTCATCAGCTGACCATTGATATTGTACACACGTACATCATATGGAGGCAACATCTCTGTTGGCGCAATCACAACATCCTCTACATCAGTATTGAACGAATAATATGGACGCATCTCAGGTAATGTCTGTGGTGTACCAGTGAGAATGAGCAAAGCACCAGGAATAAGGGTAACTGTAGTTTCTGTTTGCTCCTTTTGCTCATAATAGTTGTACCATTTACCCTCTGGAATGGTCACAGTCAAGGTTTCTGTGGCACTAAAGTTACCTGCTACGAAAACATCACTACCCCATTGAATGGTACGTACCTTTTTACCGCCACCAATATCCACTTTCGTTGGGTTACCTTCAAACACATTTGGCATAAGGCGTGTGCGCAATTGGATAGCTTGACCCACTTTGTGGAAAGCATCTGTACGCCATGCACCTTCTCCTAACCATTTTTCTGGGCGTGCTTTTGGTTGCATCTTATAGTTGTCGTTAGAGGCGGACTTGCCATAAGGAGCATTACCGCTATCATCCTTACCCCATTGACCACTTGCATTTTGCCATTTAGAATAGTCAAATCCGAATTCTGCAAAGTGATAGAACATTTGTGGACCATTAAGCAATGTAAGGAAAGCCATATTTACTGGCACACGACCTATACGCTCTTGTTCGTCAGTTTTCAAATCACCATCACCCCACTCTTTTGCCTTGAAGAACGCGCGCTCCTCATCGTGGCTCTCGCAATAGGAGACGTATCCATCACGGTTAGCATTGGTAAATGAATCACCATCTTTAAGCCAGCCCATAGCGGTTTGATAATAAGCATTTGTTGTATTGTCCCAGCAAAGCATACCATTACTGATGAGTTCGCGACGATCAGCATCGCAGTTGGTACCCCAATGCTCAAGAATCATATACGCATCAGGAGAAACTGCTTTGACACCTTTCTCATAATAATCCTTGATATTACGTACAGATGTACCTGCTGTTGCACCACACAATCCGTGGCTCAAATCAAGACGGAAACCATCCACCTTGTACTCGGTGAGCCAGTATTGGAGTGTACGTATAAACATCTCATGTGCTGGTTCGAAGTCGTGGTTCCAATCCTCATATACATTGTCACCGTGAGGTGCATTGACATTGAACCAAGGGTTTTGGCTCAGATCTGATCCCCAAGGATAGAGTTTGTTCATTGGGTTGAGACCAGTAGCATGGTTGAACACCATATCCAAGATGACTGCGATACCGCGTTTGTGGCATTCATCGATGAATGTCTTGAACTGCTCAGGAGTACCATAAGCTTTATCCAATGCAAAATAGTGGTTAGGTGAGTAGCCCCAGTTGAGGTTGCCGTCAAATTCTTGAACTGGCATTAACTCAATAGCATTGATACCTAAATCCTCGTAGTAGAACATTCGGTCAATCATACCTTGAATATCACGAGTAGGTGTATGGTCATATATCCATGCCTCATAAATCACCAAGTTGTTCTTGTCTGGACGTTTGAAATTCAGCGTTGCATCAGACCACTCAAATTCAGGTTTGTCGGTTTGGATTACGGTCACATAGCCATCGCCCTTTGCAGGATAATCCATCAATGTAGGATCCACCTTGATAGGTTCCCATTGATCGTCTTTGTGCAATACTTTTTCAGAATAGAGGTCAGAAATCTTTTTCACTACACCGTCTGCACGCACTACCATATATTGGAAAGCATACTCTTGACGTGGATTCAATCCGTTGATTTCCAACCAGAAATAGTTGCCATCTTGATTCATTTGATATGTATTGGATACAGCCCAATCATTGAAATCACCAATGACAAACACATGTTGTGCAGGAGCGGTCTTGCTGGCAGCATAGGTACATAGGGTGACCTTGGTAGGATCATTCTCATCGTAATAAATACCATTGACAATACCCTCTGGACGAGCAACTTGTGCAGGTGCAGCCACTACGCAGGTGTGTGCGGATACTTCCTTGGTCTCATCGCCTTTTGTAGCAATAAAGGTAAATTGATAATCTCCTACCTCGGAGAGAGTGTGCTCAAAGACTAATTCTGTTCCTTCTTCTTTAGCAGCCACTTCTGTGCCATTCAATAAGAGCGATAATTGAGCTGGCTCGGTAGCATTGCACTGCAATGTGACATTATCACCTTGCTTAGAAATCTCAGGCATAGAACTGGTGATTGACACCGCCAAACCCGCCTCTGCCAATTCAACGAAAATATCAGTACCTTCGGCTGTTTTACCTTCTTTTGAACCGCCATTACCATCATGGAAGACGAAAGCCAGTTTCTTAATTTCTGTAGTTGCAGAACAATTGTAGAACTCGTAGATATTAGGAATGACTAATTTCCAATTGCTCCCATCTTGAGTGAGTTGAGTCTTTGCAGTATTTGCGCGCCATCCCTCGACTACATTTTTCCAGTCGCCATCATTAGACGATGCAGAAGTAATCAATCCAGTATGTGCGAAGCATTTGGTAGCTCCTACCATACCTTTGTTACCTTCATTCGGATTGAAGATAATAGTAATCTCGCCATCATATCCCTTTTGGATAATATTAGGCACTGTGGTCACCTGTGCCATCACCATAGAGGCAAACACAAGCGACAGAAATAAAGTAATTTTTCTCATATTAAAAACATTTTGTTATTTGGTTCAAATTAATCGTGCAAAGTTACTAAAAAAAAAGCATATTCACAAGCAAAAGAGCATAAAAACATATTTTTCATGCTTATAATAGTAAGAAAGTATCCTTCAAATCGTTCTTTTATTGAATAATACCTCCACCTACGACCAAATTATCTTTATACATCACCAATGATTGCCCAGGCGTAACTCCCCAAACAGGCGCTGCAAACTGGATTGTAGCCTGTATCGTCGGTGATACTTCCATATTATCAGGGGGAGTAATCATAGCATCGGCAGCTGGTGATTTATAACGAATACGCGCCTGTATATTGGGTGAGTGCTTTAGCCACTCCCAATCTCGTATGTGTAGTTGCTCAATCGTAGCTTGTGTGGCAAGTAGTTCGTCGCGTTCGCCCAAGGTGACACGATTGGTAGTAGCATCTATTTTGGTAACAAACTTGGGCGCACCCAATGCTATTCCTAATCCTTTTCGCTGTCCTATGGTATAGTGACAATAGCCTTGATGCATGCCTAATACTTTACCTGATTTGTCGATATACTCGCCTTGGGTGGCAACAATTCCTTGTCCTGCAAGGAAAGTACGATAGTCATTATTGGGCACAAAACATATCTCTTGACTTTCGGACTTCTTGCTCAAAGCTTCAAAGCCATGATTGTGCGCTATTTGCCTTACTTGCATTTTAGTCAATCCGCCCAAAGGGAATATAGTACGACGCAAATTATCCTCAGTAAGCATCCAGAGGAAATATGTTTGGTCTTTATGCGTGTCCACGGCAGTCTTTAGATAGGTATGTCCATTATACTCTGCTATTTGTGCATAGTGCCCTGTGGCAATCATATCACAGCCATACTCGTCTGCTGCGCGCATCAGTTCGCCCCATTTGATATGTGAATTACACATGACGCATGGGTTGGGTGTGCGTCCGTTGGCATACTCACTCACAAAATTGGCAATCACATGCTTTCGGAAAGTGTCTCGGAAATCCAGAATATGGTGCTCGAATCCCAAAGTGGCAGCCATCTGTTGGGCATCTCGGATACTATCATCGGAGCAACAAGCCTTCTCATCAGCATGTGTAGAAGAGCAATCTGGATCAAATGTACGGAAGGTAGCTCCGACCAATTCGTAGCCCTGTTCGAGAAGCAAGATTGCAGCTACGGTGGAATCTATACCACCAGACATGCCAATGAGGACACGCTTTTTCATTTCTTTTTAGATTGATAATTAACTATTGATACGATGTGCACCATCGCCAATCTCAGCAATATAGAAGTCAGCCTTTAGCCCTGTCTTCTCAGTATATTCTGCACCTACTTTTTCTATAAAAGTATCTATTGCCTCATCGCGCACCAAAGAAACGGTGCATCCTCCGAATCCACCACCAGTCATACGACTACCCAGTACGCCCTCCACTTTCCAAGCAGCTTCTGCCAAAGCATCTAATTGTAGGCCAGTAACCTCATAATCATCGCGCAAAGATATATGACTTTGGTTCATTAAGAGTCCAAACTTATTGATATCACCTTGTCGTAAAGCCTCTACTGCATCTTTTGTACGTTGTACCTCGCCAACCACGTGACGCGCACGGCGATGGGCTGTTTCATCTGTAATCGCATGTTTAACCTGCTCAAACTCTGCTTGTGAGATTTCGGCAAGGTATTGGATAGGACGAATTGCATTAATTTGCTCAACAGCCAATTGGCATTGACGAACGCGATCGTTGAAAGAACCAGAATCGAGTTTGTGAGGTGAGTGGGTATTGGTGACAACCACCTTAACGCCCTCTAATTTTACAGGTATCAGGTCATACTCCAATGTGTCGCAATTTAGATATATGGCATGATCAGCTTTACCATGTGCAGAAGCAAATTGATCCATGATGCCACACATAACGCCAGCGAACTCGTGCTCAGCAGCACGACCAATCTTTGCCAGTTCGGTAAGCTCATATCCTGTGCCCAATAATTCGTTCAGCGCATAAGCAGTCACCACTTCCATCGCAGCGCTACTACTCAATCCCGCACCCGCAGGGACATTGCCCCAAAAGAGGATGTCGTATCCAAGGGTTATATCTACACCTCGCTTAATAAATTGAGCGAAGACACCAAGAGGATAATTAGCCCATGCTTTATTGGGCAATGGTTGTGATAATTGTGTGAGTTCTAATGAATAAACAGCCTCCATATTTAACGAACGGAAATTGATCTTCTGTTCGCTATTAGGAGAAATCAATAGATATGTACCAAAACTGAGTGCACAAGGAAATACAAATCCACCATTATAATCGGTATGTTCACCTATCAGATTTACACGACCTGGTGAAAAGAAAATGTCTGTTGCTGTTTTTTGATAAGCTGCCTCGTAAGCAGATTTAAGTTGATCGATTGTCATGATATAGATGATTATTAAAGTAATTTTTGCAAAGGTACAATAATTATTTCAAATATGAAAATATTTTTTCTATTTTTTACAAAAAAAGCCCCGAGGATTAACCTCAGGGCTTACGTTATTTCTTGTTAAAGAAATTTATGCGTTTATTATTGGCAGTCAACAACTGTATAAGTAGCTTTGGTAGCTCCGTCAGAGGTGATATCCAAGCAAGTGTTATCTTGGAGACCAGTGATATCTACAGTTTGGTTAGCATCGCCATTCCAACCCTCACCATTCTTGAAGATGATGTTGAGCTCAGCGCAGTTCTCGGTGTAAACATACCAGTCGCCCTCTTTAGTAGGAACAACCTCTTTACCCTCACCACCTGTAGGCCATACCCATGCTGTGATAGTGTTGGTCCATGCAGCAGGAACTTTAGCTTTTACAGTGATGTCTTTAGCCTCACCTGGAGTCTCAGGAGTCTCTGTACCGCCTTGACCTTTCTCGATGAGAGTAACAGTAACTTTACCAACAGTACCCTTCTCAGAAACGAACTTGAAGTTTACAGAGTCACCTTGAGCAACGTCACCAACGAACTCAATGTCAGCTTCTGGATACCAGTTCTCACCAGAACCGTTAACATCAGTAGCCACGTTTACACCAGTATTACCATAGAGAGCGTTGAGCTCGAAAGTAGCCTCAGCAGTCTTAGTAGCCTCACGGTAAACCCAATCACCACCACCGAATGGGTGTTTGAAAGCAGCAGTCTCGCATGGCTTAGCCTCAATGATTGGAGTTGTAGCCCAAGATTTAATTTGGATGAAGCAAACAGCGTTGTCCATCAAAGAAACGAGTTTTGGTTGTCCTTGGTTCTCCAAAGTCAAAGAACCACCTGTACTACCGTCAAGAATAACTACGTTATCCTCCTCAAGGTCGTTCTCAGGGTCCATATTCTTACCCCATTGGTAAGACCAACCTGGAGCAACAGCAGGGTCAGAAGGGATAGCGCAAACTTTTACTTCCATGCTCTCAGAGAAGTCGAAGGTGTAAGAAACCCAACGTGGGCTGAGTGCACCTTCTACTGGAGCAAACTTCAAAGAGGTGTCTTTCTCACCCCAGCTGTTAACTGTACCTACAGCGTAGCAACCTTCTGGAGTATCCTCTGGAACGTAGAGTACTACAGTTGTTTTACCTGCACCTGGAGCATTCACGCCAGGAAGAGTGAGATCTTCTACTACATCAGTAGTATCCTTTGAATCATCAATGATGATTCCACCATTGTTTGGTTCGCATGCAGCGAATGTCAACGCAACAGCAGCAAAGATAGCTGCGAAAAATTTTGTTGTTTTCATTTGTTGTTAATTTTTTAATTTTGTTATTTATAAGGATTTGTTTAACGGATTATTCGTATCCATTATTTTGTTTATAAACACCAGGATTAGCAGTCATTACCCATTCTGGGATAGGGAATATCTCAACATGTTTGCTCTTGGTGGCATCCTCCATGAATTCCCACTCTCCTTGCCAATATTTGTTGAAACGAATAAGGTCTTGACGACGGTGACCTTCCCATGCAAGCTCACGACCACGCTCATCGAGGAGTTCGTCGAGTGTGATGGTAGTGTATGGTTCCAAACCTGCGCGTGTGTGTACCTCGTTGATGAGAGCAAGTGCTTCACCAGTAGCAACATCGCCATTGAGGCGCATGAGGCACTCAGCTTTCATGAGGAGGAAATCAGCATAGCGATAGATAGGGAAGTCGCTATTAGCGTGGTGCTCAATACCATACTCAGGCTCGAACTTCACGAAACGTGCGCCTTCGAAAGAGTTAGCCTTGGTAGGATCCTCAATCTTAGATACCTTAGCAGTGATAACAGCAGGGAGAACGCCATTGTCGCCGATAGCCTTGTTACCAGTATCGTACATGATGGTGTCGCCATTAGCATCAAGTACTGCACCAACGAGCCATTGTGCTTTACGTTTGTCGTTGTCAGCATACTTGTTGTAGAAAGACTCAAGTGTACATGGACCATTCCATGGGTCGGTAGTCAAACCATAAACATCACGGTGTACGTAATGGAGGGTGATGAGATGGAACATATTACCCTTAGCATATTTAGCGTCAAATACGATAGGGAAGATGATCTCTGGGTTGTTGGTATTGTTGGTTTTGAACACATTCATGTAGTTAGGATCCAACATATAGCCATAACCACCATTGATGATAGAGTCGCAGTATTGTGCGCACTTAGCCCATTGTGCTTCTCCTGCATAACGCTCAGCGTTGAGATAGAGTTTAGCGAGGAGAGCGAACGCTACAGGACGAGTCATAGAACCATAACGCACGTCGTTGGTGAGTTGTGGAATGCAAGCGAGGAGCTCAGACTCGATAAACTCGTAGATTTCCTTGCTGGTGTATTGTTTTACTTCGTGAACACCGTCGTCGATGGTAGCATTACCATAGAGGTCCATAGCGAGGAAGTGGTAGAAAGCACGGAGTGTTTTTGCCTCAGCGATACCAGCCCATGTAGCCTCATCGTATTTTGATTCGTCAGCACCTTTGATCTCTTTGATGTTGTTGAGTACGTTGTTGCACTTAGCCGTACCACCATATGCGAAAGACCAACCATTGTTGATGTCGCGGGTATTGTATGTCCAAGTGTGTTGGTGCATAGCGATAGGTACTCCGTTGTCATACCAGTCGGTACCACGGGTAGGAATAACCACCTCATCAGTAGTATATTCTTGCATACTCCAGTAGCCCTCACGATAAACATAGCCGTACTCACCAATCATTTGTGCATAGGCGTTTGCGATAAGGTTGGAGAATTGTTCAGGTGTGGTGAAATAGTTATCTGAGGTAACATCACCGTACACCTCTGGCGCAAGGTCTGTACATGCAGTAGAGAAGCACATAACAGTCGCCATAAAACCTAAAATTATCTTTTTCATATTATTTCTTTTTTACTAAGTAATGAATCTCTTATATTCTATTAGAAGCGGAATTGGAGACCGAGGTTGAATGTACGTTGAGTAGGATAGTAAGAACGTCCATCGAAGCCAGGAGTCAATCCAGAGATATTTACACTTGCAGGGTCATGACCTGAGTAACCAGTGAAGGTAAAGAGGTTTTGTGCAGTGAAATATACACGGATGTAGCTAACCCACTTAGAGAATTCATCAGACAAAGTAGGTGTATAACCGATAGTGAAGTCGTTGATCTTCAAGTAAGAAGCATCTTCGAGGTAGTAGTCAGAAACGAGACGGCTGGAGAAGATAGCATGTCCAGTAGGAGTTTGCCAAGCAGAGAGCAAGCAGTTTTCTACACCACGAGTGTTCTCATAGAAGAATCGAGTCTCGTTGAAGTATGTACCACCGATTTGTCCGCGGAAGTTGAGTGTAAAGTCTAACCATTTGTAGCGGAGTGATGTGCTAAGACCGAAGTTCACGTAAGGTTGAGCATTGCCAATGATTTTCTTGTCAGCCTCTTTTGGAGCTTTGGTAGTAGATCCATCAGCTTTATAGTAGAGCATATTGCCGTCAGGGTCAAAACCAGCGAAGTCGAATCCGTAGAAGTTACCGATAGGTTGACCTTCGGTGAGACGCATAGTATAAACACCAGTAAGACCATCACCAGAAGCAACATAACCAGTATTTACGTATGTTTCTACACCTTCTTGACCATACTTATCACCTGTGATACGAACAACATTGTTTCTGTTCCAAGAAGCATTGAAGTTAAGATCCCACTTGAGGTCTTTTTTCTCGATGAGTACACCATTCAATTGGAGCTCAATACCATAGTTGTGGATTTGACCGTAGTTATCCCACATTTTTCCGAATGGATATGGAGGCATTGGTACGTCGTACTCCCAGAGGAGGTCTGTAGTATTGCGGAAGTAAGCATCCAAGTTACCAGAGAATCGGTTTTTGAAAGCTCCGAAGTCGATACCGAGGTTGAGCTCGTGTTTCTCTTCCCAACGGAGATGCTCGTTTACGTTAGAAGCAGGTCCCCAAGGTTGGATAAATTCGCCATTAGAGAAGAGGTAGTCGCCACCTGGAGCAACGCGCATGAGATAGAGGTAGTGGTCGCCTGGTTGGTTACCAGTAACACCATAACCGAGACGGATCTTCAACTCGTTGAGATCTTCGATGTCAGCCATGAAGTCCTCGCCTTTGATATTCCAGCTACCTGAGATAGAAGGGAATACACCCCATTGTCCGAGCAGTGGGTCTGCTTTAGGACCGAACTTAGAAGAACCCTCGAAACGTACAGAAGCGTTGAGGAAGTAACGTTGGTCGTAGTTGTACATTACACGCGCAAAGAAAGAAGCGAGTTTATCTTTGTACTTGTAGCTACCCAAGTTAGCATATGTAGTATTACCTTCTTTGAGACCCTCACCCATACCGAGGTTGTTGTAGAGGAGTCCGTCGAGTGGGAAATCAGAGTTGTATGCATTGAATCCCTGGCTAAGACCAGTTTGGTAAGATTGACCGAGCATAGCTTGGAAAGCATGACCATTCCACTCATTGATATAATTGAGGGTATTCTCAACCACTTGTTGTGTATAAGCGCCATATGATTGGTTAGCCACACCACCTTTACCCTCTACAGAACGGAGAGTAGCAGTTTGGTATTTACCATTCCAGTCGTGGTTGTTTTGGATAGAATAGAAAGTAGAGAACTTAAGACCATCGATGATGTTAAGAGTAGCACGAACACTACCCATAATCACTTGGTTCTTAGCATCGTTGGTTGTTTGTTCGATGTCAGAAATAGGGTTCCAAGAGTAGAAGTTATCAGACTCGTAGTAGCCTCCGTATTTATTGAACTTAGGATCATCAGAGTAGATAGGCATCGTTGGATTCGCACGAATAGCTTGGTTGAGGTTGTCGTAGTTAGCCCAAGCTTTCTCTACAGAAGTATAAGAGAAGTCGTAAGCGAGTTCGAGACGTTTGTTGAGGGTCTTTTGGTTAGCTGCGAAACGAGCGTTGATCTCCTCGAAGTCAGAGTTGATAACCATACCTTGGAGGCCACGATAGCCAGCAGAAGCACGGAAATTGAAGTTCTCAGTACCACCAGAAATAGACACATTATGTGTGTGAGAAACTGGTGTGCGTGTGATTGCTTTCATCCAATCTGTAGAAGCACCCATATCCACACCACGACCAGAAGCGACCATGTATTTGATATATTCTTCAGCTGTTAGTACGCGTGGAGCGTCAGCCATCACAGCAGTGTTCACACTACCATTGTACTCAGCATGGAACTTGCCATCTTTAGAACCACGTTTGGTGGTAATAAGGATGACACCCGCGTTCGCGCGTGTACCGTAGATAGCAGCAGCAGAACCATCCTTGAGGACGTCGATAGACTCGATGTCAGAAGGAAGCACAGAAGAGAGGTCACCACCAGGAACACCATCAATAACGTAGAGAGGTGAAGCAGAACCAGAAAGTGAACCTACACCACGAAGTTGTACTTGGTAGTTGTTTTGAGCAGGGTCGTCACCACCATTCTTCATAATGGTAAGACCAGCCACTTTACCTTGGATAAGACCCATAGGGTTAGCAGCCACACCTTGGTTGAAGTCTTCAGCTTTTACGCTGGAAACAGAACCCGTGATCTCTTTCTTGGTTTGTGAGCCATAACCAATGGCTACCACCTCTTGGAGTACGTAGGTGTCCTCTTCAAGTTTAACTACCATGCCGTCCAATGCTCTTAATGTTTTAGCTTGGAAACCCACGTAACTGATTTGGATTTGTGCACCTTCAGCCACGTTCAGCACGAAATTACCATCGAAATCCGTAATTACACCATTGGTAGTGCCGACTTCAACGACACTGGCTCCAATGACTGGAAAATCGGTCGATGCTTCCAAAACGGTACCTGTAATCTGAGCAGACATTGTAAGAGAGAATGCTGCGAACAGAACAAGTAAAAATGTCTTGTTTTTCATCACTTTTTTGTTTTTAGAAATTGTTAATTTATTGTTTTTTTTGTAATTATTTATCTCCTTGCCCTACGGGCAGAAATCTTATAAATCTATTTACCGCTTTTATCCCACCCCATTTTCAAAGGTTCTCCGAAATAAATTGCGGTCGCTCCTCGCTATGCTCGTGCGCTGAATCTTCAGTAAATGCAGCGGGGGACTTTGTTTCACGCCCTGCGGACTGTTTCAATACTTCAAGGGTTATTTCTTGCCTTCTTTGATGAGGACTACACTGATAGCACCGAGTATGAGGAGGACACCAGCTGCTGCTAACATACCTACTTGCGAGCCCGCGCATATATATTTAAGGATAGAGCCACCAATAATAGCCGCTACAATCTGTGGCAAACAAATAGTACAGTTGAATAGACCGAGGTAGTAACCCATATTGTCACCTTTGAGTGAGTTGGTGAGAATAGTGAATGGCACTGCCAACATAGCAGCCCATGCTGCGCCAATGAATGCGTAAGAAACGAGCAATACGTATTGGTTAGTAACAAACAAGGTAGAAATAAAGCCCAACGCACCTACAATCAAAGAGATAGCGTATGCACCCTTGTTGTGGAAGTATTTCTCGAGAGTTGGCATAATCAATGCCCAAAGCATCGAACCAACCGCTTGAATAGCAAAGCAAACACCTACCCAGTTACCTGCTGTTTGGAAAGCTTCCTCAGCAGTATTCACGCCGTCCCAACTGAAGCATTGGGTAGCGATAGCACCATTAGAATACGTCCACATGAAGAGGAAAGCAGCCCAGCAGAAGAACTGCACAAGACCTACAGTCCAGAATGTAGAAGGTGCATTGATGAGCAGTTTGATGAAGCTTGGGTCTTCTTTCTTCTCGTCTTTCTTGGTGTCAAGGCCGTGGAACTTAGCATACTCCTCTGGATTCAACTCTTTGACTGTCAAGAAAGTATAAAGCACGCAGAGCATGAGAATAGCTGCGCCGATATAGAAACTCCATTTCACTGAATCTGGAATAACGCCTTCTGGAGCCGTATTAGCGATACCTACCCAAGTGAAGAGGATTGGGAAGATGTAACCAGCGAGTGAACCAGCGTTGCAGAGGAATGATTGGATAGAATATGCAAGACCTTTTTGCTCCTCGTTCACCATATCGCCGACCATCATCTTGAATGGTTGCATAGCAATATTGATAGAAGTATCCAAGAACATGAGGGAGAACAATCCGAACCACATAGCGGCGTTAAGACCGAGGAAGAGGGATTGTGTAAAGGTGAAGTTACCTGCGTTAGGCAAAAGCAACATCACTGCCACAGCGATGAGGGCACCTACGATGAGGTAAGGTTTGCGACGACCAAGACGATTCCAAGTCTTGTCGGAATACTTACCTACAAGAGGTTGCACCAGCATACCCATCAACGGAGGGAGCACCCAGAAGAAGGAAAGTTGGTGAGGATCAGCGCCCAATGTGGCGAAAATACGAGAGATGTTAGCACTTTGAAGTGCATAAGCGATTTGGACTCCAAAGAATCCAAAACTGAGGTTAAAAAGCTGTCCAAAGGACAAGTTGCGTTTTTCTGTCATGATGTGTATTTTTCAAAATTATTTTCGGTTTTTGCAAAACGGCTACAAAGGTACTACTTTTTTTTCACACGCGCAAGAGAAAGGTATAAAAAAATGTATTTTTTAGCTATGCAAACGTTTTCGGAAAGAAGGATAAAAATGGAAAAATCCCCCTTATAGAAGACGCTTATTGTATTTTCGAAGTTGCAAAATAACTAATGAATAACTAATTAATCACTAAAGAATAACTAAAGAATAACTAAAGATTTCCTGCTGAAAAGCGGTTGCAAACGCAAACAAAAATTAGATTTATGATTAAAAAAATTTAAACATTGGATTTGCACAACAAAAATCAAAGAAAAGATACGAACAAATAAAATAAGGTAAGAAGAAAAAAACATTTTTTTAAACAAAAGATTTGCATATGTAAAAAAAAGGTAGTATCTTTGCAAAAGTTTTAACAAGTTAAAATCCATTATAGATACTGAAAGACAACGAAACATAATTCATATTGAATTGAAAGACAACAAAATATTATGAACGTAAAAACATTATTTGCCACACTACTATGTAGTCTGTTAGCGAGTAACACATTCGCACAAATGCCTAATTATGATGGTGCTCCGCTGGAGTATGATGAGTCATTCACACGCAAGAAAGTAGGCGATGCCAAAGCTGAGTATTTACCTGAGATTTCAGGAATGGTATGCAGTAGGGTAACACCAGGATACTTGTGGGTCATGAGCGATGAGAGCTACAAGGTGCGCGCTATGCAGCCAGATGGCACCTTTATCTCGACTATCAGAGTAGCTAAATCTTATCGCGACTGGGAAGGTCTGAGCGGAGGCGTATATAACGACACGAATTACTTGTTCGTAGGTATTTTTGGCGACAACGATTTGAACTATAAAGACAAATATTATATCTACTATTTTGCAGAACCTGAAGTTGTAGATGGCGACATAGAAGTGGATGTGGATACCATACATTTTGGTTATCCAGATGGCGTTGCTCACAATGCAGAAACAGTGATGTATGACAATGTGGATCAGATGCTCTACATAGTGGATAAGTATGACTCGTCGGATGCGATGGGCGTAGTATATAGTCTGCCTTTCCGCACGGATTATGAAGGCATGCAAGTGCTGAAAGAGGAGTGTAAGTTGGGAAATGGCGCCAACTTTATGAATCCTACAGGCGGAGATATATCTCCTGAGGGCGCTCGTATATTGGTGAAGAATGAAGGTTTTACGCTGATTTGGACACGCGAGGAGAATGAGAGTGTAGCAGAAGCGATGGCTCGCCGTCCAAAACAAGTGAAAGCATACAAACGCGAACCACAAGGAGAAGCTATAGCATGGTTGGATTCGACCACATTCTATACCACCAGTGACGTAGGTAGTGGCGTTGCACCTATATATATGTACACCAAAACAACTCCAGATGCAGTAGAGGACGTGGTAGCAGATACAGATACCAAGTCGTATAAGATGCTGGATAGAGAAAGCCAAATCGTAAAAATATATAGTGGAGATAAAGTGTATTCTCTGCTCGGTAATGAAATTGAATAAACCTAATAAAATACTGAAGATCGTTGTATGACACGACACGAACAACTAATAGGAGCACTACAACACCATTTTGGTTTCGACTCGTTCAAAGGAAACCAAGAAGCAATTATCAATAATCTGATGGACGGCAAAGATACCTTTGTATTGATGCCTACAGGCGGTGGAAAGAGTCTATGCTATCAACTGCCATCGTTGCTGATGGATGGTGTGGCAATCGTCATTTCTCCACTGATTGCGCTGATGAAGAACCAAGTGGATGCAATGCGTAATTTCTCGGAGGAAGATGGTGTAGCCCATTTCATCAACTCATCACTATCACGCCCTGAGATTCATGCGGTGAAATCCGACATTTTGGCAGGTAAGACCAAACTACTCTATTTGGCACCCGAATCGCTGCAAAAGGAAGAGAATGTGGATTTTCTGAAAGGCGTAAAAATATCGTTCTACGCAGTAGATGAGGCACATTGTATCTCGGAATGGGGACACGATTTCCGTCCAGAATATCGCAGGATTCACCCTATAGTAGAGCGCATAGGCAAAGCCCCTATTATAGCACTGACTGCAACCGCAACACCAAAAGTGCAACACGATATTCAAAAGAACTTGGACATGCTGCATGCAACGGTATTCAAATCATCGTTTAATCGTCCAAACCTGTATTATGAAGTGCGCGAAAAGACCGAAGACGTAGATAAAGATATAGTAAAATATATCCGCACCATGAACGGCAAATCGGGTATCATCTATTGCTTGAGCAGAAAAACGGTAGAAGATCTGGCAGCCACCTTGTCCGTCAATAATATCCCTGCTCTACCGTATCATGCGGGTATGGATGCAGCGACACGTAGCGCTAATCAAGATGCTTTCTTGATGGAAAAAGTGCAAGTAATAGTAGCGACCATCGCCTTCGGTATGGGTATCGACAAGCCTGATGTTCGATTTGTGATACACTACGATATACCTAAATCGCTGGAAGGATACTATCAGGAGACAGGTCGTGCAGGTCGCGATGGCGGAGAAGGACAGTGTATCTGCTTCTATTCGCCAAAAGACATCGAGCGATTGCGCAAGTTCCAACAAGGTAAACCCGTTGTGGAACAAGAGATTAGCAACTTGCTATTATTTGAGACACAATCGTATGCTGAAAGTCCTATCTGCCGCAGAAAATTGCTATTGAACTATTTTGGCGAAGAATACAATCAAGAGAAGTGTGGCAACTGCGACAACTGTAAGAAAGTCTATCGCATGATGGATGCAACGGAATTGCTGGGTCTGATGCTGGAAACTATTCATCAGTTGAATGAGAAATTCCGTTCGCGCCATATCGTAGATATTATCAAAGGTAATGAGACATCTACCGCCATCTCCTATCGCCACAATGAACTGGAAAACTTTGGCTGTGCCGAAGATGAGGATGAAGCTGTATTGCATGCAATCATTCGTCAAGCACTCCTGAAAGGATATATCAAAAAAGATATTGAATCATATGGCGATCTGAAACTCACACCAGACGGCAGAAAATTCATGAAGCGTCCAACAAAGTTTGAAGTGCCCATTGAAGTTCATAGCGATGATGAAGATTCTGACATTGAAAATGGTATCGCAACATGCGCTGCTGCTGATGATGTACTATTCTCAATACTGCGCGACCTACGCAGGAAATTGAGCAAACGAATGAATGTACCTCCATTCGTAATATTCCAAGATGCCAGTTTGGAGGCAATGGCGACCTCGTATCCAATCACAATAGAAGAATTGCAGAATATACCTGGTGTAGGCGCTGGTAAAGCTAAACGCTATGGAGATGAGTTTATACAACTAATCAAAGGCTATGTAGAAGAAAACGAAATCATTCGTCCAGAAGATTTGCGTGTACGTACTGTAGCTAAGAACTCAGCGAGAAAAATTGCAATTATTCAAGCCATTGATAGACGTGTGGCATTGGATGACCTGGCAGAACGCTTGGGCTTGTCTATGGAAGAGATGCTGGAAGAAATTGAAGCCATTGTATATTCAGGTACGAAGTTGAATATCAAATACTTTATCGAAGAAGTGGTAGATCCAGACGAGGAGTTTGATATATACGACTACTTCCGTCACGCAGAGAACGATAGCATCAAGCTGGCCATGGAAGAGTTGGGCGAAGACGACTATGACGAGATTAATGTCAGATTGGTGCGTATCAAGTTCCATAGTGAACTCGGAAATTAATTTTGAATTAAGAATTTTGAATTAAGAGTTGCGTAAGAGAGAGATAGATATTATCACATTGGGTTGCTGGAAGAAGCTGGTGGATGCAGAGCGATTGATGCGCCAATTGGAATTGGCGGGGTATCGCTGTGTACACGATTCGGCAGACCCCAAAGGCGAGATAGCTATCATCAATACCTGCGGATTCATCGGCGATGCCAAAGAAGAAAGCATAGACATCATCCTGCAATTTGCGGAGCGCAAGACGAAAGGCAAACTGCGCAAATTGTACGTTATGGGCTGCCTGTCACAACGATACAAAGAAGAACTGCCCGCGGAGATACCCGAAGTGGATAAGTGGTTTGGGAAGTTCGATTATATGGGGATAGTCAATGAGGTTAAAGGCGAAAGGTTAGAGGTTAAAGGCAAGGGATATGAGCGGAAACTCACGACACCGAAGCACTATACGTATCTGAAGATAGCGGAGGGGTGTAATAGGTACTGTTCCTATTGCGCGATACCACTGATCACAGGCAAATTTACGTCACGCCCGATAGAGGAGATACTGGACGAAGTAAGATGGTTGGTGGGCGAAGGCGTGAAGGAGTTCAACGTGATAGCACAGGACTTGTCGAGTTACGGATTGGACCTCTACGGCGAGCATCGTTTGGCACAGTTGGTGGATGAAATGGCGCAGATAGCAGGTGTAGAATGGATACGACTGCACTACACCTACCCTACGGATTTTCCATATGACCTGTTGCCCGTGATGGCGAAACACAAAAATGTGTGCAAGTATATGGATATTGCGTTGCAACACTGTTCAGATAACATGCTGAAGAAAATGCACCGCCATATCACCCGCGAAGAACAAGATGCGGTGATAGCACGCATACGAAAGGAAGTGCCTGGCATCTGCATCCGCACTACCTTGCTGGTGGGACACCCAGGAGAGACGGAGGAGGATTTCAACGAGTTGTGCGAATGGGTAAAAACAATGCGTTTTGAGCGGTTGGGAGCCTTTGCGTACAGCGAAGAAGAAGGGACATTTGCAGCAAAGCACTACAAAGATGATATTCCGCAAGAAGAGAAAGAACGTCGCGTGGACACAATAATGGCAATACAACAGTTGATTTCATCGGAGATTTTGAGCCAAATGGTGGGTACAAAACAACGCGTGGTGATAGACAGAGAGGAAGAAGCATACTATGTGGGACGCACGCAATATGACTCGCCTGAAGTGGATTGCGAGGTGCTGATAGAGAAGGAGGCGAAAGGCAAAAGGTTAGAGGCAGGAAATTATTACGATGTAACTATCATAAAATCAGAGGACTTTGACCTCTACGCACAATTATGAAAACGAAAGAACTAATCCAACACATTGCGAAAAGCACTTCCATGACTAAAACACACACGGAAGAGTTGCTGAATGCGACCGTAGCAGTACTGCAAAAAGAACTGTTGGGGGGCAAAAGCGTACAATTGCAGAACTTTGGTACACTGGAGATGACCCGCAAGAATGCGCGCACCGTAGTACACCCAAAAACCAAAGAACTGACCACCGTGCCTGAGAAAATGCAACTGAGTTTCAAGGTCAGCACTACCATTAAAGAAGAACTGAAAAACGTATAAGATATGGCAAACGATAAACTAACATGGACTGAACTGCGCAAAGCAGTAGCAGAGTACACCAATACTTCGGAACAAGAAGTTGGGCAGTTTCTCAATGCCTTATTAGAAGGCGTTGTAGAAGGACTGAAAGAAGACAAGCAAGTCAAAATCAAAGGATTAGGTAGTTTTTCGTTGAAAGCAATCGCTCCACGCAAGAGTGTGAATATTGCTACAGGCGAAGCGTTTACTATTGAGGGATACAACAAATTGACCTTCAGCGCAGAGTCGATGCTCAAAGAGAGCGTGGAGAAACGTTTAGAACAGCCAAATACAGAAGTCGTCATGGCTGAAATCAATAACGACCCTATTAAGAAACTGGGCGAACAAGCCAATGAAATCGTGGATATATTGGCAGAGCTGGGGCAAGCGGTATCCAAACCAACTTTGGAAGAGGAAGAAGTTTTAGAAGTTCCAACAGTTTTAAAGGAGGAGATAGAAGAGACGACTGAAGAACTTACGCCAGAGCCAGTAGAGGAGCCAAAGGAGGAAGCGGTAGAGGAACCTGCGGAGGAAGTTACGGTGGAACCAGTGGAGGAGCCTGTAGAGGAAGAAAAGCCTATCTTAGAGGAGCCTACACCCAAAACTACATGCAAACCAACATGTAAGTGCCACAAGTGGGTATGCTGGGTGATAGGTGCATTATTGCTGCTGGGCATAGTAGGAACAGGCGTATATTTCCGCGCGACATTGATACAGTGGTGGCAATGTATGCAAGACTGTCAGCCAACTATAGAGGCAGTTGAAGAAGTTTTAGAGGTAGAAGAATTGACATTGGCAGAGAAGCCACGCGAGTATGTAAACTTCATGGGTATCGAACGCGTAGGAAAAGATAGTCGATTGGCATGGATAGCATACAAGTATTACGCTCAAAAAGACTTGTGGGTGTTCGTCTATGAAGCCAATAGAGACATCATTAAGCATCCTGCACAAGTGCGTGAAGGTCAAGTGATTCGTATTCCCGAACTGAGCGAGGAGTATAGAAATCTGTATAACCCTGAACTAAGACAACTGGTGGATAGTTTGGCAGTGGAATACTTGAAGAAGTAGGGTATTGGGTATTGGATATTGGATATTGGATATTGGGTATTGGTTAAAGGAAAGGGTATTTGAACGAAGATGTAATACATATTCATCGGGCACGGACGCATAACCTGAAAGACATCACCGTAGATATTCCACGTAATAAGTTGGTAGTTATCTCGGGTGTCAGCGGTAGTGGCAAGTCTTCTTTGGCCTTCGACACATTGTTTGCCGAAGGTCAAAGACGTTATGTGGAGAGCTTAAGCGCCTATGCACGCCAGTTCTTGGGGCGTATGCAGAAACCCGATGTGGATTTCATTGACGGCATTCCGCCCGCGATAGCCATTGAGCAGAAAGTGACCAATCGCAATCCTCGTAGTACGGTGGGTACAGTGACAGAGATACACGAATATCTTAAACTTTTGTTTGCACGTGCAGGCAAGACCATTTCGCCTGTGAGCGGTATGGAGGTGAAGCGCCATAGCGTACATGATGTGGTGGAGTGTCTGCGCAAGCAACCAATTGGGACAAAAGTGCTTTTGTTGTCCCCTATCGTAGCGGAGAATATAGATGAACAATTGGCTATTTGGCAGCAACAGGGTTTCTCACGTTTGTACCAATTCAATGAGGATGGAAAGGGAGAGATGATTCGGATAAGTGAGGCAATCGGCAATAGGCTACTGGCAGTAGGCGAGTTATATCTATTAGTAGATCGGTTGATTGCCGATGGGGAAGAGAGTACGCTCAACCGCTTTGCGGACTCAGTGCAGACGGCATTCTTTGAGGGAAAAGGCGAGTGCAGATTGGCCATAGAGATACCAAATATAGATCGCTGCGCTGAAGATCGCCCTGCGGGCTGTAGATCGGCTTCGCCTGAAAATGGAAGAGAATCTAAGATCATTACCTTCTCGCAACGCTTTGAGGCAGATGGGATTACGTTTATGGAACCAACGGAACACCTATTTGATTTTAATAGTCCGTTGGGGGCTTGTCCGACATGCGGTGGATACGGCAATGTGATAGGAATAGACCCCGACTTGGTGGTTCCAGATAAGACGAAAACGATTTACGAAGGAGCTATAGCATGTTGGCGTGGAGAGAAGATGGGATTGTGGAACGACGCACTTATCTATGCAGCAGATAAGTTTGATTTTCCTATACACACGCCATACTACGAACTGACGACGGAACAGAAACAGTTGCTATGGATTGGCAACGAATATTTTCACGGATTGAACGACTTTTTCCACGAATTGGAGAGCAAACAATATGCGAAGATTCAGTATCGCGTGATGCTCAGTCGCTATAGAGGCAAAGCAATATGCCCAGACTGCTTGGGCAAGCGATTGAGGAAAGAAGCGGAATATGTTTTGGTAGGCGGGAAGTCTATTACCGAACTGAATCAAATGTCTATTACGCAGTTAGCGCAGTGGTTTGGGGAATTGGCAATGGGCAATGGGCAATTGGACGAAGCATTTGGTATATTACTCACGGAGATTCGTTCGCGACTTCAGTTCATGGAAGATGTGGGCTTGGGTTATTTGACCCTCAGCCGAATGTCAAACACCTTGTCGGGTGGTGAAGGACAGCGTATCAACTTGGCTAAGTCGTTGGGTAGTAGTTTGGTAGGTTCGTTGTATGTATTGGATGAACCCAGCATCGGTTTGCATCCAAGAGACACACAACGACTGATACATGTGCTGAAACAGTTGCGCGATTTGGGCAATACAATTGTGGTCGTTGAGCACGATGACGAGATACAAAAAGCAGCAGATTACTCCATAGAGATTGGACCAAAAGCTGGTCGCCACGGTGGCGAACTAGTATATGCAGGTGCGCCCAAGATTGAGAAATTTACCTACTCTATTCCGCCTTATAGACGTCCATGGAACAACTACATAGAAGTTATCGGTGCGACTGAAAACAATTTGAAGAATATCAATGTTCGCTTCCCACTGAATGTGATGACAGTGGTGACAGGTGTCAGCGGTAGCGGCAAGTCTTCGCTCATAACGAAGGTACTCTACCCTGCTTTGAAGAAGCATTACGGCGGTATAGCCGAACGGACAGGCGATTTTGGTAGTCTAAGAGGCAGTCTGCAACTGATTCATAACGTGGAGTTTGTGGATCAGAACCCATTGACCAAATCCTCGCGTTCGAATCCTGTGACTTATCTGAAGGCATACGACGAGATACGCAAGTTGTACGCCGAGCAGCAATTGAGCAAACAGATGGGCTTCATGCCATCGCATTTCTCATTTAACACCCCAGGCGGTAGGTGTGAAGCATGCCAAGGAGAGGGAACGATAACAATAGAGATGCAGTTTATGGCGGATGTGGTGTTGGAATGCGAGCACTGTAAGGGCAAACGCTTCAAACAGGATGTGCTGGACGTGCTATACCGCGGAAAGAGCATATACGATGTGCTGGAGATGACGGTTAATCAGGCGATAGACTTCTTCGCGGAGGACACGGCATGCAAGAAGATTGTCAATAGGTTACGTCCGTTGCAAGATGTAGGTATAGGGTATGTGAAGTTGGGTCAAGCAGGTAGTACCTTGTCGGGTGGTGAGAGTCAGCGCGTGAAATTGGCTTCGTTCTTGGCGCAGGAGAATGCAAGCCCTACCCTATTTATCTTTGATGAGCCTACCACAGGATTGCATCACCACGACGTGACGGTGCTGCTGAAAGCCCTGAATGCGCTGATTAGCAGAGGGCACTCGGTGTTGGTGATAGAACATAATCCGTCGGTGATTCTGGCGGCAGACCATATTATCGATTTAGGACCAGAGGGAGGCGATGACGGAGGAAGGATTGTAGCCGAAGGCACACCCGAGCAGATTATGGAGTGTAGAGAGAGTTACACAGGTAGAGCATTAAACGAATTGAAAGATAGTTTTATATGATAAGCGTAGAACATCTCAGCATAGAATACTCATCGCGTCCGATATTGGACGATATAACCTTCTTGATTAACCCACGTGATCGAGTGGCGTTGGTAGGAAAGAACGGCGCGGGTAAGACGACCTTGCTCCGTTTGTTGGCAGGGGTAGAGACACCTTCTTCGGGACGCATCAGTAAGATGGGCGACCTGACCATCGGCTACCTGCCACAGGTGATGATGCACGTGGATGGAAAGACGCTGAGGGAAGATGTGCTTTCTGTCATCGGCAATCGGGTATCGGATATCGGGAATGAAGCGAGAGGCGATGAGGCACGATTTATCGCAGAGATGGATCGCACGATTATTGGTTTGGGCTTTGAGCGAAAGGACTTTGACCGTCCTTGTTCGGAGTTCTCGGGTGGCTGGCGCATGCGTATAGAGTTGGCAAAGATACTCTTGCAACACCCTGACCTACTGCTGCTTGATGAGCCAACGAACCACCTTGATATAGAGTCGATACAGTGGTTGGAAGAGTTCCTAAAGACCAACGGCAGCGCGTTAGTATTGGTGAGCCACGATCGCGCCTTCTTGGACAATGTGACAACACGAACAATTGAGATTACACTCGGTAGAATTTACGACTATAATGCACCCTACTCGCAATTCAAGGTACTGCGCCAAGAGCGTCATGAGCAGCAGGTCCGCGCCTATATGAATCAACAGAAGATGATTCAAGAGACGGAGGATTTTATCGAACGTTTTCGCTATAAAGCAACCAAGGCAGTGCAGGTACAGTCGCGTATCAAGCAGTTGGAGAAGTTGGAGCGCTTGGAGGTAGATTTGGAGGACAACTCGCGACTGAGTTTGCGTTTTCCACCAGCACCACGCAGTGGCGATTTTCCTGTAATAGTGGAAGATTTGCGCAAAGACTTTGGCGAGCATACAGTATTTCAAGATGCGACTTTCACTATTCGTAGAGGCGAAAAAGTGGCATTTGTAGGTAAAAATGGTGAGGGCAAGACGACACTGGTACGCTGTATCATGGGACAGTTGGATTATATGGGCATGCTGAAGATTGGACATAATGTAAAGATTGGGTACTTTGCGCAGAACCAAGCAGCGCTGTTGGACGGCGAACTAACTGTTTTCCAAACTATTGACAATGTGGCAGTAGGCGACATTCGCACACAGATTCGCAATATATTGGGAGCGTTCATGTTCGGTGGTGAAGCATCGGAGAAGAAAGTGAAAGTGCTTTCAGGAGGCGAGCGAAGCCGTTTAGCAATGATTCGTTTGCTGTTGGAGCCATGTAATCTCCTGATACTTGATGAGCCTACTAATCACTTGGATATGCAGTCGAAGGACGTACTGAAAGCCGCTCTGAAGGAGTTTAATGGTACAGTGATTTGCGTGAGCCACGACCGTGACTTCTTAGATGGACTGGTGGACAAGGTGTATGAGTTTGGTGGTGGCAAAGTAAGGGAACATCTGGGTGGAATTTATGATTTCTTGCACAGCAAGCGGATTGATAACCTCCAAGAATTGGAGCGAAAAGGCGAAGAGACGATGAGGCGAGAGGCGAAAGGCGAGGTTACCTCTGCGAAGGAGGATTACGCAGCGCAGAAAGCAGCCGCAGCAGCACGTCGGAAAAAAGAGAAACAGATTGCCGATGTGGAAGCAGCCATTGCAAAGTTGGAAGAAGAGCAACAGGAGATGGAGATATTGCTTACGAATGTGGCACAACAAACAGCAGAGAATTTTCAACGCTACGAACATATAAAGCGCGAGATGGAACAACGCCTCTACGAGTGGGAGATACTTAGTGAAGAATAACAAAGGCTGTTCATCCTATCTATACTATTTTTTCACATCAAAAGGGGAGTATGTCTGCCTTCAGACATACTCCCCTTTTAATGGTGTCTATCTTTTTTAGATTAGCGAGAATGCTACGTCCATCATGTGTGTGAAGCTATTTTGACGCTCTTCTGCAGTAGTAGCTTCCCCCGTGAGGATATTGTCTGATACAGTACAGATAACCAATGCTTTATTGCCACTACGAGCGGCATTCATATACAACGCAGGTGCCTCCATCTCCACTGCCAAAACGCCCATATTGATCCACTTTTCGTTGTGTGCATTCTCGGTATAGAACGTGTCAGATGAGAAGACATTGCCAACCTTGTACTTGTAGCCAAACTGTTCAGCTGCTTCCGCTGCACGACGACACAAATCGAAATCGGCAATCGGTGCATAGGTACCTGGCAACTCATATTGCGCAGCATAATTACTATTGGTGCAAGCACCCATAGCAATCACCAAATCACCTACGTGCAAATCTTTGTGAATACTACCTGAACTGCCCACACGGATAATAGTTTTTACTCCATAGAAATTATACAACTCATACGTATAAATACCTATAGAAGGAATACCCATTCCATGCCCCATCACGCTCACACGTTTACCCTTATGGGTGCCTGTGAAGCCAAGCATGCCACGTACATTATTAAACTGAACTGGATTATCCAAATACTTCTCTGCCATCATCTTTGCACGCAAAGGATCACCTGCCATGATGACTGTCTCGGCTATTTCGCCATACTGTGCTCCAATATGAGGAGTTGGTGTGTTGTTTGTTGCCATAGCTATATATTTTTAGGGTTATCGGGGATTGTTTATTGGGTAATAGGTATAGTATTGTTTTGAAAATATTCTATTGCCTGTTGCAGGTCTTCTGGTGTGTCAATACCAATAGATTTGGTTTCTGATACTGCCACCTTAATTTTCAGCCCGTTCTCCAACCAACGCAGTTGCTCCAAACTCTCCGTCAGTTCCAATGGTGTTTGAGGCATTTGCGTGATACGCATCAGCACATCAGCACGATAGGCATACAGACCTATATGGCTGAAAAACTGCCCTTTACTGAGCCATTCACTCTGCTCCACCCCACGCAAATATGGAATCACGCTACGTGAGAAATACAGAGCTTCACCTGTTTGCTGCGAAAATACTACCTTCACAATATTAGGTGTCAGCAACTCCAGCAAATCATCATGCACCGTATAGGGCTTTGCCAATGTGGCTATATCCGTTGGAAAACAATCCATTACGGCTTGAATCTGCTCGGGTTGTACAAACGGCTCATCACCTTGTATATTGACCACCACAATCTCCTCATCCTTGCTATCCAAATTCTGATTCCCCATTTCCGATTCGCGATACAACCGATAGGCTTCGCAGATACGATCAGTACCACAACGATGCTCCGATGAGGTCATATACACCACCCCACCAAAAGCCTTGACACAATCATAAATACGCACATCATCCGTGGCTACGATTACAATATCAAGCACTTTGCTCGCTTGCTCATATACACGCTGAATCATTGGCTTGCCACAAATCTCAGCCAATGGTTTGCCAGGAAAACGAGTGCTGGCATAACGAGCGGGTATTATTCCAATATACTGCATAATGTACTATTTTGGCGCAAAGGTACAACATTTTTTGGAATTGTGCAAATTTTGAAATAAAAAAATCAACAATACAATTACCAAGGAGGGGTACACCTCAATAACCAATATTTATAATACGTTTGCAGAGGTAGATGGGTGTTCTTACGAATACGTATCCACACACGATTAATGATACTCTCAAGCCACATATATGACTTGCTTTTGTAGTAGTAAAATAAGGTTGGTTGGCTCATAGTAGGCTGGTAAATTAGTTGCGACACAACATGTGCTACACAAACAGCACATACAAAAAACATGCCAACAAGCCTACTTGTAGAATAAAAGTTGGTCGTCCGAATTAAAATTAGAGATATGAAGTATATCCTTATCAATAAAACTGCGCAAGTGCTTCACAACGGTCGGAATAGTTATCTTGCGTTCCTTGGCTATCTGCGGGATAGTCAGTTTTTGATAAAATAGTTGAAGAGACTTAAATGCAGAAGCATCACTCCGCACCTTTCGTTGCTGCGAATAGATAGTCAGTGTGGGTTCTATCCAACGGAAAGCCTGACGCGTCTTGAAGAATCCGTCTGGAGAGAGATATTTGGAAACACGCAACTGGATATACTCAACACGCGATAGCTCAGAGTGAATGTCAAATACATGCTGCTTGATATATGTTGCATCGTTTTTGTCGTTGGTGCGCAACGGACATGTTGCCAGCGACGCCAATAATTGCTGAATCTTAGGCGAGAAATAATTAGCAGCTGCCGTCAAGCGATCTGCTAATTTCGACAAGGAGTCATCAGCAGAAGAAGCTGGATTATATACAATTTGGCGTATCTGCTGCTGAAAACGCTCAGCTATGATTTGCAGTCCCTCCAGACCACCAATGCATGTGGTAAAGAACGCGGATATATCTCCTTGTACTGAACCCATGCTTTTCACCTGTCGTGAAAGAGCAGAGAGGCGATTGATGATGGAGCGGAAGTCATAGAGCGAACAGAGAAGAATATGCAAATACTCTGTTTGCGCAGGAGCTAACCGCTGTTCAGTAGTAGCTATATCCAATTGATTTTGTGTGAAATATAGCACTTCTTTTGCATTAGTCAGCGCACGCATAGGTATAGGCGTTAACAAAACGATTCCCTCCAGCGAACGACACCGTGAGAGGGCCACATACACCTGACCCGCAGCAAAAGCATCTTCGGCATCTATCACCACATGGTTAAAAGTCAAGCCCTGCGCCTTGTGAATAGTAATCGCCCACGCCAAACGCAAGGGATAGTGCGTAAACGAACCTATCACATCCACCTGCACTTGGTCGGAACCAGTGTCGGATATATAACGCAAGTTCTCCCATGTTTCCGTATGAACATCCACTTCTGTACTATCTTCACACAGAACATGGATTTCGTTCTTAGAAAGCGCAGTGACGGTGCCTAACTTGCCATTGTAGTAGAGTTTCTCGGGTTCCGAATCATTCTTCACGAACATCACTTTTGCGCCCACTTTCAGCGTCAGCGTCTTGTCAATCGGGTACATGGATTCGGGGAAGGTATCTTTCACCCGCGCTTGATAGGTGAATGTATCCCCTTTCAGAGCATCTAACTCGCGCTGATTGATAGCATCTACCTTGCTATTGTGTGTGGAGAGTGTGATATAGTGTTCGCCTTTCTTATCTATCTGAAAATATGGATTATAGCGACTATTGAGTTTCATACGTGATTCTGGCGTTAGAGCGTTGTTGCGCACCTGATTCAGTATCTCCACAAAATCCTGATTCGTTTGTCGGAATACATGGTCTAACTCTATATATACGGGTTGCAGCTCGCGAAAGACCTGTGCTTGAAAGAAATAAGGTCCTTCGTAATAATCGCAGAGCAATCGCCATTCATCTTCGCGTGCTACAGGGGATAGTTGAAACAAATCACCGATGAAGAGCAATTGTGCTCCGCCAAAGGGGACATTGGGTCTGTGTTTGAAGTGCCGAAGCACAGCATCTATCGCATCGAGTAAATCTGCACGCACCATACTCACTTCATCTATGACCAGCAACTCCAGATTACGCAGTACGCGTTGCTTCTGCGCACGCATCTGCATCTCAGAGAAGAGTTGCTTGCGCGCCTCAGGCGTTGGCAGAAACACTTGAGGAGGCAGTTGAAAGAGCGAGTGAATAGTCACGCCTTCCGCATTGATAGCTGCCACGCCCGTAGGCGCCACCACAACTATCTGCTTGGGACATTCCTGTTTAAGGCGACGCAGGAACGTGGTTTTCCCCGTTCCTGCTTTGCCTGTTAAAAAGATGCAGCGATTGGTATGCTGCACATATTCATATGCGAGTTCGTATGCGTTCATCAATCCTCGCCGACATGGAGTTGGCGGATGGATTTAGCCACATTCAAGAAGTGGTCAGCGATACGCTCGGTATCGGACGCAAACTCTTGATATACTTGACCTACGCTGGCTGGATAAACACCATCCATCAAGCGTTGCAAGTGCATCTTCTCAATGCGTGCAACCATGTCATCCACTTTATCCTCGTATCGGTTCACCTCAATCAAGGCATCAAAATCATGATCCATGTAGGTCTTCATCGTCGCTTGATAAAGCGAACCCATCGTATCACGCAATTGCTCTACTTCGAATAGGAGATCTTTGCTGAACTTCTCTTTGAAGTTCTTGAGCAACTCCGCATACTCGGTGATATTAACCGCATAGTCGCCTACTCGCTCTAAGTCGCCAATGGTGCGGATAGCAGTAGCCAAATAGCGATTATCCTCCTCGCTGATAGGCAGATTATTGAGCTGAACAATATAAGGGATAAGATTGCGGTTGATATAGTTGAGTTGTTTCTCATTCTCGTTGAACTCCTCCATCTTGTCAAAGTTCACATTAGAGATGATATCCATTGCCAAGTTGAAGTTATGGATAGCAACCGCCGCCATATTCTCAATCTCCAGTTTCACTTGGTTTACAGCAATGATAGGTGTACGGAGCATCTTGTCGTCCACAAAGTGGAAGTGTGGAGTATCTGGTTCTGCTTTTGCTGCTACTGGTTTGTCAGGGAGAATCTTGGTAACTACATTCACCAAGATTGAAGTCAATGGCAGAACGACAATCACCGTAGTGACATTGAAGATGGTGTGGAACATCGCCAATTGCAATTGCAATGATGGGAAGAGCTCGGTAAAGATACGTCCGAAGCTCCATGCGCCCGCCGTAGCGAACTTCATGACATATGCCGCAATGAGGAAGATGATAACACCAAAGCAGTTGAAGAACAGGTGGATAAGTCCAGCACGGCGTGCATTGGTTGTACTGGTGATAGAAGCCACCAAGGCAGTCACACATGTACCCATGTTAGCACCCATTGAGAGGTAGATACCTTGATCCAGCGAGAGCAATCCTACCACAACCATCGTAATCACAATAGACGTCATGATAGATGAAGACTGCATCACAGCCGTAAAGATAGCACCAATAAGCACCAAGACAAGTGGGTTATTGATAGTGGTCAAGAAGATACGAATGGCCTCGTTCTCTGCAAAAACCCTCATGGAATTGGACATCACTTCCAAGCCCACAAAGAGCATACCAAAACCGAGCATCACACCTCCGACTTTCTTACCCATTTCAGATTTAGTAAAGAAGGTAACAAAAGCACCAATACCCGCAAGTGCCGCGAGAATAGTAGTCACAGAGATACCGCCTCCGCCACTAAGACCAAGCGCCACAATTTGAGCGGTAATAGTAGTACCGATATTGGCACCATAGATGATAGTAGCCGCTTGTGTAAGGGACATGATACCTACATTCACAAAACCTATCACCATCACCGTGGTGGCACTGGAAGACTGTATCAGTGCTGTAGTACCAGCACCCACACCCACTCCCAAGAGTTTGCTTTTGCCCATCTTGGAGAAGAGGTTCTTGAGGTAGTCGCCACTGGCAGACTCCACATTATTGGACATCATCTCACAACCGAGCAGGAAAACACCCACACCAGCAATGAGTTTGAGAATTGCAGTAAGTATAGTTATGAGCATAACTAATTATGAATTTTGAATTATAAATTATAACGAGTGTAAAACGAAAAAGGGCTCGCACAGATTGCTGTACGAGTCCTTTAGGGTATTTAGAAGTTGTTTTCTTGCAATTGGAAGTATGCTTGTGGATGTTTGCAAACAGGGCAAACTACAGGAGCATCTTGACCGATATACAAGTGACCACAGTTGCGGCATTGCCAGATAGCATCACCATCGCGGCTGAAGACGAGCTTATCCTCGATGTTCTTGAGGAGCTTGAGGTAGCGCTCTTCGTGTGCTTTCTCTACAGCAGCCACACCTTCCATCATGATAGCGATCTCCTCGAAACCTTCTTCGCGAGCCTCAGCTGCCATGCGTGGGTACATGTCTGTCCACTCTTCGTTCTCACCCATAGCACCGTCTTTGAGGTT
>JAZREU010000021.1:0-22703 GCA_045660925.1 Paludibacteraceae bacterium | reverse complement strand
GAAGAAGTCGTTGCCCTTGTCATCCACCAAGATGAATGCAGGGAAGTTCTCCACCTCAATCTTCCAAATCGCCTCCATACCCAATTCTGGATACTCTACGCACTCGATCGATTTGATATTCTCTTGTGCCAAGATAGCCGCAGGACCACCGATTGAGCCCAGATAGAAGCCGCCATGCTTTTGGCAAGCGTTGGTCACATCGATAGAGCGATTACCCTTTGCCAACATGATCATGCTACCGCCATTATCTTGGAACTCATCCACATATGGGTCCATACGACCTGCTGTAGTTGGGCCCATAGAGCCACAAGGCATGCCCGCAGGGGTCTTAGCTGGACCAGCATAGTAGATAGGGTGATTCTTCAAGTAATCAGGCATACCCTCACCTGCATCCAGACGTGCTTTGATCTTAGCGTGAGCGATGTCACGACCTACGATGATCGTGCCGTTCAAACTCAGACGTGTGCCAATAGGATATTGGGTTAATATCTTGCATACATCCGCCATTGGTTGGTTCAGGTCGATGCGTACTGCATCACCTTCGCCTGCATTGCGGAGTTCCTCTGGGATAAGGCTTGCAGGATTATTGTCCATCTTCTCAATCCAGATACCGTCCTTATTGATCTTACACTTGATATTGCGGTCAGCCGAGCAGCTTACACCCAAACCGATTGGGCAGCTTGCGCCGTGGCGTGGCAAACGGATTACGCGAATATCGTGCGCCATATACTTACCGCCAAACTGTGCACCCAAGCCAATCTTGTATGCCTCCTTCAGGAGTTGCTCCTCCAGTTCGATGTCGCGGAACGCACGACCTGTCTCGTCGCCTGTCGTAGGCAAGGTGTCATAGTAGTGGGTAGAAGCCAACTTCACGGTCAGCAAGTTACGCTCTGCACTCGTACCACCAATCACGATAGCGATATGGTATGGAGGGCAAGCTGCTGTACCGAGGCTCTTCATCTTCTCCACAAGGAATGGAATCAATGTACCTGGGTTCTGAATACGTGCTTTAGTCTCTTGATAGAGGTAGGTCTTGTTAGCCGAACCACCGCCCTTGGTTACGCACAGGAAGTGATACTCCATACCTTCAGTAGCCTCCAGGTCAATTTGCGCAGGCAAGTTGCACTTGGTATTCACCTCGTCGTACATGTTGAGAGGTGCGTTTTGTGAGTAGCGTAGGTTGCGCTCTGTATAGGTGAGATACACGCCCTTAGAGAGTGCTTCTTCGTCGCAGTAGCCAGTCCATACTTGCTGACCTTTCTCGCCGTGGATGATGGCGGTACCTGTATCTTGGCAGAGTGGCAACTGCCCTTTGCAAGACACTTCTGCATTGCGCAGGAAGGTCAATGCTACATACTTATCATTGGCACTGGCTTCTGGGTCGCGCAAGATCTTAGCCACTTGCTCGTTGTGACTACGACGGAGCATGAAGCTCACATCAGAGAACGCCGCATTCGCCATCTTGGTCAGTCCTTCTGCCTCAATCTTGAGGATTGGTTTACCTTCAAACTCGCTAACTGACACGTGGTCTTTAGTCAGCAGATAATACTCTGTTTCATCCTTTCCCAGTTGAAACATGGGTGCGTACTTGAATTCCATATCAATATTTTTTTAATTGTACAATTTTACGCTGCAAAGGTACTATTTTTTTTACAGATACGCAAATTTTTAGATTGAAAAGCCAACTTTTGGTGTATTTTTTTGCTTTTGTTCATTTTTTGTTGTAACTTTGCAGTCAAATTATTAGCCCAATGAAAATTGCATTCACCACCATTCTACCCCAAGAGGGATTCACTCGGCTCAGTGAGCATATCCTGTATGCATCATTATCCGAAGCAGACGTACTTATCAGCACCTTTGACAAGCCCGTCACACGCGAGATGATTCTATCTGCCCCACACCTACAATTGGTAGCTAATTTCGGGGTCGGATTCAATAATATAGACTTAAAGGCATGTCGCGAACGAGGTATTCGAGTAACCAATACCCCCACCCCAGTGATCGAACCTACTGCCGAATTGGCATTTGCTCTCATGCACGATGTAGCAAGGCGCACGGCTGAGTTTGACAGAAAACTGCGTTTGGGCGAATCCGAACCCTTTGGCGTGATGAACAACCTCAGCCATTCGCTCTACGGCAAAACCTTGGGTATTATTGGCATGGGGCGTATCGGACAGGCATTAGCACGCAGAGCGATTGCAAGTGGTATGACCGTTATCTATCATAATCGGCGTCCAATCCCCGACTATCATCTATCATCCAGCCTCCTGTCGCCCAACGCCGTACACTATGTTTCCAAAGACGAACTGCTCCAGACAGCGGATTTTGTAAGCCTCAACTTACCCTATACGCCTGAGGTAAAGCATATCATTGACGGCAAAGCACTGCGTATGATGAAGCCCACAGCCTATCTCATTAATACTGCGCGCGGTGCGCACGTGGACGAGCAGGCACTGGTTCAAGCTCTCAAGGAAGGCGAGATAGCGGGTGCTGCAATGGACGTATATGAGCATGAGCCACAAATCACAGCCGAACTACTCACAATGGATAATGTGGTGCTCTCTCCACATACGGGCACGGGCACTTGGGAAGGGCGCATTGCCATGTGCGAGAACGTATGCGACAACATCCTCGCATGGGAACGAGGCGACATCTCCTGTATGAATATCGTATTGTAAAAAGCTGCTTTTCAACTGCTAATCTTAGGTGATTCTTAGGTGATTCTTAGGTGATTCTTAGGTTATTTATAGGTGATTCAGCAAGTATCATAATAGGATCAGCAAGTGCTTCAAATGCTTTTCACCCTTCAAACATTTATAACTCTTGAAACTTTTTCTACTCAAAATTTGCAAATACACAAATTTTGTTGTACCTTTGCAGCGATTTTTGCGGCATTAGCACATCGGTAGTGCATCGGCTTCCCAAGCCGAGGAGGCGGGTTCGATTCCCGTATGCCGCTCTTCGCGTTCGGCTACATGTCAGCGAAATATAAAATAGTGTGTCGGTCTATCGCGTGATAAGGGAAGAAAAACACAGGTTTTAATCCCCTATCACGAGGAAAGTCCGGGCAGCACAGAGCACCATCGCGGTTAATGGCCGTCAGGCAGCAATGTTTGGTCCCTGCAAAAGAGACGAGTAATCTCTCATGAGAGGAAGTGATACGAGCATACGATGGGCTGCAATTCCAAGTAAACCAGTGTCTGAGCACTGCTCGCGCAAGCTGGAGGGTAGGAAGCACGAGAAGCGTGTAGCAATACATTGCTCAAGATTAATGATAGACGCCCAATCATGGGTACAGAACCCGGCTTATAGATGCACTATTTTTTTAGACAACAAATCATCCTTAAGGACTTAAAGCCCTTAAGGAGCAAAAGATTATGATACTATGACAAAAAAACTCTTTCTTTTTGCAGCACTCTTCAGTGCTATCACACTCAGTGCGAAACCACGTATTGACCGTGCAGAACCCCTCTGCTGGTGGACAGAGATGAACTGCCCACTCACACTTTTGCTCCACGGTGAAGATCTCGCTGACGCACAAGTGACTATCCAGCAGCTCCACAACGGCAAACCCCTCAAAGGCGAGTGCACGGGCTTGCAAGTCAAGAGCCAACACAATGCCGAGAGCCCAAACTATCTATTCGTTGATTTGGCTGTTAATCAAGCAGGCACCTATCGTATCACCCTCAAAAAGGGCAAATACACCTCCAAGGTGGATTATACGATCCACACCCGTCGCGAAGGTAGTCGCGAGCGTCAAGGATTCAACTCCAGTGATATGATTTACCTTATCATGTCCGACCGCTTTGTGGACGGCGACGAGAGCAACAACACATTGCCTAACATGGCTGAACCAGCCAACAAGGAGAACGTTCATGGTCGCTTTGGTGGTGATATTCAGGGTATTATCAACTCGCTCGACCATATCGCAGCATTAGGTGCAACAGCTATCTGGCCTACCCCACTCCTTGAGGATAATGAGGCAGCATGGTCCTACCACGGCTACGCATGCTCCGACTACTACCACATTGACCCACGCTATGGTAGCAACGAACTCTACTGCCAAATGGTGGAGAAAGCACACGAGAAAGGCATCAAGTTCATCATGGACATGGTGCCTAACCACTGCGGTGGTACCCACTGGTGGATGAAAGACCTACCATACCAAGACTGGATCAACCAGTTCGACCAATTCACCAACACCCACAACGTGTTCTCAGCAAACTACGACATCAACGCGTCTGAATATGACCGCCTACTCTCTAACCGCGGTTGGTTTGACCGTCCTATGCCAGATATGAACCTCGAGAACCCAGACCTCTTGCAATACTTCAAGCAATGGGCCATCTGGTGGATTGAATATGCTAACCTCGACGGCTTACGCGTGGACACCTATCCATATATAGAGATGGTTCCTGGTAGCGAGTGGGTGAAAGCGATCATGGATGAGTATCCTAACATCAATATCGTAGGCGAGTGCTGGACACGCCCTACCCCAGCCGTAGCATATTGGCAATCAGGCGTGAAGAACCACAACGGTTTTGACAGCCACCTGCCCAGTGTGATGGACTTCCCATTAGAGGAAGCTATCCGTCAGGCTTTGGAAGGCGATGGACATGGTTGGGGCGGTGGTCTCACCCGCGTGTATGATGTACTGACGATGGACTATATGTATGCAGATGTCAATGATATTCTCATCATGCTTGGCAACCACGATATGGATCGTATCGCCGATGTGGTGAAGGACCAAGACCCACGCCGTGTAAAATTGGCAACTACCCTTATTGCTACCATGCGCGGTATTCCACAAGTATTCTATGGCGATGAGTATGCTATGAAGTCCGCAGACCGCAAATTGGGTCACTCCACCCTACGTATGCCTTTGCCTCTGGGCGAGCAAGTAACTGCTGAGCAGCAAGATATGTTCGACTACCAAAGCCGCCTATTCCAGTGGCGCAAGAGCGAGCCTGTGATTCATACGGGCAAGACTATGCACTTCATGAGTCGCGACAACACCTACGCTTTCTTCCGTTACAACGATACAGAGGCAGTCTTTGTCTTTGCTAATGCGAGCCAGGATACACGCACTATCCCTACTGCCAATTACGCAGAGATTCTCAGCAAGTACAACCCTGTAGGCGTAGATGTTATCACAGGCAAGACATACGACCTCAACACAAAAGACATCGTTGTGGAACCACTTTCCACAATCGTCGTAAAGATCAAAAAATAATTAGAGATTCCGATCAAACAAACAGGAGGCAAATTTAATTCGCCTCCTGTTTTATTATACCTAAGTCATATAATCCGCTTAGCTAATGGCAAAGTATTTCCACAATGGTGCAGCATGCAAGGCTTGGATAATCTCGCCTGAAGCGAGCAACTGTTTCACCTCATCGCAGGTGAGGATATGCACATGAATATCCTCCGAAGGCTCCTGATGCGGTTCGCGCACCTTCTCTACACCAGTTGCCAGAAAAGTATAACTCTTATTCGTATGATTCGTCGGATTAGGCGATAGTTCCATAAACGCCTGCCATTCGCCTCCTTCGTAGCCCGTCTCCTCGCTCAGCTCGCGCATGGCAGCATGCAAAGGCGTTTCGCCCTCGTCCACCACACCTGCCACCAACTCATAATGCGTCTCACCCAAGGCATGGCGGTACTGGTCAATCATCACAAAATCGCCGTCTTTGGTAATAGCAATCACATTTATCCAATTGGGAAAATCCATCACAAACCACGCTGGGATTTGCGTGCCATTGGGCAGTTCTAATTCTTCTTGGCGCACGTTCAGCCAAGGACCTATATTCAATAATGGAGTGCTCTTGAGTACACGCCATTTTCTATTTTCGAGTTTGCGTATCATACAATTATTTATAGGTTAAAAGCGAGAGGTTAAAGGTTAGAGGTGAGAGGCAGGGATTTCCATGTGGCAGTAAGGTAAATGACACGAGCAGCGAGGTGCAGGAAATAGCCCACAAACAAGGCATGCACACCCAACCTATGATACGTTGCTACATAACCCAATACAAAGCCGATAGCTGCCCAAATCATAGCATTGCGAATTTGCTTGCCTGCCGTAGCACCCGTGAACACACCATCCCACATAAAAGCCAAGGTACTCACAATAGGCATAGCAATAAACCATCCTGTAAAATCCAAGAGACGACTAAGCACCAGTTCATCCGAAGTCATCATGCGATACATCTGCATATACGACAAAGCAAAAATCGCCGTGAAAATTACCCCCACACCCAATGACCAAAGAAACAGAAGGCGAACGAGGGAGGTGATAGGGTATTGGGTATTGGATATTGAGTAAGATTTGGCTTCGCCGATGAATTTGCCAACAAGGGCTTCGCCAGCATAGGCAAAGCCATCCACGAAATAGGACACCAGCATAAATAACTTCATCAATATGCTACATACCGCTAAGTCAGTATCGCCGTACTTCGATGATAAAGCCGTGAAACCAACATACACAATCATAAAACACAGCGAGCGTACAAACAGATTGGCATTGAGCGAGAGGAGTTGGCGCATGCCACGCATATCCCGCAGCAATCTGATGAACGACAATCCATGCCATACTCGACGGTATTTCCATAGCAGAATAACCACAGCCAATAATAGTCCTGTAATCTGCGCCACCACCGTGCCCAACGCCACGCCCAAGGCTCCCATAGGCGTATAGACCGCCAGCACATAGCTGACAGCCATATTCACCACATTCACCACCATATCCGTCGCCATCGGGCTAACCGTATCTTGCATGCCAATAAACCAGCCCTTGATAGCCATCAGCGATAAGGTAGCAGGTGCTGCCCACACGCGGATGAACAAGTATTTGCGCGCGAAGATAGCCACTTCTTCGGAGCAGGGCACAACAGCCAGTGCAGCCGTCACAAACAGCCACTGTATTAGCCATATCAGTGCAGCACCTATCAAGGCGATGCCCACACTCTGCGCCAAAAGACGAGCACACTGCTCGCGGTCGTCTCGACCAAAAGCCTGAGCCGTCATACCACTCGTACCTACACGCAAAAACCCAAAATTCCAGTAGAGCAGATCAAAAAGCATCGTGCCAATGGCTATACCACCAATGGCATGTGCATCGGAAATATGTCCCACGATAGCCGTATCCACCAATCCCACCAACGGAATGGTGATATTCGCCAAAATACTCGGAATAGCCAAACGAAGAATCTGCTTGTTCATGTCTATCATACTCTAATAAATCGCGTACAAAGGTAGTACATTTTTGCGGAATACACAAATATTTTTCGCAAAGAGATTGCATAGGTGCATTTTTTTTTGTACCTTTGCAGCAGATTTACTATAATCACAAGGAAAAAGAACACCCACAAGATCAACTACAAATGGAAATACTTCTTTCACTATTAGCAGGAATTGCGCTTGGAGCAAGTCTGACAGCTCTTGCTGCTTGGTATATTTTTCGCAACGAAAAACAGCAGCACCATCTGCTGCAAAGCAGTCAGCAACAGATGTTTCAAGCCGAACTGAACCTCGCACGAGAGAGTATGCGAGGTCAATTCGAAAAAGAGATACTGGAGCGTACGGAACAACTCAAGAAAGCCAACACCGAAAATATGCAGCAGGTGGTCGATCCGCTCAAACGCGAACTGGATCTGCTGCGCGAACTCGTTGCTAAAAGCAAAGAGAGCAGCGACAAAAACACCGCCTCCTTAGCACAAAGTATTCGAACCATCATCGAACATGATCAAGCACGCGACAAGACCACCCAAACGCTCGCTAATGCCCTCAAGAATCGGGGTAAAGTGCAAGGCGATTGGGGAGAACAGGTACTGACTAATATCCTGCACGACAGCGGACTGCGCGAAGGAGAAGAGTACTTTGTGCAAGACAATGTCAAGGACGAAGAGGGCAAGAACCTACGTCCCGATGTCATCGTCAAAGGTGCTGACGGCACACGCATCATCATTGACAGCAAAGTGTCGCTCACAGCCTATTCCGATTACGTCGGTGCAGAGGACGACGAACAACGCAAAGCAGCCATCAAAGCCAATCACGAATCCATATGGAAGCATGTGGAAGAACTCGCAAAGAAGAACTACGCCAAGTTGGTGGACAATGCCGTGCCTATCGTGCTCATGTTTGTGCCCAACGAGGGTAGTTACATCCTCGCCATGAACCACGACGCCAGCTTAGGGTCAAAAGCCTACCAGAAAGGTGTACTGATCATCAATCCCACCAACCTCATGGTGGTGCTGCGCCTCATCTTCCTCACATGGCAGAACACTCGACAAGAGAAGAACTACGAAGCCATACGCAAAGCAGCTGCGGGTATTTATGAGAAATATACCAGTTTTGCAGAGAGTTACGTAGCATTAGGTCGCCAAATAGATACGGCACGCAATACCTACGAAAAAGGCGTTGGACAACTGCGCGAAGGTCGTGGCAACCTATCCAGCCGACTGGAGTCGCTCTTGCAGTACGGAGTGACGACCACCAAGCACTTGCCTGCAGAAATGACACCTATCTTGGGGGAGGAGGAGCAGGAATGAAAGCAGTCATTTTCGATCTCGACGGCACGCTCTACAATAAACGCGGTCTCTCAATGCGTATGGTGCTACATGCGCCGTTGGATATACTCAAGATGCAAGCCGAGCGCGCAACGCGCGCGAGTATGAAAGGTGTATGGCTGGGCGATGAAAACACATTCTATACCACCTATTTCCAGCACATGGCAAAGCGCATGCACAGCTCTGCCCACGCAGCCGAGCAGTGGTACACCCATCGCTATATGCCATTAATGGTGAAGATGATAGGCAAACACCAGCCATTGAGCGAATGGGTATTACCCTTCATACACGACTGCCAGCAGAAGGGCATCAAACTGGTGGTACTCTCCGACTATGGCTTTGCCACCGAAAAACTGCAAGCACTCGGACTATCCCCCACTCTATTTGATTGGGTTATCTCCGCTCCCGAATTGGGCGGACTCAAACCAGCATCGCAACTCCTACAGCAAATAGCTGAGCGACTGGGCGTTGCACCCCAAGACTGCCTCGTCATTGGCGACCGCGAGGACACCGATGGCGAAATGGCAAGGCGCACTGGCGCACAGTTCCGTAAAGTGTAAAGTCAACTGACATTTTGGCAGACAAATACTGCCAACATACGTTTGGCACAAAGTTTGTACCCCCACCCTTAAAACTATTAAAACTTTTTTAACATCAATATAACTATGAGCAAGATTCAACCATTAGCAGACCGCGTATTGGTAAAACCAATGGCTGCAGAAGAAAAGACCATCGGTGGTATCATCATCCCCGATAGCGCAAAAGAGAAACCACTTCGTGGCGAAGTAATCGCGACAGGCGAAGGCACTAAAGACGAAAAGATGCTCCTCGCAGAGGGCGATACCGTACTCTACGGCAAGTATGCAGGTACCGAACTCGAATACGAAGGCGAGAAATACCTCATCATGCGCCAAAGCGATGTCTTGGCAATTTTAAAGTAAGAACAAGGAATAAGGAATCAGGAACCAAGACAGATTAGTAATGACTATATAGACGAAGGTAATAAGTCTTGACTCCTTGTTCCTGACTCCTGACTCAATAATAAAAAAAACTATGGCAAAGAATATTTCCTATAACATCGAGGCGCGTGATGCCCTCAAGCGTGGCGTTGACCAATTGGCAAACGCCGTAAAAGTAACCCTCGGCCCTAAAGGTCGCAACGTGATTATCGACAAGAAGTTTGGTGCTCCACATATCACCAAAGATGGTGTGAGTGTAGCCAAAGAGATTGAACTCGCTGATGCAGCGGAGAACCTCGGCGCACAACTCGTCAAGGAGGTAGCCAGCAAGACAGGCGACCAAGCAGGCGATGGCACTACCACTGCCACTGTTCTCACCCAGGCTATCGTGAGCGTGGGTCTGAAGAATGTGACCGCAGGTGCTAACCCAATGGACATCAAACGCGGTATGGACAAAGCCGTGAGCGCTATCGTGGCTCACATCAAAGAGCAAAGCGAAGAGGTAGGCAACGACTTCGACAAAATCGAGCAAGTGGCTACCGTATCTGCTAACAACGACGCTACCATCGGCAAACTCATCGCCGACGCAATGCGTATGGTTAGCAAAGATGGCGTCATCACCATTGGCGAAGCCAAAGGTATGGACACCACCATTGATGTGGTACAAGGTATGCAATTCGACCGTGGCTATATCAGCCCTTACTTCGTAACCAACACCGAGACAATGGAGGTGGAGATGGATCGCCCATATATCCTCCTCTACGACAAGAAAATCAGCAACCTCAAGGAGCTCCTTCCTGTGCTCGAACCAGCCGTACAAAGCGGTCGTCCATTATTGGTAATTGCCGAGGACGTGGACAGCGAGGCACTTACTACTTTGGTAGTAAATCGTCTTCGCGCGCAACTCAAGATTTGCGCCGTAAAAGCACCTGGCTTTGGCGATCGTCGCAAAGAGATGTTGGAGGACATCGCAATCCTTACTGGCGGTACAGTGATCAGCGAGGAGAAGGGTATCAAACTGGAGACTGCTACCATCGACATGCTCGGTACAGCGGAGAACATCACAGTGAACAAAGATAACACCACCATCGTGAACGGCGCAGGCGAAAAAGAAGCTATCGCTGCTCGCGTGGGACAAATCAAAGCACAAATCGTTGCCACTAAATCTACCTACGACAAAGAGAAACTCCAAGAGCGTTTGGCAAAACTCGCTGGCGGTGTAGCGCAACTGAATGTGGGTGCTGCCTCTGAGGTGGAGATGAAGGAGAAGAAAGACCGTGTGGATGACGCACTCAGCGCAACCCGTGCTGCTATCGAAGAAGGTATCGTAGCAGGTGGTGGCGTAGCATATATCCGTGCACAAGAAGCACTCGAAGGTCTCAAAGGCGAGAACGATGACGAGCAAACAGGTATCGAGATTATCCGTCGCGCTATCGAAGAGCCACTTCGCCAAATCGTTGCCAATGCAGGCAAAGAGGGTGCTGTGGTAGTGGACAAAGTGCGCAATGGAGAGGCTGACTTCGGCTATAATGCTCGCAAGGATGTCTATGAGAACCTGAAGGCAGCAGGCGTGGTTGATCCAGCTAAGGTGACCCGTGTGGCATTGGAGAATGCAGCCAGCATAGCTGGTATGTTCCTCACTACCGAGTGTGTAATCACCGATATTAAAGAAGAACATCCTGCACCTGCTATGCCAGCAGGAGGCATGGGAGGAATGATGTAATGCGTTTCGGCGCATTACATAATGCCCTTCGGGGTATATGATGTTGCCACAGAGGATGCCACAGAGTGATTATAAGCTATAGGCAAGAAGAAAAAATCGCACGATACGGTGCGATTTTTTTGCATATATGCGAAAAAAGTAGTAACTTTGCAGGCAATACAAAAATACGACAATTATGAATAGATATTTCCATTCTCTACTGATCGGACTAATAGGTTTCATACAGCCAATAGTAGCAGATGTTACATTCACAGTAAACGTACCTAATGATACTAAATACTGCTATGTCGTTGGGGGATTACCAGCCCTGAGTAGCTGGTCAGTAGGCGCAGCGATACCTATGACCCGAGTGGGCGAACAAAACCAATTTACCGTCACTATATCTGGTATCACATCGGCAGACATCAGTGCCTCTGAAGGATATAAATATATCTGCGGTCCCGATTGGAAATACGTGGAGAAATCAGCATCTGGCGAAGAAATCACCAATCGCAAAAACGTTGGAAACCCAGATATGGTGGCAAAATGGGCAAGTCTTTACAACCCAGTGGGTATCGTAGAAAATTGGACGTTTGCGGGCAAGAATTACCCAATCCAGATTTTATTGCCTACCAACTATGATAATACGCAACAACACAATGTTACCTATATGTTCGGGCGACACCAACGCTATCGCAAAGCAGGCGACGATGCTGAAATGGGTGATCGTATTCTATACTCCGACTCATGGGCAGTGGCAGACTCCGTAGCAGCCATGCAGCAGCGCGGAGAGCAAGCTGGTATTATCGTTGTCATCTATGCACAATTGCCCGAGTTTACCCCATGGAGCAACGAGGATTTTGTGGGTACAGGAGATGCTAATAACTTCTTGAAAGGCTTTATTGAGGAGTTCAAACCCGCATTTGAAAACAAATACAATATCCCTGCTGCAACCAACCAATGCATCATCATGGGTGCGGATATAGCAGGATTATTCGCCTTGTATGCAGCACTCAACTACCCTGAGTTATTTGACGGTTGCGGTATGTTCTCGCCTGCTATATGGTACAATAGTGCCGAGTTGCAAGATTTCGTAAATAATCATCAGCCAACGAGTAACCATACACGCTTTGCCTTTGTAACCACATCGGTAGATACAGAAGAAACTATAGACGAAGTCGCCTACTATGCTGATTGGCTCAATCAACAAGGCTATTCTGTAGAACAGGCCCAGATGACTGGTGCACACGATGACCGAACATGGGGAAAGACTTTTCCCGCTGTGCTGCGCTACCTGCAAGATAAGGCAACTACCATTGCTACTATTCAAGCTAAAACAATGCGCCCAAACACTTCTACAAGCCATAGCGATAATACATGGTATTTCATGTACGGCGAGAGTGCAAGCAATTTGCAGTGTGATGCTACTTCCACACAATATGGAAGTTTCTACAAAGATGGTACCAATCCTACAGCTGCGCAAATCATGGTCAAAGAGATTCCTGTGGACAACAAGAAGTATTCCTACTACTGGAATTTGAATAGCAGTAGCCATTGCGATGGCGATTTATTACTCACTTCGCCTAAAGATATTGGTTTTAAGAACACCCGTAGCACTACTTCGTGGCAACGCGTAGCTGTCTTTGCAGATGGCACATACGAACAGTCAGCTGCATCATCAGCTCATTTCACAGCCAATGGCGTGAAGATGAGTATTGGCAGCAACTATGAGTTGCATGCCGAATTATCACTGACAGACGACAAAACCATCTCCATACATTATGGTAGTGTCAATTCAGGTAGCGACATGGGAGAATTGGTCAATACGACAGTATCGGACAATTGTCTCAAAGCTAAAGTCACATATTCATACTTGACCAATCGCCTCACGGTAGAAGAAACTGCATTTGGCAATTCTGATATTGATTTAGAGTATTTCAGCGTAGAACCCGCTGTAGTACGCGTAGGAACACCCATAAAGATGTGCGTAAAGATAGCCAACAAAAATGGCTATAACGTTAAGTTTCGCATGAACCACAACAATCAGCCTTCCGAGAGCATCACCCTACACCAAGGCAATAATGGCGAAGAGTACTATACAATAACCTCTCCTACAAGTGGCATATATGGCTTCTATTTGGATATTGAACTCAATGGTACTACCACTAAAGCGCATCGCGCTGTTTATGCCAAAGTAATTGAGGGACAAACCATTACACCTACCATAAGCAACAACCCATACCGCGATATTGATTGGGACAGTGTGAATCACTATAAGAGCAATATGCACACCCACACCACCCAATCCAACGACCCTATTGATAAGTTCACAACTGCATATGTGATAGACAGATACCATGCTGCTGGGTACAAAATCTTGGCATTGACCGACCACGACTATAATACCTATCCATGGAATTTATTCCCACAATTCATGGGTGGCATTTCCGAACGCAATGCAGATGAGTTGGGTATGTTGGCTGTACCTGGAAACGAATTGAGCAAGGACAACACCAATAGTTGGAGCGAGCGCACAGGAGGTCAATTCAACCACCACAACGATTTCTTTACTGGCAGACAAGGACAAGAATTTGCCTCCCTACAGGAATCATATGCCTACACCTACGCTTTGGGCGGTATGCAAATCATCAACCACCCAGGACAATACTGGAGCATTGACAACACCTATAGCGAAACACAAAAAGATGGTCCAGGTTGGCATGCTAATAATTTCAAGACCTTCCCATCATTGGTAGGATTAGAGGTCTATAATCAGGGCAATCGTCGCCCCAACGATCGGATCTTATGGGATCAGATTCTGGAACGCACAATGCCCGAACGACCTGTATTTGGCTATTCTGGCGATGATACGCACAACGATGAACAACTCTTCCGCAACTACAATTTCATGCTGATGGATGCTCTGACCACCGAAGAACTGAAAGATGCAATGCGCAAGGGAGAATCCTATTTCTGCTACGAGCCCAAAGGTTCAGGAGAAGGAAAAGCACCACGCATCAATCGCATAGAGATAGATGAGAGCAATAAAACTATTCGTATCAATACCGATGGTATGGTATATTGGATATATGGTACAGATAAAACATCCAGCGCAGCTTCTTCTACACGTAGCAGTGTCGTTGGTATTGGCAACACATTTAACTATAGTGGTTTTCAAGGCACATATGTACGAGCATTTATCACTAACGCATATGGCGAGACATGTACGCAGCCCTTTAGTTTTGCAGATGAGAATACCGCTGGGGTGGAAGATGTGAAAGATAATAATCATCTGTCATTAATGCTATACCCTAATCCTGCAAGCGCATATGTATCGGTATTCATGAATGATGCTCCTGCTCAAGCGATGATATATGTGTATAATGTCAACGGACAATGCGTAATGTCGCAAGAGGCCAATGGCGCATACACTACTCTACCTGTTCATCATTTAAGCGCAGGTATATATATAGTAGAAGTGAATAATCGTATAAGTAAGTTTGTGAAAGAATAGTCATATGTCCGAAACAAAATCAACCATTAAGGGGTTAGCTAAAGGCATCTTCAAGGACCGCGGAAGCAAGTTCCTTGCCTTTGCCGAGCCCATTGCCAACGAGGACGAAGCCAAAACACGCATCGCTTGGTACAAAAAGAAATACCACGATGCACGCCATGTGTGTTATGCCTACCGCCTTGGCGAAAACCTATGGCGCACCAAAGATGATGGCGAGCCTCATGGTACTGCAGGTATGCCTATTCTTCGCAGTATTGATGCCCAAAAACTCGACAATATCCTCGTAGTAGTAGTACGCTATTTCGGTGGCACACTACTCGGTACAGGCGGACTGATGGTCGCCTACCGCGAAGCTACCAAAGAGGCACTTAAAAACGCAGAAATAATATGAGAATAGCAATATTTCCAGGGAGTTTTGATCCCTTTACCATAGGGCATCACGATATTGTGATGCGGGCATTGAATCTCTTTGACGAGATTATTATTGGCATTGGCCACAACTACACCAAACGCGAGACATTTCCGCTCGAAGAACGTTTGGCTGCTATCCAACGCATATATAATAACGAACCGCGCGTGTGCGTGAAGGTGTATGAGGGTTTGACCGTCGATTTTGCTGCACAACACAATGCCCAATTCATTCTGCGCGGTGTGAGATCCACGATAGATTTTGAATATGAGCGCAACATAGCAGAGGCTAACAAGCAACTGTCGGGCATTGAAACCGTACTACTCTACACCCGCCCAGAGTATGCACACATCTCCTCTACCCTCGTGCGCGACCTGCACTCCCACGGAAAAGACATATCACAGTATTTACCTTAATATGACCTTAAAGGTCTTAACGACCTTAATGTCCTCAAAGTCCTTATAAGAACAATGAAAAAACTACTACTCATACCCTTTCTTCTGCTCACCATCAACCTGATAGCAGAAACACAGACCACCCGTATAGACAAAAATCTAACTATCTATACCGATGTCATGCGCCAGTTGGATATCAATTATGTGGATACCCTCAACTACGATGACCTCATCGAGTCAAGCATCAACTATATGCTCCACAAAGTGGACCCCTACACCATATATATTCCCAAGCGCGAGGATGACGAACTACGCCGAATGACACAGGGTAAATACGGTGGCGTAGGCAGTATCATCATGTTCCGCGATAGCAATGTCTATGTCAACGAGCTCTACGAGGGTATGCCTGCACAACAGTCTGGTATGTTACCTGGTGACCGCTTTGTCAAAGTAGATGGAATGGACTGCGAGGGTAAAAACACCAAGGAGGTATCGGACAAACTGCGTGGCAAACCAGGTAGTACTATTGAGATTGTCCTCGAACGAGATAGCCAACTGATTACTAAGCAAGTTACACGCCGTGACATACACATGCCCGCTGTCGGATATGCCACCGTACTGCAAGATTCGATTGGATACATCTTCTTCAACGAGTTTACGTCTAATTCCGCACAAGAATTTTTGATGACCCTCGATAGCATGGTGCAACACTATAACATTGACCGTCTCATTATTGATCTTCGCGGTAATGGCGGTGGTATTATTGATGAAGCTATACAAATTGTCAGTTATTTTGTATCCAAAGGTACAGAAGTGGTTAGTACGCGTGGAAAGACCGAACGCAGCTGTCATACCTATGCTACACAAACATCGCCTATCTTCCCCAATATGCCATTGGTAGTGCTGGTAAATGGACAATCGGCTTCGGCATCGGAGATTGTATCGGGTGCTTTGCAAGATCTTGGGCGCGCTACCATTATTGGCGAACGCACTTTCGGCAAAGGACTGGTGCAGAACATACGCCCTATCGCCTACGGCGGACACTTAAAAGTGACCACCGCAAAATACTACCTGCCCTCTGGGCGCTGTATCCAAGCCATTGACTATGCCGAGCGCCAACGCGGAAACCAACTGCACCGCGACACCGCAGGCGGTATCCTACCCGATGTGGTACTCACCGATTCTGCCAAACTGGATATCACCTACAACCTCTACCGCGACCATATGTTCTTCGACTATGCTAATCGCTATTATCGTCAACACCCTACTATCGCGCCTGCCAAGGATTTCCAACTGACTGACAGCGACATAGAGAGTTTCTGCCTCTTCCTGGAGGAAAAGAAGTTCTCCTATGAAACTGAGACAGGACGACACTTAGGCGAACTTATCAAGATGGCTAAGCAAGAGGATTTAGACTCCACTCTATTGGCTGACTTAGAGGCCTTCAAGCCCCGTTTGACAGTGGATTATCGTGCTGCTATTCAGCGCAATCGTGAAGAAGTAGAAGAACTGCTGGGTGGTGAGATTGTGAAGCGCTACTACTACCATCGTGGCTATTATGCCTACCTCTTGCGCTACGACAAAGAACTCAAACGCGCCATCGAAGAAATCACTCGCCCATAACCAATCCAATATCCGATACCCAATATCCGAATAAAAAATAGGGTTCGCGCCCTATTTTTTTATCACTTCAATCTTAGGAATCCTATTCCAAATCGTTTGACAGCAGCCCGCTCCAATTCCTCTCTCACAGACGGATCGGCAATGCTGATGAGTGCTTTGGCACGCTCTGCCAATGGCAGATTGCGCAGATAAACGATACCATGTTCGGTGGCAATGTATTGCGCTTGAAAACGCGTAGTCACCACACCTGCGCCAGGAGTCAAGTTTGCCACAATCTTGCTCTGCCCCTTGCTGGTCATACTGGGCAGTGCAATAAAACACTTGCCACCTTCGCTCAGCGCAGCACCGTACATAAAGTCGTGTTGTCCACCTACACCCGAAATAATCGTTTCACCTATTGAGTCGGCACAAATCTGTCCCGTCAAATCCACCTCCACAGCCGAGTTAATCGCCATTGCCTTGGGATTTTGACGAATGTTTTGTGGGTCGTTGGTAAACGCCACATCGCGAATGACGAAGTCCGAGTTGTTATCCATATATTCGTACAGATGTTTAGAGCCTAACACCAAGCTACCCAATGACTTACCAGGATAAATCTTCTTCAGCGAATTGTCGATAATACCCTTCTGAATGAGTGGCAAAACGCCATCGGTAATGGCCTCGGTATGCAAGCCCAGATGCTGGTGATTGCTCAGTGCGTTGATGACGGCATTGGGTATTCCGCCTACACCAATCTGCAAGGTCGCACCATCGGGAATCTCGTTGGCGATGAAGTTACCAATGCGCGTTTCTATCTCGCTGGGCACAGGCGTTGGTACCTCAATGAGTGGTTCATCGCCACGGCACATGGCAGCTATCTGGCTGACATGTATCACGGGGTCGCCAAAGGTGCGAGGCATATATTTATTCACTTGTGCAATGACAGTCTTGGCACATTCGGCACCCGAGAAAGCTATATCGGCAGATATGCCATAGGAGTAATAGCCATTCTCATCGGGTTCGCTCACATTCAGAAATGCTACATCTACAGGCACTTGCCCGCTACGGAAGAGAAAGGGCACTTCGCCCAAGAAACATGGGATTGTATCTGCCACTCCCTCACGCATGGCACGGCGCAGGTTGTTGGGCACAAAGATATTCAGCGCACGGAAGGAGTCCATGAGTTCGCGTTTGGCGTATGGTGCTTCTTCGGGATGGATGCCGAAGCCCGAGATGACTTTCACATCGCGCAATTCGTTGGCACGTTCGGTCAACGCACGCAACAAGACCATTGGTATAGATGTAGAACCTTGTACGACTATCGTGTCGCCTGACTTGACGAGGCCAACTGCCTCAATTGGGGATAGGTATTTCATGGATTGGTTATGAGTTATGAGTTACAACTAATAAGTAAGTCACCGCAAAGGTAATACTTTTTTTTGAAATCACAAAATCTTTTCTGCTAAATATGCGTGAATAGTTTATATTGAGTGTGTTTCTATGTGGCATTAGTAATCAGAAATGCGCCCGAACTATTCCCACAGGAAGTCAACCAAACAGTTGACTGCGGGCTTCGCGACCACTTCGCGACCACGATAGGAGATCTGTGGGACTTCGGTGGGCTTTCGGTGGCTATATAAATTTTGCTCCCCTTGTGCAATATTCAGCGCAAGGGGAGCAATATATAGTGATTAAAAATCAAATCTCATCATCATACAATGTTGATTTGCGATGATGATAATAATCAACCTCTACATAATACATTATATCACCTCCTTGGCTTAGTGATTTCTGGAATGAAATAAGTATTGGAAGGTAATCGTATCCATCAATATAAGCTCCACAATTATATCCTTTTAGATCTTCTTCATCCTTAAGCAGTTGCAAGTTGCTATACTTTCTAGCGTATTGACTTTTAACACTTTCGAATTGCATAAGAGCTTCTTCTTTACGCCATGAATAAAATGCATTCTGAAGATTAACTGATACTAATTGGTTGGAGGCAAAATAGAATATTGCAAAGTCATATGTAATACCTCCTATTCTTGTATTACGAAATGTAATACTATGCGTGTCTTCATTAACAATTCTATCACTTTTAGTGTATATAACGTTTTTAACACTTGTTTTCGAATCACCAAATTTAACTCCAGCCACTCCATATACTTTATTTTCTTCTGCGAAATCAGGCAGCGTTTGCATATAAGTTTTCAAAGTAGCATTGATACTTATTTCGAAAATTCTTTTTTCCGCAATATAAGCGCATATACAAGATGAATCATTATGCATAGTGAGTACAATAACTTCATCATCTGTACGTGACCATTTGATAAATCCCTCAGTGCCCATGGTTGCCATCATAACAAGAAGCGTACTATCTGCATTGGCTAAATTGTTGTATTTAGAATGCACCTTATCCATAAATGGCTTACCATAGTCCATACACGCACTGTCACATGATCCCACGAAAGTTATAAGTGTCAATGTATCACACATATAACGAGCGACAACACCATCAAAGTGCATTTCCTCATGTATAAACTCGCCTTTATAAGTTGCTTCGTATATATTAGCATCTATAGAATCAGATTCTTCCAAAGAAAACTGCAACCCATTTGAAATTAATATTTCACTCACTTCATTACTTGAAGATTTGCCCAAAACGATTCCATTAAATTCAGTTGGAATTGTAATGTTAGCAACCATTGTAGAAATGGTAAATAATGCTACTAGGAATAAGAGAAATCTTTTCATAAGTTTTAATATTTTCACCTACTCTTTGTCGGATTTTCGGCACACTCCGTTGGTTAATTATTTGATTTATTGTTCATTCTAGATTGTAATCACTTATATATACGAAAAAGCGTGAACTTTCGTTCGCTTCATTTGAGTTTTGAGGTTCTGGACTACCTTGAATATCAAATTTGCACCAAAAGCCCACGCCGATAGCGTGAGCGTTTATAGGCTTGTGCTTGATATTCAATAAGTTTGAAAGTGTCCAGTTTTCAAAACTCAAGTTTGGCTTATAACGCTATATTAAATATGTCGGGCAACGGTATCGTTGCGGATTAACTATAAAGTATGAGTGATGAGTTATAAGTAATTTTAGGGGGTTAGTATTATTTGGTTAGTATCTTTTTGTTTTCTACATTCTCCAAAACTGTCATTTGTTGGATGGCGATTTGGTTGAGTTTGTGCAAGCGTTCGGATTGGGGCATGCCATCATTGATAAACACTGCATTGATATTCTCCATGTTACTCAGGCAAATCAACTGATTAATAGTAGCATAGTCGCGCATATTGCCTTTCAATTCAGGATTGGCAGCACGCCATTCCTTAGCGGTCATGCCGAACAACGCTACATTCAAAACATCGGCTTCCTCCGCATAAATCATTGAGCGATGGAAGTCGTCAATCTCCTCAGGCACAAGGTTGGCTTTGATGGCATCTGTGTGGATATGGTAGTTAATTTTCGCCAATTCGCGTTTAGCAGACCAACCGAGTGCTTTTTGTTCTTCTTCCTTTAGGCGTTGGAACTCCTTAACAAGATATAAACGAAACTCCACCGATACCCATGATGCAAACTCAAAAGCAATGTCCGAACATGCGTAAGTGCCACCATATCGACCTGCTTGGGAAATAATACCTATTGCGTTGGTGAGTTCTACCCATCTAGTTGGAGACATGGTAAAAGCATTTAAGCCTGCCTCAGCTCTAATCCCCTCGAATTCGAGGGGGTTAAAATTAGGGTTGTACAAAGTTTCCCATATACCCAAGAACTCAATCGTATTACGATTTCTCATCCAATTTGCGACAACACCATTGGGATCGATGGCATTTTTCATTCTCGCAATATCCGTCATACAGATATAATCAACATTGCCATGTTTGATAGTTTTAACGGCAACCTCTTTTACGATGATGTCACTTTTCTTTGCCATAATTCCTTGTGTTCGAAAATTCCCTGCAAAGGTAATGAATTATTTTGGATTGAGCAAATAAAAATGCCATTTATGCGAATTTTGCATAAATGGCAGGGGAGTTTGGATGAGTATATAATGTACTTCTATTCTGTACATTTATTCATCAATCGTTTTGTTTCACGCAATTCCTTTTGCAGCAATTCCATTCGTTCTTTCAATTGCTCTTGAGTAGGCAGCACATCCTGAATACGCACATTATTGTATGTAGCTACACCCATAGGTGTGCTAATTCCTTTAAACGACCACTGAACATCTGCCTTATTCATATCCGAGCAGATGAGCAAGCCTATCGTTGGATTTTCATCATCATGCTTCAATAACTCGTCCACAGCATTCACATAGAAATTCAGTTTGCCTGCAAATTCTGGCTCGAACTCTCGCGCCTTCAACTCACATACCACATAACAACGCAAACGAATATGGTAGAACAACAAATCTATCTTGCGTGACTTGCCACCCACGATCAATTCTTTTTGTCTTCCAACAAAAGCAAAGCCACTGCCAAGCTCCAACAGCAGGTCTGTAACGCTCTTAGTCAGTGCTTCCTCCAATTCGTATTCATCATAAATTTCATGCCCTACTGTAGCAAAACCAAAGTCGTAGTTCTCTTTTAACACCTCCTGTACTAACTGACTTTGCAAAGCAGGCAAGTGCTCTGTAAAATTATTCACTATTTTACCTTGATGTTCGTACAAATTTGCCTTTATACAATTGAGCAATGCAGCACGACTCAACCCCTGTTCAATAGTTTTACTAATATAGAAAAATGCTTCATTGATGGATTTGCACTTAGAGATAATCTCAATATGGTGTCCCCAAGGTACCAAAGCAAAGGAAGTTGGAATTTCTCCAACAGGTTGTTGTAAAATTTCTGCAACAGGTTGTTGCAGTTTTTGATATTCTAATTCTGCAATAGGTTGTTGCAGTTTTGTATCTACTTCACTATAAAAGAGCTACCATTGTTTCATGTACCATAAATTTCGTACAGAAAAGCCATCTGAATCAGGGAACTCTCGTTGCAAATCAATACTAATTTGTTCTACCACTCCTGTGCCCCAACGCTCTTCTGCTTTCTTCTTCACCAAGTCACGACCTAACTCCCAATTGAATAGTAACTTCTCTGAGTTAACTCTCACAGAAGCTTTTACTTGCGCAGCACGATAGCGATGCTTTATCTCCGCTATCCAATTTACATAATCTACATCCAACTGCACATCGTGCGAGTGTACGGACAGATTTATTGGTTGATTGTTCATGTGGTTGATTTTTTTCATTTCCACGACAAAGGTAGTGAATTATTTTGGATTGAGCAAGAGAAATCGCCTTTTGAGGTGATTTTTTTCTTTAAACAGATAAGTCAACTTTTTCAGGAAATAAGGCAACCTTTTTAGGAGGGGAGTCAACCTTTTTCAGGTTTAGTCAAAGTTTTTTGTGTTGTCTTATACTGAAATAGGTTTACTCATAAAATGAACAAAAAGTATCAATTATTAAGATTCAAGTTTTATGAAGCGAACAGTAAATTATTACTCTCAGTCATTCAAACAACAAGTTGTTGAAGACTATTTTGCATCAGGT
>JAZREU010000020.1:0-2214 GCA_045660925.1 Paludibacteraceae bacterium | reverse complement strand
CGGTACCGCTGGCGCGGCATGGTTAGGTTCGGCATTGATTCTCGCTTTCGTTGCCTCCGTCAGCACCCGTATCAAGGACATCATGGTCATCCTCATCTTAGGTATGATGATTTCTTCGGGCGTGAGTGCAGTCGTGCAAATCCTTCAGTATCTGAGCAACGAAGAAGCCCTCAAGTCCTTTGTCATCTGGACAATGGGCTCACTTGGCGATGTCACGACCAATCAACTCCACCTCATGCTCCCCGCTGTGCTACTTGGTTTGGTCGTTTCTATAGCGGTCATCAAACCCCTCAATCTGCTCCTGCTTGGTGAGCAATATGCCCGCACCATGGGTCTCAATGTCCGCCGTTCGCGTTATCTTATATTTTTATCTACCACCTTGTTGGCAGGTACTGTGACGGCTTTCTGTGGTCCGATTGGTTTCGTTGGATTGGCTATTCCGCATATTGCACGTATGTTGTTCAGCAATGCCGACCATCGTATCTTACTGCCTGCTTCTGCACTATGCGGAGCGGTTGTGCTGCTCACTTGTGACATCATTTCCAAATGGCTTACCCTGCCCATCAACACCATCACTGCCCTACTGGGTATCCCTATCGTTATATGGGTAGTCATCCGCAACAAATCCATTGCCTAATCACCTCCTCACCTCATCACCTCATAAAAATATGATTCGCCTCCAAAACATATCCCTCGGTTACTCCCCCCATCGCTTATTGTTGGATAACGTATCCACTATTTTCACCTGTGGCACTACTACTGCCCTTATTGGTCGCAATGGCACGGGCAAATCCACTTTACTGCGTGCCATCATTGGTTCCGAACCACTCCAACAGGGGGCTATTCTTATCAATGACACCCATATCCAGCAGATCACTTCCCAGCAACTGGCGCAACAGGTAGCTTTTGTCACCACCGAGCGTATTCGCATTGCCAATCTCTCATCCCGTGATGTAGTGGCTCTTGGTAGAGCACCTTACACCAACTGGATTGGTCGCATGCAACCCGAGGATGAAGCCATTGTCATGCAATCGTTGGAGAAGGTTGGCATGGCTTCCTACGCCTTCCGCACTATGGATAAGATGTCCGACGGCGAATGTCAGCGCGTGATGATTGCCCGTGCCTTGGCGCAACAGACCCCAATCATTTTGCTGGACGAACCTACTTCATTCTTGGATATGCCCAACCGATATGATTTGTGCCATTTGCTTGCCGACTTAGCGCATGAGGAAAACAAGTGCATCATTTTCTCTACCCACGAGTTGGATATTGCACAGTCGCTCTGTGACACGATTGCACTCATCGATTCGCCTACTATGTACCATCTTCCTACTCAAGAGATGATCCGTAGCGGTCATATCGAAAAACTCTTTAAGGTATCATTTTGAATGTTTGCCATATGGCAGTTGAAATGCTTATGGCATAGGTTTTGCAAAATAAAAAGTGAAAACGAACAACGGAATAGTTGAACAAGAAATATAAATATGAGTATGGTAAAGAATACAGATAAAAAGAAGGCAGAGCAACCTGTTGAAAATTAGGTTGAAAAAGAAACTGTAGCAGTCGCAAACAACAAAGACCCGCTGCTAGAAGGACAATCTGCCACTTATCTCGTCCAATCCCTCTCCGAAGTGATGGAGATATTATAAATATTCCCATGCAACTCAACTGTTTGCATGGGAATTTTTGTGTTTTATCAAATTGTTTTTTGTTGGATTTCACTCTTATAATCGAATAGTCGCTTGTTTTGTTTCACCCTTCTTAATGGTTACAGCAGTTTGTCCTGTCATAATCTCTGTGCCGTCTTTGAACGTGGCAAAATAAAGCGTTGTTTGGCTATCATTAATTTCCAAATCCATATCGCCTAATTCAAATGTGGCTATGCCCGAAGCATCTGTAATAACTGTTTTGTTGGCAAATAATGGTTCGCGAATATCCATTGTCCACTTGGTGTTGTCAAACATGTACACAGACATACCTGATTGAGGCATATTAGATTTAATAACTTGGACTTCAACTGTGGCTTTACCACCGATTCCCTCACAACTGGTAAATGATAGACCGAAAACAACGGTCAATAAGATAAGAAAAATTTTTTTCATTGTTTTTGTTGTTTTAAATTAGTTAAACATATATAATATAAAAAAACGCGGACTATTTCAGTCTGCGTTCCAAGGTATCGCCAAACACCCAACAAAAACAACTGGAATAGCC
>JAZREU010000019.1:0-9223 GCA_045660925.1 Paludibacteraceae bacterium | reverse complement strand
CTTTACTCTGTTATATATTCAAACCAATCAAAATCTGCATATCCGTCTCCGTCTTCACCCTGGGCAAACAAGCCAAGCATCACGCCTGTGAACCCACCTATCACCTCGGTGGATAGGTAGCGGTAGTCCATCTTGCTGAGTGTGGTGAATGATTTGCCATCGGCAGAAACTTGCATATAGTAATAGTCCTTGTCGGAACTGATGCGTATGTAAGTCTGAGCGTTTTTCAGTTCAACGGGTTGACCGGAATGGCTGAGTTCGCCTAGACGTATGTTTGACCTGGCAAATAGTTTTCCGTCCTTTCGTTCTATTATCACATCATAATGATTCAGAGGTGCTGCATAGGCCGTTATCCCTGCCTGAGAGCCTTCTGCCAGATGGGATGCGTCAATGAGTGCGGTGGCGTTGAAACGTAGCTCAGTCTGACGTCTTGCCACGAAAGTGGGCGACGTGGCTGCATCGAGAGGCGTAGAAGTGGGACGCAGACGCAACCAGCCCTCCCGCTCAGTAAGAGAGTAGCGGGAATAATCGGGATTACCGATACTCATCCATCCCCAAGGCAATCCAATATTGCTGTAGCTGTCGGCTGGTACATCGCGCTTGACGAAATTGAACTCTTCGCGAACAGGGTCAAGGGGCATTGGAACTTGAGGTAAGGTCTGACATTTCATGTTGATGGCCAAAGTGCCGTCACCATTGACCACAGGCCAAGCATTCTTGTCCCAACGTACAGGTGCAAGCATCGTCTCGCGCCCCATCACATGCAGGAGGTAACCGCTTGTGCGATAACCCAGGCAAATCATCCACCATGAGGAGTCGGGTGCTTGTATGAGGTCAGCATGTCCGAGCCCTTGAATATTGCTGTTCTGCATCTTCATGCTGAAATGCGTGAGAATGGGGTTGGCAGGATTCGATTCATACGGCCCGAACAGAGAACGGCTTCGCAAGATGTTGACATGGTGACCATGTTCCGTTCCTCCTTCAGCAAGCATCATATAGTAGTAGCCGTCTTTCTTGTATATGTGTGGACCTTCAGGATATCGTCCGCCGAGTCCCGTTCCCAAGTGATGAACATCGCCTATACGCTGACCAGTAAGAATGTCAATTTCGCAGATGTTGATTTCACCCGGCTTGATTCCTGGGCGTGTTTCGTCTGCTGCTGCTTTCCATAAGAAATAGCACTTCCCTTCGTCCCAAAAGAGGGTAGGATCGCAACTGCCGATGGCAAAGTCAATGAATACGGGGTCGGACCATTCTTTAGATGGGTCGTCTGTCCAGACGTAGAAATGGCGACGTGATGGGAAAATGGTGGTCACCATGTAATAGCGCCCCTCGTGATAACGGATGGTTGGAGCATAGATGCCCGCATTTGTCCAACCTAGTTCCGGCTGGTTTTGTGTGTAAAGCCCCGAGAGGTCAAGCTGCGACTTGCGCGAGAGGCAATTACCTACCTGTTCCCAATGTATCAGGTCTTTGCTGTGAAACACAGGTACTCCAGGAAAATACTGGAATGTGCTGTTAACAAGGTAGAAGTCCTTTCCGTTTGTGCACACACTTGGATCGGCATGAAAGCCGGGAAGCACAGGGTTGCGATAGCCCTGAGCCAGAATGTTCAAAGACGCTATAACAGCGATAGAGATTGTGAATAATAGTTTCTTCATAATTGTTTATTCTTTACCGTGATAGGATGGGTGTTCATTGTCAGGATTAATGATGAGTTTCTCAACAACAATTTCGGGGTCAATCATCACCACTTTCACGGTATGTGTGCCTGTAGTAGGTATGTCAATGTCGATGCTCAACCAGCGGAGGTTGTCGAATACTTCACTACGCATGCGTTGTCTGAACCCAGAGAGGTAGATGTCGCTGGCAGGCTTGGGAAGGGGCTTTAGTACCTTTGAGCGTGCTAAATTATCCTTAGTGTATTCATTGAATGTATCCACGTAGCCTTGTCGTGCATCAATGGTCTGCATTTCACCATTATCGATTCGGATTCCGATACGGAGCCCACGGGCAGGGTTAACGTCATTGGTAGGCAGAATGCCAAGAGCAAGTTTTTGTTTGCCCTTCTGTGAGAAGTTTATTTCATATTCCAATGTAGCACCATCTCCATTTGGTCGGCTCGTAGCTGTTACGGGTTCGATACCCATATTGCCTTTGCCACGTCCAAGTCCAGGCAGAAATACCCAACGAGCATCCTCTGCATCGGTTCTTTTCGTGTAGTCATGCGCCATAATGGCTATTTCATTGGCGGTAGTGATGTCTGTTGTAGCCGAAGATTTGTTTACCCTTGGTAGTGTGTTTTCGTTTGGCATCGACCACATTTTGTAGCCAATATGTTTGTCGAGCATCATGCCATCCCATTTACCTCCTGCTATTTCCTTATTATATTTATAGGTCATTTGCTTGTCACGCTCAAATAATGATTGCATGGTCAAGGAGTCGCCCATGGTAGCGGCGAGATAAATTTTTGCTACTCCAGCACTTGCCACAGCAGGATATTCTACAAGTTGATAGAATGCATCTTGCATTTCCATAGGCATCTTCTTGCTGAGCGAAAGAGTGCGTTTCTCCAATTCATCCCAACGTTCGTACATTCGTTGTGCTTCGCCTGTTTCTACACTATAGATGCCTACACGTTGCACCTCAGGTTTTCGCTCAAGATTCATTTTCGAGTATTCTGTTACGATGTCTGCAATCTCTTTGGCGTATTCACCACCAAAAATACTTCTTGCCCAGTCTACCATGTATTGGTCTATTTTGTCTGCAGGATATTTGTCAGGGTTCCATGCATAATTCAAAATAAAATCTATAGGCATTTCTTTGGGTTTAAGGTCGCCCACATTGATAATCCAAATTCGGTTGATACCAGTCTGGTAGGCCAGGTTTAATTGCTCGCGTATTTTTGCTGCAGTAGTAGTATTTACCCATCGGTCGTTCCAGGGGCCTCCATTCATGTCAATATGGTAATACATGCCCATACCTCCCTTGCGTGATTGTTCCTTTTCGGGACCAGTGCGTCGGATGTATCCCCAATTGTTATCGCAGAATAGTAAAGTTACGTCATCGGGTACGGTAAATCCTGCATCGTAATATCGTTGTACTTCGGTAAAGATTGCCCAGAGTTGTGGTATTTGGCTGGCAGGTTTTTTATATACACGTTCTATAATCTTTCGCTGACCATCCACTACGTCCTTTAGAACTTTCATATTATCCTCATCGTTGCCATTACCCATTGCTACATCACCATCGCCACGCATGCCGATGGTTATCAAGTTATCGTAATGCTTGTTTCGTTCCAATCCTTCTTCAAAAAATCTGTCAAGATTGTGCTTGTTGGTCGAATAATCCCATGCTCCAATGCTATCTTTGCGATAGACATACTCCTTGTGGGCACGCATCATAGGTTCATGATGACTGGTTCCCATTACGATACCCATCTCATCCGCTATCTGAGGAGAAAGTGGATCATCTTCGTTGAAGCGACTATCCCACATGGCTGGCCAAAAATAGTTTGCCTTCAAGCGGAGCATAAGTTCGAAAATATGAGCATATGCTTTGGAATTGATTCCTCCAAACTGGTTCTGACACCATGTGCCGAATGAAGGCCACTCATCATTGATGAATATACCACGGTATTTGACTTTAGGTTCACCATCAGTGTAGATACCGCTACGGGCAAAGAGTTGTTCATGTTTTTGTATCGGAGCATCGGCCATCCAGTACCAAGGTGAAACTCCAATTTGTTTTGATAACTCATAAATGCCATAGATAGTGCCGCGTTTGTCAGAACCTAAAATAACAAGTTTACCTTTATCTGTAAAGATTAAATATTGCTCCCATTTGCCTGACAATTCTTTTGATAACTGTTTGTACTTTTTGGCCAATTTGCTCTTTCCTACAGTTCCCACTATTATAGGCGCATTTGTGCTACCAGTGACGGCTTTAAAGTCTTTACGCAGATTCTCAACGGCAATGCGAACACCTTTCCAATCATTGGGGTCATATGTTATGGTATCGGATGTTCTTGTTAACTCTACGTCTGATGTAGAGTTTCGCTTAAAAGTTATAAAATCAGTGGCGTATATTACATTTGTGCATACGGCCATCAAAAGCAAGCAGATATTTTTCTTTATCATATATACATGTAGTTTAATTATTTACTACTTAATCCTTCCTGCGTTAGTGGAATGAAACGGATGGTGCCATCGGCATTAAAGTATAGGTATTCGGCACACACACTACGGCGACAGTCACCACCAGGCTCTCCATTTTGGCTATAGGAACCATCATGGTAGATATAATACCATTGTCCTTTGAACTCGATGACGGAGGGGTGAATGGTGAAACCACGATTGGCCGACGTGCTGATAAATCCACCATAAGTCCATGGGCCTTGTAGATTTTCTGCATACGAATAAGCCATTTGTTCTGGTTGCACACCAGGGGCATCACTTGCATACACATTATAATATAATTTGCCTCGTTTGAAGAGCCAAGGACCTTCAGAATAGTTGCGCATGGGTACCTTTTTTATTTCCCCATCTAGTTCAATCATGTTCTTCTTTAACTTCACCATATAGCAATCGCCATTGCCCCATGCCATCCAAGGGGTGCCGTCATCGTCAATAATTACGGTTGGGTCGATATCTGCATTTGTACGATGAGAATCGGGTGTCATATCATCGGTTATAAGAGGTGTGCCATCTTTGCGGGCAGGTTTGAAAGGGCCTGTTGGTGAGTCGCTTACGGCCACATCGATTGTGTGCTGCTGATTGTCCTTGCGTTTCAGTGTTACGTAATAGTAAAACTTGTTATCTGCACCTTTCACCACTTGTGCTGCCCATGAACCATTAGGTTGAGCATATGAAAAGTCTGTGGCAGAAAGAACGGGACCATGAGCTGTCCAGTTTACCATATCGGTAGATGAATAACATAGCCAATGGGGCATATTGAACCAACCACCTACACCAGCCTTGTCCTCACCTACATAGGCATACACGGTATTGTCTACTACGGTAAATGCAGGATCGGCTGTAAAGATACCATCGAACAGCGGATTTTGTCCAACTATCTTTGGTAAAGATTCGCCTTTGATGGATAGGGCACGTATGTCACCGTCGCGTACTTGCAAGGCATTGGGAAATCCACCAGGGAAACCATGTCCGATAATCCATGTTGAACAGTTATGACGCAAAGCTTTGCCTGGATAAATAAGTTGTTCAGATTGTCCATTAACTTCCAAGCATATCATTGATACATCTTTGTGAATATCATATTCTGCATGTGCTTCTATTGTGTACCAATGATTCTTTTCCACCTTAGGTCCGGCACAAAGTCGATGAGGTTTTTCGTTCTTGTCGATAACCTCAACAAAGAACTGTCCATACATATTATCGTATCCAATAGAGATATCGCCATTAAGTGAATTGCGCCCAATCAGATGACTTGCCTTACCCTCCTTGCATAAAAATACTTGTTCTGTGCCAAGCGTACCGCAACGTAGGTCTGCTTTTATCGTCCAACTTTTTTGCCAATCAGCATAAGGTAGTGGATGATTGTAGTTTAATTTATACTCGCTCACATTCAAGTGTAGCGTGGAATTTTCGTCAACACCCTGAATGTTCCAGTCCTTTAGGGTGTATTGTGCAGATGCTGTCATTGTGATGAGCAAGCTGCAAATGGCAAATAATGTACGTTTCATAGTTTGAAAAAGAATAAGTTGTTTCATGATAGTTTTTTATTGAATGATGATTGCATCGATAGCAATCGTTCCGCTTTTGTTCTTCAGTTGAATCTTATGTTCTCCTTTTTTCAGTTTCTTGGATGTGAAAACTATTGTTTGGTGTTTCACTTCTTGGCTTTTTACAAATGATACGTCGCCTACATGTTTGTCGTCGATGAATACCTCCATGACGCCTTCTCCCATTCCTTGTGGAGCTACAATACTTATTTCCCTTGCTTCAATTGTTGCAGTCCATGTATCGCCTACCAAAGTGCTGAACGATAGGTCATTGTTAAAGTCTCCTTCGTTGGTATTGCATCGTCTATCCCATCCGAAGGTGTGAACACCGGGATCATCATCGTTAAACCATGCTTTATCGTGGCTTATTCTTATCACTTTATAGCCTTGTGCCAGATTTTTGTCTTTGATACCTTGTGTGAATAGGGGCTCTTCCATTTGAATAGTTACTCCTTCTGCAGTCTGTGTAAATGGAAGTCGGTGGCCATTCTCTACTAATTCTACTTTTTCGATTTTACCAATCGATGCAGATTGGTTGGAAAGTGCCGATAGAACGATAGCTCCGGCTGAAGGATGTAGGATAGTGGCATAAATATATCCTCCTTGGCGTGTGTAGATGACATGCTCATCTCCCCATTGTGTAAAGGGACGTGCACTATAGATAGCCTCTTGGTTGATGTCAATCCAACGACCTATATCTAAGCATATCTGTCGCGCTTCATCGTCGATATTACCTCTTCCGCGTTGTGTGATGTTCAGTAGCAGGCAACCATTGCGCGCCACATTTTGCATCAGGCGTGTGATTATTTCTTCTGCACTACGATATTTCCCTCCTTGCAAATAATGCCATTCTTGAAGACTTACTTCTGTTTGGAAAGGAAAGGCCATGATGTTATCCTCCGTGTATAGTTCTGTGCTTTTGACCAACGAGCGGTCAACTATACTGATTAATTCAGGGTTGTGTTGAAAACTATTGTAGCGTCCGCCAACTCCTTTGAATGTGGCTACTACCTCTCTGCGCCCTTCGGTTCGTTTTTCTGCAATATTGTAGAAATTGGCTATAATCTGAGGGGTTAGTTCTCCAAGTCCCATGTCTATGCCCAAGTCTATTTGTGAGTTACCTGCATGTTCGTCAAAGTAAATCATGTCGGGTTGATATTTGCGGATGGCATCATCCACACGCCACATAAATTGGTTGGCAAATGGGGTCTCTAAAGATTTTCGGCCGTCATGATGTATAGGGCCATAAAGGTCTTGTGGATCCATTCCTTCCCACCATTTGCCCGTTCCATCGGCCTTTGTTAGCATGGCATCATAGGGTATGCCGGCTTTGTCGCCATGTTTATCGCTTGCGTATCGAACAGGCATAAATTGTCCCCAAGTACGTGCTGGCGTGCTATGAAAACCAATACCAAAAGGCATTCCATGTTTTCTGGCTACTTTTTCCCAAATGCCAATGATGTCTTGGTGGGGACCGATATTCACAGCATTCCAAGGTTGGTATTTACTATCCCAACAGTCGAAGTTGTCGTGATGATTCCCTAAAGCTAAAAAGTAGCGTGCGCCCATTTTTATGTAGAGTAACATCAAATCTTCAGGATCCCATAGGTCTGTTTTCCAATCGCGGCACAACTCTTTGTATCCATACTCTGAAGGATGTCCAAAATGCTCACGATGATACTTTGATTGCGGATGGCCTTCTATATACATACCGCGTGAGTACCAGTCACCATTCTCTGCTACAGATTGTGGATCCCAATGAGACCAGGCACCCAATTTGGCTTCGCGCCACCACGCAGGTGTATTGTATTGTCTGCATAAGTCGTTCCAATCGGTCGTATAACTTCCTTGTTCAATGCTAAGGGGTGGTAGGTTCCAAATATCAATAACATCTTGTGCTTTTGTTGACCCAATTATTAATGCTATGACGATGGATGCTAATATTCTTTTCTTCATAAACTTCGATTTACAGAACTGTACATAGTACTTGTTTTTTCGTTTTCTTTGTTATGTTGTTTATGCTACAAAAATAGTGTGTTTAATTGGCTTTATAGTGCAAAATATGATTGAATAATAGCATAAAATTAAGATTTTGTTGTTATCTTTGTCTGTAAAATAGTAAGCAATGATACAGATTCCTATAGAATCAATGAACCTAATGTTGCTGAACGTAGGGTTAGCACAACATTATGCAGATTGGAATTGGCAGAATGTTAGTTCTCCATTCATACGAATTTTCTATGTTGTGGAAGGTGGGGCTATTTTACATCTGAAAAACCAAGATATAGTGTTGCGTCCTCACCATTTGTATATTATTCCAGCCTACACGGTTCATTCGTATGAATGTCATGGACGATTCGTACATTATTATCTTCATGTTTTTGAGGGATTTAAAAACGATATGAACCTACAAGATGTGTATGAACTGCCTACCGAGGTGGCCGGAACTGAAGGAATGAAACAGATGTTTGAGTTCCTTTGTGCTCGCCATCCTGACGCACGCTTACCGCAGAGTGATCCAAAAAGTTACGACACATCGTCGCAAATATCTGACTATGTAGTACGCTATCGCGATATGGATTTATGGAAAAAAATAGAATTGCGCGGTGCTATGCTGATGATTATGTCGCACTTCATCCGCGAGGCTCGACCACGCGTGTGGACGAACGATGAGCGGATGAAACTGGTATTAGAGTACATTCATGTTCATATTTGCGATAGTATTAACGTTGAAGAGATTGCAGATTTGGTTGCTGTCACCAAGCCGTACTTCATCAAAATTTTCAAAAGTGAGTTCGGTTTTTCTCCTATACAATATATAAATAAGAAAAAGGTGGAGCGTGCTCAATTGTTGCTCTATACGACCGAGCAAACGGTTAAGGAGGTGGCTTATGCTCTCGGATTCTGTGATCAGAACTACTTTATTCGTCTGTTTCGTAAGGTGACGGGTATCACACCGCAAAAATATCGCAAAATACTACGAGCATAAAGTATAGCTGGTTCTATTTTATAATGCTATTATAATTGTGGACTCAGTCCATTTGCATCGCAAATCCGAGCAATTTCAGCAATAAAAGCTTGTTCTGTGGGTTGCTCTTCATAGATGTAAGCAAGCATTTCGCTTACTGCTAGCTTTGATTGCGATAATATCTGTAGAGCTGTGACGCAAAGGCCATGAGAATACCCCATGTTCTGCATCTGTGCCAATAATGCTTGTTCGTTGTGGGTCATCATACTATATTATTATTGCTATTGGAAATCATTTGTCGAAGTTCTTCTTCGTATTGCTTCGCATTTTTGAAAACGATGCCCTTCATTCGCAATCGTTCGCTTCCAACAATGTTTTCCTCCTTGTCGTCAGTGAAGATACATTCTTCTGGACAGAGGTTGAATTTAGCAAAGAGCCTTTGGTATATCTCAGGTTCGGGTTTAATAACCTTCTCTTCGGAGGAAATAACATAACCATCGAGCAACTTGAAT
>JAZREU010000018.1:0-19385 GCA_045660925.1 Paludibacteraceae bacterium | reverse complement strand
AGCTATGAAAGAGGCTTCTGAGAACGAGTTGAAGGGTGTACTTGGTTACACTGAGGATGCAGTTGTTTCTGCTGACTTCTTGGGTGACACTCGCACTTCTATCTTCGATGCTAAGGCTGGTATCGCTTTGACTGACACCTTCGTTAAGGTTGTTAGCTGGTATGACAATGAGATCGGTTACTCTAACAAGGTTCTCGACCTCATCGCTCACATGGCTACTGTTAACGCTTAATTTTAGCGCAATGGCGCATCCTATAGGCGGTACGCCGTCCAATAGCGAAGCGTCCAATATCCCTAAAAAAGTGGCACTCATATCGGGTGCCACTTTTTTGTGTATTTCTTAAATTATATCTACATGACGATTTTTTTTGTACAATATCTTGCAAGAATGAAAAAAATGTAGTACCTTTGCAGTGCAAAGTCGCTTGGAAAAGTGTGAAGATTGCACAAAAAGTCGCTTGGAAAAGTGTGAAAATTACACCAAAAGTCATTTAGAAAAGTGTAATTATATATTGTAAATCGTAAATAATCAATCATTTATGCATAAACGAAAGATTGAATCTGTTTTGTTAGAATGGAAGGACACGCCTAATCACAAGCCTTTGGTCATCAAAGGTTGTCGTCAATGTGGTAAGACAAGTTCGGTAGTAGCTTTTGCTAAGAAGCACTATAAGCATGTGATTTATATAGATTTTCACGAGCAAGAACAGTTGTGTGCGCTGTTTGCAGGTTCTCTGTCGGTTGATTATTTGACAATGGCGATTTCTGCATCCGTACCAGGTGCACAATTTGTACCAAAGCAGACCTGTCTTGTATTGGATGAGATACAAAATTGCCCTCGCGCGCGTTCCTCTTTGAAATTCTTTATGAAAGATGGAAGATACGATGTGATTTGCACTGGTTCATTGTTAGGCGTGAGTGGATATAAGAATGCCGAACAGATTAAGGCAGAAGACCAAGCGACTATTCCCGTAGGAGCAGAGACTATTGTGGAGATGTATCCTATGGATTTTGAAGAGTGGTTATGGGCAAATGGGATCAATGAGCAAGTGTTTGATTTCCTGCGCAAATCATTACAAGATGAGACTCCTATCCCAGCGGATATCCATCAGCGCTTGCGTCAATTGTTGTTGGAATATGTAGTAGTAGGTGGTATGCCCGAAGCGGTAAAAACCTTCTTTGCTACGCATGATATGAATCAAGTATGTCAAGTGCAAAGGCATATTTTAAATGGTTATCGTGATGACATGATCAAATATGCCCGTGCAGAAGATAAACCACGTATTCGCGAGTGCTTCGATTCTATTCCTCGCCAATTGAGTAGAGACAATAAGAAGTTCACCTACTCGGTGGTACGCAAGGGTGGTCGTAGCAAGGAGTATATCAGTTGTCTGCAATGGATAGAGGATGCTGGTATTGTGCGCCGTTGCTATAATCTTATGTTGCCAGAAATACCTTTGAGCGGCAACTCTATCCAAGATTGTTTTAAGGTGTATATGGCTGATACGGGATTATTGGTCAGCATGTTGGACGATGGAACGCAGGGCGATATCTTGCAAGGTAACTTGTGGACATACAAAGGCGCCGTATATGAAAATCTGGTAGCAGATATCTTGGGTAAGATGGGACGAAAGTTATATTACTACCAAAAAGAAAGCGGTTTAGAGATTGATTTTGTGATGCGTTATAAGGGCGAATGCACACTGCTGGAATGCAAAGCCAATACAGGCAATGCCAAATCAGTAAAAACGATACTCAACCACCCTGATAAATATCACGTAAACGCTGCTATCAAGTTGGGGGATTATAATATAGGTCGGTCCGATCGATTGCTAACTCTTCCTCTCTATATGGCTTTTTTGCTGTCTGACTTGTAATAGAGCAACACATTAGTTTTATTTAGTCGCTATTTATGTCCAAAACATAAATGGCGATTTTTTATATCGTAGAACATTGAAATGTACTTGTAAATCTTAGGTTATTCTTAGGTTATTCTTAGGTTATTCATATGTGATTTATAGGTGATTCATCAACTCTGACTATAGGATCAGCCAATTCTAAAGACCGTTCTCTAAACCAAAATTGCCCCAAAAAGCAATTTTTCTTGCTCAATTCAAAAAAAAGTATTACCTTTGCACTCGCAATTCCACGCCGCGGATGTCTGCGCATCATCGGCTGGGGTAGCAGACATATTTAAAAGGCGTTTATTGACGCTCCGTTCTGATGTTCAGAAATCTCGCAAATTTCAGAAATATCCTCGGAACAGTGCAACGATAGATGTCCTACGGGATATAGATTATCCCTCTGTGCCTATTTTGGTACGTCTTTTGCGTATATGCGTATGCGCATACGCGTACCTTAAACTAAAAAAATAGCACGGAGAATATTTATATTCGGCGTGGGCTTCGCGTTGTCGTTTTAGGATATTAGGCAATGCGAGAGCCTCTGAACGTGGAACGACAGCAGTCGGAATCCACGTTTTTTGTATGCCTATATGTGTAATGCAAAAGAATAAAAACAACTAATTATTAACCCATAAAACAACAATCGTATGAAAAAAGTATTATTTCTCGCGATGGCAATGCTGGTAGCATGCTCCGCAAGTTTTGCACAAGATGCAAAAGAGGTTATGAAAGAACGCCAAGAAATCAAAAAAATGGCAAAGAAAGAGTTATCTGCTCGTGTGGATAAAGCAACCAAGAAAGAAGCCAAACGTCTTGCCAAAGAAGGTTGGGTAGTGAGTCCAGGGGCATTGCCATTAGAGAAACAATTACAACGTTCGTATGAAATGGAGTACCAATACGATGATTTAGGTTTTCCAAAATACATTATGGCAAATGCACAATCCATTGCAGAGAATTATGATGCAGCCAAAACTGCTGCTACATCGTTAGCCATTACAAATCTTGCAGGTCAAATCCAAACAGAGGTCGCTGCATTGATTGAAAACACGGTTGCCAACCAACAACTTACAGCCGAAGACGCAGTCAGTATTTCTGAAACAGTCATGTCAAGCAAGAATCTCATTAGTCAATCTATTGGACGTACCATTGTTATGGTAGAATGTTATCGCGTTTTGAAAAACAAGAACCGCGAAGTAATGGTGCGCATTGCGTATAATGGCGAAATGGCAAAACAAGCAGCAAAACAAGCTGTACGCGAAGAATTGGAGAAGAAGGGCGAAAAACTGCACGAACAATTAGATAAAGTACTTGGCTTTTAATGAGATACACCATTCGTCTGATATTATTTCTTTTATTGGCAACAACCATTCATGCGCAACGTGTAGCAACCGTTTGTGGCGAATATCGCTATACCGTACCTGGCGAGGTACCATTGAACCGCGCAAAACAAATAGCCATTGATAAAGCGCGCAACGAAGCTATTGCTAATGAATTTGGGCAAGTGGTATCACAGTCTACCACGACAACCATTCATACTTCGGATAGCAAATCACAAGTTCAGTCAGATAGTTATGTTTCTACCGAATCAAAGGCAATTTGGTTGAGCGATACCAAAGAACCTGAAGTTAGTATTGCATATGAAAATGATGTCATGGTAATTACCGCTTCTGTGTGTGGCAAAGCGCGTGAGTTGAAAACCGCAGAGGTAGAACTGAAAATGCAAGTCCTCAATAATGGTTTTGAAGCTGACCAATTTAGGAGCGGAGATAAAGTGTCTATTTTGTTCAAATCACCAGTCAGTGGCTACGTAGCAATCTTCTTTCGCGACGATAATGCAGGTATTATCTCTTGTATGATGCCCTACGAAAATGAAGACGGTACGGCACGAGAGGTGAAAAGCAATAATGAATATACATATCTCTCTACTGCCGACCCAATCTATCCCTATCAAGAGGAAACGATTTTAGTGACAGAAAAGACGGTAGAGTTTGATACATTTATTCTGGTATTCTCTAAAAAAGCATTCTCAATGCCTGCATCGGATATGGGCGATTTTGTGCCTGAATTATCTGTAGAGGACTTTCAAAAATGGTTACGCAAAAATCGTATTAGTGATGAAACAATGCAAACAATAGAAAGATCAATTCAAATAAACAAATAAAAAACAAATGATTATGAAAAAACTTCAATGTGTAATAATATGCATTATTTCTGCCATTTCTAGTATGTTGGCACAAGATTATGCTGACTTATATGTTTTTAGGGATGCTAAAAACGGTGCTTTCGGTATGGGAGATATGATGACATACGATGTTGTTGTTAATAATGTAAAATTAGCAGAATTAAGTACTTCTGGCTATATATATGTTAAAATACCAGTGAATAGAGTTACGAATATAAAAATTACAGATCCAGGGTGTGTAGAGCCATACGCTACAACAGGAATAAAGGCTATTGCAGGTGGAACATACGTTGCTCAACTTTCGCTGAATACTCTTTTTGTTCCACAATTAGAATTGTTTGAGGATAATCGAGCATTAGCAAAGACAAAAAGATTAAGTAGATTTAGTATATTAGGAGAATTTGATCTTGTAAACACACCCCACCAGGCATCAACAAATTTGGCATCTGATACACAAAACACATCAAATTCCATAGCCAATAAAAACAGCGATGTTGTTACTGAAATTAAGCAGCCTGTCCTATCAGATGTAGATAGAAACATACCTCAATCGTCTAATATACAATACAATACGTATGCTTTAATTATTGCTAACGAGGATTATCAATTTGTAGATGATGTAAATTTTGCTGCACATGATGGAGAAATATTTAAAGAGTATTGCGTAAAGACTTTAGGTATTCCAGAACGTCAAATTCGCTATTGTGTAAATGCTTCATATGGTGTTATTTCGGGTGGTGTAGATTGGCTGAAATACGCACTCAATAATTTTGAAAACAGCAGAGCAGTAGTCTATTATTGTGGGCATGGTATTCCCGATGAGAAAACTGGTGATGCATATATCATTCCTGTAGATGGTACGGGTACTAATACAACAACATGCTATAGTCTAAACACCTTATATACTACTTTAGCTAGCACTAAAGCAGATAATATTACATATTTTATGGATGCATGTTTTACTGGTGCAAACAAAGAAGGCAGTATGCTTGTTGCCGCACGTGGCATTGCACGCGAAGCGAAAAAAGAAGCACTTAATGGCAATGCTGTTGTATTTTCAGCATCCAGTGGCGATGAAACAGCTATGACATATCCTGAGAAGGGACACGGATTATTTACCTATTTCCTACTTAAAAAATTACAAGAAACAAAAGGGAATGTGTCGTATGCAGAATTGGCTGAATATATCAAAAAGAATGTTCAAAAAGAAGCATTTTTGATTAACGAGAAGCCTCAAACACCAATTGTTGCAACAAGTATTGATGCATCTCAATCATGGGAAAACATGAGACTTAAGTAATAAGATATGTATGCATATCTTTTAACATTATTATTAACTTTTAACTTCTTTAATTTATGAAGAAAAAACTATTTCCTATCGCATGTGCGATAGCACTTTCACTGGGATTGACCAGTTGTGGAGCAATGGAAGGTGTTATGTCAGGTTTCATTTTCACCAACCACACAGTGCCAGTTGCAATTACCAGCAATGTTGTTGGAACAAAAGTTGGACGTGCACAAACTCTAAATGTATTGGGCTTAGTTACTGCTGGAAACGGTGGCATTAACAAAGCTGCTAAATCTGCAGGTATCACTCGCATCAGTCACGTTGACAAACAAGCTAAGAGCATTTTAGGCTTGTACGTGATTAATGTTTACACCGTTTATGGTGAATAATTAACAACTAAAAAGGGGGAGAAAATAACATTCTCCCCCTTGATTAATTTTGTAACTATGAAGAAAATACTGATTTTACTGTTTAGCCTATATTCCTGCCTCACTTTCGCAATTAAAACCGAAGATATGTATTTGATGCGAAATATAGAGTTAGGTAATTTATTCTTTATTTTTGAGAATTCTTTTCACTCTGCCGATAATAAAAATCCATTACTATTTGATATGACTTATCTAAGTTCGTGCGATACTATTTCTATCAAAATGACTATAACTGACAAAACATTAGTGGATGTTGATTCTGTGAAACTATCTTGGAACGAAGGTTCGTACACCATTATAAATCCAATTTTAATCTATAAAGAAAAAGATAACAAATGTTGGGTCAATCGTTGTGATTGTATTTTCCCGTACATATTTGTAGAACAAGCATTTACACATCAACAATGTCCGACATTCACAATTTATACAACTGCCAATACAATTTCTTACTCTTTATCCCAAAATAAATGGGATAAATTGAAATTACATTTTCAAGAAATTTTTATAACAATTCAGTCGCATAAACGATTAACCTCTAGAAAATAAATATAGAAGGAAGTTATTTGAGAATGTTGGATGAATATTATAGAAACATGATCCACATAATTCATGCGAAAACTTTTAAAAAAATACACCCACGCGGGAAGATTAGTAAACACTACACTTCCCGCGTGTTGTATATACTATTTTACTCTCCAAAATCTCCTATATTAGGCACAAAACTACCAAAACGCTGAGTATTCAGCACCACTATAATATTAGAGAGGTGCAAATATTTAATAAGGAGTAGTTCAAGTCGATTCCGCTACATTCACTAAGATTAAGCGCACGAATTTCGCATAATGCGAAATGAGGAGCGGTGGTAATTGATCACGGAGTACCGAGTAATTTAGTTGAGATAGTTTAGATTTCTCGCGCCTCAGCGCGTAGGAGCATATTTATGACGGAGAAGGCAAACTATGAACCCGTCAAGAACCCGTAACTGGTAGCATAACGTGAATATGGAAGGTGCATCAATTATATGCGCTACCAACCCGATGTGATGGTGTATCACAACTATCCCATAGCAAAGCGTTCCGAAAAATGCGCAATAAGCGCATTTTTCTTGTGTATATCCATTTTTTTTTGTACCTTTGCAGCGCAAAGGTATCTACACTATGGCAGACAAAGGCAATGACATACTCATCACGGGTGCACGCGTACATAATCTGAAGAATGTAGATGTATGTATTCCCCGCAACAAACTGGTAGTCATTACTGGTTTATCGGGTAGTGGCAAGTCCTCCTTGGCATTTGATACGATCTTTGCCGAAGGACAACGTCGCTATATGGAAACCTTCTCCTCCTATGCTCGAGGATATATTGGTACCATGCAACGCCCTGACGTGGATAAAATAACGGGATTATCACCCGTCATTAGCATTGACCAAAAAACCACATCTCGAAACCCACGCTCCACAGTAGGAACTGTCACTGAAGTATATGATTACTTACGCCTTCTCTTTGCACGAGCAGCAGAAGCCTACTCATATACCTCTGGCGAGAAAATGGTGCAATATACCGACGACCAGATTCTCAAGTTAATTTTGAAGGAATATGCTGGGCAAAAGATATTGGTACTTGCACCTATGGTCAATAATAGAAAAGGTCATTACAAAGAACTTTTCGAAACAATCCGTCGCAAAGGATACATATATGTACGCGTAGATGGCGAGGTAAAAGAGATTGTGCCTGGCATGAAACTTGACCGCTACAAAAATCACACCATAGAGGTTGTTATAGATCGGTTAAAGATTAAAAGTTATAATGCTACCGATTCAAATGAAGACATCAAACGCCTCCTCGCTACAGTAGATAAAGCGATGACACAAGGCAATGGTGTAATGGCTGTTGCTGTTGCCAATAGCATCCGTTATTTCTCTCGTCATCTAATGTGTCCTATTACTGGTATGAGTTATGCAGAACCTGCACCACACACGTTTTCATTCAACTCACCACAAGGATGGTGTCCTTGCTGCAGAGGATTAGGCAAAGTGAAAAGTGAAGACGGAAAATCGAAAAGTGATGAGGTAGATGAAATCCTTCATGATGATGAAAACTGGTACACTCGCATGTTAGCATATATGCAACAGAGCGATGAAGAAAAAGAAGAAAAGAACGAAGATCTTTGGAATATATGTCCTGTATGCCACGGACAACGATTAAATCGTGAAGCATTAAGCTATCGAATAGGAGACAAAAATATAGCGGAATTATCGGCAATGGACATCACCGATTTGCGAGGGTGGCTCATGAATGTACCAAGTTTACTCACCACCAAACAACGTGCTATTGCAGAACCTATTATCAAAGAAATAATCTCACGATTAGGTTTTATGTTAAGCGTTGGCTTATCATACCTATCACTATCTCGCTCATCTGATAGTTTGTCTGGTGGCGAAAATCAACGCATCCGCTTGGCTACACAAGTAGGTAGCAAATTAGTAAACGTGCTATACATATTAGACGAACCGAGTATTGGTCTTCATCAGCGCGACAATCAACGACTAATTGATTCACTCAAGCAACTACGCGACATGGGAAATTCGGTAATCGTAGTCGAACACGATGAAGATATGATGCGACAAGCAGACTATATCGTGGACATAGGTCCGAAAGCTGGACGTTTGGGTGGCAACATCGTGTTTAGCGGCACCCCAGCTGAATTACTAAAATCAAACACACTCACTGCCAAATACCTTAGTGGCGAACTCTCCGCAACTTTACCTATAGACAATCTACCTCCTCTGCAGAAAGGGGATGGGAATAAGTTTCTCGTTCTTCGAGGTTGCTGTGGCAACAACCTCAAGAATATTGACATACAATTTCCACTTGGACAAATGATTGCTGTTACAGGTGTGTCAGGAAGCGGAAAATCCACGTTGGTGAATCATACTCTATATCCCATCTTAAGCCAACACTTCTACCGCAGTTTGCGTGCGCCATTACCCTATGATAATATAGAAGGATTAGAGCACATTGATAAGGTAATTGCTGTTGATCAATCACCTATTGGACGTACTCCACGTAGCAATCCTGCCACCTATACTGGTGTGTTTACAGACATACGAAATCTCTTTGCGCAATTACCTGAGAGCAAGATACGTTCATGGAAAGCAGGGCGATTTTCGTTCAATAATACTGGCGGACGATGCGAAGAATGTAGCGGTAATGGCTATAAGACCATCCAAATGCACTTTCTTCCAAACGTCTATATCCCCTGCGAAGTGTGTGAAGGGCAACGTTACAACCGCGAGACTTTAGAGGCTCGATTCAAGGGTAAATCAATTGCCGACGTACTTGATATGACTATTAATCAAGCTGTTGAGTTCTTTGAGAGCCAACCTTATATCTTAAAGAAAATCAAAACACTACAAGATGTAGGATTGGGTTATATCAAATTAGGACAGTCTTCCACTACACTCTCTGGAGGTGAAAGCCAACGCATAAAATTAGCCACTGAACTTGCACGTCCTGGTACAGGAAAAACGCTATATATATTAGATGAGCCCACCACTGGACTGCATTTCGAAGATGTACGCGTATTGATGAATGTCTTGCGCCAATTAGTGGACAAAGGAAATACCATCATCATTATTGAGCACCATCCAGACGTGATTAGATCGTGCGACTACATCATAGATATGGGACCTGATGGTGGTCGAGATGGAGGTACAGTAGTCGCCAAGGGCTCCATAGATGAAATTCGCAACAACCCAAATAGTATCACAGGCAGGTATATATGATATACCAGTATAAAAATAATAGTATAATTGCATGAAAGTCCTAAAATTCGGTGGAACCTCTGTAGGTTCGGTAGATAGTATTCGTCAAATACAACATATCATCGCTCGTCAGACCGATGACTGCATCGTAGTGGTTAGCGCTTTAGGTGGCATCACCGACCAACTGCTCAAAGCTGCGCATTTGGCACTTGAAACAGGCGAAGAGTATATGGAAATATACCAACAGATTCGCCAACGCCATCTTGATATGATTCATACCCTAATCACAAACACGACTGTACAACAGATGCTCTGCCACGAGATCGAGCGCATTCTGGATGAACTGCGTTCTATCCTCTTTGGCGTGCACCTTATTAAGGATCTCAGTCCTAAATCTGAAGCAGCTATCGTCAGCTATGGCGAGCGCATGAGCAGCCGTATCGTCACCGCTGCATTGCCTGGTGCCGTTCGCAAAAATTCGTTGGAATTCATCCGCACCGAACATAAACATGGACAGATCTTGCTCAACAGCGAACTGACCGAGCAACTCATTCACGAGACCTTCACTCCTATTCCGCACCTCGCTGTCTGTCCTGGATTCATATCTAAAGATGGCAAGACCGACGAGATTACCAATCTCGGTCGTGGTGGAAGCGATTATACGGCCTCTATCCTTGCTGCCACTTTGAACGCAGAGGTATTGGAAATTTGGACAGATGTCAATGGTTTTATGACCGCTGACCCACGCCTCATTCCTGAAGCATATACTATCCAAAGCCTCAGTTATGTAGAGGCTACAGAACTCTGCAACTTTGGCGCCAAAGTGGTGTATCCACCTACGATATATCCTGTATGCGCGAAGAACATACCAATCCGCATTCTCAACACTTTCTGCCCCGACAATACGGGTACAATTATCCAAGCTCAAGCGGAGAAGGATGCCCGCCATGTCTGCGGTCTGAGCAGTATCCGCGATGTGGCTATGATCACCGTATCGGGTCTTTCAATGGTGGGTGTGATTGGTGTGAACCAGCGTATCTTCGGCGCATTAGCAGCAGCAGGTGTGTCTGTCTTCCTCGTTAGTCAAGCCTCTTCCGAGAACTCTACCACACTCGGCGTACAAGAGAAGGACTGCGATATTGCCGTAGAAGTACTCACCCGCGAGTTTGCGGAAGAGATCAAAGTGGGTTCTATGTACCCCATGCTGGTTCAACAGGGATTGGCAGCCGTGAGTATCGTTGGCGAGAAGATGCACAACACGCCAGGTATCGCTGGAAAACTATTTGGCACACTTGGCAGAAATGGTATCAGTGTCATTGCGTTTGCTCAAGGTGCCAAAGAGACCAACATCTCTTTCGTCGTGCCTCAGCAACAACTCAGCAAGACTATGCATGTGCTGCATGATTCCTTCTTCCTGAGCGAGAATAAGATACTCAATATCTTCATCTGTGGCGTAGGAACAGTTGGTGCACAACTCATTCAGCAGATTCAACAACAACAAGCTACACTCCTGCAAGAACAACACCTGCAACTCAATGTCGTAGGTATTGCCAATAGCCGTGGCTATATCTTCAACGCTGAGGGTATGGACCTGAGCAACTACCGCCAGCAACTCCAATCAGCCTCTCCATTCAGTCTATCAACTATCAACACTCAGCTCTCAACTCTCTACAATAGCGTTTTTGTGGACTGTACCGCAAGTGCCGAAGTCGCAAATAGTTATCTCAGCCTGCTGGAAAACAATATCTCCATTGTCACCGCCAACAAGATTGCTGCTTCGTCCGAATATAGCCACTACCAACTGCTCAAGCAGACAGCGGTCCAACATGGTGTAAAGTTCCTCTATGAGACTAACGTAGGTGCAGGTCTTCCCATCATTGGTACAATCAATGACCTTCGTAACTCTGGTGACAAGATTCTGCGCATTGAAGCAGTCCTCAGTGGCACACTCAATTTCATCTTCAACGAGATTGCCGCCGATATACCATTCTCTGAGACTATCCTTCGTGCCAAAGAGCAGGGCTACAGCGAGCCAGACCCACGCATAGACCTCAGCGGAAAAGATGTGATTCGAAAACTGGTTATCCTTGCTCGCGAAGCAGGATACCCTGTGGAGCAAGAGGATGTAGAGAAGCAGCTGTTTGTACCAGAAGACTATTTCCAAGGTTCTTTGGACGACTTTTGGAAACGATTACCCGAACTGGATGCCGACTTCGAACAACGCCGTCAACAATTGGAGAAAGAAGGTCTTCGTTGGCGTTTTGTAGCCACCATGGAAGAGGGGAAAACGCGTGTCGCTCTTGACACGGTGGACCCCAACCACCCATTCTATCCTTTGGAGGGATCCAACAATATCATCCTCATCACGACTGAACGCTACCACGATTATCCGATGATGATTCGCGGTTACGGAGCTGGCGCGAGTGTCACCGCAGCAGGTGTATTCGCCAACATAATGCAAGTCTGTCACTAAGCACCAGCGAATATATCCTCTGGATATTCTACACGCGTGAGATAAAGACCTTCAGCAGGGGCTGAGTCGCCTGCAGCGCAGCGATTGTGTTGCGCAATGACTTCAGCCAACTGCTCCCTCGTCATCTTACCACGCCCCACCTCAAACAATGTACCTACCACCGCACGTACCATATTACGCAAAAAACGGTCAGCAGCAATCGTAAACACCGCATGTCCATTGCCCAGTTCTTTCCACTCGGCATGCGTAAGATCGCAGATAGTAGTCTTAACATCGGTATTGGTACGGCAAAATGAAGCAAAGTCCTGCTTACCAATGAGCAACTTTGCTGCTTCGTTCATAGCAGCGAAGTCCAGTCCAGGGCGCACACGCGTGGCTTGCCGACAAAGGAAAGGGTCTTTGTGATCTACAATATGATATTCGTAAGTACGGCGCACCGCAGAAAAACGTGCATGCGCATCATCCGTCACTGGATAAATATCAAAAATAGCGATGGAATCGGGCAAAATGCCATTGAGGCGGAATACTAACCTCTCGCCTTCTCGCCTCATCGCCTCATCGCCTACATCCATATGCGCATACATCTCGCGGGCATGGACACCAGCATCCGTGCGACCAGCGAAAGTAAGAGGAATCTCCTCGCGGAAAATCATAGCCAATGCCTGCTCCATCGTCTCCTGAACAGTCACACCATTAGGCTGGCGTTGCGAACCATGAAAAGCGGTGCCATCGTATGCAAAACGAATAAAAAATCTCATATCTCTTGCCTTTAACCTTTAACCTTTAACCTCTCACCTAAAAAATGCACCTGTTGGTTAATCTCGGGAGAGAGGTTCTTTGCCCATGCCACGGCGCAACCACCACCGAGGAGTACTACAGAACGAATAATACTACTGAGCCATATATCGTGGATAGGCAAGTACTCTTGCCAAAGGAAATTCAGAGTGAGTATCATCACAATCAGCAATAGAATCTTCAGGTGCTGACGCGTAAAGGTGGGCGCATGAAGCGTGAAGCGCACAGTCTGTGTGATGAGAAGGAAATAAACGGCATAGGCTATCAAGTTGCTCACAGCTGCCCCATTCATGCCCAGATATGGGATAAGCATGTTATTGAGCAAGATAGACAAGGTGGTTAGGATAAACGAAAACAATAAAGAGAAAGCATAGAAACGCGAATAGTTGAGTGCCGAAGATGCGAATGAGCAAACGGCAATAATGAGTTGGCTGGCGCCTAACATCAGCACCACTTGGCGTGCCGTGGCGTAGGTATCACCATTGGGCAAAACGTAGAAGATAAGGTCGATATTGAGCCAAATAGCACAAAGAATCATGCCACCAATGAGCAACAGGGTACTGCTGACTTGCTGCATGAGATGGGCTGTTTCTGGTTGGTTGTTCTCCTTTATAGCCGTTGCCAACTGAGGCGAAGCAATGGCTGTTACCGAACGATAAGGGATACTAACCATCACCGCGATATAGGTGGCGATAGCGAATATACCTGTGTAGCTGAGTCCCATCTCAGCGGTAATAAAGAAAGAAGAGAGAGTGGTTGCCAGTATACTGGCAACTGCGGAAATGAGCAGAAAACCTGTGTATAAGATATACTGACGAACCAACGGGCGATGCTCACGCAGGAACTGCATATCAGGGCGCAACGATACCTCTCCCAACGAGAAAAGGTAGCCCATATTGCAGAGCATAGCTACTGCATAAACGGCACATAAGGCAACCACGAATCCGTTGATATTCAGGCACTCAAAAGCATATAGCAGATAGACAATGAGCAGTCCGATACGCGTGATGAGTTCGCGGACAGCACGGGGAACAACGATATGCATGCGCACATTGGCGTTAGTCTCAAAAATGGTCTGGTAGAGCATGAAGAACGCCATGGGTAGCACCATATAGTAGTACTCCACAAAGAGTGGCGACTTCTCACCAAACCAACAGCTCAATGGCTCGTGGCAAGCACAATAAACAGCGGTGAATAGGGCAAAACCTACCAATGGAACAATCAGTGTCCAGAAGAAAAAACCGTGGTCGGTATTCTCGCCTTTAACCTTTAACCTTTCGCCTTTCGCCTTAAAGTGCGGATAAAACCGAATGATAGAGGACGATGTTCCTAATTGGGCAAGTCCGATAAAGAGTGTGGCAGCATCCACCAACACGCGAGCCAAACCAATCTCCTCAGCGGAGAGAAAGCGGGTTAGCACGCAGAAGGTAGTAACAAAGCCCACCGCCACCCCAAGATAGGTGACGATGGTGCCTTGAATACTTTGTTTGGCGATGATGCCCATCGGTTACTTTTCGATGTCAAGCAACTCCACCTCGAAAATCAAAGTAGAATAAGGAGGGATGGAGCCTGCATTGCGCGAACCATAACCCAACTCTTGTGGGATATAGAAGCGGAACTTACTGCCTACAGGCATCAGTTGCAAGCCCTCGGTCCAACCTGTAATCACTTGGTTCAAACCAAATGATGTAGGCTCGCCACGCTCAACACTACTATCAAACACAGTACCATCAATCAAAGTGCCATGATAATGTACCTTCACACGGTCAGTAGCAGCAGGTTTCTTACCACGACCCATTTTCAACACTTCGTATTGGAGACCGCTCTCTGTCACCTGTATGCCCTCTTTGAGTGCGTTCTCGGACAAGAATTTCTCGCCATCCTCTTTCACTGTGCCATACTTAATCGTGTTCATCGTATTTTGGATATACTCACCTGCTTGTGCACCTGTCATAGTGGTATCACCGAGCAAACCATTGATAAAACCTTGCTTGATAAGCACAAAATCAGTAGCCAAACTTGGCTCGCCAATCAAACCTTGAGCTTCTTGATCCTTAATGTTCTTACCAATTTGCTCACCCATAGTAACGATTTGTGGGTTCTTCACGTTGCTCTTCAAACCTTTGTTGATATTGGTTATTAAGTCTTTAGTCATTTGACCCGTGCTATCCATTAATAACACATAGAGAGCTATCTCGTCACCATTTAGGTAGCCGAAAGCATAGTTAATACTATCGCTTTGATTATTCAGTGCAATAGTTTGCACCTTATACACACACTTAGCTTTTACTACTTTGCCTGGTTCCACGCTATCGTTAAGCATCGAAGCAGCCTGATATTGCGATTGAAAATAGTTGCGTGCTTCTTCTGCTTTCATCACTGTTGTGTCATGACGCAAACCGTTTACCAAACCTTGGAAGAAAACTTTTTGGTTGATTGCCCATGCTGGGTTATCTGCCAAACCTGTTTCCTCTGCGCGCTTAATCGCTATGCCGATATTCTTACCAACATTGCCTGCTTCGCTCAACTCTTCCACCTCGCCATCGTAACCGCGTTGAAGAGCATCAATAAACTCCGTCACTGTCTCCATTGAAGAGTCATTGCGGAGTTGATACATCTTCATTTGTGCACCATTTACTACACCAAGAGCGTAGTTCATACTATCATTTTGATTGGTAAGGGCAACTTTTTGTACTTGATAGGTGTTGCCACACGAAATCATTGCCATTGCAGCAATGAGAAGAATAGATACTTTTTTCATTGTTAATTGTTTATTTAGTATGTTGATTATTCAATTCCGAGCAACTCCACGGTGAAGATCAATGCTGCGTATGGAGGAATGTTTGCTCCAGCACCACGCTCGCCGTATGCCAATTGATATGGCAAGTAGAGTTTGTACTTGCTACCGATAGACATGAGTTGAAGACCCTCTGTCCAACCTTTGATCACTTGGTTGAGACCAAAAGTGATGCTCTCGCCACGCTTGTAGCTGCTATCAAATACAGTGCCATCAATGAGAGTACCTTCGTAGTGTACGCGCACCTTGTCGGTTGCTTTAGGTTTTTGTCCGATAGTTGCCTCCAATACTTCGTATTGCAAACCGCTCTCGGTCACTTTCACGCCTTCGCGTTTAGCGTTTTCAGCCAAGAATGCTTCGCCTGCTGCTTTCGCTTCGCCTGCTATCTTTTGCTCCAACTCACCGAAGAACTTACCCAACACTTGTTGAGCCTCTTGGTAAGAGATTTGTGGTTGGTTTTTCTCCAACACATCTTTGATACCTGCTGCCAAATCGGCATATTCCAAGGAAGTCACACCACTTCCCATCAAGTTTTGACCCATGCTAAGGCCAATTGCATAACTGATTTTGTCCATTTCGTTTTATTGTATTAATTGATTCATTCTTGTGATATATTTGCCGATAATATCAAACTCCAAGTTCACTTGCGTACCTACCTCGATATACTTAAAGTTCGTATTGTCGTGTGTATAAGGGATGATGCATACGCTCACATATCCTTTGCCGTCCACCACATCAGGCTCGCATACGGTCAGACTCACACCATTGATACTCACCGACCCTTTGTCCACGCAGAAATAGCCGCGTTGCGCCATCTCCTTAGTACTCTCATACTCAAAGCGATAGTACCAACTACCCTCCGTTTCTTTCACTTCCACGCAGCGTGCCGTCTGGTCCACATGTCCTTGCACGATATGTCCGTCCAGTCGTTCACCGAGTAGCATACTACGCTCCAAATTCACCCAATCGCCCTCTTTGGCTTCGCCGAGATTGGTGCGGTTCAATGTCTCTTGCATTGCCGTCACGGTATAGAGGTCGCCCTCCATCTTAACCACCGTTAAGCACACACCATTGTGTGCGATGGATTGGTCAATTTTCAGCGGTTCGCCATAGGGGTTGCGTAATGTGAAGTGCTTATTGGTTTGTTCTTGCTCAATCTTTACAATCTGAGCCATTGTTTCTACAATTCCTGAAAACATACTATCCTTTTTTTATTAAGTTTTTACCGTCTAAACGATAGAACATGACACAATATATAATAAGGAGTATAGTACCTATACCCATCTTCATCCATTCATTCAACGACAAGAAGTGTGCCAATGAATAATATCCTGCCAAAACTGCCACTACGAGCAGAGTATATGTGCCAACTCTTCGCATATCGTAGGGTATATCTAAATGTTTGCGACCTACAAAATAAGAGAGCGCCATCAGCACAAAGAAGCATATGGTACTGCTTGCAGCCGATGCCATATAGCCAATGCGTGGCACGAAGATGGCTTGCAAGGCAAAGGTGATTACTACGCCAATCAGCGAGAAGTACGCTCCCCATTGTGTCTTGTCGGTCAGTTTGTACCAGAAACTGAGATTAAAGTACACACCTTGGAAAATATATGTCCACAGCACCACTGGCACCACTTTCAATCCCTCCCAATAAGATGGGGCGATGATAAACTTCAACAAATCAAGGTAGAATATCATCCCTAATAGTATCATATACGAGAAGATGATATAGTATTTCATCGCGTCGGCGTATGCCTCTACGGATTTTTTGTCCTTATGTTTGGCAAACACAAATGGCTCATATGCATAGCGGAATGCCTGTGTAAACATCATCATCACCATCGCCACCTTAAAGCATGCACCATAGATGCCCAACTGCGCTTGAGCATCGGCTCCATCGTAGAAGAAGGGGAAGAGGATACGGTCCAGCGTCTGATTCATTATACCGCACACACCCAATACCAGCAATGGCAACGAGTAGCGCAGCATCTGTTTGAGTAAATCACCTGAGAATACCCGTCTGGAGTCTGGACTCTGGAGTCTGGGAGCAGCACGAAAACCCTCCACTATCGTTGGTAATAAGCATAGCGTCTGTATGCCCGTCGCCAAGATATTCGCCACAAACACATACCCCACGCCATAATTTGGATTATACCACGAACCGATGATTCCCCAGTCTTGAATCTTAGGACAAAGCACCAAGAAGAATAGGTTGAGTACTATATTCAGGAACACAAACAGCAGTTTCAGCACAGCGAACTGCAACGGGCGTTTCTTGTACCGCAAATACGCAAAAGGTATGCTCGCAAAAGCATCCATTGCCACTACTATTCCTAACAGTGCGATAAATTCGCTATGCGTAGGATAGCCCAATAAATCAGCTATCGGCATCCGCCAAATCACGCATGCCACTGCAAAGAGCAACGAGGTCGTGAATAGCGTGATGAGTGTCGTTGTATAGACCGTTTGGGCATTCTCGCCCTCTTTGTTGGCAAAACGGAAAAAACCAGTCTCCATCCCATAGGTCAGAATCACCAATAGCAGTGCCGTCCACGCGTACAGATTGGTCACAATACCATAATCCGACTGTTGCTGCAGCACATAGGTGTATAGGGGCACGAGCAGCCAGTTGAGGAACTTGCCCACAATCGATGATACGCCATAAATGGCGGTCTCCTTAGCCAATATTTTCATTTGCAGATTGCTGCTCATCTTTCAATTACATCATATTGCAGAATTTCCACACCACACATCAACAAAAGCGCAATTTGGGACAAAGGTACAACTTTTTTTTGACATATACAAGAAAAACATCAGAAAATCAAGTCAACCGCATCAAAATCCTGCGATAGTTACCATTTTTTTGAAGATTTACCCCGTCTTCCCTTAGGCTTTCCCGTTACCATTCCGTTACCAACACAATACTATCCTGCACTTTCCCCGCAGTTTGATAAGAGACAATCAATATGGTTATTGATACGAGGTCGCCCCACCACCTCACACAAAAAAAAAGACTTCTGCACGAAGTCTTTCTGTGTGGTGCCACCAGGTGTTAATTTGACCCTTACAAATAGGCCTATATACCCTCAAATGTGCATTAAAAACGACTTTGAGAACCTTTATTGTATCTTGTTCTTAGTGTTGCCTAACAAATGTTGCCAAGTGTTGCCAAGGTCTTTTTAGCACATTTTAGACGATTTTTTAGGCATCGTTTATCTTAATTTCGCTGCAAAGGTAATAAATTTTTTGCACATTTGCAAATAAAAACTACATCCGATAAGTATAATAATAATTATTATATTGGTTATCGGTAATGGACGGGGGATAAACACGGGAGTTTTGGTGCATTTTTTCTTCCATTTTCTGTTAAAAAATGCACCGTGCATTTCGTGTTGTCAAGCAGAGCAAGAAAATGGGATAGAAAGTGTGGGATATATGGGATTTTGATAACACCTCCTTATACCTTATTATAGTATAAGAGAATAGTAGTTTATTAGGTCTTAAAAACAACCCATAAGAGTGTGTAGAAATGGGGGTGGTGCCTTTTTGGTGCATCTTTTTTGGGATAAAAAAAACCTACAAGGTTGATATAATTCCTTGTAGGTTTTCATTTGCGGAGAGAGAGGGATTAACACATAATTTTCCAATATTCTTAGCCTAATTTTATATGCTTCTAACTGAGAACCATACAGATACGCTATGAAATATTAGGAAAATTATCTGCTATTTACCTTATTAATCTACTCGCATT
>JAZREU010000017.1:0-13719 GCA_045660925.1 Paludibacteraceae bacterium | reverse complement strand
AAGCTTATGGGAATGAGTGAGCGTTTTATAGGTCTCACCGTGGTGGCATTGGGAACATCCTTGCCAGAGCTTGCAACCTCCTGCATGGCGGCTTTCAAGAAGAACTGTGATATTGCATTGGGTAATGTCATAGGTAGTAACATCTTCAATATCTTCTTTATTCTTGGCACAAGCGCATGCGTCAAAGCATTGCCTGGCTACCACGGACTGGAGATAGATGCTTTGATGGCAGCTTTGGGTAGTGTCCTTGTAATGCTCTTTGTCTATCTCACTAAGAAATATGAGATCAAGCGTTGGCACGGAGCAGTTCTCCTACTCACCTATGCTGCATACCTCACCTATCGCATCGTTACGCTCTAAACACTAAACAGTAGGCGCTCTGCGCCGTCCACTAAACAATAAAACATATGTCAAAGATCCAACTTCCCGAGAATGCCTCTCGTCCTCTCAAGCCAGGAGAGAAGTACGAGCCTATTCTCAAACCACAAAACTCCTACCCAGAGATCACGCCTTATAGCGTTATCATGGGTGTCGTTATGGCTATCATCTTCTCGGCTGCCGCAGCTTACCTCGGTCTCAAAGTAGGCCAAGTGTTTGAAGCAGCTATTCCTATCGCCATCATCGCAGTAGGTCTATCCTCTGCAATGAAGCGCAAGAACGCCATTGGCGAGAATGTCATTATCCAGTCTATTGGTGCCAGCAGCGGTGTCATCGTAGCGGGTGCAATCTTCACCTTGCCTGCGCTTTACATCCTGCAAGCCAAGTACCCAGACATCACCGTCAACTTCATGCAAGTATTCCTTTCTTCCTTGCTCGGTGGTTGCCTCGGTATCCTTTTCCTCATTCCTTTCCGTAAGTATTTCGTGCAAGAGAAACACGGCGAATATCCCTTCCCTGAGGCTACTGCTACTACCCAAGTGCTCGTTTCTGGCGAGGGTGGCGGTAACCAAGCTAAACCCCTCATTTGGGCAGCAGGTATCGGTGGTCTCTACGACTTCGCTGTTTCCACTTTCGGCCTTTGGACCGAGCAACTCTCTACCCGCATGATGGGCTGGGGCGAGGCATTGGCAGCAAAGTTCAAACTTGTTCTCTCTATCAATACCTCTGCTGCGGTACTCGGTTTGGGCTATATCATCGGTCTTAAGTACGCAGCCGTTATCTGCGCAGGTTCGTTCTTCGTATGGTGGGTATTACTCCCACTCATCGGTATGGTTCCGGGCATGGAAGCTACTGACCCTCAAACTATTTTCCTCGATTATGGTCGCAATATCGGTATTGGTGCCATCGCTATGGCAGGTCTTATAGGTATTGTTAAGAGTTGGGGTGTAATCAAATCTGCCGTAGGTTTGGCAGGCAAAGAGCTCGGTGGTAAAGGTAAACAAGTCATTGCTGCATCTCTCCGCACAGAGAAAGATTTGAGCATGAAGTTCATCGTTTTGGCTATTGCTGTAGCCTTGCTTATCACCCTCGTTTTCTTCTGGTTAGGTGTACTCGGCAACCTCTGGCAAGCGCTTGTAGCTTTCCTTGTGGTAGCGGTCATCGCTTTCCTCTTTACTACTGTAGCAGCCAATGCGATTGCTATCGTGGGTAGCAACCCCGTTAGCGGTATGACCCTCATGACCTTGATTATTGCTTCGGTTATCTTCGTGGCGGTAGGTATGAAGGGCTCAAGCGGTATGGTGGGTGCCATGGTGATTGGTGGTGTCGTTTGTACGGCATTGTCTATGGCAGGCGGTTTTATTACTGACCTCAAGATTGGTTACTGGATTGGTACAAGTCCTTATAAACAAGAGACTTGGAAGTTCCTCGGCACCCTCGTGAGTGCTGCTACTGTAGGTGGTGTGATGATCATTCTGAATAAGACATACGGTTTCGTAGGCGAGAACGCTCTCGTAGCGCCTCAGGCTAACGCAATGGCTGCGGTCATCGAGCCATTGATGAGCGGACAGGGAGCACCTTGGATGCTTTATTTCGCAGGCGCAGCGTTGGCTTTGATTCTCAACTTCATGGGTGTACCTGTATTGGCATTTGCTTTGGGTATGTTCATCCCGTTGGCACTTAATACGCCATTGCTCGTGGGTGGTGCTATCTCATGGCTCGTTAGCCGTAAGCGTGAGAAAGATGGCGAGAAAGCCGAAGTATTGGCTGCTGCTCGCAACGAGAAAGGTACACTCATCGCCTCTGGTTTTATCGCTGGTGGTGCCTTGATGGGTGTTGTGAGCGCTTTGATTAAGTTCTGTGGCGTAGAGTGCTACTTAGGCACTTGGGCTGCCAGCAACGGCGCTGCTCTCATCGGCGTAGCAGCATATATCGCTCTGATTGTCTATTTCATCTGCGCCAGCAAGAAGACCAAATAAGCATATCGCGTAAGGTGTTTAATACAAAAACAGCCACAGGCATCCCTGTGGCTGTTTCTTTTGTCAATATACACCTACCCCTTCTTCTCCAATTCTTGGAGGCGTTTGATGATGTCGGGCAGTTGCTTAAAGCCCACACTACTGCGACGCCAATTCATAGCATCAATGATAGGAGAACCCTGATACATACCCGCTTTGCGCACATTGCTTGGGATACCTGACTGTGCTCCAAAGACACAATTATCCGTTATTTCAAGATGACCTGCCACCCCTACTTGTCCAGCAAGGATACAATGTGCTCCCACTTTGGCTGAGCCTGCAATACCCACTTGTGCGCAGAGGAAGGTACTCTCACCCACTTCCACGTTATGTGCCACCTGCACAAGGTTGTCTATCTTGGCATTACGGCGCACGATAGTAGAACCCATCATGGCACGATCCACCGTAGTATTAGCACCAATCTCCACATCGTCTTTAATAATCACATTGCCAATCTGAGGGAGTTTTTGGTTCACACCCTTGGCATCAGGTTCAAAACCAAAACCATCGCTACCCACCACTACGCCTGCGTGCAAGATACAATCCTTACCTATAACGCAGTTATAATATACCTTCACGCCCGAATATAATATGGTATTGTCGCCTATCTTTACATTATCACCCACATATGCGTGAGGATAAATCTGCACACCCTTACCTATTTGCACATTCCTACCGATATACGCAAAAGCACCAATATAGGCATCTTCTGGAATGGTAACCCCCTCGCTGATGAAACATGGTTGCTCCACGCCTTGTTTGGCTGGATTCATGGCTTTAGCCACAAGTGCAAGCAATTGCCCCATAGCTGCACGGGCATTCTCCACACGAATAAGCGTAGCATTGGTCTCGCCGTCAAAAGCGATAGAATCGGTCATAAGTACCACGCTGGCACCTGTTTGAGACAAGTGAGGAAGGTACTTAGCATCGCAGAGAAAAGAGAGTTGTCCTTCTTTGGCACTCTCAATAGAACCTACATCCGATACCTTGCGGTTGGCATCACCTATGACCTTACCGCCAAGCAACATAGCTATTTGTTGTGCTGAAAATTCCATAATCTTATTTCAAGTAAAATAAATAAATCTTTTGTGGTTTGTATGTCAATGTCTCCATATTTAGCATCTCCGATGCTTCAGCAATGTCACGCACCGAACCATCTTTGTAGAGAATATCAATAGCTTCGCCTTTCTCGCTATAGGTATTAGAGGTGGAAACGTGTTCTACGAAGAAGTAATCTGCATCAGCCTTGCTCACACCAAAACGCGCTACATACTCATGGCGCAATGCCTCGTACTCTTTTTCGGTAAGCGATGATTTGAGCAATTTCCCCTTAAACAACTGGCGATTAGTAAAAGCATCGCACAACACACTCAACACCTTATCCCCGCTACTCGCCCACACCTTGATAGCCGACAACAAGTCTGAATCATCCAAGGCTGCGTACCATCTGAGCAAATCTTTCGTAAGTGTAGCCCCTTGTAAGAAATACTTTAATGCTGGCGATGTAAATAGTTCTACTCCGTTATGAATGAGTTGTTTAGCACGAGTGAGAATCTTGATGAGTAGTTGCTCGGCTGCTACGCTGGTATGATGCAGGTAAACTTGCCAATACATCAAACGACGTGCTACGAGGAACTTCTCTACCGAATAAATGCCTTTGGCTTCCACTACCAAGCGACCATCTTTCACGTTCATCATCTTAAGTATGCGTGCGCTTGCTACACTACCTTCGGTCACTCCACAGAAGAACGAGTCACGGCATAAGTAATCCAAACGATCAACGTCCAATTGCGAAGAGATGAGTTGATGCAGAAAATGCTTCTCGTATTCATCTTTGAAAATACGGATAGCCAGATTCATAATAAATGCTGCTTCTGCCCGTTCCTTTGGTAATGCGATTAAGTTAGAAGAGAACCAATCTCGAATCTCGTACATCATCATCAAACTAATATCTTCATGGCTCGTGCCATTGGGCAACATACCTGCTTCCTCAAAAACATGCGAAAAAGGTCCATGCCCTATATCGTGCATGAGGATGGCAGCCATCGAAGCTGTACATTCGTCATTCGTAATTTCCACACCCTTCTCACGAAGTGAATTGATAGCCTCGTGCATAAGGTGCGTTGCCCCCAAAGAATGCAAAAAACGGCTATGCATTGCCCCTGGATACACAAAGAAACTCAATCCTAATTGACGAATACGGTTGAGACGTTGCATATATGGATGCTGCAAAATATGAAAGAGAACACCATCGGGAATACTGAGAAATCCGAAAACAGGATCATTGATAATTTTTCGCGTCTTAGCCATGATTGTCAGGAATTTATATTTCTATCTTATCTTGCAATTCACCCAAATTCACATCGTATGTATAAATAGTAAGCATATTACTCGTTATTTGCACATATTCATATACAGGTTTAAGAGAAAAAGAACACCCATATTTACCTTCTTCTTTAATTGGGTATTTCTTGTTAGAGGCATTCGTAGTGATAAAGACAGTAGGTTCTTCTTTCTTCCAGAAGCGTGCTTTATAATGTTCTGTTCGGCGAGCATAGTTATGGTCATGCCCCGAGAACACTACATCTGCTTCGCGCATAGCACCATGAAACGCCAACCAGATAAAGGGGTTGAATCGTCCTTCGGCAGTGCTATATATAGGGTGGTGCATCATTACGATAGCGAATTTCTTGTCCGCCTCGCGGAGGGTTTTCTTCAGCCAAAAAGCTACTTGCGTATAGTCGGACATGCGATGCAGACCATCGGTATCTAACGCTATTAAACGCATATACGGAAAGTCCACATAGTAACTGGTCCCCAAGAATCGAGCGGGACCATTCTGTGGATTAGGGAAGATGGTTTTCCAGTGTTCTGGCAGGGTTTTCACCACACCTTTCAGGTATTCGTGATTACCAGGAATAGCCACAATAGGTAGCGAGTCAAGACGAGTACCCAACAACGATTGGTACATCATCTGCTCGTAGTAGTTATATGGACGCTCCATCCAGTCACCAAGTTGCGCCCAAAATTGTATATCCGAATGGCGTTCGGAGAGAGCAGCCATCTGCTCATTGGTAAGCGAGTTATGAATATCGCCTAACAAAAGAAAAGACAGTGTGTCACGCTGCAAAGTGCGCAACACACTATCATTATTCATTGTAATGAACTGATGAGCGATTGTCTCACCAGTCCACTCTGGTTCGGGTGGATTACCAAACCATGCCTGCCAACGGATGGCGCATACGGTAGCGCCACCCGCAAGAAGACATAATCCTATTATCCATCCGATGGTCTTTTTCATTACCAATAGCCCGAAGGGCGTCCTATAGCCAATAGGCGGTACGCCGTCCTATAGCCAATTAGAATGGGAGATCGGTTGTTTCGTCCACACCTGCCGCAGCATCAAAAGTAGCCACATTGGCTTGTGGAGCTACGGCTGCTGGAGCAGCAACAGGTGCTGGTTGTGGAGCTGCCGCTGCATCTACCACACCTTGCTGAATCTTCCATGCACGGATAGAGGTGTACCAACGACCATTGAACTCGCGGCTCTCGATGTCGAAAGACACGGTCACTACATCGTCCAATTGGCAAGGGTTAGCTTTGATGCGATCTTCACCAAACACCTCAAAGTGCACCTTGCGTGGATATTGCTCTTGAGTCTCGAGTACATAAGCTTGGAGTTTCCACTCCTTGCCAGAGGTCTTGCTCACACCACCCTGCTCGGGCAATACTTGTATGATCTTTCCTGAAATTTCCATAAAAATAATTGATTAAGGAATAAGGAACAAGGAGCAAAGACTGATTTGTATCGTCTATCAGTCGTTACTGATTTGTCTTGGCTCTTGGTTCCTTGCTCCTGGTTCTATCTATTATCCTTTAATTGCTGCTACACCTGGGAGTACTTTACCCTCGATAGCCTCGAGCAATGCACCACCACCAGTAGAGATATAACTTACACGGTCAGCCATGCCGAACTTGTTCACGCATGCTACGCTATCACCACCACCAATCAAGCTGTAAGCACCATTGTCAGTTGCAGTAGCGATGGCCTCAGCGATTGCTTTAGAACCAGCAGCGAAGTTGTCAAATTCGAACACACCTGCAGGACCGTTCCAAAGGATAGTCTTAGCACCTTCGATAGCTGCAGCAAATGCTTTACGGCTCTCTGGACCAGCGTCCACACCTTCCCAACCCTCTGGGATAGCATTACTTGGGCATACTTGGGTGTTAGCATCGTTGCAGAAATCATCAGCTGCTACGCAGTCGGTTGCCAATACGAGGTTCACACCTTTTGCCTTAGCTTGTGCGATGATATCAAGAGCGAGCTCGAGTTTGTCGTTCTCGCAGATAGATTTACCAATCTCACCACCGTTTGCTTTAGCGAAAGTATAGGTCATACCACCGCAGAGGATGAGGTTGTCCACCTTGTCCATAAGGTTCTCAATGATACCAATCTTGGTAGATACTTTAGAACCACCCATGATAGCGGTGAAAGGACGCTTAATGTTCTTGAGGATGTTATCTACAGCCTCTACCTCTTTCTCCATGAGGTAACCAAGCATCTTATTGTCAGCATCAAAGTAGTCAGCGATCACAGCGGTAGAAGCGTGTTTGCGGTGAGCAGTACCGAAAGCATCGTTTACATAGCAGTCAGCATAGCTTGCGAGTGTCTTAGCGAACTCTTTTTGGCTTGCCTTCATCGCTTTCTTAGCCTCTTCGTATGCAGGATCCTGTTTGTCGGTACCTACTGGTTTGCCTTCCTCTTCTGGATAGTAACGAAGGTTCTCGAGAAGGAGCACCTCGCCAGCCTTGAGGGCAGCAGCTTGCTCAGCAGCCTTAGCGCAATCCTCAGCGAATTGTACTGGAGTACCGAGTGCAGCGCTCACAGCGTCAACGATTTGCTTCAAGCTATATTTAGCAACCACTTTGCCTTTTGGTTTACCCATGTGGCTCATGATGATGAGCGCACCACCCTCTTCGAGGATGTGTTTGAGGGTTGGCAACGCACCACGGATACGGGTGTCGTCTGTGATTTGTCCGTTCTCGTTCAATGGCACATTAAAGTCCACGCGAACAATCGCTTTCTTTCCAGCGAATTTGTAATCATTAATTGTCATAATCGTGTGTAAATTATATTGTTAATATTGTGTAGCGTTGTGTAGTATAGTGTAGCATTGTGTATTATTGCACATTTTGCCAAATTCGGGTGCAAAGGTACGAAAAATATCTCATATATGCAATAAAATCAGCAAAAAAATACGTAGAAATAATAGACATAAAAAAAGTACACTTCCACATTACCACACTATCACATAAAAAAAAGTGTCAATATCTCCCGTATGTAGTCTATTTGCTTCTAAAATAGCGTCGAAAGTTAACTTTCCGCAATTTTGCTTGCGTATGTGCGAGCTATACCCTTCGCATAAAAAGGCTAAGCATCGTAATCCATGATGAGAAAATGCAACTATTGCGCCACTTCGTCTTCGCGACGAGGTGGTTTTTTGTTTTCGGTAGGTACAATATCCTTCTTGTTATACGCATCCACAATGCGTTTCACCAAGTGGTGGCGGACAATATCTTTTTGATTGAACTCGACCATAGCGATACCTTTGATGTCGCGTAGGCGTTCGATAGCATCTTTCAATCCCGACTTTTGGCTGGACGGTAGGTCTATCTGCGTGAGGTCACCCGTGATAATCATCTTGCCATGTACACCCAGACGAGTGAGGAACATCTTGAGCTGAGCCGTTGTAGTGTTCTGTGCCTCATCTAATATCACTATGGCATCAGCAAGCGTTCGTCCGCGCATAAACGCCAACGGAGCAATCTGTATCACACCGCGCTCCATATATTCGTTGAGTTTGCTACCTGGTATCATATCTTGCAGTGCATCATAGAGCGGTTGCAAGTATGGATCGATTTTCTCCTTCATATCACCAGGCAAAAAACCCAGTTTCTCGCCTGCTTCCACGGCAGGACGCGACAAGATGATACGCTTGACCTCACGGTTCTTCAACGCACGTACAGCCAGGGCGATAGCCGTATATGTCTTGCCACTACCCGCAGGCCCCACAGCAAACAGCAGATCATTCTCATCATAGGCGTCCACAAGCAACTGCTGATTGGCACTACGCGCTACGATAGACTTGCCATTCACGCCATGAAGAATAAGGTTGTCCTGAAGATACTCCGTAGGTTCTTCTCCGTGTAGGAGCTGAAGAATCTGCTCCTCGTTGAGCGTATTGTTTTTGATACAGAAGTTTTCACACTTGCGCAGACTCTGCTCGAAACGTGCAATAGAGGCTTGCGCGCCTATGATCTTCACCTGATAACCACGCGCTACTATGCTTACATCGGGATGCTGGTTTTTCAGACAAAGGATATTGATATTGTTCACACCATAAAAAGTGGCAGTATCGAGTGCTTCGTTGAGAGAAATGATTGCTTCCATAATATTAAAATTAAGTGAGATATTGCTTTATTTCGTCGTATGTAAATCCACGTTGAAGACAAAAACGAATCAATTTGTTGGTATCCTCCGATTTCATACTACGTTTTTTAGACGCTATGATGCGCTGTAATACGTTCGTATATTCCGTTTCGTCTATGTTATTCAACGCATCTTCTATCAAGTTTGTGGGCAACTGCTTGGCTAATAATTGCGCACGAATCTTCATTCTTCCCCATCCATGATAGAGCAGTTTATCATGTGCGTAAGCATGGCTATAGCGCTTCTCATCCACAAAACCAGAGTCTTGCAAATGTGTCAGAATATCCTCTGTCTGAGCAGCTGTAGCACCCCACAGCTGAAGTTTGATGCGCACATCAAAAAGGCAATGTTCCGCTGTAGCGCAATATGCTTCGGCTTTATTGCGTAATTGTAGCATAGACCATTCGTGGTTTACCATACATATCATATTTTAATTCCACATGAGTATATCCCATTTCGCGCATCATAGCACACACCTCGTTGGCATAAGCCTCGTTGATCTCGAAGAAGATATCAATAGGCTTCGCCCGTAGATTGCTCCGCTGTGGTTCGACTACAGGAGCAACAGGTAGAAAAACAAGAGATGCTATTTGGCGATAGAAGAGTAGCGGGTCGGTGTCGGGAACAAACAATGCCGAATGAGGTTCGTAATCCAATACACGTGCGTCCATATCCCGCTTTTCAGCATCACAAATATAAGGCGGATTACTGATGATGATGTCTGGTATGGGGTATTGGATATTGGATATTGGATATTGGGTATTGGGTATGGGGGAAAGGATATCGGCTTGTATCCAGTCCACTTGTAAATGGTTGCGTACAGCATTTTCTTTTGCTACCTCCAATGCTTTTTGGCTAATATCCAATCCTGTCACAGACCACAACGGTGCATTTTTCTTCAACGCAAGAGCTATACAACCACTACCCGTGCCTATATCCAACACTTTCATCGGTTTGCTGGTATCCGTTAGCTGCAATACCCACTCTACCAATTCCGATGTTTCGGGACGAGGAATAAGAGTATCATACGTCACACGCAAATCAAGACCCATCCAATTTGTATGACCAAAAATATACTGAATAGGTTCATGCGCACGAAGTTTTTCTAAAATTATTTCGATATTTGGAATATTTTTCGTATCTTTGCAGCCGATAAGGATATCTGTGCGTGTCATACCAGTTGTTTCTTCTACAATCCAGTATGCCAACTCGCGCAACTCATTATCGGGATAATAACCACGTAATTGCGAAATAATATAATCCATTTGCTGTTTCACGCTGCAAAGGTACAACTTTTTTTTGATATATGCAAAATCACCAGAGATACATCCATAGATGCCTACAATTAGCCAAGTTAGGTGAGTATTATGTTGCACCTAATCCTATGGTAGGTGCGGTATTGGTATATGAAAATACGATCATAGGCGAAGGATGGCATCAGCAATACGGCGGACCACATGCAGAACCCAATTGCCTGCTTCGTGCAGAACAAACCAACCCAGAAGGGATTGATTATAAAAACTGTACACTCTACGTAAGCCTTGAACCGTGCAGCCATTATGGCAAAACACCACCATGCGCTGAACTGATCATCAAAAAAGGAATAGGACGAGTGGTCATCGGCACATTAGACCCTAATCCAAAAGTAGCTGGAAGAGGAGTGAAAATGATGCAAGAAGCTGGAATAGAAGTATATACAGGCATATTGGAAAAAGAATGTCGCGAGTTGAATAAGCGATTTTTCTGTCTGCAAGAAAAACAACGACCATATATCATTCTCAAATGGGCAGAGACAGCAGATGGATATATCGACTATAGTAGAAAAAATGGTAATCCTCTGACCATATCTACAGCACTAACCAAATTATTGGTACATCAACAACGTGCTGAGAATATGGCTATTATGGTAGGTACAAATACCGTCTTATTAGATAATCCTCGATTATTAACCACGCGATGGAGCGGAAAAAATCCTATTCGAATCACATTGGATAGACACCATATTTTACCAGCGGATAGCAAGATTTTTTCTCCTGAAGCAGAGACCATAGTGTATGACACTTGCACCGATTGGCAATACATCACTAAGGATTTAGGCAATAGAAATATACATTCCGTATTAGTGGAAGGTGGTGCTAAACTGCTACAACATATATTAGATACAAATATCTACGACGAAGTACATATCGAAGTAAGCAATAAACCATTACTAACGAATGATAACGAAATAAAAGGCGTAAAAGCACCTGTGTTCAGCCATAAAAAGGACTATCAGGTGGTAGATGACCACTTGCTATATACCTTTTACAACCAAAATTCTTACTAATTTATTGCCCTCTAAACGTAAAGTATTTCTGCCCAAAGAAACTGATAGCCACCGTGATAATAGTGATTATCATCTTTGATGGCGTGGGATAGATACCACATACTTCCACAAACAATTTCAGTCCAAAATAGTTCACCAACAAGTTTACCGCCACAATCAATATATACCGCCACAATTGCTTGTATCCGCGAAGCGAAGATTGGGTAAAGGTCACATATTTATTCAGCCAAAAACCCGTTAGCAGCGTGATTGGGAAGACAATCAGTAGCGTCATTATATGGGGCGTAAGGCAAACCTGACCACTGACTACTGACCACTGATTACTAAAAGGCAAGGTTATATACACCAACTCATGACCTATGACGAAGTTGTATAAAAGGAAGTACAATACCCAATCCAACACCATATTACCCCCTCCACAGGCAGCATAGCGAAATAGCTGCTGAGGGATGTATTTGCGAAATGGTCGATAGAAAAAATCAACTATTTTGGTGATTATTTGAGCGAATGTTTGCATTTATGAAATAAAATTTGTAATTTTGCAGCCGAAAATAAACAAATCGGCGTGCAAAGGTACTCAAAAATTTGTGACTACGCAAATTTTGCCGAATATTATTAACCAAAAACAACCATTTATGGACGACTATCACCAGCAAAATGCAACAAGTAAGAGCCAAAAAATTTTTGGGTCAGCATTTCTTGAAGGACCTGAGTGTCGCCCAACGAATTGCTGAGACCATTAGCGAGGGTCGTGTCTTAGAGATCGGTCCTGGCATGGGTGTGCTCACGCAGTATCTCCTCAAAAATCATAATTTGCAGACTACCGCTATCGAGATAGATAGGGAGAGTGTGGCGTACCTCAAAGAGTGGTACCCTGAGTTGCACCTCATTGAGGGCGACTTTTTGAAGTTGGATTTGAATGTGATTTATCCTGACGGAGAGTTTTGCGTGATAGGCAATTATCCGTATAATATCAGCAGTCAGATTTTCTTCAAAGTACTTGATAATAAAGATCGTATCCCTATCTGTTCGGGTATGATTCAAAAAGAAGTGGCAGAGCGCATTGCCAGTAAACCAGGCAAAAAGGCATACGGCATTCTGAGCGTGCTGCTGCAAGCATATTACGATATAGAATATCTATTCACGGTGGACGAACATGTGTTTAACCCTCCTCCGAAAGTCAAATCGGCGGTTATTCGCATGACGAGAAATAATCGCCAAGGATTGGGTTGCGACGAGGCGCTGTTTAAGAACGTGGTGAAAACAGCATTCAACCAGCGCCGAAAGCAGATGCGCAATTCGTTGATGGGACTCGTAGGCAAGGAAAATCCTATCCTCAACGATCCTATCTTCACGAAGCGCCCCGAACAATTAAGTGTAGAGGAATTTATCACCCTCACAAAGAAGATTGAAGGTTGAAAGTTTAATGTTTAAAAGGCAAGGATTATGGCAGAACTCAAGATATTCTATAGAGACAAAGACAAACAAGATAAAATTAAAGTAGGCCGCAGCGTCAATATCCTCAGTAGTCTTGATAAGAAAGATATTATCTGGATCGACCTGCTCGATGTAAGTGATAAGACAGAGGGCGTACTCGAGGACTTCCTCAAAATCGACATCCAGGACGACGAAGAGATGGAAGAGATCGAGATGTCGTCTCGTTATATACAGACGGACGATTCCATCGTTGCCAACTCCAACTTCCTCCGCGATAACTTTGAGACGGAACCTGTCAACTTTATCCTCAAAAATAGCATTCTCGTCACCACTCGCGACGTCGAACTCGCCAGTTTCAACGAGACAGTCAAGAAGATGCTCATGAACACCCGCAACTTCCCAACGGGCTATCATGTGCTGGTGTCACTTATGGAGACGCGTGTAGAAAAAGATGCGGATATGATTGAGGATACCACGGATATGATTACCAAACTTTCTGGTGAAATCAACGCTACCGACCAAGTGGACGAAGAGGTACTGATCCAAATCAAGGATCTTCAGGAAAAAGTCACCATTATCCGTCAGAATATCATGGATAAACAACGCGTGGTTAGCAACTTCCTCAAGTGTGATTTCTTCCCAACAGAACTCCAACCTCGCCTCACAATGATCATCAAGGATATCAATTCGCTGTTCGAATATACGCGCTTTGGTTTCGATCGTCTAGACTACCTCCAGGATACTTTCCTCGGTCTTGTTAATATTGAGCAGAACAAGATTATCAAGATCTTTACCGTGGTGAACGTGGTATTCCTTCCACCTACACTCATCGCAAGCATGTATGGTATGAACTTTGACTTTATGCCTGAGTTGCATTGGAAGTTTGGTTATCCTTTTGCATTTGTGCTGATGATAGTTTTTACCGTGGCTATCTTGCTCATTTTCAAACTGAAAAAGTGGTTATAAACAAGTTATCAACAATTGCTAATTAAACTTGTTGATGAATTTTGATAACCCAAACTTATCAATTTTATCAACAATCCATTTCCGCCTTTTCATAGAGATAACCC
>JAZREU010000016.1:0-8075 GCA_045660925.1 Paludibacteraceae bacterium | reverse complement strand
CGAGCAATATTTTGCCACCACGGAGTCACTGCTATTTGGATATTAACGTTTACTAAATTGGAAGTGTTTGCGAGCTTTTGGTTGACCTGGTTTCTTACGCTCTACCTCACGAGCATCGCGTGTCATGAAACCTTCAGCCTTCAAAGCTGGCTTATCTTCTGGATTGATTTTCACCAAAGCACGAGCGATTGCCAAACGCAAAGCCTCTGCTTGACCTTTGTAACCACCACCATCGAGGTTTACTTTGATATCGTATTTCTCAGCCACCTCCAACTTGTTCAATGGTTGTTTAACCACATATTGAAGAATTGGACTTGGGAAATATACATCCAAATCACGACCATTGATTGTGATTTTGCCTGTACCTTCTTGTACATAAACGCGAGCAACTGCTGCTTTACGACGACCTAATGCATTAATCATTTCCATATCTTCAATTATTTAAGGGTGTTGATATCTATTTGTACTGGTTGTTGAGCTTGTTTGTCGTGCTCTGCGCCCTCAAACACATAGAGGTTTGCAATGATTTGACGACCAAGGCGGTTCTTAGGCAGCATACCCTTAACCACTTTCTTAATCAAGCGCTCTGCGCCTTTCTTCTCCAACATTTGTGCAGGAGTAATCTCGCGTTGACCACCTGGGAAGCCAGTGTAACTTACATAAACGCGGTCATTCCACTTGTTGCCTGTCAATTGCACCTTCTCAGCATTGATAATAATCACATTGTCACCGCAGTCAACGTTAGGAGTGAAGTTTGGTTTGTACTTGCCACGGAGGATTTTAGCCACCTTTGAGCACATACGGCCAAGTACTTGGCCCTCAGCATCAACAACAACCCATCCTTTTTGAACGGTTGCTTTGTTAGCTGATACAGTCTTGTAACTTAATGTATCCATTTGTTTTTTAATGTTTTAACTATGCCGACAGACCACTTTACGCGCTCACTTTCGAGCCACAACTGCCCAGCATAGCGAATTAATATAAAATTGTTTTAAAAGTTTCAAAAGTTTTATGAGTTTCAAGGGCTCAAACCCAATTCGCCCAAAAAAGCGTGCAAAGGTACTACAAAAAATGCACATGTGCAAATTTTTTTTAGAAAAAAATGCATTTTTGGATAAAAAAGTGCACATGTGCTGCATTTGGCGAACGTAGCTTCGGGGGAATGTACGCAGTACAGGCGGCGTCCGAAGGTACTATGGTTCGCTTAATGCGAGGGCATCGCCCGCACCCACTTGACCAAATATTACGACATTTTTTTCGCAAAATTCTTTAGGTTGCCACTCTTTCCATGGATTTTCAACACCATATACATACTCTTTCTCCACTTCCTCCAATGCTCGAAGGGTGATTTTTGTCTGCTGCTCCTCTGGTTCATCCTGCAACACGCCTTTTCGACGCATGCGAATTTGCCTTAGACGCTCATCACGCAACACTTCCTCCGCTTCCAAATCTGCCTTCAACTGTTGCACCACTTTCGGATATATTTTATTGAATATCTGCGGATTATCTGTAAACCACACTAATGAGGAGTCAAACCGAGCTTGCGTTACACCATGCTTATCCAATACAGACTTGTAATAAGCGGCCATCTCCTCATCGTGTCCATAGCTATATCCTGCTGTCTGCAATGCACCATCCATACGATGCAAATCATACAACACCGCGCGCATCTCATTGTTGGACAACACCCCACGAGGACGACACCCCACCATCGCCACACAAAGCAATAGGCATATTACTATATAGACATTCTTTTTCACATCAACTTTTCGTCTCTTTTTTCGGAAAAATTTGATTCAAACTATCATCCAAATCCTTGCGATAGAAAATAATCACTAAGAGTACCGCCACAGTAATAAAGGAATCCGCGATATTAAATACAGGACGGAAGAACAAGACCTCACCTGCAGCATTTCGTATCAACGGAAAATAGAGCATATCAACCACTTTACCGTGAAACCAAGCTGCATATTCCCATATCTTGCCATAGAATACGCAATCAATGATATTACCCATCGCACCTGCCATGACCATCGCTATTGTAGCCAAATAGCCTATACGCACGCTCTGCTTGTGTATCATTATATGAATATACCATCCTATAACACCCACAGCCACAATGCGAAATAGTGTCAGCAGCAGTTTGCTAAACCACTCTATACCAAAAGCCATGCCGTTATTCTCCACAAACACTATCCAGAACCACGAGAACACTTCGCGCGCTTCGCCCAGTTGGAAATGGGTTCGTATATACACTTTCGACACTTGGTCGAGCACCAATGCCAGCAGCACGATGCCCGCCACAAGCCATGATTGTTTTACTTTGTTCATAGCCCAAATGCTTGTTTAATCTCAGTCACGCGGTCCAGTTTCTCCCATGTAAACAACTCTACCTCGCGCTCAATCACTTGTCCGTTATCTACAAACTGCTTCTTCACTACCTCATTGGTGCGTCCCATATGTCCATAGCGCGCAGTCTCCTCATACATAGGTTGTTTCAATTTCAGCGCCTCAATGATACCTTGTGGACGCAAATCGAACATCTCGCTTACTTTCTTGGCGATCTCGCCATCGCTCAACGCCACTTTGGCTGTGCCATAGGTATTCACGCACACACTCACAGGCTGCGCTACACCGATGGCGTAGCTTATTTGCACCAACACTTCGCGTGCCACACCAGCAGCCACCATATTCTTCGCAATCCAACGCGCTGCGTATGCTGCCGAACGATCCACCTTAGATGGGTCTTTACCAGAGAAAGCGCCACCACCATGAGCACCACGACCACCATAAGTATCCACGATAATCTTTCGTCCCGTCAAACCTGTATCTCCATGAGGACCACCGATAACGAAGTTACCCGTTGGATTCACCAATAGCTTGAAATCGCCCTTCAGCAACTCGGCATAGCGTGCATCGCGTTTTGCCACGCGAGGCAACAGCACGCGCTGGATATCTGCCTTGATCCGCTCTTGAGTTACATCCTCATCGTGTTGGGTACTCACCACAATCGTATCAATACGCAAAGGTTCGCCTTCCTCGCTATACTCCATGGTCACTTGGCTCTTTGAGTCTGGACGAAGATACAACATCTCCTCACCCTCCTTACGCACGCGCGCAAGCGTATATACTAAGGTGTGTGCTAAATCCAAGGTCAATGGCATATAGTTCTCAGTCTCATCGCTGGCATAGCCAAACATCATACCTTGATCACCAGCGCCTTGTTCGCCTACATTCTCTGTGCCTTGTCCATCCACGCCACGCGCAATATCGGCACTCTGCTCATGCAATGCGGTCAAGATACCGCAGCTCTCCGCCTCAAACTTATACGCAGACTTGGTATAACCAATCTCCGCAATGGTTTTGCGCACAGTTCCTTGAATATCCACATACTTTTCGCTCAACACCTCGCCTGCCACAATCACTTGCCCTGTGGTTACCATAGTCTCGCAAGCTACATGTGAGTTAGGGTCTAATGCCAAAAATTGGTCAAGAATAGCATCGCTAATTTGATCAGCCACTTTGTCTGGGTGTCCTTCGCTGACACTCTCTGATGTAAATAAATAGTTCATCTGTTTTGTTAGGGTCAAAAAAATCCACAAGCCGACTGTTTATGCCTGTGGTACAAGTTTTTAGCATTCTTTTATAGAGGTCGCAAGCAGTCAAATTTATCCTCTTTACAAAATCAAGTGCAAAGGTACTGCTTTTTTCTCATATATGCAAATCTTTTTAGCAAAACTTGATTTTTAATATGGGATATTATCCTTATACTATCCATTCATAGCGTTTTTGTATTGCCTTCAACCGCTGCAAAACCCCATCTGCAAAACGCTTGGCATCTTCAGAATCTGGATGCAAAAACCGATGATGACGATCGCGCCACAACTGGTGCAAAGTGCGCATCTCAGTTTGTGTATCTGCACTCATATAAGTATCTATAAATCGTTGCCATATATAATCTACCGCCATAGGCGAAGGATGTAGCATATCTTCTGAATAGAAACGATAATCGCGCAACTCATCCAACATGATCTCATACGAAGGGAAATACGAAAGAGATGCTGTTAATGGTGAAAGGCTATAGTTATCAGTCGAAGACATAAAGGTATCAATAGCCTGTAGCAGAATAGCTTTGCTGAGCTGATTTTCATGTAGCCCATCTTTGATATGGCGAATAGGACTAATTGTAAAAATCCAATGTTTATCAGGCATCAAGTCCAATATCGGCTTCCACATTTCTACTATCTCATCCACGGTTAAACGCCTACGAACGAAGTGCTTAGCAGGTATCTTATGACAATTCGCCACGACCTGTCCCTCATATTCATACACCCATGCTGTGCCAAAAGTGATAATCACCGTTGTCACCTGTTGCAACGCCTCATGCAATAGCCTCCTGCTCTGCTCGCATACATTCAATAAATCCTCCTTACCCACACGCGAGAAACTACCATGATGAGAAAACGAATGCCACATACCATTATGATAAACGGAAGAAATTGCTTGCGCCATAGAGGAGTGGCTATGCGCAATAACCTTAGCTATAGAGGCTGGATTGTACAATGTACCGAAGGGATTCACCGTTGTTTGAAAATAATGCTCGCCGAATTTCGCACCTATATTATCAGCAAAGCACGAACCAAGTAGCAACACTTTGTCGCTATAACCTATCTTCTTATTAGAAGGCGCAATATCAACCGATGTAACCCACTTCATACACTATTCAAAATGCATCACTTTTGCTGGACTAATCTGTGCAACAATAACAGAAGGAGCCAACAAGATTAACCATGATACAAATAAGGTTCCTAAATCAAGCAAAAGCCACCAACCCCATGCAAATGTTGTCGGTACATAACTCACATAATACGAAGACGCATCCAAAGGCAATACATGCGTAAAATACTGAATAGCACACATGCCAACACCTAATATATTACCCCAAAACATGCCCTTACCTATCAACATAATAGCTTGGTAAATAAAGATTCTTCTCACAAATTGATTATCAGCCCCTAATGCTTTCAGTACACCTATCAAAGAAATGCTATCTAATATTAATATAATTAATCCCGTTACTATGCTAAAACCTGAAACACACAACATTAAAACAATAATTATCACCACATTCATATCCAACAAATCCAACCACCCAAAGATATTAGGATTAAGTTGCTGCAAGTTTTGAGTATAAAGGGTATTTCCCTCTCGATCAAAACGATTGGCTGTAGCGAAATACACATCTTGCGTTGTGGTTGCCAAATGATGCAAATCATCCACAAGTACTTCAATTCCAGACACTTGATTTTCCTTCCACGCATTCAATCTTCTAACCACTGAAATATCACCAAGAATAAACACCTTGTCCATTTCACTCATACAGGTGTTATACAGGCCTGCTATATACAAACGCCTTACGCGCAAATCATCTTGAATAAAATAACACAAGAAGCCATCACCCACATGCAAATCCAATTGTTTGGACAATTCTGTAGATATTAGAATTTCATTAGAGGCCTTTGGCAAAGTACCTTCTACTATATTTTGAGAAAAATAATCCCAATAGTCCGTTCCCTTAAAGACAATTCCCTGAAATGCACTATCCGTCTTAATAATACCAGGTTTCGTAGTAAAAGTAGAGACATGTGACACATGAGGCAAATTTTGTATCATGTGCAATAATGAGTCAGATACACATATTGGCTTAAGTTCGTAAGTAGAATTATTTTCAAAATTCACCACTTGAATATGACTACCAAAACCACTTACTTTTTGTATAATCTCTTGCTTAAAGCCTACCACTACACTTATTGAGATAATCATCACCAATACACCGATGATAATTCCACCTAATGCTACGCGTATAGCAGGACGAGAAGCAAGGTCCTCATTTTTATCGGAAAAATATAGTTTTTGCGCTATTTTCCACTCTTCTCGATATTTTGGAGTATATAATGGCATAATTTTTGTAGTTATTCTGTCGTATGAGGCTTATTTTTTACATATTTTTATTAGCTTCTATTTCGTGCTCTATTTGTGCGCAAGAGAACCATTTGCCCAAGCGTACCGCTAAAGATATTGCTCTCAAGCAGACCAAAAGAATGGCGGTTGAGTTGGGCATTACGGATACCATCTTGTGTGAAAGGCTCTTCCATTTACACCTCAAATATGCCAACATGCGCAACCTAAATGACACACAAGATGATATTCTGCGTCGTATGAAACAAATGCAAGAAGATTTAAAACACCTCCTTAGTCCTGAACAATTTACTGCATTTATCAATCAACAATTAAATTACCAATCACGCACACCAAAGCACTCATGCAATTGGTTTTCCTCTAACCATCCTCATTCTTCTTCGGACACAGCACACGCCACTTCCACAGAAGAACATACGCCACCACCGCCACCAGAGCACCAACCATAAGTCCACCAATAATATCTGTGGGATAATGTACCCCAAGATACATTCTACTATAGCAATTCGCAGCCACCCAAAGCATCAAGCCCACAGTGGCTATTTTATTGCGCCAAATCAGCGAAAAGAGCAGCGCACACGCCATGGTATTCGCAGCATGACTACTCACGAATCCGTATCTGCCGCTTTTATAGCCATTTACCAAATGCAATACACCTTCTAATTCAGGTACGCGCGTGGGGCGTGGGCGAGCTACAAGGTCCTTCAATATTCCCGATGCGATAAAGTCCGCAGCACCTACTGCCATTGCTATTGCCACGATCATCACCACGCAAGCTGGCACTCTTTGTAGCCACTTCACGCTCGTCATTGCGGGCTTGCGGTAACGCCACACCAATAGCCCCACCAGTAACAGATACAACGGAATCCAAGTTGCCTTCGCCGAAATGATCCACATCAGCGTATCAGCCCAAGGCGCATGCCAGCCGTTGATAGCCAACAGTATCTCCGTGTCAATATGTAATAGTTGCTCTAACATATAGCTTCTAACAGCGTAGCGGTCTAACATCTAACTTCTAATTAATCTTCATTCAACAGCACCGCCGTATGACATGCCACGACGCCTGCTGTTTCGGTACGCAAGCGCGAGCGCCCTAAACCGACGGGAACAAAGCCGTTGGCGATTGCCATTTCCACTTCTTGTTCCGAGAAATCGCCTTCGGGACCAATCAAAATAAGCACATCCCTACCCTTTCGCAGCGCATCTTTCAACTCGCGCTTCTCATCTTTGTAGCAATGGGCGATATATTTATCCATATCCTCGTTGCCACCGTATTGTTGCATAAGCGTGGCAAAATCCGTCAGTTCATTTAGTTTTGGCAAATATGGTGTAAGTGATTGTTTCGCAGCAGATAAGATAATCTTCTCCAATCGGTCATTGCGCAGATTCTTGCGCTCCGAGAAACGACACAATAATGGTGTGATCTCATCTACACCGATCTCCGTGCATTTCTCCACCATCCACTCCAAGCGTTCGATATTCTTCGTTGGCGCAATCGCCACATGCAAATAGATCTTGTGTGTCTTCTCTTGTTTCTCTTGGCTGATAATCTCAAACTCACAATGACGAGGGTGCGGATTGGTGATACGCGCATGGTAGGTCGTACCACGCCCATCGGTCAGCAAAATCTCATCGCCACGGTCATAGCGCAATACGCGCACACAGTGCGCTGACTCCTCCTCACTGAGGAAATGACTAGTCTCTATGTCGGGGGTATAAAACAAATACATTCTACTCCAATTTTGTGCAAAGTTACTACAAAAAATGCACATACGCAAGTAAAGCGAGCCTTTTTTTGAAAAATAATAGATTTCATCTATTGAAGCAGCTTCTCTGCTACTCGTTGGAAGCTTGCTTACATAAGAGTATGCAGAGGAGCAGATTCATAAGGCGAAGCCGTATTTTTCAAAATAGGCGTGCGCCGCTGGAGTATGTGCTGCATAGCGCGACCGTAGCTACGAGGTGGGCGAGCGTAGCGAGGTCGGTGCCCGGGAAGTTACTACAAAAAATGCACATACGCAAGTAAAGCGAGCCTTTTTTTGAAAAATAATAGATTTCATCTATTGAAGCAGCTTCTCTGCTACTCGTTGGAAGCT
>JAZREU010000015.1:0-35911 GCA_045660925.1 Paludibacteraceae bacterium | reverse complement strand
ATACCGTGAGTCATACCAGAGATGTCAGCGATCTCTTTAGCTTTCACCCACTTACCCTCTTCTGGGATTGGAGCTGGACCGTGGTTAGGTCCTTTAGCTACTTGGCACATTTCCTGTACCTCTTTGCTGTAAATCATAATTGTTATAAGTTAAAAAAAGTTTTAATAGTTTTAAAAGTTCTAATGGTAGGAATGCACAATATTCCATAATCGGGTGCAAAATTACAACAAAAAAAGCACATATGCAAGAAAAATCAAGAAAAATTACGTTCTGTTTCCGATTTCTAACATATGTGCTTCGTTTTAATTCGCCTCAATGTCTATTTTTGTGAGGCTACTTTTGTTTGACCCAGATGAGCTGATTGGTGTCGTATCCACGTCGTTCTGCTTCAGCAAGAATCAGACTCTTGGTGGCTTCATCTAATTGTGGAGTACGTGATAAAATCCACAAAAATTTCTCGTTGCTTCCACCTACCAATACGTACTGATAGTCTGCATCCAGCATCATAATACGATAATCTCCATAGAAAGGTCCAAAGAATGAAACACGCAGTAGTCCAGGCACATCGGTTGTTTTAGCAATGCCTTTAGCATCTTTGGCGCGTCCATCTTTGATTCCAGTGTTCAGTACATCAATCTTACCGTCGTCACGCAATGTGTATTTCGCCATGGCATACTCTATGCCACGTTCGAAACTGTGGTCAAACTTGGCCACCTCATACCAACTACCTAAGTAGCGATTCAAATCAACCGATTTAACGGTGCTGTTGTCCACTTTTTTGGATGCGTCACATGATCCAAAGAGACTTGCGATACAAGCCATTAAGAAAAATTTTTTCATGTTGTTAAAGTTTTAATAGGTTAATATATAGCCCCAATAGATGAGGCATGGGTTCGTTATTTAGGGATTACAGGGTTTGATACACATGTTTGATAAATGGGATACATGCTTCCATGTGTGAACCATAATGTCCAATGTCGTAACTGATGTGAGAGTCGTTGGGCATTTGATGTATTAGATTTTCGCTATTAACCAGTGGTACAACCTCATCGTTCAAACTATGTAAGAAATAGGCAGGTGCTTGTAGGTCATATCCTACATTGCTATTCCATAGTAATGCCTCATATAGCATGCTTGTCGAAGGATGTGTTGGGTTGAGCGATTCTGTGGTCATTAGTTCGGTCATGACAACGGAACCCATCTTTTGGTTGATTTGTCTGACCGTATATTTTTTGGATGTTATCCACTCGTCGTAATGCGATAGTAATGGTTCTAAGAAGAAATCGTCTAATTGAAAATCCAAGTTATAGGCATCACTTAGTCCCATAACAATCAATGGAATAGCAGCAGGTATGCCCATCGTGTCGCGAGTAACGCAATAGGTATATGTGGCTGCGGGGTCATATGGACCTGCGCCTGCATATAGATGTCGTATAGTCCAATTACCACTCATTTCTCTTTCTTCATTATTCATCTCTTCTAATAGTCTTGCTACGCCGAGTGCTACAGCACCACCTTGCGAATATCCGGTAATAAGCACATCAGTTGGGTAGGAATAGCCATAATAGTCTAATAGGGAGGGCATGCAGTCAAGCAAATCTACTGCTGTTTTGGCTGCGCTGCGCCAATGCAAATAAGGGTGCACCTCGTTGCGCGATAGACCATATCCCACATAATCGGGCATAATTACGGCATATCCTTTCAATGTAAAAATACTTTCCATGGATAGGGTGTTGCTGGGTGCTTCGGCATCCGATGTGATGGTAAAGTGATTGGCGATAACAATACCATGTAAGTAGCGTGATTTAGGTAGATAGACGCGCCCAGATACCAAGAGCGAATCGCCTTGAGGGGTTTGACTCCAATAGGCTACTGGAAAAGTGACGTAATGCTTATGGGTAGTGCGATAGAACTGTAGCATTAGTCTGTACAAGCTCTCGTCAGAGAAATTCTGACGCTTCAGTTGTTTATGAGCGCTATGCCATATAGCATCGTCGTTCAGAGTAGAACGAACCAACTTACCTCCATAGTTTTTGAGTGGAATGACGGGTAGGTCGGTGGTGTCCAATGGGCTTAAAAGCACATAGTTTTTTGCTTGCAAGGAATGTATAATGACAAATCCTGAAGCCAATAGGAAGGTAAATGAACGTTTCATAATTTGCATAGTTTGAATAGATGTTGAATAAGGTTTAATTGGTAGTTTATTGGTCGCAATGCAAAAACTGTGCAAAACAAAAGAAAAATAAATGAAAATCGAACTTTTATACAAAATTCTTGCGTATGTGCATTTTTTGTTGTACCTTTGCGCCCGATTATAAATTAGGAGTGCAAGGCGTTTATTAATAAAGGCGAAACCTCAACTCATGATTCATAATTAAAAATTCAAAATTATTTATGAAGAATATACGAAATTTTTGCATTATTGCCCACATCGACCATGGTAAGTCCACCTTGGCGGATCGACTGATAGAATACACCGCTACGGTGGACAAACGCCTGATGGAGAATCAGGTGCTCGATGATATGGACCTGGAGAAAGAACGCGGTATCACCATTAAGTCGCACGCTATTCAGATGCAATACAAGGGCTATACGCTCAACCTTATTGACACCCCAGGACACGTGGACTTCTCCTACGAGGTGAGTCGCTCCATAGCAGCGTGCGAAGGTGCATTGCTTATCGTTGATGCCTCTCAAGGTGTGCAAGCACAGACTATATCTAACCTCTATATGGCATTGGAGCACGACTTGGAGATTATTCCCGTGATGAACAAGTGCGATATGGATTCGGCTATGCCAGAGAAAGTGGAGGACGAGATTATTGACCTGTTGGGCTGCAAGCGCGAGGAGATACTCCGTTGCTCAGCGAAGACGGGTGACGGTGTGCCGGAGATATTGGATGCCATCATCGATCGCATTGCGCCTCCAGTAGGCGATCCAGAGGCACCGCTACAATGTTTGGTGTTTGACTCGGTGTTTAACCCATTCCGCGGAATCATTGCTTACTTTAAAGTGGTCAATGGTACGATGCATTCGGGTGACCGTGTGCGATTCTTCAATACGGGAAAAGAGTACGATGCTGACGAGATAGGTGTATTGAAATTGGGTATGCAACCAACGAAAGAGATCTCGGCAGGAAATGTGGGATACATCATTTCGGGTATCAAGACTTCTACAGAGGTGAAAGTGGGTGATACCATCACGCACGTGGCTCGTCCTTGTACGGAAGCGATTGCTGGATTTGAGGAAGCTAAACCAATGGTGTTTGCGGGTGTGTATCCGATTGAGGCAGAGGATTTTGAAGACTTGCGTGCTTCACTGGAGAAGCTGCAATTGAACGATGCTGCGCTGACCTTCCAGCCCGAGTCATCCGTAGCACTCGGTTTTGGTTTCCGCTGCGGATTCTTGGGTCTGCTCCACATGGAGATTGTGCAAGAGCGTCTAGATCGCGAGTTTGATATGGATGTGATCACCACGGTGCCTAACGTAAGTTATAATGTCTATACCAAGGACGGCGAGAAAGTGGAGGTGCACAACCCTGCGGGTATGCCCGATATTACAATGATTGACCGTATCGAAGAACCATATATTCGCGCCAGTGTGATTACGACCAGCAATTTCATCGGTCCGATTATGACTCTATGTTTGGGTAAACGAGGTGAACTCGTCAAGCAAGAATACATTTCGGGTGACCGTATGGAGATATTGTACGATATGCCACTCGGCGAGATTGTCATCGACTTCTACGACAAACTCAAATCCATCTCCAAAGGTTATGCCTCGTTTGACTGGCACCACAATGGCTTCCGCCCAAGTAACTTGGTGAAACTGGATATCTTGCTCAATGGCGAGCAAGTGGATGCATTGAGTACCTTGACCCATAGAGACAATGCCGAGAGTTTTGGTCGTCGTATGTGCGAGAAACTCAAGGAGTTGTTGCCTCGTCAGCAGTTTGATATTGCTATTCAGGCGGCTATTGGTGCGAAGATTATCGCCCGTGAGACCGTGAAGCAGGTGCGTAAGGACGTGTTGGCGAAGTGTTATGGTGGTGACGTGAGCCGTAAGCGTAAGTTGCTGGAGAAGCAGAAGAAGGGTAAAAAGCGTATGAAGCAGATCGGTAACGTGGAAGTGCCACAAAAAGCCTTCCTCGCCGTACTAAAACTGGATTAATATAATATTGAACAATGTTGAACGACATTGAACAAATTTTGAACAACACTAAATAATACTCATCATGGAACAATTTGTACACAGTGCATGGAGTATGATTCCATTTGGACTCATGCTATTGGCGATTGCCATCGGACCATTGGTAGCGGAACATTGGTGGGAGGATAATAAGCACAAGCTTACAGTAGCTCTCTTGCTAGGTATCCCAACAGCTATTTGCCTCATTATCGGAGGTATGGTACATGATTTGGAGCACCAACTTTTTGGCGACTATGTGCCTTTTATCATCTTGTTGTTGGCATTATATGTCGTGACGGGAGGTATTCATGTGTCGGGTGACATCAAGGCAACACCTTGGGTAAACACCAGTTTCTTGGGGTTGGGTTGGTTGTTGGCCAGTATCATGGGTACAACAGGTGCAGCTATGCTGCTGATACGTCCGCTGATTACGACTAATCAACAACGCGAACACAAGGTGCACACTATCTTGTTTTTCATTGCATTGTGCGCAAACTGCGGTGGACTATTGACCCCGCTGGGTGATCCTCCATTGTTTATGCTCTTCTTGCGCGGTGCAGATTTCTCGTGGTTTATGTCGATGTGGGCGCCATGGCTGTTTACGGGTGTAGTATTGATGGCTATCTACTATGTGCTGGACGCTTTCTATTATAAAAAGGAACACGCGCACGCGCTGCAGGCAGACCATGAGCAACAAGTGCCACTCGTTTTCAAGGGTAAGCATAATTTCCTCTACTTGTTGGGTATCGTGTTAGCAGTGGCTTTCATTAACTCGGGTACAATTCCAGAGATGGCGGATCCTCATGCTCCTATGTGGTTGCGTTATTTGCGTGAGATAGTATTGCTCTCGTTGATGTTTGGTTCGCTATACACCACCAAACGTCATGTGCGATATGGAATGAACAAGTTCTCATGGGCTCCTATCATTGAGGTAGCAGTGCTCTTCTTGGGTATCTTCACCACGATGACCCCTGCGCTGGCATATTTGAATGCTAATGCAGTTTCGTTGGGATTGGATGCTACGTGGCAGTTCTATTACTCGACAGGTTTGCTGTCGTCATTCTTGGATAATACTCCAACGGCGGTGGCATTCCATAGTGTGGCTACAGGCTTGACGCCTGACCAGATGGCTATCTTCGGCATCGATATGATGGCAGGTATTCCAGAAATACTGCTGAGGGCTATTTGTATTGGTTCGGTGTTCTTTGGTGCTATGACCTATATTGGCAATGGACCTAACTTTATGGTAAAAGCTATTGCAGAGGAGAACGGAATTAAGATGCCATCGTTCTTTGGCTATATGCTGAAGTTCTCGTTGGTGGTGCTGTTGCCCGTGTACATACTGGTGCAACTGATATTTTTATAATTAGGCGATAAGGCGAAAGGCACGAATAGTGGCGAAGCTACATAACACCTGCCTTTAACCTCTAACCTTTAAACTAAAAATAATATGAATCTTTTTGATCAAATTAGCGAGGACATCAAGCAAGCGATGCTCGCAAAGGATAAAGTGGCATTGGATGCGCTACGTGGTATAAAGAAAGAGTTTTTGGAGGCCAAGACAGCCAAAGGTGGCGACGGTGAACTGCATGATGATCGTGCGTTGCAGATACTCCAAAAGATGGTGAAGCAGCGCAAAGAGGCTGCCGAGATGTTTCGCGCAGCTAACCGCCCTGAGCTGGCAGAAGACGAGATGGCTCAATGTGCTGTGATAGAGCGCTATCTACCAGCTATGATGAGCGAAGAAGAACTCAGGACCGTGTTGGTAGAGATTATAGCTCTGGTTGGGGCTACAGGTCCTCAAGACATGGGCAAAGTGATGGGTGTGGCAACTAAGCAGTTGGCAGGCAAAGCAGAAGGTAAGACGATCAATATGGTCGTGCGCGGACTGCTGAATAATGCCTAAAAAGCAGATAAATGCAAAAAAGTGCGCAAAAAATGCACTTTTTTGCATTTTTATTTGGTCATCTCAAAAAAAAGCAGTACCTTTGCAGTCGCTTTTGAAAAAGAGCAGGCCCAGATGGCGGAATCGGTAGACGCGCTGGTCTCAAACACCAGTAGGTTCACCCCTGTGCCGGTTCGACCCCGGCTCTGGGTACCAAAGACCGCTTGACAGCAATGTTGAGCGGTCTTTTAATAAAGACAATTATTAACCCATATAAAGGTCATGCGGGAGACTTAAACATCCGCTATCACTCGGAACGGGCTGACTGCCTGGAGAGACAAAGAGAAGGAGGTGTATGCAATGATCATTGTACCAGTAAAGGAAGGCGAGAACATCGAGCGCGCGATTAAGAAATTCAAACGCAAATTTGATAAGACAGGTGTGGTAAAAGAGCTGCGTCGTCGTCAACAATTCTCAAAACCATCTGAGATTAAGCGTGAGAAAATGATGCACGCCATTTATGTGCAATCTTTGCATGCTCATGATGATAAGTAAATAAATACCGCAAGGTAATAAGAGTTTAGTATTGGAACTGAGATATGTCGAGAGATGTATCTCAGTTTGTTTATATTAGCTATGTGCCCAGCCCAACGCAAATGCACTTATTCGACAACCTCGGATACCCGTCATCTGTTTCATGCACGCCATCATAGTGGATCCTGAAGTAATCACGTCGTCCACCAGCATGATATGTTTGCCTTTCCATTCTTCGGGGTAGTGCACCGCGAAAATATCCTTGACATTGCTGCTTCGTTCGTGGAAGGAGGAACGAGACTGATGTGGATTGTTGAGCGTGCGCACGAGATGTTGTGTATCGATAGGTATATGTAGTATCTCATTCAGTCCGTTGCAGATATATTCAGCTTGGTTGAATCCCCGCTCTCGTAGGCGCCGTGGGTGTAAAGGGATAGGGACTAAATAATCCACGTCATCGAAGATGTCTGAGTCGATATATTCTTTTCCAGCCAATTGTCCTAAGAGATGGAAGATGCTGGGTTGTGGATATCTGCCAAACTTACCTTGCTCTATCATGCAGCGTAGGGTTTGTCCTCGTTCGCGATTATAGTATGCAAAAGCAGCACCGCGCTCAAAGTGCACGGTGCGTTTTTCTTTTTGAATCAGTTCGGCGAATAGTAGGTCAATACCATTCTTCTCCAGCAGAGCATGCTCTGTGAGAGAGAGTGTTTGCAGGCAGTCTCCGCACACTATGTGCTCGTGTGGGATTAATTTTCCTTTGCAGACGCAGCAGAAGGATGGGTATAATACTTCTAATACTGCGTGTATGCCTGTTGTTAGGTAATGTCGTATTATGCTTGTAGCCACGCAACTATACGTTTGCGATTTTCAACTACTGCTGCCACAGCCAATCCCAGTATCCATCCTATGGCGATGGCTATTGCACTCATGCGTAGTCTTCCATTTACAGCGCGCGCTTCCAAGGTGAAAGGCGATTGCAGCACTACGGGTGCAGAACAAGTAGCCAATTTCGATTGCACATATTCATTAACACGCATTTCGGCATATATATCTTCCAGAAAGAGAGCTATCTCTCGGCGTCCTAATATCATACCATTATCCCAAGCTTTTAGTTGCATTTGAGGATTGGTGTTTTGTGAAAAATAGAAGGCGGAAGTCAGACTATCTAATTTCTCTATTTGGGTGCGGTGGAAGAGGGCTTCGCGTTGTAGGTTTTCGCGATAGGTGGTGAATAATGCTTGAAAATATGGTTGGGTATTCAGGTATTGCAATATAGCATCTTCTATCTCGGGTAAGCGGTTAGGATGCTTGGTGCGGAACTGTAATGCGACCATATTAGGCATATGCACACATAGGGTGTCTGTGCGGGGTGCACGGTGATAGTAATCTACCATATCTACTGTACTATCAGCAAGGAGATCGATTACATCAAAGGCATTGAAATATGAAAGGTCATATACCATTTCTGGTGGCAGATTCAGAAGTGTAGCTTTGTTTTGGTGTTCAAATGCCAGGTTCTCTTCTCCCAATGCTTTGAATGTATTGCGCACCATCTCATTGCTGACGCCATTTAGCGAAGCAATAGCAGTAGCCTTGTAGATACGATTAGATGGTCGGCTGTAGTATAATGCAGCGGATACGCACAATGCAATGACAATCAGAACTATCCACCACTGGCGATAGCTGAGTCGAAGCAAATCACCTATGCGGGTAATGAGCCATACAACAGACTTGCCGATGGCATTTACGATAGCTCGGCATACATCAAATAAATTCATTTCTCTTGATTCCATAATATCTCTTTATTTATCTTCTTCCACGCATCCAATCTTTGAGGTTGGTAAGTCCGCGAGAGGTGGATGTGGATGATGGGGTGGATGAGGTAGTGACTGTTCGTTCTATTTTGGGTTGGGATACTGATAGGTCAATATCGCCATCCAAACTGATGATTATCTCGTTGCCTTCAGGAATGTCGGAATCTTCTTCTAAGATAGGTTCCTCAGTTTCTTGCGTAGGTTCTTCCTCTGGTTCTGCTTGAGGCTCTGGCTCAGGTGTGTTTTTTTCTTTCTCCTTATCGGTGTCGCCATAATATTTGCCAATAGCTTCTTCCACGGTCTTTTTGCCCACAGCATCATTTAATCCAGGGATATCAGACACGTCGTATCCTGTGGCAATCACGGTTACACGCACCTTATCGCCTAATGTCTCGTCAATGGATACGCCCCATATTACGTCCACATCATCTCCTACTTCGTGTACGAAGTCGTGTACATAATCCAACTCTGACATCATGATAGGGTTGTCTTTAGAGCAATAGAACTGTAGCAGGATTCGACTGGCGCCCTTCACATCTTTGTTTACCAATGGTGAGTGGAGTGCTTCTTGGATCGCTTGGTTGATGCGTTGTTCGCCTTCAGCACTACCCACACTCATGATGGCTACGTTGCCATCCTTCAGGGTGTTGTACACATCCGCAAAGTCGGTATTGATATAGCCAGTGACGGTCACAATTTCTGCTATTGATCGTGCTGCATTGGCTACTACGTCATCGGATTTGGAGAAGGCATTCATGAAGTTGAAGTCGGGGTATATCTGGCGCAGTTTCTCGTTGTTGATAACCAGTATTGCATCCACATTTTCCGCCAATTGTGCAACTCCAATCATGGCTTTTTTGATTTTCTTGGGTCCTTCAAAGGAGAAAGGGATAGTAACGATTCCTACTGTCAGAATGTCCATCTCTTTAGCCACTTCTGCTACTATAGAGGATGCGCCAGTGCCTGTTCCTCCTCCCATACCTGCGGTCAGGAAGAGCATCTTTGTGCCATCGTTGAGGGCATCGTGTATGCGTGCTCGGCTTTGTTCGGCATATTCTTGTGCTACCTCTGGTTTGCCACCAGCTCCCAGACCAGGACCTAACTGCAGTTTAGCGGGAATACTGCTGCTGGCGAGTGCTTGTTTGTCGGTATTGCAGACCAAGAAGGATACATCTTTGATTCCTTGAGAATACATGTAGTTGACAGCATTGCAGCCACCACCACCGATGCCCATCACTTTGATAATTGTATCTTGAGCAATCTCAAGTCCCAAATCATTAATTACGTCGTACATAGTATATAGGGTTTAATAGTTATCCATTGTATCCGAAAAAATGCGTAGCGTTTCTTCTTCCACTTTCGTCTTTATTTTGCTTATTTTTTTGATTAGTGCATGTTCGGGTTCTGCTGTGGGGTGTGCGTCGCGATACATGCCTCCTAACAGTATGGTGCCTATGAGCGATGAGTAGTTGGGCGCGAATAGTTCGTCGGGTGTATCCCCCTCCAGCCATGCGGCGTGTGAGCCATACATGACGGGTATTTGGGTCATGCTTTGTACATAGTCCACCATTCCTTGTAGCATAGATGCTCCGCCTGTGATATATATCACGCTTACGTCTTCGGAGCGAGTGTTCAGTTCGTTGAGCAATGGCGCTAATATCTGATCCAGTCGTCCTGCTACGATGTTGGCTAAGTCAAGAGCAGTGAGACTGATGGTTTTCTCTTCGGTAGGAATGCGATACGTGCGGTTGTCCTCTATCAATTCAGGTAGTGCGCAGGCGTAGTTGCATTTTAGATACTCAGCGTATTTTTCGGGTATGCCCATTTCAGTGATGTCGCGTGTGATGTCGGCTCCGCCTTGTGGAATGACGCTGTTGTATAGATATCTGTTGCCTTTGAAGATAGTGAGTGTGGTTGTTTGTGCTCCCATATCCAGGATGGCGCATCCGTCGCGCAGGTCATTTTCGGTGGCGAGGGCGCATAGTAGTGCATCTGGACGAGCGTATTTATGTTCGATGATTTTGGAGGTTCGTTCGAAACTCTCGTCCACTTTTTGCTCTAATTCTTTTTTGCCCACAAACACGCTATACTTGACCTTAATCTTAGCTGCTCGTTGTTGGGGAGACGGTGTATCTATTTGCTCTATGCCATCCAGAATATAACTTTCGGGTATCATTCCTAATACAGCTACTTGTGGGTTGCGTGTCAGGATGTTTTGTTTACATTCTTTGTCTATCTCATCCAGCATGTGTTGTTGTATTTCCACTTTGTGTAAATAGTCTTTTCGCGGACACACTTGTACTACGCGCATTGATTGTCCTCCTAATGGCACGAATACTGTATTCAGTTCGGTGCATTGGATACGATTAGCGAGTAGTTTGAGTGTTTCCACGATGCTATAGCTGGCGTTGCTGGTGTTGGTGATGATGCCTCGCTCGACGCAGGTGTGTCTGTTGGATGATTCTGCGCCTAAGATGCGCAGCAGGCCATCTGGAGTGCGTTCGGCTGCCATAGCGCGAACGGAACTGCGACCCATATCCACCGCCACCAGCGGATGAGAGGATGAATCTTTTTTTAGTAGTGCCATATATCGTGTTGGTTGTTTGTGTGTTAATACCTGCCAATCACTTGTTTGTCGAATCGCAGGTCAAATTCTTTGTAGTTGGGGGTATGTCCCAAACGCTCGAACCCTTTGGTGTATAGTTTTTGTAGTTTTTTCATCTTGTCTTCAAAGGCATTGAGGTCGCCTAATACGATGCGTATATTCTGCTCATGTTGTGTTAGCACGATATGTTTGGGATGTTTGACTTCTATTCCTTTGATACGTGTTTTCCAATAGCGATTGGTGGTAAGCCAACATGCAAAGTCGTAGTATTCGGCTGTGGCTGCGCTTTGGTTTACGTTGCCTTTGAATACAGGTACCTCTACCTCGGTCTGAGGGCGATAGGGCATTATTTGTCGTTCTTCATCTACCCAGTAACTGCCGTCTGTGCTGATGACTTGCAATTTTGGGATGCGTTGCTCCACGCGCATACGTATGCCACCATTGTGCAATTTGTAGCACTCTGCACGGCGCACCATGCTATGTTTGCTCACGCATGCCTCAATGGCTTGGCATGACACCGCATCCATCTCTTTCCCAACGGGGGATAGGCCATTGCGATAAATCAAGTTGTGTAGTTCTTTCACATCCACAAAGCAGCGTTGTGTACTATCCACGAGCTCTATCTCCAGCCATGCGCACTGCTGTTGGGTCGGTAGTTGAGAGGCCCAACTGCCCACAACGAGTAGGGTAATACTCAGTGCTATCGCCAATAGGGCTACAATAATTTTGGTTGTTCGTTTCATTAGTGGTTTATTTTCATAGTTAAACATGTAGTTATTTCGTTTGTGAGTTGGTCAATATCTCCAGCTCCTAAGGTGATTACTACACAGGGCTGGTCCTTGCTGAGGAGTGCAGTGATGCGTGTGCTGAGCCAGGGGCAGATAGTAGCTTTATCCTCTATGATTTTTTGAGTGGTTATTTTGCTCATCAGCCATTCGCTGTTGATGCCATCGATGGGTGCTTCTCGTGCAGGATAGATGGGCAGCAGTACCACTTCGTCCAGCAGGCTTAGTACGCGTGCAAAATCATCGGCAAAATCACGTGTACGACTGTATAGGTGTGGTTGGAAGATACCTATCAGGTGTCGGTTGGGGTAGAGTTGTCTTACCGAGTCGATGCTGGCTTTTAGTTCGGTAGGGTGGTGTGCGTAGTCGTCTATATATGCTACCTGTGGTGTGTTGAGATGTATGTTGAATCGTCTATGTACTCCTGTGAAGGTCTTCAGTCCTGTTCGTATTTCGGTCTCTGTGGCGCCCATGAGCCATGCTACAGCTGTAGCTGCCACACTGTTTTCTACGTTTACCCATGCGGGCACGCCCAGTTGTATGTTAGTTATGGCGCTGGTGGGGGTGTGAATGTCATATAGCAGTGTCCCGTCTGTAAAGCGCACGTTGTCAGCATAGAAATCTGCCTTATCGCCTTCGTGATGTATTGCTTCGTAGGTATAGACTTTTGCCTTTATACTATTGCCTATATCCAAGCCTTTTTTGGCAACTATAGCCTCTTGCACCAACGAGGCGTATGTGGCAAAACTCTCTTGATAGGCATCTGGTGTGCCGTATATGTCCAGATGGTCGGCATCCATGCTGGTTATTATTGAGATGTAAGGGGTTAGGTGGTGAAACGAGCGATCGAATTCATCTGCTTCGACCACTACTATGTCGCTTTTTTTGTCGATAAGCAGATTCGTTTGGTAGTTGGTGGAGACGCCACCTAAGAAGGCGTTTGCACCCACGTGTGAACTGTGTAGTATATGCGCGAGGATAGTGCTGGTGGTGGTTTTACCATGGGTGCCTGCTACGCATAGTGCACGCGCTCGTCGTGTGACGAAGCCCAGCACTTCAGCGCGCTTCAGTAGTTGAAAATCGTGCGTAAGAAACCATTGACAGAGTGCCATATCTTCTGCTATGGCTGCGGTGCGCACCACGATGGTGCTGGCTGGGCGTAGCATGGAGAGGGGAACTACGTCTTCATCATACTGAACGGCAATCCCCTCCTGTTGTAGCGCTTGGGTGAGGGGAGTGGGGGTACGATCGTACCCTAATACACGATGACCTTGCGCAGCGAAATAGCGGGCTAAGCCACTCATGCCTATCCCACCGATGCCGATGAAGTAAAATGTATCAATATGTTCGAAATTCATACTACTATGCGCAAGTTTATATTCAGCCCGCAAAGTTACAAAAAATATCGCATATATACAAATTCAAATGCTTTTTTTCGAAAAAAAACGTCTAAAAATCTTAAAAATTTGCGTATGTTAAATATTTTTTATATCTTTGCGCGCTTTTTGTGTTGCTGTGTGGCTTTAAGGCTGTTTGGTGTTGCGAAAGGCAGTGTAAATTATTGAATATTTAATACATATCATGAAAAACGTATATCACAATTCTTTTAGTATTCGTCGGCTCTTTTATGGAGCGAAGCGTATGGTGGTAATCTGCTGTTTGTGTATGGGTGTGCAGTATGTGTCTGCGCAGGTATATTCTACGGCAGATGGTTCGTCCTATCGTTCGTCATATGGCGAGCGTTTGGATTATTCGAATCAGCAGGTCCACTCCAGTTATAATGCCTATCAATCCACTGTGCATCAGCCTTTTGCATCTTCGCCTAATTTGATTTCAGGCAGAAGAAACACTGGTAGCGCACCATCCACAGGTGGTGGCGACCCTACTAATCCTGATATTCCAGATCCCAATAACCCAAGCGATGGCGAACTCCCCGACAACTGGTTCGATCCAGACCACCCATCAGACCCTGGACACCAATCCAACCAATCCCCTGTTGGCGAAGCATGGGTTATGTTGTTGTTTGCAGCAGTAGCAGCCTTGGTGGTCTTCGTTCGTCAGAGGACGGTCGTGTTGCGAGGTTAGAGGTTAGAGGCAGGAATAGCAGCAGAGCTGCAATCCAATCCAAGCCTATAGCCCATATCCAATAGCCGATCAATAGAATAAATAAGCAACACCCCATCGGTTTAGCTCTCGGTGCTACCCCGCCGAGAGAGCCAACCAACATAACAACAAAAACGCCCCGAAAGGGAAGTTCACAATAACCTAAATCGAACTTCGCGAGTTCGATTTAAGAGGAGGAGTGGCGGCGAGCCAAACTCATACAGATGAGTTTCTTCTCGCAAGCACACTCTGACGAGGGCACTGGTCATTGGGTTGACCTCTGCTCACAAAATAAAATAAAAACGAATATAACAACAAAAATCACCCAAAAGAGTTAGCTACATAGTTCATTAGCGAGCATGCTAGAAGAATTAGATACAGCACATACAAACCATACGATGCACAAATATTATTTATACATAGATGAATGTGGCGATCATAATTTGGCGAACTTTGATGAGCAGTTTCCAATCTTCACTTTGTGTGGGATTATTGTGCGCGAAGATAAACGCATATGGTTGGAAAATGAAATACATACATTAAAACAAGAATTTTTGGGGAATCAATACACCATTCTCCATTCACGAGATATTCGCAAATGTCAACGAGGATTTGAGATATTGTTTGATTTAGATGTGAAAAAGCATTTTTATGAGCGCATCAACAAAATATTAGGGACAGAGGATATTTATATTATAGTGGCATGTGCCATTTTGAAGGAACCATATATCCGTAATTATGGAAGGATGAACGATGTGTATGCACAATCTCTGTCATTCGTATTAGAACGAGCGGTGTTTTATTTGGATAGCATCAATACCATACATGATATAGAGTTACATTCTGTCGTTGAAATGAGAGGAAAAAAAGAAGATGAGAAACTACGCTCATTCTACATGCAACTATTGGACAAGGGAACATATTGGGTGTCATCCGACCGTTTGAAACAATATGCTAAATCTTTCACTTTATTACCCAAGAAAGCTAATGTAATTGGGTTGCAGATAGCAGATTTAGTAGCATATCCTATCACACGACACATATTAGATCCTAATGAACCAAATATGGCATACGACATAATAAAAAACAACATTTATAGCGAAAATACAAAGCAAATAGGAATAAAGTTGATACCTCACCAAGAAAAAAAGGACTGCCAGAACTGACAATCCTTCCAACCGGGGACACCCCAGTCCATATTCCTTAATTGGAATGTTCGGCTGCAAAGGTACTACAAAAAATGTAAATATGCAAATTTTTTTGGAAAAAAATATATTTTTTAACAAAATATAACTCAAAACACTCCAAACGGTTACAAATTGTAACCAGTTGATACACAAAACTCACAATATTCACCAAGGGTTCGACATCTTTTCGATGGAGGAAAAGAAAAACAGAAAAACGACAACCAACATAAAAGTAAAATTATCTGTAAAGAAAATGAAAAATATTACTTTCAATAGAACGTTTTGGCCTGTAGGTCATGGCGCATTTTATACAGAAGGGCATTTCTGTCATTCTTCTGATAAATCTTTTTGTGCCGTGTATGATTGTGGGGGGAATTCAAAATCTACTATTGAGAGACAAATAGAGAATTTTCTTATTCGAAATAGTTCCCCACTGACGATTAACTATCTCTTCATCTCTCATTTTCATCGTGATCACATTAATGGACTACATTATCTACTCTCTCATGCAAAAATTGAACATATTGTTATACCTCAATTAGAAGCGACACGACTAATTGAAGCATACGTCTACAATGCTATCACAGCAGATAATATTGAGGATGTACAAGATGATGCTCAATTCTTTATCCGTAGGCGATTGGCAACAAATGATATCAATGTAAAACAGATTATAGAAGTAGAGGCTATTAATGAAGAACATCAACATTTTGAGCCACGTAAAAACAATAACGAGTTCAAAACGATTGTGCATAGTGGGTATGAGATAGAGGTATTTGATGATAATGACATTCCTTATTGGGTATATATTCCTGTGAATATTGATTTCGATTATGTAAAACGTCAACAACTTGTAACGGAATTGAATAAAATATGTGAGAATTGTGCTGTTTCCCCGATTATAAAGGATGGGGAAATTAGCTGGAGCAGCATTGATACTATCCTTGACAAGAATGTAGAGGATGTAAAAAAAGCATATAATAATATTTTTGAAGATAATCACAATGCTTATTCTATGCCCGTTTTTTCTGGCCCGAAAAATCGTATATTTCATACCCATTTGTACGATAGTGGGTTATTTGAATATTACATGAATTCATATTCTAAATATTATAGAAACTTTAACTTTATCCATTATAGATGGGAGTGGCTCTTATCGTGTCTATATATGGGTGATTTTGAAGCTAATAATCGAAGTAAACTAAACCAATTAAAGAAATCACTAAACAGATATTATCATCAAGTTGGTATGCAACAAGTGCCACATCATTACTCTGCCCATAACCATGAGATTGATTTATATGAAGATCGAATTGTTGCATTTGGTAATGTTGACGATCACAAGGATATTAGTTTTTGCCACTCCGTGTATAACGAGATATTTAGGGGAACATATCTCCCTCCTCTAATAATCACAGAAGAAAGCATCCCTTATAGATATGTTACTCTACTTGAGTTATAAGTTATCAATGACTAGCATTTGGTCATTGGTTTGACCTCTGCTCACAAAGAAAAACGAATAAAACAATAAAAACAATATGAAAACATTTACAACTTACGCCGAGAAGAAGGCGAAACAATTTCTTAACCTATTACAAGGATATACCAAAGGTATACGAATAACTGCCATCCTCATTCTCCTACTAATGGGAGTAAGTAATGCGTGGGCTTTCAATGTTACTGCGAATTACTATGTCTATTTTGAAAAACCAAGTGATTGGACAAATGTGTCTCTCTTATTAGGACATAGCACTTGGTCGCAAGGTTACAACATGACAAAAATTTCTAATACTAATTTATATTATTGGAAAACTGTGAGTTGGAGTGGGGCTTCTGAGTATTATTTTATCGATGCAAAAGATTGGGGTGGCGAAGGTAACTCTCCTACGAATCGCAAGGGATATGCATCTCACGCATCAAGCAAGTTTACTACCAACTTCTCAAAGTATCATCTCTTCAATTCTACAAAAGCTATTAAGAATGACGCATCTTCCTACGCTACTGCTGTCAACCGCACCCAAACCATCAAAGCTCAAATCAAAAATGGTACTAATTGGGTAGATGCAACTGTGGTTCCTGCTGATCTGAAAGCATCTACATACGCTCTCACATCTGAAACAGCTGCAGGCGCGAAATCTGCTTCTCTCACAAAAAATAGTACTACTGTATCTGCTACCGTTTCTGCAGCGTACTCTGCTACCGTTTCATTATCTTGCTCTAATGTACTTGCAGGTTACACATTTGACGGTTGGTATGATGCTAACGGAAACAAGATTACTTCTAATTCTTACACCGTATCTGATGCACACACTGTATATGCTCGTTTTACAATTAACCAACACACCGTTTCCTATGGTGTATGCTCAACAACTCGTTGGGGTTCGATTAAATTAAATAGTGAAACTGCTATCACCACAACAGGTACAAAAACGCTCAATTATGGAACTTCTATTTCCTTTACCGCAACACCTAATACGGGCTACCAAGTAGAAGGTTGGTATAGTAATTCAGGTTGCACCTCAAAAATCACAGCAGCAGGTACCAGTACCACTTACAATGCTGGCACTCTCACCGCAAACAAAACCGTATATGTAAAGTTCGAGGCGATTCCTGCAAACAGCCATAACATCACCTACACTACACAAGGAACGGGTTGGACATACGGAGCAAGCAACCCAACTTCCGCTGAAGAAGGCGCAACAGTCACATTCGTAGTGAATCCAACTGCGGGCTATCGCGTAGATGTTTCCAGCGACGGACCTACACTTACAGGACCTAACGCTAACAACCAATACACCTTCACGATGCCTACTAAGGATGTAAAAATCACTGTTGATGCGAAACCAGAACAATACAATGTCACATTGGACAAACGATCAGGTACGGGAGGAACATCATCTGTAACTGCCACCTATCTCGCAGCTATGCCAACCATTACCCCACCAACTCGCACAGGATATACCTTTAACGGATATTTTGATGCAACTTCAGGTGGTACTAAATACTACAACGCAGACGGAAGCAGTGCAAAGAATTGGGACAAGACAAGCAACACTACCCTTTATGCACGATGGACTGCAAAACAATATACCATTACATACAAAGATCAAAACAACGCCACTTTCTCTGGCACACATGCCAATGGTTACCCTACCAAACATACCTATGGCACTGCAACGACCTTGAAGACTGCCACCAAAACTGGTTATACTTTTGACGGTTGGTTTACCACTTCTGCTTGTACTGGAACTGCAGTTACTTCTTTAGGAGCAACAGACTATACATCAAACATTACTCTCTATGCCAAGTGGACGGAATTACCTCCTACTACTATATATATAAAGAGTGATGGCAGTTATGCAGACTTCAAGTGGAACTACAACAGCGTTGCATACGATATGGAAAAGGTTGACTGCGATGGTACCTATTATACTGCTAACATCCTTGGCGGTGTAGAAGAAATCACGATCACAGGTAGCAACGACTTCACTACCACGACCTTGACCGTACCTACAGATGGTAAAACATTGTACGATCTGACATCTACAAACATCACCCATCTCTATCTCAAACCAAATAGCAACTGGACACAAAGTAATGCTCGATTTGCAGCATATTTCTTCGGCGATGGTGAGGAATGGGTAAACATGACAGCAGTTACGGGTCAATCGGGTTTGTATGAGGTAACTATTCCGACTGGTAAGTCATATACTTCAGTTATCTTCTGCCGTATGAATCCTTCAAGCAACACTAATGGATGGACTCAAGATACTCAATTATGGAATCAAACAAACGATTTAAAGATTCCAACAGATGGTAAAAACCAATACACAGTTGCAGCTGGAGCATGGAGCAAAGGAAGTGGCACTTGGTCCACCATTTACGACAACAGCAAATGGACCACATTTGAAGCTCCAACACTTGAACTCAGAATCAACATCACTGGTAAAGGCTCTATTGTGATTGACGGCGAGACATATACCAGTGATACAGATACAAAGACCTTCACAATCTCCAAAGCCATCAGCGCATCTATCACTATAGACGACATCATACCTGCAGACCGTTGGGCATATAACAACGACGCTCAAATCACCATGTGTGACGAGACCATAGATCTTGCAGCATCACACACCATCAATGGACCTGCAACTATTAATCTTTCTTTCACACAAACAAAGTGCGAAGTAGTATTCAACCTCGGTATCCCTAAGGGAGTACCTATTCCTAACTGGACGATCAACAATCAGTACATCGATCCTCGCGACACAGTGGTTAAACCTACTGTAGGCGAAATAAACGGCTACCTCTTTGGAGGTTGGTACACTACTGGCGAATATTCTGATGCTACATTATACAACTTCGGAACACCTGTCACCAAAGACATAGAACTTTACGCCCGTTGGGTACGATACGAGGAATGTATCTTCTTCAAGAACAACCTCAACTGGGACAAAATCTATGTATATACTTTCACTGGGGATGTTTGGGGCAATAATATAGGTGTTACGCCTAAAAATAACCGCAATAATTTCGGTCAAATGACCCGTATCGGTTTATCGGATGTTTACTACTACATCTTGAAAGACTTAAATGGATTCTCTCACATTGCATTTAGCGATTACGACATGTCCAATTACAACGAGTTCTATGAGCACAATGCTATTTATCGTGCAGACCGTCAAGACAAAATGCAATTGTTTATTCCAGAAAGAGACCAAACTGCAGAGAAAACCAACAAAACCTCATACTTCAGTAGCGGTATCTGGATGAAATACAACTCCACTGAATCTGGCTACAAATGGTCAAGCGATAAAAATGGCTGGAGCACAGATATTAATCCATTTACAGCCCCTATAACAGGCGGATATACTTTTACAGTAAAAGTAAGTTTGTCTGGAAACACAACATATCAGTTCAAAATCAATAACGTAAACGGCGACTGGTATAGCGAACCAAGGACAATGACTCAAGACGATTGCACAAATTGGTGGTTCAAGCCAGAATCAGATCCAAATAAAAATGCTAAAATCGAACCAAACGTTACTGGCGAATACCTCTTTACCATTTCTTTAGGTGATGGTAAAGTGATGGTATCTTTGGAATATCCATTGAGCGTTGGTGATTATCGCTTGGCATACCAAGACAACACCGATGATTCCTTCCACCCTGGTCACTATATCAAAAAGCGCAGTATTGATTACAAAGACACAGTAAGTTTCTTCGTACACCATGACCAGCAGCCACAAATTGTGCTACAACATTGTACTGCCATCGATCCCGCAACAGCCACTGCAACTTGGGAAACAGATAATACATATTCAGTCAATGTAGAAGCTACATCTGTATATAACTTTGTGCTGCAACAAACAGACTCACGTGCTGAATTGCTTACTGACGCTACTCATCTCTATACGGGCGAGTTCTACATCCGTACTGATGCAGCAGAAGGAGGATGGGACTACTTCCGCCAGACTGCTAACCTAATGAACTTCAGCACATACGCCAGCGTCCACGAACATTTCACACACTACTTCTGCAGATGGATAACAGCAAATAAGAATGTTAAGTTCACTATCGGTAACGATTATAGCCTCTGTATCTCCGACACCTTGGATGGTGATGATCTAATAAGAAAAGAGAATGTAGCAGAAGGTTCCTTGCCTGTTGATGCCAATGTGCGCTTTACTTGGGATAATCGCAACAACACCATCACTCGTGCATACATTGCAGGTTCTGCATGGACACGAGACCGCTTCCTCGTACTCCAAGGTAATGATCAACTGAAAGACACATTAGGCAACGCCTTCATAGAGGGTGAATTAGAGAGCGACCGAGATGGACTCCATGCGAATGAAGTTATGTTCACAGACTTGGGCAACTGGATATATCAAACCGATGTAAACGTAAATGCCCAAACTCTGATTCGACTCATAGCCACCTATAACGAATCAGTACAATACTTCAAAGGTAGCGAAGCTAAACCAATCAATCTGTTGAGTACAACAGCCAGCAAAGACTACAAAGTACGCCTTATCTACGATTTCAAGACCAACCACTTAGTAGTGGCATGGTTGGCTGGTGGCAATACCGTAGACGGAGAAGACCAAGAATTAGGTGCTGACATGATGATTATCCGTCACAATCAAAATGGAGCAGAACAGTTGCAATTCAATCCTAATTCTAATACCCTATCTGGTGTTGGTACAGGTTATGCGGTCATGACATTCGACAAGTATTTCCTCAATAATCTTGATAAAGAAGGAAATGAACTGCCAGACAATGAAAAGAAATCTCAATACGAACGTGCATTCTATTGGGTATCATTCCCATTCGATGTCAAACTGAGAGATGTATTCGGCTTCGGTGAGTATGGACAACACTGGATTATGGAGTACTACGATGGTGCAGCACGCGCAGCAAATGGTTATTGGATAGACTCCGATACCTATTGGAAGTACATCACCAATCTTGACTACACATTGAAAGCAGGCCAAGGCTATGTACTCTGCCTCAATCTCAATAAAATGGGAACTTCATCTACTGTATTTACCAATACTAGTGAAGTAAGCCTCTATTTCCCATCTGCCTCACCACTTCAAACCATCACGGGCGCAGTAACAACAGCAATAGTTCCTGAACATAAATGCACCATCGAGCGCGACTACCGCTACATTTACGACTCAAACTGGAACCTCATCGGTGTACCGGGCTACAAAGACATTGCTTCTGTAGGCGTTGGCGGAAGCGCACACGAGGGATTAGAAGACCCTAATGTTACAGAAGAATGTATTAACTTCTACTATAGATATATACCTGCAACCGATAAATACGTAGCAACCAATAACCCACAAACGAATAACTTCCAAACCATGTTTGCATACATGGTACAATATGCAGGTACAGTAGAATGGAGCGCACCTGAATTTGTGAAAGGCATCGCTGCTCGCCGTATAGGCGATATGCCAAGCGAGTACACATTGCGCTTGGAGTTATACCAAAGTGATGCATCGGCAGACCAAACCATCATCAAGCTCCAAGAGCAAGACGCTACTGCTGACTTCGACTTGAATATCGATATGACTAAGATTTTCAATAGCGGTTTGAACATCTACACACTCACAGGCACACAGAATATCCAAGTAGCAGGTAATGCCCTCCCTATGGCGAAAACAACCGTTCCTGTAGGTGTACGCATTGCTACCGCAGGCGAATACACCTTCCGCATGCCTGACGGTACAGATGGTATTAGCGTTATTCTTTTGGACAACCAAACAGGTGCACACACCAATATGCTATTGGATGAGTACACCGTTACACTCGATGCTGGTACCTACGAGAATCGTTTCAGCTTATCGGTTGATCCTAACCGCTCTGCTACATCGGTTGAGAACATCTTTGGTGACGGCAACGAGGAAAACGACGACAAGGCAACAGGCGTTAAGAAATACATCATCGATGGTCACCTCATCATACGCACCGCTGATGCTGTGTATGATGCACAAGGACAAAGGTTATAAAAAAGCCTAATCTATACCTGAGAATTAGGCGATGAGGCAGCAGCATAGCTGTAGGCTAAAGGTTAATGCCTCCGATAATAAAAATGAGTTGGACAGCTATCCAACTCATTTTTTATACCTATGCCTTTACACTTTACACCTTTACACCTTACACCTTACACTTTACACAATATCCCTTCTGCGCATGTGAATTTCTCGAGATCCATCGCTTACCAATCGGTTACCAATCGGTTATTACTTACCATTTCATGGCACATCCTGGATGGTAGTTGGGGGTACTGGCTACATGCACAAGCATATTTTATACGAAAAATCACACAAATCTTGCATATTCCATTTTTTTTTAGTACCTTTGTGGCGTAATTGCGGAAATGTAGATTGTCGGAAGCGTAAATGGGATAGACTAAAATAATAAAAACAATAAAAAACTATTTAAATACATTAGAATTATGACAATGACAAAGAGTCCTTTGCAAATTGCACGTGCTGCGTATCAACCTAAGATGCCAGTAGCTTTGCAAGGAAAGGTAAGCCTGAAAGAAGGCGAAAAAACGCAATCCGTAGCGGACCAAGAGGAGATTCAAAAACTCTTCCCTAACACCTACGGTATGCCCGTTATTGAGTTTGAACCTGCTGCTCAGGCAGCTGAGGTAGCACCATTCAACGTGGGCGTTATCCTCTCTGGGGGTCAAGCTCCTGGTGGTCACAACGTAATCTGCGGTTTGTTTGACGCTCTCAAGCGCATCAATCCAGCAAACAAACTCTATGGTTTCCTTGGCGGACCAAGTGGTTTGGTGGATGGCAAGTATGCAGAATTGACAGCTGACGTAATCGACGAATATCGCAATACTGGCGGTTTTGACATCATCGGTTCTGGTCGTACCAAACTCGAGGAGACAGAGCAATTCGACAACGGTATCAAAGTGTGCAACGAGTTGGGTATCAAGGCTATTGTTATCATCGGTGGTGACGACAGCAACACCAACGCTTGCGTGCTCGCTGAGTACTACCTCCAAAAGAACTGCGGTATCCAAGTGATTGGTTGTCCTAAGACTATCGACGGTGACCTCAAGAACGAGATGATTGAGACCAGTTTCGGTTTTGACACCGCTTGTAAGACCTTCGCTGAGCTTATCGGTAACATCCAACGCGATGCTAACTCTGCCAAGAAATACTGGCACTTCATCCGCCTCATGGGTCGCAGTGCCAGCCACATCGCACTGGAGTGCGCATTGCAAGCACAACCAAACGTGTGCCTTATCTCAGAGGAAGTTGAGGCAAAGAACATGACCCTCAACGAGGTGGTAGAGCAAATCGTGGAAGTTGTAGTAGCTCGTGCTAATGCAGGTTTGAACTTCGGTACTATCCTCATTCCTGAGGGACTGATTGAGTTTATCCCAGCTATGCGTGTGCTTATCCAAGAGCTCAACGACATGCTCGCTGAAAATGAAGAGTTTGCTGCCCTCGAAGGCGATGATGCTAAACGTGAGTATGTAAAGAGCAAACTCACCCCTGCATCTTGCGACCTCTATCGTAGCTTGCCAAAGGGTATTGCTAAGCAATTGACCCTTGACCGCGACCCTCACGGCAACGTGATGGTAAGCCAAATCGAGACAGAGAAACTCCTTATCGAGATGGTACAAAAACGTCTTGCTCAACTCAAAGCTGCTGGCACATACAAAGGCAAATTCGCAGCCCTCAACCACTTCTTCGGTTACGAAGGTCGTTGCGCTATGCCAAGTAACTTCGATGCCGACTACTGCTACAGCCTTGGTAACACCGCTGCTCACCTCATCGCTGCTGGCAAGACTGGCTACATGGCACTCGTGAAGAACCTCACCAAGCCTGCTTCTGAGTGGGTAGCTGGTGGTGTACCTGTAACCATGATGATGAACATGGAGCGTCGCCATGGTAAGATGAAACCAGTTATCCAAAAAGCATTGGTGGACCTCAATGGCGAGCCATTCAAATACTTGGCTGCTCACCGTGCAGACTGGGCTGATCCACAACTCAGCTACATCTATCCTGGTCCTATCCAATACTACGGCCCAGCAGAGGTTTGCGACCAACCAACTCGCACACTCATGCTTGAGCAAGAAGGTAAGTGATTCGATTGCTGATGCCAATATTACTGATGGTTTCGGGGCTGTGCCACGCGCAGTACTCGAACCATCAGTTGTATCAAGCATATATCACACGCGATATGAGCGTGTGGGAGCATTATATAGATTCAGCAGAGTGGGATAGTATGACTACCGAGCAGAGGAAACAACTGCTGAATTATGAATACGGTTTTTCGGCGTATATGTTGGGGATTGATGCAGAGAAAGGCAAAGTGCTGATTCAGCGTTTTGCCAATCACTTGGAGCTGATGAAAAACGTCTTGCCTGAGGAAAGATATTGCGCCTACTTGGCGAGTGTAAACACCTATCGGTTGGCATTAGACAAAAGCCAGTTGATGAAATATGCCAAGGGAATTTATAGCAATATCCAGCGGGCGATGGAGCTGAACGATAATGATCCGTTCGTACTGTCGATGCAGGGGAATGTGGAGTTCTATAGCCCTTTTGGTAGCAAGAAGACGGCTTTGCTTTATTATCAAAAAGCAGATAGCTTGTATGCCGTGAAGGGGGCTGACTACGAACGATGGAACAGGCGTGCCGTGCAGATGACCTATATCTATAGTTTGGACAAAATGCGTAGAAAAGAGGAGGCAATCGCACTCTGTGAGAAGCTGCTCGCCGAAGAACCGAATAATGTAAATTTTCAACACTTATTGGAGGAATTATATGCAACAAATTAAGAACCCATGGCTTGATATGGAGGGCTACAACTGCTTTGGCTGTTGCCCGACTAACCCATACGGCGTAAAGATGCAGTTCTATGAGGACGGAGAGGAAATTGTGTGCTTTTGGAAACCACAGCAGGACTATCAATCATGGATCAATACATTGCATGGTGGAGTGCAGTCGGTGTTGTTGGATGAAATATGTGGTTGGGTTGTTGCCCATATCTTGCACAAATCGGGAGTGACAGCCAAGATGGAGACTCGATTTCGCAAGCCTGTGGCGATAAATCAAAGGTATGTAGAGTTGCGTGCGCGATTGCGTGAGCAGAAGCGTAATATAGCTGTCGTGGATGGCGAGATACGCAGTGAAGAGGGGGACGTGTTGGCGGAATGTAGTTGCACCTATTTTACTTTTGAACCAGGTAAAGCACCACATGAGGTGCCATACCAACCTACGGAGACTATTGGGGAGGAACTTACAAGAGAGGAGATTTTGGGCAGATATTAAATTATTAATTATTAACTATTAACTGATTATGAAACATCATTTTTTACATTATATGGATCAGGTGATCCATAACCGTTGGCGAGATGTAGCCTTTGTGGATTACGGAGAGAAGAAACAATACACCCATGGCGAAGTAGCACAGCAGGTGCGTCGCTTCCATAAGCTCTTCCGCCTTATGGGCATTCAACCCGGCGATAAGATTGCCATTGCCAGCCGCAACTGCTCCAACTGGGTAGTCAGCTACATGGCCATCATGTCATACAAAGCAGTGGCAGTGACCCTCTTGCAGGACTTCAAAGCCGAAGACTTGGCACGCCTCATCGAGCACTCCGACTCCAAGATGCTCATCGTGGGACCATACGTATGGCGCGAGCTGCAAAACCAACAACTCCCAGAACTGCAAGCCATCATGTCTATGGATGATTTCTCGTTTATCCACTTAGCTGAGCCATACAAAGGCAATGTGGAGCATGTGATGGCCGAGCCATCTACTCTCACTGAGACCACATTCTTCTCGCTCGTACAAGATGGCGAGATTGACCTCGACTCCTTGGCACTCATCAACTACACATCTGGCTCCACAGGTTCGCCTAAGGGCGTAATGATTAGCCACCGTTCACTGAGCAACAACGTGGAGAATGGCAAACATATCCTGCCTGTAGAGCCTGGACAGCGCGTAGTGAGTATGTTGCCTCTCGCGCACATGTTCGGGCAGTTGGCGGACTTCCTCTATCCTTTCAGCGCAGGTGCTACTATCTACTATCTCACCAAGGCGCCTACCCCAAGCATCTTGCTCAAGGCGATGGCGGATGTGAAACCATACTTGGTAGCTACTGTACCATTGGTCATTGAGAAGATCCACAAGAAGAAACTTGATCCACTACTCAGCAAAGCGGTGCTGAAGTTCTTCTGGTACACCCCAGGTATCATGAATTTGCTGCGTGGATATGTAAAGAAGTCGCTTGTGAAAGCGTTTGGCGGACAAGTTCGCTACTTCCTTTGCGGTGGCGCTGCCATGAATCCTGTGGTGGAGAAATGCTTGATGGATGTCAATTTCCCACTCTCTATCGGTTTTGGTATGACCGAGTGCGGACCACTGGTCAGCGGTCTGCCTCCTAAATACTTCAAACGTCGCTCTTGTGGTGCACCAGTGCCAAACATGGAAGCGAAGATTGATAATCCAAATGAGAAAGGCGAAGGCGAAATCCTTGTACGTGGCGAGAACGTCATGATGGGTTACTACAAAAACGACGAGGCTACCAGTGCTGCCTTTACCGAGGACGGTTGGTTGCGCACAGGTGACCTTGGTTATATGGATAAGAAGCAGAATATTTTTATCCGTGGTCGTATCAAGAGTATGTTCCTTGGTGCCAGCGGACAGAATATCTACCCAGAGGAGATTGAGGACAAACTCAACAACCAACACGGCGTGGCTGAGTCTGTGGTAGTGGAACGCGAAGGCAAACTCATTGGTCTGGTCTTCCCAGACGAGGAAACCACTAAGGGTATCTCGCTCGACGAACTGAAGAAGATCATGAAGGAGAACCTCAAGAAACTCAACGATGCACTACCTTCTTATTCGCGCGTACACGATATTGAGATTAAGGAAGAACCTTTCGAGAAAACACCTAAGAAGAGCATCAAGCGATTCTTGTATAAGTAAATACTTTAGGGACTTTCAAAACCTTAAAGCAATAAAGGTGATATTACTGTAAGCGAACCAGAATAATAATTCATACGGATGCAAATCAGCAGGGTGGAGTAATTAGCTCCACCCTGCTTGTTTATCTTTCCCGCACGCGTATGCGCACGGGCGTTTCATTCATTAGTACATTTTTTTGGTACTATTTGAGGTCTATTATGGCATGGTACAGATTATCATCTCTGATTCGACAAATACAATAAAGAAGAAAAAATGTAAAAATAGCGTAATTTATTTGCATATATGACCAAAAAAATGTACCTTTGCGTTTTTTTTTACGAAGTAGTGCAATTTTCAACCATTAAAATTTATTTTTATGACACATTTTAACACTATTACCAAGTTTTTATTTTTATGTGTAGCGTTTTGTAGCATCGTTGCTTCTGCCCATGCCATCAATGGAACTACAGATGACGGACTTTCATGGGATTTCACAGACGGCGTCCTCACTATTTCTGGTGAGGGAGCAATGGATGATTATGCCACATCCACTTTCGGTGGCGGCAAGAAATCTCCTTGGTATGCTCATCGTGATTCGGTGTTCTCTATCGTAGTGGAGGAAGGTGTAATTTCATTAGGAGCATACGCATTCTCTGGCAACACGAAATGCACAAGCATCACTTTGCCTGCCTCATTGGAGAATATCGCGGGGTACGCCTTTATGAACTGTTCTACGGTTGTTAACATCGTTAGCAAAGCTATTCTTCCTCCTGTTTGTGCAATGAGCGGAGCGAGCGGATATACCAATTTTAAAAATATACCAAACGACTGCAGAGTATATGTGCCAGAGGCTTCTATTGCTGCGTATCAGGCTGCAGACAGTTGGAGTGCTTTCAGCAATTATCTTCCCTATGTAGAAGGCGAAGATATAGAAGATGGACAGATTACTGCCCAAGATACCCTAATGACTCTATTGCAGTTTTACAACGATGAAGTAAGTCGTGATGGAGAAACGGTATATATGTGTGCTTGTCAAGCAATTGTAACACACATTGACACGGAAGCACATCGCGTATATATCGAACAATATATCAACAAGGCAGGTGCTATTGTAGATATTTCGCAGGTGTACAACAATGCAGAATGTACGCAAGTAGCAGTCGGAGATGAATTAGAGAACCTGATTGTTGTACTCAAAGAAGAAGGTTCAAATATCATCTCTTATGCCGTTTCACCTGCATATGCAGAGATTAAGAACCACGGCAAGTATATCAAGAATGTAGTGGGCGATATAAGTTTTCTAACCACCTATATGACGGGCGACTACTATCCATATGCAGTGATGCAAACCCAGACAGTTGATTTTGGTGCTTTTGCAGGAAAAGTTTTCTCCTATGAGGAAGAAATCGTAGTGAGCGACGCTACAGGCGAGGCAGTTTTGATGCTCTTCCCAGACTGCGACTTGGCTGGCAAAGAGATACCACAAACAGCCACCGTAACTGGTATCAGCATGTCGCTCAGCGAGTTGGTGCTGGGGTTGCGTAGTAGCAGCGACCTAACTGACGCAAAATACAAAACACATCAAACGGCAGTTGATGAGGTTATTACAACACAGCACGCTCGTAAGATACTTCGCAATGGACAAATCCTACTCTATCGCAATGGCGAATTTTTCAATGTCATAGGTACACAAGTTCAATAAACAACTTCCAACAATACACAGATTCTTATGAAACGATTCTTATTATTTCTCCTATTTATTGGATATATAGTGATGGCGCAAGCAGAGGCCATCTCATTCAAAACAACCAAGTTATGCAATGATGTAGCCACTCCCATCAATACAACAGTTGAACAGTATTTTCAGATTACAGCCACTGCATCCGCTTTGGTAGCCCCAATGTCTATCTACCTAACGGGCGCAAATGCAGACCAGTTTGCGCTATCGACGGAAACAATTGAGGCAGGTACAAGCACCACAAAGATTTATGTGGCGTTCCGCCCAACAAAAATAGGTGAACTAAAGGCTTTTGTCAACTTCGAGTCCCCTACTGACAGTCTAAATCAAGGGTTCTCCATTAAAGCTATGGCGTATGACCCAGCAAACCCACCTACTATTACGATAGACCACGCCAATGTAACGAATTTCACAGCCAACGCAGGAAAACAGCAACAACAGTCATTTGTTGTCACGACTAAAAACCTGCTGGATTGGTCGGGTACAATCATCATTAAAGAGCAGTCAACGCCTGGCACATATATTCTCAGTTCAACCACTCTGCAGAAGAATGCTACACAGACTTTTACCCTGACTTTCTCACCAAAGCAAAAAGGGACTTTTACAGCCACCATTGAGGCATCGGCTCTGCTTGCAGAAAGCGTATCGTTTCAAGTGACTGGCACATGCGCTAACGATGTAGATCCAGAACAAAAAGAAGGGGATGAACTCATTATTGATGAGTCCGAACCATTGGCTCTATATATGTGTACATTTGACGAAACACCACGCAATGGTGCTCTCCAGAATTATAACGGATGGACAAATGTGGCTACGAAAGGAACGCGCGCTTGGTGGGGATATGAGTTTGATGGCGATGCTTGTGCAAAGGTAACACCGTATGTCTATGGCGCAACCAATGAATCGGAATGTCAAATGATACTTATCAGTCCAGCATTGAAAGCCAATACCGAAGTACCTCATTTGGGATTTGATATACGAGGGGATTTCTTGATGGAAGGACAAGTAGGTATTTTTGAAGTACTCTATATTGAGGTGGAAGGCTCTGAACTCTATTTGGAACCGATTCAGATGGCTCTGCCTCACACTGAAGAGGAATCGGGTATGTGGATTCCGTATGTGATGGATTTGACGGGTCAGAATATCGCACCTGTGTTCCATATAGGTTTTTCTTTCACGGGGCTTCGTGGTCCGCATTCCGAAACCTATTATGTAGATAACTTCACATGGGGACACCCTTTGAATATTCCAAGTTCAGTGGAAACAACTCCTACACCAAGAGTACAAACGCACAAACTACTCCGCGACGGACAAGTAATTATCCTTCGCGATAACAAAGCCTACAATATATTAGGTATCGAATTGTAAATAAAGGTATTAGATAAAATAAGGTATTAACTATTAAATGTTTGAATGTATGAAAAAGATTTTTACACCCTTCTTATTCATCGTAGCAACTCTACTCCTCTGCTCAACAACTGTAAAGGGAGAAGGTGGTACTACAGATGACGGACTTTTATGGGATTTAACCGACGGAGTACTCACCATCTCAGGAACAGGGGTGATGAGTGATTATGCAACTTCCACTTTCGGTGGTGGCAAGAAATCTCCTTGGTATGCATCCAGAACCAGTGTCACAAAGATTATTGTCAACGAAGGAGTAACTGCATTAGGGGCCTATGCATTTTACGGCAGTATAATTTGTACAGAAATTAGCTTACCCTCAACACTAACAGATATAAAAACTTATGCGTTAGCTAACTGTTCCACTGTAACAAAAATCACATGTAAAGCATCCACACCACCTACACTTCCTGCGCCTACAGCTGCTGGAAAATATCAATGCTTCCAAAATGTTCCTACTGATTGTCCTATTTATGTGCCAAAGCAATCCGTAAATACATATAAAGCAACTGCAGGATGGGGTATATTTACGAATTACCAAGAACTTGAAGAAGGTACTGAAGGTGGTGGTGACTCTCCAGTGCCAGCTACGCCAACGATAACAGTAAGCAAGTCATCGCTGAATATGGGTAAGTTCATACCTGGATATACTACAACATCCAAGACCTTTACCGTCACTGGTCGCGACTTGACCGATGATATTACGCTTGCTGTGAGCGGTAGCGCTATTACTATTGACAAAACGACTATCACCAAAGAAGATGCAGCAGCTGGCGTGACCGTTACCGTCGCTCTCGCCCCTACGGCTAATGCTCAGTTTGAGGAGACAATCACGATTGTCTCTACTGGTGCTGACAACAAAACGATTACGGTGACAGGTGCTTTGATGGGACAACAAAACATTGCCAGACTGAGTGATTTGTCTGGTAACGCAATGGATGATATTCTCTATACTTATACAGGCAATACTGCGACCGTTCTCTCTAGCACTACTGACGAGCTAATACTAAAAGACAATGGCGCCGCTTTCACCGTTAATGTAAATGAGGCTCTTGCAGGCAAATTGCCTGTAGGTGTGGCCATTAAGGTGAAAAACTTTACATTTACAGCATACAGTCAATATAATATGATAACAGATAAATACACCTACACCCTTACTCCAATTACGATTGATTTTGAAACGGAGTATATACGCATTGTGGATGAAGTAGGAAAATATGGTACAATCTGTTTACCATACAATGTGTCTGAATCACAACGAACAGGTGCTACTTTCTACAAGATTGCGTATAAAGATTTGGCGAATAGTGTCATCGTTCTTGAAGAAGTGGGAGACATGGAAGCAGGTGTACCTTATATCTTCCATTCAAGTGCATTAGAGATCGTTTGCAACTATGGAATAGATTATGCGTCAGATGCCTCCAGCTATAATGGATTGATTGGTTCGTTCGAACAACGAGAGATATCTGATGGACATGATAACTACTATGTACTCCATAGTAATCAATTATGGAAAGCAGGTTCTGGCGTGAGCGTAGGTGCTAATCGCGCTTATATTGATATTAGAGATGTTTGTGAAGTGGGCGAAGCTCCATCACAAGCGCCAGGACGCAAACGAGTAACGATGGCAGTGGAAGGAGAGCAAACAAGCACCAATATACACAATATTAGTACTACTCAAGGTACTGCAGAAAAAGTACTCATCAATGGTTCGCTGTATATCATGCGTGATGGTACAATCTATAACATTAGTGGTCAAATCGTAAAATAAGAAAGAGCAATGAAAACATATATCAAACCTACTGTTATAGTAAGTTCAATAGAACTGGATTATACAATCTGCGCTGCTTCAGGTGCAAATAATATTTCTATGAATCCTGGATACATAAACGATATTATTGGTGATTAATTAAACACAGCAAACAATGAAAAAGAAAGAGGATGTGTCAGCATGTTGACACATCCTCTTTCTTTTTCATTTGGGGTGAAGAACTGCCATACAAGGCAGTTTGAGCGAAACGCTCAAAATAATCGTTTAGTGCCTTATTTTCTTGGAGCAGGCACATAGGTAGGATAGAACACTTGTTGCAGGCTATCCGCCAAATGATAGCGATTGTTTTGCAAGTCGCATGCTCGGAAATAGCACTCGCCACTAATACCTTCTATCGTTTGGTTGAGACGCAGCTGACGGCATATCTCGTTGCCAGTGCGCCATGCTGATGCTGCTTTCTCCCCTCCCAAAAGATAAGGCGCCATTCCGATATATACACGGCACTTGTCGGTAGCGTGTTGAGCCCACCAGTGCGCCAGAATCTCGTAGTCAGCTACTTTCTTGCCAATCTCCCAATAGAGCTGAGGTACCACGTAGTCAATCCACCCTTTCTCCATCCACAGAAGGATATCGGCATAGAGTTGGTCATAGTTTTGCAAACCGCCAGTCTCGCTGCCTCGTGGGTCGTTCTTCTTGTTGCGCCATATACCAAAAGGTGAGATACCAAACTGCACCTCTGGATTGATGCTATTGATCGTGTTACGCACTTGCTCAATAGCGAGGTTTACGTTATCACGACGCCAATCACCGATATTATCAAATCCGCGAGCATCTTTCGCAAAATGTTCAGCATCGGGAAAATCTTGTCCTGAAACAGGGTAGGGATAGAAATAGTCGTCCATATGAATACCTTGTATATCGTATCGAGTAACCAAATCTGCTACTACTTGGCATAGGAAATCGCGTGTCTCTTGCAGGCAGGGCTGGAAATACCATTGCGAACCGTATTTAACGAACCACTCAGGATGCTTGTGGTAGATATGATCAGGAGCGATGTCTTCAATCCTACTACCTCCACCTGTCACACGATAGGGATTAACCCATACGTGTACATCCATGCCTCGCTTATGTGCCTCTTGGCATACGAATTCCAGAGGGTCGTAGCTGGCAGCCACACCTTGCTTGCCTGTGAGCCAAGCACTCCATGGCTCCAATGCGGATTGGTACAACGCATCGGCAGTAGGGCGCACTTGAAAGATAATAGCATTGAGGTGCATTGCCTGAAGGGCATCTAACATAGCAATCATGTCTGCTTTTTGTTGCTCATAGTTGCCTACAGCAGCTTTGGTAGGGAAGTCGATATTAGCAACAGTGCTGATCCATGTGGCACGAAAATAGGGCTGATTGGCAAATAGGAGTGCTGTTGCAGCGACTAAGAGAAAGGATAAAATGCTTCTTTTCATCGTATTGAATATTTTGTAGATAAAGAAAATAATATGTATCTGTTTAGATTGAGTGTGTTATTTGAATAAATCCAGCAAACGTTCCCATAGTGTTTTTGGGCGGACGATATTGTATGCGGGTTGTATATTGTAGTCCACATCGGTGTTGTCTAATGCCTCCTTGATGTGTATTTCCAGCAGGTCGGCGTATGCACGAAAACCATAGTCAGTCAGATGCACACCATCCACTGTACCTTCCATATCAGGACCTGTTTGACCGTCGTGAGTCATATAATAGATGCCTCTTGGATTTTCAGCAGCGTGCTGGTCAAATCCACGGCGGAAACACTCGTTCTTTTGTGGTAAATACTCAGCATGATAACTATCATGGCGGGTATAAGGGTACATCAGACCTTCCACCATCACGATAGGTACTTCTGGGCGGAGAGTACGTAGTATTTTGACAAAGTCGTATGTAGCAGTATCGCAGCGGTCTTTGGTGCAGTTGGGTACGGGGTCCAACACATAGCAAATAGCATCTTCGATGCTTGCCAAAGCCTCAGCTATATAGAAATCCATACGAGCTTGACCAGATGTACCCAAATTCACACACTCCAAGTTGAAGTCGCGTTGAATCATGGCACTTGGTACCATACCTACGCGACTGGCACATCCGCCCTGTTGGATACTGGTGCCATAGATAACGATTTTTCCCATAGAACGGGGGCTGTCCACTTGTGGCTGTAGCAGTTGTGCGGTGGAGTCCACACCAATCTGTAGCCAGTTGATGCCATCGTAGAGGGGGAGGTAAATCATATATTCGTGCATTTCCCCATCCAGGTTCTCAACAAATAGTTTGGATTGTATGGAGTCTGCTATAAGATTCTTCTCTTGTGGGCGAGCTGTATTGACATATTCCCACTTGCCTGTAGTTTGGTTGAGGCAATATAAATCGGTACCTTTGATACCAGTCATTGCCATATGTTGCATATGGAAATTGTTTTTGAGATTCCATTGTGCAGCGACGCGTTTGCTGTCGGTAGCAAATCGTATGGCAATCCCCGAAGAATGGTTATACAGCCATCTTTGTTCCTCGCGACAACTATCCATATATGCTTGAGGCAAGCGTGTAAAGGGCTCAGATGTATGGTCCCACCCCTTGTTAATAATACGGAACTTGGTGGCATCTTCGTAGCGAAATCCTGGCAAGGCATTGGCATATGTAGCCAGCGAAAAGAGCAGTGATAGTGCTACTGATAAGAATTTAGCGTATTTCATACTATGTGGCATTTGGTATTATATTTATAGTCGTGTATTTAAGTCGTGCATATGTATTAAAAAAGTGAATAAGGTGTTTTGCCCTCTAGCAAAAACACCTTATTTACTCATGTTCACATCTAATTAGATAGACTTCTTAGCTTGCTCTGCGATAGCTTTGAACGCTGCTGGTTGGTTCATCGCCAAGTCTGCAAGGACTTTGCGGTTGATTTCGATACCAGCTTTCTTCAATGCACCCATGAGTTGGCTGTAGCTCAAACCCTCCAAACGCGCAGCGGCGTTGATACGTTGAATCCACAAAGCACGGAAGGTGCGTTTTTTGTTCTTACGATCGCGATAAGCGTACTGGAGACCTTTCTCCCAAGTGTTTTTGGCAACTGTCCAAACATTAGCACGGCCACCAAAATTGCCTCGTGTGAGGCTCAAAATCTTTTTACGACGGTTGCGCGAAGCAACGTGATTGACTGATCTTGGCATAGTTTTACTACTTTTTAAATTTGGTGGTTAATACTTAACGGAGAACCAACATTTCGCGAACAGAGCGCAAGTTTGTTGAATCAACCAATGCAACGTGAGTCAAGTTGCGTTTTTGTTTTTTAGTCTTCTTTGTCAGAATGTGACTCTTGTAAGCGTGTTTACGCTTGATTTTGCCCGTTCCGGTAAGAGCGAATCTTTTTTTAGCACCGGAATTAGTCTTTACCTTTGGCATTTTGTTA
>JAZREU010000014.1:0-11978 GCA_045660925.1 Paludibacteraceae bacterium | reverse complement strand
CTGCATGCTCATGACTGGCACACGCCACTTCAAACATTAATTGCAAATGAAAAAAGTATTAGTTATAGGTGGAGGCGGACGAGAGCATGCTATCGTGTATGCGCTCTCGCGCAGCCCACAAGTAGAGAAAATCTACTGCGCTCCGGGCAATGCAGGTATTGCGCAATTGGCTGAGTGCGTGGCTATCAAGGACACCGATGTCGAGGGGCTTCTCCTTTTTGCCAAAGAGACAGAAGTGGATCTCACCGTGGTTGGACCAGAAGCAGCGCTCGCTGCTGGTGTAGTAGATGCTTTCCGTGCAGAAGGTATGCCTATCTTTGGTCACACCAAAGCCGCTACTCAAATCGAGTCCAGCAAGGAGTTTGCAAAGATTATCATGGACAAATACCAAGTACCTACCGCTGGCTATCAGTCGTTTAGCGACTACGCAGAGGCACTGGCTTATGTCAAAGCAGGCACCTTGCCTACTGTACTCAAGTACGATGGATTGGCTGCTGGTAAGGGCGTGGTGATTGCGACCACCCTTGAGGAAGCAGACGCAGCGCTCCAAGATATGCTCTGCAACGAGGCATTCGGCAAAGGCAAAGTGGTGATTGAGGATTACTTGGAAGGTCCAGAGTTCTCCTTCATGTGCTTTGTGAACGGCGAGAATGTCTATCCAATGCCACTCTCACAAGACCACAAGCGTGCTTACGACAACGACGAAGGCCCTAACACCGGCGGTATGGGTGCTTACACTCCCCTACCCTTCGTGACCGAAGAAGACGAGGCTTTTGCTCGCAAGTATGTCCTCGAAGCAGTTGCCAAGGGTATGTGCCAAGAGGGATTGCCACTCACAGGTGTGCTCTATGGTGGACTAATGAAAACCGCTCAAGGTGTCAAGGTCATTGAGTTCAACGCTCGCTTCGGCGACCCAGAAACCGAAGTCGTATTGCCACTCCTCGAGTCTGATGCCTACGATGTCTTCTACGGCATCGCTACAGGCGCCAATAGCCAATCGCCAATAGCCAATAGCCCCTTACAATGGAAAAACGAAGCCACCATCGGCGTCGTACTCGCCTCTAAAGGTTACCCTGGCGACTATGCGAAAGGTGCTGTGATTGAAGGCGTTGAGCTCTTTGACGGCCCTGTCTTCCACATGGGAACGAAGAACGACAACGGCGTGCTGAAAACCAATGGAGGACGTGTGATGATGTGTATTGCTACGGGCAAAGACATCGTCGAAGCACAAGCGAAAGTATACAAGGAGATAGAGAAAATCCAATGCGATAACCTCTTCTTCCGCAAAGACATCGCTCACTGGGCATTATAAAATCACGAATTTTGAACTAAGTATATGATAATCGACGGAAAACAAATCTCGCAATCCCTCAAGGATGCGATGAAAATAGAGGTAGAGGCACTGGCTGAGCAATATGGTCGCCGTCCTTGCCTCATGGTCATCATTGTAGGTGACAACCCTGCCAGCCGCTCGTATGTGCGCGGCAAGATCAAAGCAACCGAGTATTGTGGCTTCGACGGCCACCTCGTGGAGTTGCCTGAGGATGTAAGCGAAGCAACACTCCTTGCGGAGATCGACAAACTCAACAACGATCCACTCGTGGACGGTATCCTCGTGCAATTACCTTTGCCAAAACATATCTCTGAGGACAAAGTCATTGCAGCTATCTCTGCCGAGAAAGATGTGGACGGTTTCCACCCTGAGAACGTGGCACGCCTGTGGCTCAACCAACATTGCATCCTCCCATGTACCCCAAAAGGTATCATCGAACTCCTCGACCAAGCGGGCGTAGAGATGGCGGGCAAGAAAGCCGTTGTCATCGGTCGCAGCAATATCGTGGGCAAACCAGTTGCCAAACTCCTGCTTGACCGCAACGCTACTGTGACGATTGCTCATAGCCGCACCAAGGACTTAGCTGCCGTTTGCCGTGAAGCAGATATCCTCGTGGCTGCCGTAGGTCGTGCGAAGATGGTAACTGCCGAGTTCGTCAAACCAGGTGCAGCTGTGATTGATGTGGGTATCAACCGCACCGAGGACGGCAAACTCGTGGGCGATGTGGATTATGAGGCAGTCTTGCCAGTGGCTGGCGCTATCACCCCTGTCCCAGGCGGTGTAGGCCCAATGACCATCACCATGCTCATGCGCAACACCATTGAGTGCTTCCTCAATCGCATGAATAACAAATAATTATACCCCAAGGGGCTATCCCTTAATCATTTGATAGAGTGTAGGATACCCGTTCTACACTCTATCCATAATCTAATACTAACCTTACCAAAAGCCACAACTATGATTGTACATGTAGCATCATTTTTAGAGAGTCTTGGTGGCTCCATTGACAAGGACCACTATCTTCGCCCTATTCCTGGCAGAACGGGCTGGGCAGCGTATTGCAAAAAGCCTGAGTATTCGAAAACAAAGAAGAAAGAGATGGCAGCCCATGCTGTCGTACAGAACTTCCGCAGTATCAACGAGGAGGCTTGTGCTATTCTGCACGATCCAGAACAGAAAGCGCTTTGGCACGAGAAACATCTGCAGGCATTGCGTGAAGCAAGTAAACACCAGCGTATGCCCAAAGCCAATGGCAAACCACCAGTACCTGCCCGATTATACGATTTCATCAAACACGAAATCTCTCTTGCCCGCAAGCAATCTTGATTTTGTCAAATGCGTATGATTAGCTGCTATAATTTTGGTTAGTTTACTCCATTATACAACAATATTGGTATTGACTAATCAAATTTTTGATAATTTTTGGCTAATTTTCTATAATTTTTGTTTTGTAATAATTCATAATTCCCCACGTTTCCCTATTTATTGCCCTTTATCTTCCACCTATTTGCCACCTATCTCCATCGAGACCTCATCGTGACCTCATTGTGACTTCATCGTGACTTCATCGTGACCTCACCGTATGATCACCGTGACACAAAGCGCACTTCCCTGCGAGACAACCCGCCACCTGTCTAGTGCTCGGCGGTGGTTCGCCGAGTCAAAAAACGCAAAAAAATTGCTCTTCTCTTGCATATCTCAAAAAAAAAGTGTATCTTTGCAGCCAAATATAAAACATAACCATGGCAGAGTTTATCAATTTGGGAAATAGCAGCTTTGCAAAGGCTCGTAATAGCGAGTATGTGGACAAAAGTGGGCTAATTGCGTTCATCAACGAAACACTTCGTACCGAACACCAGTTCACTTGCGTTTGCCGTTGTCGTCGATTTGGTAAATCGATGGCTGCAAAGATGTTATCCGCCTATTATGATAAATCTTGCGATTCTCGTGCACTTTTCCATGATTTGGCGATTGCACAACATCCAACTTTCGAGCAGCATCTCAATCGTTATCCTGTTATATATTTGGACATCACCGACTTTACTACTTCCTACAAAGACAATATGGGCGCAGTAGTGGATATGATGGAGCAACGAATAAAAGCGGATTTACAAGAAGTTTTTTCGGATGTAAAGCTCAAAGAGGGCAATGACCTCATGTCTTATTTGCTGCAAGTGGTTGAGCATACGGGTGAGCAGTTTATCATGATTGTGGATGAGTGGGATGCTATCTGCCGTGAGGCACCCAAGTACCCCGAATTGATGGAGAACTATGTCAAATGGCTGCGTCGCATATTCAAGGGTGCAAATACCGACCGTGTATTCGCAGGCGTGTATATGACTGGTATTCTTCCTATTAAGCAATACGACACGCAATCTGCGCTGAATAACTTTGAGGAATACACAATGGTTAGTCCTGGTGGACTGGCAGGATATTTTGGTTTCTTGCCAACCGAGGTAGAGTATTTGGCGGAGAAGTACCATGTGGACAAAGAGCAGATTAAGTATTGGTACGATGGCTATCAAATCGGAAAAGAGTCTGCTGTTTATAATCCATTTTCAGTCATTAAAGCGGTAAAGCGCCAGAGTTTTGAAAGTTATTGGACCAACACAGATGCATACGAGGGATTGAAACAATATATTATGCTCAATTTTGATGGGCTTAAGGACGCTATTGTTTCTCTATTGGCAGGCAACTCTGTACCGGTCAATATTGGTATGTTCTCCAACGACCTGAATAATATCAAGAGCAAGGATGATGCACTTTCGGTGCTGATTCATTTGGGATATTTGTCGTATAATGTAGAGACCAAAGAGGCGCGCATCCCTAATTACGAAGTACAACAAGAGTTTGAAAATACCGTTGCTGGTACCGACTGGAAAATAATCGTGGATACATTGAAACAGTCTGAATATCTGCTCAACCAGACGCTCGAAGGTAACGCTAAAGTTGTTGCAGAAGCGATTGACCGTATTCATGCTGATGAAACCAGCATATTGCGTTATAACGATGAAAACTCATTGATGTGCGCATTGTATTTGGCATATTATTTCGCAAAGAAAGACTACACTTGGTATCGCGAGCTGCCTGCGGGCAAAGGATTTGCGGATTTGGTGCTGATACCCCGTAAAGGAGTGGATAGTCCTGCTATTGTGATTGAATTGAAGTACAACAAAGACGCAGTAAGCGCCATTACCCAAATCAAAGACAAACGCTATAGCGATGCCCTCAAAGACTATGCAAGCAATATCCTTTTGGTAGGTATCAACTACGACGCCAAAAGCAAAAAGCACGAGTGTGTGATAGAGAGAGGGTAAAATTTTCTCGTTATGAGCCATGGTAACATTCAGTTTTAAGGAATACGGAGAGAATCTAGGTACACGCCCATTGGGTAAGCGTGTGCGTGAGGATTTGTTGCCTATGATAGAGCAGAACGATCGCGTTGTGCTCGACTTTACAGGGGTCAATGTTGTCAGCAACTCGTTCGCAGATGAGTGCATTGCCAAATTGCTTCTCTCTATGCCGCTTGCCGATCTAAAGAGCCGCACCACTTTCCGTGGTCTTAACCCCATCGCCTCCGAAAGTGTCCTCACCGCTCTCCAACGCCGCCATTTGACTATGGCATGAATTGGAAATAAATAACCAAACTATACTACCCCCCTAAAATAACTTACCACTCATCACTCATAGTTTATAGTTAATCCGCAACGATATCGTTGCCCGACATATTTAATATAGCGTTATAAGCCAAAGTTCTATTACCATATTTCTTCATGCATAGAATTTCACAAATTGAGTTATATTCGTAGTATAAAATAACTTAATTATGTAAGGTAACTCACAACCAGAGAAGAGGAACTAAGACTTTTAAATGTCAATTATATTGTTTTCTAGTTTTTATGGAAAGAAATTCTCAATGATTCAAAATACTATTCATTTTGTAATTCCTCCTATAAATGCTACAAATGTAGAAAAGAGCACTACAAATCAGCCGATTGTACCTATTGATTGTATTTATATCGCACAAGAGTTGTTAGCTCTCTTTTATTAAAATAATATATGATTTCGTTATAAAATGGTATTATAGCGTAGTAAATTTAGATATATGCAAATTATTTCGGAACGATTAGTTTTAAAGAAGTTAAAAGAATATTTATTGAAGAAAGGATATTCTTTTAATATGTTACGAGAAGATTACCAACTTCAAATTGGTATGGAGTACATTAGATTTGATTTAGTTGTACTAGATCAAGATGAACTAGTTGAAATATATGAAGTGAGGAGTAAATATGCGGATATTCCATCTTATACTAACAATTATCGTAAATTTAAAGCTAAACAGGGATTATTGTCTAAGATACCAGCATTTATAGCATCAGTAAAAGGCAATGGACAATTGTATTTACAATCGATGCAGGATAAGATATATTCATTTCAGAATTTTTATTTAACTTTGACATTGTACACCGAGGCTCATTCAAATGAGTTTATATATTTTTATAGAGGACATAATGACACATCATATTCTTTTTATCCTAGTATATATAGGGATGATAATAAGACGAAAGGTATTTCAAATGAAGATACTATGTTCAATGATGCTATTAGATATTGTCCTAATGATTTTACCAATAGTATGACCTCTTTTGAGAAACTAGTAAAAATGCAACATTATGAATTACCTACTCGTTTACTAGATATTACAACAAATCCATTAGTGGCTTTATATTTTGCTTGCAATAGCAAATATACGAAAGATGGAGAAGTTGTAATTTTTAAAGTAAGAAAAGATACCATTAAATATTTTAATAGCGATATTGTTAGTATCATTTCTAACATAGCAAAAAGACCGAAAGATTTCAAGATAGATACAACTCTCACTAAAGAAGCTTTTAATCAGCAAACCGCAGTCCAGTATCTGTTGCACGATATAAAACAAGAAAAACCATATTTTCAACACATAATCAACCCTGATGATTTAAATAAAGTAGTTTGTGTCTTACCTAAGTTAGACAATCCTCGTATTGTTCGACAAAGTGGTGCTTTTTTTCTTTTTGGGATAAATAAACACAAAACAATTCCAGCTAATTTTGAATATGCTCCTAAAAGAATAATTATAGATCACGGTGTTAAGTTGAAAATTTTACAAGAACTAAAAAACATAGGAATTGACCATGCAACATTATTTCCTGAAATTGATAACATTATGAAGAAAATAAAAGAACAGAATGACTAATTTCTTTTTTATCAACTATAAAAAATAATATGAACGATAAAGATATATTTTATTTGTTTTTGAAGCATGCAGATATCATTGTATCTCGTTATAAGGAATTAACTAAACCTCCTACTATATACGGAATACCTCCGAGATTTAGAGAATGCTTTGATGTGAATTTTGCAAAGTCGCAGCAAGAATTTGCAAAAATGGGAAGCTCTGCCTATCATTGTTATTTTGAGAAAGAAGGCAAAGAAAAGTATGGAGTGTTTGCACATATACCTTTATACAAATATACCAGATGGAATCTTGAATGCATAGACAAATATAAAAATCAATTAGTATGGTTGTTATTACTTGAATATGGTGATTTCTACTTTGAAGAAGAACACCTAAAAAAATACGAGCAATACATACCATGGGCTAATATTTCTCCTGGCGAACCAAAACATTTACCTATATTTGATAATCAAACTCACTTTAAGAGTGGAACAACATTAAGCAATTTTAAAAACATAGGAAAACTATCTTATGATTTTATTTATTCTCATATATCACTAATTGATATTTTAGGACTTTGTACCACAGGGAGTTTTGATATGACAATTGATTTGGTACAACTATTACTAAATCATTACAATGGTAATATTATTTCCGATTATAAATCATATGAATATAACTATAAAGGAGATACTTTTTCATACTACGGCGGACTAGCAAAAAATGAACGTATATCTATTCCTTACGAAGTGATTTCCTATATAGCTAAAGATTTGCAGTTACCTAATTGGAGATTATTAGTACCGCTAATAATAAAAGAGGACTTAACGCCTGAAAATATTCTTGATTTATACTATTTTGATAAACAATGTTTTGAAGCGTATTTAAAGTTAGATTTTACTCAACGAAGAAATTTAATATCGTTAATTAATTCAAATGACAAAGTACGAAATGAGATTGAATGTGACACAATAAAGAAAATATGGCAAGGTAAATATTGTTACTTCGATACTGGTTTTCAGATTAGTGAAAAACACTTTAAAGACTTACCTTATACATATAATTTTTCCAAAGAATTAATTGAACAACATATAGATTCATGGAATCATCAGTCGTATGAATATCATAGTGGAATGCAACGCACACCAGATACAAACTATCATTACCATAATAGGTTAACAGTTTGGAATGTATTATCTAACGAAAAAACATTGTTGCTTACTTATGAATTATACAAGTATCTCATGTCTATAGATGTTATGGTTGGAGGATATTATATTATTGAAGATCGCGATTATCTTGCGACAGATATACCAAATTATCCAACGAATGCTCTTAAATTATTTCGTTTTAGAGAAATTATAAATGATGAAGAGTTTAATAAAATAATTAACGATGAGGCTATTATTGATTTTCTATTAACAAACGCTAGTGAGAAATACGATAAAAAATATGAAACAGGTATTGTAATTGATAAACTTATTATGAAGTTTTTTAAGGATTTTTCTTTTGAAAAATTTCAAGAACTGGTTACTATGCATAAGAATGCAAACAAAGAAAAATTATGAATAGATTGATTATTATTATCGTTTTGGTTTCTTTTATCTCCTGTCAAAACCTTAATAGACCTCAAGTATTTGGTCTTTATATTGATGGTACTTTTGAAGAATTTATGGCAGATATAAATGATTCAAAAGGTTATCGTAAATTCCCAAATACAATACATATTGACTCGGTTGTTAGCATATCTGATGAACATAAGAAGATTTACGCATATAATAATACGATTGTTGATTTAGATGAGGACACCTTTGCTATTGATACCATCAATATGGATATTCTATTAAATAAAGGATATATTCATAAGTTCACTTATACTATTAAAATGCCATTATCTGATTATCAGGCAATCCGTTTTGCCAATGAGCGTATATATGGAGATGATGATTATTATGATATCAGTGAATATCGGCATGTATGTGGTTGGTGTATTGGCAAGGATTATATGTATCTGAATTATATTCTTTCAGCCCAACAAACTGAATATATCTACATCATTAATTAAGGCACAACATTCTAACATAGCCATTCTTCGGCACAATCTTCGGCACGAAGAAAACTTTTTTCAAAAAAATACACTCACGCGGGAAACATAGTAAACACTACACTTCCCGCGTGTTGTATATACGCGAGCAAAGTGCTTCCTGAGTGGTCAATTGTTGGTTTTTCATAGAATGGTGATTAATAGTTAGTCGCTAATACTTTTCGTGGACAGCTGCCCAGCTGCCCAGCTGTTTCTATAACTTCACCTGCGCGCGGGTACATGTATATATTTTGAGAAATTGCTGGACAGCTGGCCACAGGATAATCTCTCAGTACTATTTTCAGAACCACCATTTCGTTTGTATCTCGCTGGTAAACAAGCCATCTGCGCAATCTAATGCCATGGATTAGCCATCTGACCAGCTGGTGTCCAGCCTTGTCCCGCAGCAATGCCCAGCTATTGAAAGCAATCTAAGTAACCTCAAAACACCATAATGCGGCTTAAAAATAGCAATAAGACGCAGATTTTGCGGCTAAAATCAAACTTTTTTCAAAAAAATACACACTCCGCATCATAGAACTGACAAGTACAGAAGGCAATCTAAAAATTGTTTGAAAAAATTATAAAAAACGATTTGCATATTTCAAAAAAAAGTAGTACCTTTGCAACCCGAAATAAGGACAACAATATAACATTATATTTACATGAATTTCGGAACTCCCCTTACCTCTGTAGCCACCAAGGCACTCCTGCTCGGAAGTGGCGAATTGGGCAAAGAAGTTGCCCTCGAGCTCCAACGCTATGGCGTGGAAGTAATTGCGTGCGATAAGTACGCCAATGCTCCGGCTATGCAAGTGGCACATCGCTCACATGTGTTCAATATGCTCGATGGTGCTAAGCTCCGCCAAGTGATTGAAATTGAGCAACCAACTATGATTATCCCTGAAGTAGAAGCTATTGCTACCCCTACTCTCGTCGAATTAGAAAAAGAAGGTTACCGCGTTATCCCTACGGCTAACGCGGCTTTTTTAACTATGAACCGTGAGGCCATCCGCCGCATGGCAGCCGAAGAGTTGGGTTTGCCTACTGCAAGATATAAGTTTGCTGACACCCACGAGGAGTACCTCGCAGCCATTGAGGAAATCGGTATCCCATGCGTGGTGAAGCCTATCATGTCGTCTTCTGGTCATGGTCAATCCACCGTGAAGAGCCAAGCAGACGTAGAGCCAGCATGGACCGAATCACAAATGGGTGGTCGCGCAGGCGCAGGTCGCGTGATTGTAGAGGGATTTGTGCATTTTGATTACGAAATCACTCTCCTCACCGTGCGCCACGCAGGTGGAACTACCTTCCTCAAGCCAATCGGTCACCACCAAGTGGATGGCGACTACCGCGAGTCATGGCAACCACAAGCCATGAGCGAAACGGCTATTGCACAAGCAGAGGATATCGCGAAGAAAGTAACCGACGCCTTGGGCGGATACGGTATCTTCGGCGTGGAGATGTTCGTAGAGGGAGATAATGTAATCTTCTCAGAGGTTAGTCCTCGTCCACATGATACCGGTATGGTGACAATGATCTCGCAAGACTTGTCAGAGTTTGCATTGCATGCGCGTGCCGTACTCGGATTACCAATCCCTGAGGTGCGTTTCTTCGGTGCGAGTGCATCCAAAGCTATCGTAGTAGAAGGCGATGCTACCGAAGTAGTATTTAGCGGCGTAGAAGAAGCATTGGCTATACCAGGCGTACAAGTGCGTTTCTTTGGCAAACCAGAGGTACACGGACACCGCCGTTATGGCGTGATCCTCGCAACAGACGAGAACACAGAGAAAGCAGTAGAGAAAGCCATCAAAGCATTTAACTGCATCAAAGTAGACTGCTGTAAGATTGTTTAGTGGACGGCACAAAGTGCCTACTGTTTAGAGTTTAGAGAAATTAATAACAACGAATATATGATTGAACGTTACAGCCGCGCAGTTATGCGCAACATTTGGACAGAAGAGAATAAGTTTCGTGCTTATCTCGAAGTAGAAATCCTTGCTGCCGAAGCATGGAGCACCCTTGGCGTAGTGCCAGCAGAAGATGTACAACTCCTGCGTGAGAAAGCGACATTCGATGTCAACCGCATCCGCGAGATCGAGGAGATCACCCGTCACGACGTGGTGGCTTTCACCCGTGCCGTGAGCGAGAGTCTTGGTGAGGAGCGCAAGTGGGTACACTATGGTTTGACCTCTACCGACGTGGTAGATACCGCTAATGGTTATCTCCTCAAACAAGCCAACGAGATTCTTCGCAAGGACCTCAACTCATTCCTCGAAGTATTGAAGCGCCGTGCAAACGAATTTAAGTACACCCCAGTGATTGGTCGTACCCACGGTATGCACGCTGACGTGAGCAGCTTCGGACTGAAATGGGCTCTATGGTACGAGGAGATGCGCCGCAATATCGAGCGCTTTGAGATGGCAGCCAAAGGCGTAGAGGCAGGTAAACTCTCTGGCGCGGTAGGTAACTACGCGAACATCCCACCAGCTATCCAAACATACGTATGCGAGCACCTCGGCATCGAGTCTGCGGCTATCGCTACACAAGTGTTGGGTCGCGACCGCCATGCGTTCTACTTGGCTACCTTGGCTGTGATTGCTGGTACCTTGGAGCAAATGGCATTGGAGGTACGCAATATGCAACGCCAAGAGGTGCGCGAGGTGGAAGAGGCATTCAAGAAAGGACAAAAAGGTTCCTCTGCGATGCCACACAAACGCAATCCTATTTCCTCTGAGAATATATGCGGATGCGCGCGCGTAATGCGTGGATATATGTGTACTGCAAGCGAGAACATCGCCCTCTGGCACGAGCGTGATATCAGCCACTCATCTACCGAGCGTATCGTATTGCCAGACGCAACGATGTTGCTTGATTATATGTTGGCACGCTTCGAGGGTATATTGGACAACCTCGTGGTATATCCAGAGAATATGCTCCACAATATCGGTTTGACCCACGGAGCAATCTTCGCGCAACGCGTGATGAATGCGCTCATCGAGAAGGGCTTTGTGCGTGAGCAGGCATACGACCTCGTGCAACCAGTAGCGATGAAAACGCTGATGGAAGGCGGCGAGATGCAAGAGAACCTCAAACTCACCGAGGGCGTGACTGCACACTTGAGCAACGAGGAGATCGACGCATGCTTCAGCCTCGATTACTACATGAAGAATGTGGATTATATTTTCCAACAAGTGGGAATCTAGTTTAGAGTTTAAAGTTTAGAGTTTAAAGGCAAGATTATATGAAAAAAGTAGATGTCGTATTAGGCATGCAATGGGGCGATGAAGGCAAAGGTAAGATCGTCGATGTATTGACCCCACGTTATGAAGCAGTTGCACGAT
>JAZREU010000013.1:0-3623 GCA_045660925.1 Paludibacteraceae bacterium | reverse complement strand
CGAACCCCTGCGGTGCACTCCTATAGATAGACGAACACGCAAGGCACTCCCCCACTCGTTCGTGGAGAAGCTCAGTCGCCCTGAGGAGATTAGCTTCTCGTTCGCCCAGATTACTGCCTATACCTAAGTAGATGAGCATGTTTGTGATTAGTGGATATCCGCAACTGATAGAAACTCGTAATCTATCTTCTCGGCCATGGTCACAAGCATGTAGTATGGCTCGTTGTCTTCATCTTTCATTGAGTCCACCACGATGGAAGTCATACCTTTGACTTGGGTAATCTCGCGTGAGTGATCATGTCCTGTCCATACCATCTCCACACCATGTTTGGTAAAGAGATTGAGCAAGGTATATGTCTCCTCTTGAGTATAGTTGGATGTATGTCCTTGCGATCCATCACGCTTGAAAAAGTGGGTATGGGTGCAGGCAACGATATGGCGAAAATCTTTTGTATCAGCCCATTGCAATGTCTCGCGAAGCCACTCCAACTGCTTTTTGCCTACCGTTCCGTCAGCCGAGTCATAGATAATGAATAGGTCTTTCTTGCCCGATGGCGTATTGACTGTAAAATAGTAGTTGCAGGTCTTGAAGCAGTCCACATACAGTGGCCATTGCTTGAAATAAATATCATGATTACCTGCTACAGCCATAAGCGTATCCTTTTTCTCTGGATTTAGAGGCACTGCCTCATATGCAGAGTACATCTCATCGAAGTAGTTTTGCGCATCAATAATATCTCCCAAATGTACTGCCACAGGGCAAAGCATGTCTTGACGATATTGGTTGATAAAATAGGTCCAACGCGTTTGTGTTTTGGTCACATGGGTATCGGTGCAGACATACACACGGTAGTCATCCGCAGGTGCTTGCAGAGAAGCAAATCCGTGTTTATCATTATACACTTTAGACTCCTCAAATCGTTCGTCAATCGTAGGCGAAGTACCCGCAAACATGCCCACCAAATCCAATCTCGTGTCTGGTCCACATGACACACAAACGATGCCAATCACCAACAACCAATAGCCGATATGTATTTGTATCTTCTTCATAATTCAAAATTCTTAATTCAAAATTAAAAATTAAAACCTATATTCCGCTCCCACTCTCACTTCAGATGCATAGTAGTGTGCATTCAGGTGGAACATTCCTGCCAGTTTCATTTTGCCCGATAGGCGCACACGCCAATGTTCGTTCACATCGTACCAACCGCCTAAGTAGAACATCGGTTGCCACATGCGCTCCACTTGGTAGTTATCCATGTTCGCCAAAGCCAAACTGATGTTCCATGGCGAAGTCTGCGGACGCACAAATGCCTCTACGCGATAAACGGCATCAAAAGGCTCTAATATCATCTCGTCTCCGCTTCGTCTGGTATAAGGCAGCGACGTGATAATGCGGTTGCTCATACCCACTTGCACATTCACATATTGCATCTTATATCCCACCGAGAAGGCATGAACAAAGTCGCGGAAACTATCACGGATCACGAAACGCATCATCAGTCGATCTTCAAGATACAACTCGCCTACAGGCAATCGGAACTTAGGTCTCAACTGTACGCCCATGCTGTAAAAATCTGCAGTGCTGCTACGTACACTGGCTTGCATATCAAAATGCTCATTGATAGGCATATACGCATCCATATCGAAATTGGCATACGAACTATATGTCAGGTTATGTCCATAACCCGCATGTAGCGATACGCTATATGTCGTATCGCCAAGCTGCACCTGTGCCATTGCCATAGGAGCAAATAACAGGGAACTCAAAACAAGGATAAATAATTTCTTTTTCATTTCTAATGTCTCCACATATTGACCTTTAAGGTACTACACTATCGCCCACAATTCTTGTGAAATTTAGAACAACCATTCTGCTCGCTATATTGCCAAGCGGAATGGTTGCCTATATTGTCTTCAATTAATTACTCCTTCACTTCGCGTAAGTCCAGCAACAGCTCATCCAATTGCTTTTGATCCACCAAGCCAGGAGCGCCGAGCATTACATCGCGACCTTGGTTGTTCTTTGGGAACGCGATGCAGTCGCGGATGCTGTCCAAGCCAGCAAACAAGCTCACAAAGCGATCCAAACCGTATGCCAAACCGCCATGAGGTGGCGCGCCGAACTTGAAGGCGTTCATCAGGAAGCCGAACTTCAGTTGTGCCTCTTCTGGAGTGAAGCCAAGGATCTCAAAGGTGCGTTGTTGCAATGCTGCATCGTGGATACGAATACTCCCGCCACCAACCTCTACACCGTTGATTACCATATCATAAGCGTTTGCGCGTACTGCAGCTGGATTGGTGTCCATCAATGGAATATCCTCTGGTTTTGGGCTTGTAAATGGATGGTGCATAGCCATCAAGCGTTGCTCCTCGTCGCTCCACTCGTACATTGGGAAATCCACAATCCACAAGCAAGAGAACTTCTTAGGATCGCGCAATCCGAGTTGCTTGCCGACCTCCAGACGAAGCTCGCACAATTGCTTGCGGGTCTTCATGGCATCGTCGCCAGAGAGAATCAAAATGAGGTCGCCAGGCTGAGCGTTCATAGCCTTTGCCACCTCTTGCAATTGCTCTTGTGTATAGAATTTATCTACGCTCGACTTCACATTGCCGTCAGCCTCTACGCGGGCATAAACCATACCTTTGGCGCCAATCTGAGGGCGTTTTACATAGTCGGTCAGTGCGTCAATTTGTTTGCGTGTATAGCTTGCGCAACCTGTAGCGCAGATACCACCGATATACGCAGCATTAGCAAACACGCTGAACTTCTCCTCCTTTTGCTCCTCAATAGCGTGGAAGATATCGTGCAGCTCCACGAACTCCATACCGAAGCGTGTATCTGGCTTGTCGCTACCATAATATTTCATGGCGTCCGCCCATGTCATACGTGGGAAATCTGGCAGGTCGATATTGAGAATGGACTTGAACAGGTGTTTAGACATGCCTTCGAAGAGTTGCAATACATCCTCTTGCTCTACGAACGACATCTCGCAGTCGATCTGGGTGAACTCTGGTTGGCGGTCAGCGCGCAAGTCCTCATCACGGAAGCACTTCACGATTTGGAAGTAACGGTCAAAGCCGCTGACCATCAGCAATTGCTTCAAGATCTGTGGACTTTGTGGCAAAGCGTAGAACTGTCCTGGGTTCATACGGCTTGGCACGATAAAGTCGCGTGCGCCCTCTGGAGTTGAGTTCACCAATACGGGAGTCTCTACCTCAAGGAAGCCCTTCTCGTCCAAGTAACGGCGCACCTCAAATGCCATCTTGTGGCGAAGTTCGAGGTTCTTGCGAACGCAGTTACGGCGGAGGTCTAAGTATCTGTATTTCATACGAATATCATCGCCACCGTCGGTCTCATCCTCGATAGTGAATGGAGGAGTCACGGCTGCGTTAAGGATATTCATCTCGGCTACTTTGATTTCGATTTCGCCAGTAGGAATCTGATTGTTTTTGCTCTGACGCTCAATGACTTCGCCCTTTATTTGGAGCACAAACTCACGCCCTACTCCATTGGCTTTCTGCAAGAGTGCGTCTTGCTCTGCGCTGCCGTCAGATTGGAAAGCGAGCTGCGTGATACCATAGCGGTCACGAAGGTCGATGAATGTCATACCGCCCATTTT
>JAZREU010000012.1:0-2799 GCA_045660925.1 Paludibacteraceae bacterium | reverse complement strand
GGGCTCACCTGCAAAAGTTGGGGGGCTAAGCAAAAAGTTTTGTCAATCTATAAAAGAAGAACTTTAAGTCTGTAACACCTCTAAGCTGCGCTCTGAAAGCTTTGATTTTAGCATTAAAGCTTTCAGCAAAAGCATTTGTAGAGCGATTGACGAAGTAGTTGAGTATTTCCTCGTAATGTTCGTATATTGTTCCGGCTATTGTGTTGAACGAGACGAAACCACTGTTGTCGACCTTGTCGTACCAACGTGCCAATTGTAGCCTTGCCTGATCCTTTGTGAATTTGCGCGAGAATATCATTCTCAGTGAATGGGTTAGTGAATAAGCCCCTTTAAGGTCGGGATATTGGGCAAAAAGTATATTTGCTCGTTCCTTTTGTGATTTACTCCATTTTTCAGGTGATTTGAACAGCAAATATCGGCTTCGTGCAAGCAATTGTTTCTTTGTATCGCCATTTGGGAATATAAACGGATGATATTCCTTGCTGCTCCATTTCGCATTTTCTTTGGCATCCGTTTCTTCCTGTATTGCATCCCAACGGTGCTTTATGCGCAGTTCTTGTACAGCTTCGCAAGCTTCTTTCTGAACGTGAAAACGGTCAATAACCTTTATGGCGGAGGGAAAGCAACGTGTTACGATGCGGTTCATACTATTTGACATATCAAGCGTAACCTCCTTTACCAACCGCCTGTGCTTTTCGGGTATCCTGTTGATTATTGCAATGATATCATCAGACTTGACGCCTTCTATCATTGCAACAAGAGTACCTTTCTTCCCTCTGGCATCGGGATTGGATATTATGGTGTAAAGTTCTCCATTACTCATAGATGTCTCATCTATGCAAAGGCGAGAGCCTATGTTCTTGGCAAAAAGCAACCATTTGTCGGCATGCTCTTTTGCGCTCCACGATTCGTAATCGCTCAGATGATGTTTATAAGAACGCTCTATCTCATCGCCGTTTATATGGCATAACGGTTCAAGCGAACGGGCCGATTGGGGATATGTCTCCAGGTAATGCTTTTAAAAAAGCCGCAAACTCCATTGAGTAGCGGGTACCTTTGTATGTGGTGTCATAGCTGTTGGTAAAATACTCGTCAGTGGTGTGGTCGTACCATTTGCGACGACGTACCTTAAAATTGACACGCTTGTCGCGAAGAGGAAAGTCTCGCACTGTTACTGCGTCAAGAAAACCCTTGGACTCTATCTTATGTCCTTGGCGTTCTGAAGGAAGATTATCGAACTCATCAAGTGAAATCTCAACATCAATATCATTGCTGGTGATACCTGTAATCTTGAAGTTTTCCATGAAACCTGATGGCAATATCAAACGGGCTAATTCCAGTAGTATTTTTTCGTCCTGCATAGTACTCATTTTAACTATGCGAAGATAATATTTTTATATCAGCCCCCCCAACTTTTGCAGGTGAACCAAAAAACTCGCTTTCGCTCGTGGTTAAATTCCACGGCAGTCCTCAACCTTGATTGTTCACTTTTATTTTTCTTAAACTCTTTCTCTCTGTACTTTTTTGAAAAAAGTACCAAAAACGGGGCAGCTGTGTACGGCATTCGGTGCTATAACTTGACAACATTGCCTTCTCGCACCCCGTGCGGTGCAAACTACGTCTGCACTGCGCACGACTATATGCTGCCAATGTTGTCGATTTGCAGAGCAAATTCAAGAGTTGCTTTGCAACATCTTTCAGTCGGTGCACACCTCGCCGCTCGCTGCTTGTCGAAATGTTTGGGGCGGCAAGAACTCGCTGCGCTCAAACATCATGCCGCCTGTTTCCAAGCATTGCTCGGCTAATCGCTGTGCCTCCCAACGCAGCCCATTAGATAAGTTACTTATGCTCGCAGCAAAAGCTCAAACAAGTTTGGATTTCGCTCGCTTACACGTAACTTTCCGCCTTTGGCGGGGAATTACCTTTTGCAATGAACAGGCGCATAGAATAGTAATTCTCAATACTGCAACCGTTGAAAATTGCGAGTAAGCAAGTGTGGGTAAACTTGTTTACACACAAAACGAGCAGAAGCAATTTCAAGGGAGTTAAAATAGTTGTAAATTTAATACATTAATAGACTGCTCCCCCAGACTTTACAGGTGAGCCACATTTGACCAACATTTTGTCCGCCATGCCGAAAAAGACAGAGTTGGGGACAAAGGCTGCTCGCTCCCAACTCTGCATAAATATTGTGTTGCGTTGTTACGCTAATAGGCTCAACTTCTCGGCAATGATAGCCTTAAAAGCCTCTTTCATCTCGTCTGGTAAGAACGATTGGTCGATAAACTCAAACCACCTATCTTTTGCCTTTACGAATTTGGCAAAGATGTTATTGATAACTTTCTCCTCCAGCCCAGATGCTTGCATTGAAGCCACGAAGTCTGCCTTTTTGATTTTGCGTTTCTTGCCGTTAAGGGTCAGAGCCAACTCCTCGGTATCTTCGGGCATAACCAGTGCGGTGGAGAGCATATCGTATGCAGGCGTAAGCAGATATCTCCCTTGTCCTTTGCTATATAGCGAAAAGTTTTTCAGGTGCATATCGGCATTGCCTGTTATCCACGAGAAAACAACCTGCTCCCAATAGTTTACCATATCCAACTTGGGAACAGCCGAAAATCGCTGTATCGCCTTGGCAATCTGCTCATACGAGCCTTTGTACTTATGTTCGGTAAGTCGCTCCGTGAGCTGACACATATCCTCCATCGGGAGTTTGTCGCCTGTGGCTGTACGGTCGATACGGCGGGTTATATAGCACAACTCACCATCGGCAAAACGGATAAGGCTATGAGGTACAACTTG
>JAZREU010000011.1:0-3299 GCA_045660925.1 Paludibacteraceae bacterium | reverse complement strand
ATAGCACAACTTGTGCAGCCTGGTTCCTCGCTTGGTGGTGCAAGACCAAAGGCAAATGTAGTGGATGCAGATCGCAGTATATATGTTGCGAAATTCCCATCATTGAAAGATGACTACGATGCAGGATTATGGGAACATTTCAGCCATATGTTAGCCAGAAATGCGGGCATAAACGCTGCCGAAACAAAGGTACTTGAAATAAACGACAAGCATCATACGCTCCTTTCTCGTCGTTTTGATAGAACGGATGATGGCAAGAGAATACATTTTGCATCGGCAATGACACTACTCGGGTTAAATGATGGCGATAACGCTACAACCGGACACGGATATATTGACATTGTTGATTTTATCATAAGCGGTTGTGCCGATGTTGATGCGAATTTGCGAGAACTATTCCGCCGAGTAGCATTTAATATATGTGTTGGCAACAGCGACGACCATTTCCGCAATCATGGTTTTCTGCTCACAGCAAAAGGTTGGACACTCTCGCCTGCCTACGATATGAACCCAACATTGAACGACCACCAGAGTTTGCTAATTAATAGCAAAACTAACAAGGCTGATTTGTCTATTCTGCTCGCTTCTTGCGAGGAGTATATGCTCACACCTGAGGTAGCCAAGAGTATCATCAACGAGGTCGTAACGGCTGTCAAGGATTGGAGAGTATTAGCAAATAGATTAGGTATTGCTAAACGAGAAATGAGTTTGTTTGAAGGAGTATTTGACAGCAGATACACAAATAATGAGAACTAAAAGTGAGTTGGTATAATGAAACATTTAGTGCAAAAAATATACAAGTTTTTCTATGACAATCCGAGTTTAGAAAAACACAAAACATTGTCTGATTTTTTAGACACATTACCAGGGTTTCGAATAGAAGAAGATAATGGAATATCTAGGATAGATATGAATCTGGCAAATTATGTTTCTTCTATTTGCAAACAGATGGCTAATGATATGTTATTGATTCCTGTCAAAACAAATCCTACATTCTGTCTACTTCATGTTTATTACCCAATAGGAGAATCAAATATAGGCGACTATGCGGCATTCTTGGAGGAATTGGAATATGGTTCTTATGATTTCAAATATCAAGGATTTGTATACACTAGGAATTGGTTTGAAAAATCAATTATACCTATAGTCGGTAAAAAAGAAAACAAGGACGAAGATATAGGAAGTGCATATTATATTGGAGGTAATATGTTCGTTACAGCAGCGCACTGTATAAATGGGCTAAAAACATTTAATCTGCTGCTAAACAATGAAGAACCAATAAAGTTAAAAGAGGTTTGGTTTGCAAAAGATGTGGATCCACAATTATATGACATTGCTGTTATTATTGCAGATGAAGAAATCAATCTCCCTGCGTTAAAGTTTGATGAGGTCTCTGTTCTTGACCCAGTTATTGTTATTGGATATCCTCCTGTTCCTGGAATGCTTCCAATACAAACCGTAGAAACAGCAACTGTTGGAGCTGTAATTCCACAACAAAAAAGCGCTATAGGCGAAGTGGTGGCTCCTGCAAAGAATTACTTCTCCCAATTAGACTATTTCATCATTAATGCAAGGGTCAAGGGAGGTAATAGTGGTGGTCCAGTAATTAACCAATGGGGCAAGGTAATAGGTACTGTCGTAGAAACGCCATTTGACAGTCAAGGAGGTAGTGCTAGTGGCCGTTATGACATCATGGGGTATGGGTTATGCTTGCCTTCAAAGTATGTAACACAAGTTATTGACAATCCTGATATAAAAAAATTGCATTTTACAGGTAATTCATATACTTGCAATTGAATTTATTTCACTACCTTTGCAACAAAGTAGGAACTCGACTCTGCGAGACACTGCAAAATGGTGCAGAATTTAGGTGGAGCAATAGCGGGAGATTACGTTTATTGCGATTCTTTAACGCAAAGATATAGAGCCATTTAGAAATGGAACTCATTTTCTGGTGGCACCACTAACAAAAGCCTTCGAAATTTCGAAGGCTTTTTTGTTTTACTACCCCAACAACAATCCTGCTCTCATTTTGACAAAATGTCAAATCTGACATTTTGATTTTCAAACCGCACGAGAATCGCTTATTTCGATGCAAAGTAAAGGCTGCTCCAAAATTACGAAACGCAAAACAACTAAATCACTGCTACACTGCATGATAGCGAAATCCTTACAAAAATTCTACGCGAAAATCCGTTTAATATTCTTACTTTTTCCGATACTTTTCGCACTTTCTACCGAAAGCTCAAAACTTTGCTTCCGGAATCACGCGTGATTTCAGCAGCAACTTTTTTACTTATAATATTTTAGCCCATTTTTGCAAAAGTGAACGTTAGCAATTTCAAGAAATCGCTAACACATTGCATTAGAAATCCAACATTACACTATCACATTGCATTTCACAAATCCACGTTTCACTATTACAAGCAACATTTCGCAGCATAACTTCAGCAGGACGTTTGCCTGGAATATCAATCCCACGCAACAAGGAGTTGATGCGTATCTATCGCGATGTTGAGTTGGTAGAGTCATTAGGCTCTGGTATTCCTCGTATCTTGCGTGCTTATGGTGAAGATTGTTTCAAGTTTACGGATAACTTTATTCGTATAACTTTGCCTATAAGTGCTCATGACCATGCAAGTAACCATGCAAGTATACAAGTGGAGAAACTTGTTTCTATATTGACTGGTGAGATGGGGCGCTCGGAATTGCAGGGGTTATTGTCAATTAAAAATAGAGGTTATTTTAGAACGGACTATTTGAATCCTGCTATTAGTAATGGTTATATAGAACTTACGATTCCTGATAAACCCAATAGTCAGAACCAAAAATACCGTTTGACAGCAAAGGGTATTGCTTTGAAAAATAACCTGACAAACAATCAGTAATTTTGCTCAACCTATCATATAATATGTAAAAACCGTACTTTTTCTATATTTTATGATAGGTAGTACTACTTCTTAAAATCCGCAATAAAGCCTTCCATAAGCCATTTGGCAAGAGCTTGACGGTTGTCGCTAATTACGAAACGGCGTTGGTCGAAGCTATTTTGAATGTTTCCTAACTCGACAAATACACCCACAGGCGATGTATTACGCAATACGTATAGGCCTCGTGGATCTACCGTACCGCTAAAGCCACGATTGGGTTGATGCTTCTTATAGTTGTCGCGGAAGGTATTCATCATACGGGTAGCCAATCGTTCGCCTTGTTTGCTTTCGGGTGCATGATAGAAATAGACATCTGTCTGTTCGCGCTTGCTTCGACTATCCACATGCAAGAAGATGGCACGACAATAG
>JAZREU010000010.1:0-22826 GCA_045660925.1 Paludibacteraceae bacterium | reverse complement strand
GCTACGAAGATACAGTCCTGTACTCTTATCCTGTAGTTTCTCAAATATGTGCGAGTTGTATATCTTATCAAACGCTTCGAGCATAGGCATCTTGTAGTCTTCCATTAGAAAACTAACTAACTCCTCTACGATAGAGCGTACTACAAAATCATATTCTGCTTTTTTCATATCTTTTGTAATAATGCTATTGCTCGTTCTGTACAAAATGCGTATTGTATGTTTGGGTGAGCGTACTCTAGTCTTTTAACAAATTCAGCAAGGTCAATAACCTTTGTTTCGTATAGTCGTATGGACGCAATCACTCCATCGTCTGCTACAGGTCCAATGACTATATCGTAGTTATGCATCTTTTTATTGCGTTTATTGCGATTGGCGAAAATGAAGTTAGCCCATTCTTCTGTAGGCTTTTCAAAATACTTAACATTCAGATTAGCAAGTTCTTTTTCGTCAAATTGATATGTAAGAATAGTAGGGGCACCACCCTCAAAATTGCATTTATTTTTCGCGCGAGCCAACGCTTGCGTGCGAAGAGTGGTAAGATAAAATCCCCTACCAAAATCTTTGTAGGGCAGACACTTATCTAATTCAACTTTATTGAATGTTGTATTTGTTCCGTGATATAATTTAATCATTAGATTGTTCCTCCATTACGCTGACAAATTATTCGCAACGATTCCTGAGTCTCCCAGAGAGCCTGTGTGTGTTCGTAGTCATAATGCTCGTTGAGAAATTCAAGCCCTTTGTACTTGTTCAAGTAGTTATATGCTACTTTCGGCGCAAGGCGATACTTGCGAGCGAACTCATCAATACAAAGGTTGATGTATTGTATTTTCCAAAATGTTTTTTGTGACATAAAGTAGTTTATTGTATAATTACGGCGCAAAGATACACTTTTTTTTCGAGATGTGCAAATAAAAATCGCTTTTGGGGCGAATTTTATTTAGAAACTGATGAGTCAACTATTTCAGGAACAGAGTCAACCTTTATAGGAATGGGAACAACTTTTTTAGGAATAGAGTATAGTTTTCTGGGTTAATCTTAACAAATAGTACTTTTGAGTGGAGCGGAGTTCCTACGCTCTTCTCTCGGTCGTCCCTCGGAGTTCTCTCGATAGAAAGAGGGAAGGTACAAGAGAGGAGAAAGAGAGGGCAATCTTAAAAATTGGTAGTGTGCGCAAGCGCAGGTAGTGTCGCCCAACGGGCGAGGTGGTGGCTCGCAGAGCGAGCAGTAATGTCGCCGTTGGCGAGGTGATGCACGCTACACATGAGTGATGGCTACTGCGTAGCGGTAACTTCGGCGAAGCCTACACCACTCGCTAAAGGCGCATAACCCGTGCAAGCACGCACAACCTCACACAGTGACACAACCAACAAAAAAAGCACAAGCTTATAATAGGCTTGTACTTTTTTGTTATTCAATACTGAACGTATTTTTACAAGGTCTTGGCTACCTCGATTTGCTCGAAGGTTTCGATGAGGTCGCCTTCTACGATGTCGTTGTAGCTCTTGATGCTAAGACCGCACTCCATGTTGAGACCTGCCTCCTTGATATCATCCTTACCATGCTTGAGTGATGAGAGTTCGCCAGTGTGGATCACGATACCGTCACGGATCACGCGACATTTGTTAGCACGTTTGGCTTTACCCTCACGCACGATACAACCAGCAATCGTACCCACCTTGGAGATACGGAAAGTTTGCAATACCTCGAGGGTAGCTGTAATCTCCTCCTTGATCTCTGGCGAGAGCATACCTGCCATAGCAGACTTGATCTCGTTGATCGTATCGTAAATGATAGAGTAAATACGGATATCCACCTCCTCGTTCTCTGCCATCTTACGCGCAGTGCTGGTAGGACGCACATTGAAACCAACGATAATAGCATCAGAAGCAGCTGCGAGAAGGACATCAGAGTCAGAGATCGCACCCACAGCACCGTGGATAACATTGACTTGGATATTCTCGGTAGAGAGTTTGATGAGCGAGTCTTTGAGCGCTTCCACAGAGCCGTCCACGTCACCTTTGACGATGATGTTAAGCTCTTTGAAGTCGCCAATAGCGAGACGACGACCAATCTCGTCGAGACCGACGTGCTTCTTGGTACGAAGCGACATCTCGCGTTGGAGTTGCTCGCGTTTGTTAGCGATCTCGCGTGCTTCTTGCTCAGTAGCCATCACATTGAACTCATCACCCGCCTGTGGTGCGCCGTTGAGACCGAGGATAAGACATGGTTCGCCTGGGAGGGCTTGTTGGATGCGTTGTCCACGCTCGTTGAACATGGCTTTGATTTTACCATGATATACACCTGCGAGGACGATATCTCCGTGATGAAGTGTACCATCTTGCACAAGGATAGTTGCTACATAACCACGACCCTTGTCGAGCGAAGACTCGATGATAGAACCCTTGGCACGACGTTTAGGGTTGGCCTTGAGTTCGAGCATTTCGGCTTCAAGAAGCACTTTCTCGAGGAGTTCGAAGACACCCTCACCCTTCTTAGCAGAGATATGTTGACATTGGTAAGAGCCACCCCAATCCTCTACGAGGATATTCATACCAGAGAGTTGTTCCTTGATCTTCTCTGGGTTAGCGGTAGGCTTATCGCACTTATTGATAGCGAAGATCATAGGTACACCCGCTGCTTGTGCGTGGTTGATAGCCTCGATGGTTTGAGGCATGACCGCATCGTCGGCAGCGACGATGATAATCGCGATATCCGTCACCTTTGCACCACGTGCACGCATGGCGGTAAACGCCTCGTGACCTGGGGTGTCGAGGAAAGTGATATGTTGGCCATTCTTGAGTTGTACGTTGTACGCACCAATGTGCTGGGTGATACCACCCGCCTCACCAGCGATAACGTTGGCGTTACGGATATGGTCGAGGAGCGATGTTTTACCGTGATCCACGTGACCCATGACAGTCACGATTGGGCAGCGAGAGGTGATATCCTCCTCATTGATTACCTCATCGGCGTTGATTTCTTCTACCACCTCAGCAGAAACGAACTCGGTGGAGAAACCAAACTCCTCTGCAACGAGGTTGATAGTCTCCGCGTCGAGACGTTGGTTGATACTTACCATCACGCCGAGCATCATACAAGTACCGATGACCTTAGTCACTGGTACGTTCATCATCACAGCGAGGTCGTTTGCAGTAACAAACTCGGTGAGTTTGAGCACCTTGCTTTGTTCTTGCTCGGCAGCGCGCTCTTGCGCCATCTTCTCGCGCTCTAACTCACGGCGCTCACGTTTATGCTTGCTGGTAGTACTCTTACCTTTGTTGCCTTGGAGACGTTGGATTGTCTCTTTGATTTGACGTTGTACTTCCTCGTCATCGACCTCCACTTTGAAGCCTTTGGCTTTGTTGTTCTTCTTTTGAGGTTTTTGGTTACGCGCATCATTTACGTCCACCTTGTTTTGTTTGATGCGCTCGCGCTTGCGTTTCTCGCCATCTTTAGGAGCCTCAGCCGCATTGCCGGGTTTGCCACCATTGTTGTTGGCAGCAGGTTTGTTGGCTTTGCGTTGTTGCTCGCGTGCCTCCCGCTCTTTGCGCTTTTCCTCTTTCGTTTTTTTAGTTGGATGAGTAGCGGTATTGATACTGCTCAAGTCAATCTTACCCAACACTTTAGGTGCATTTTTGAGCACAGGTTTGCCAAGCGTAAAGATTTCCTCTTTCTGTTCCTTAACAAGTTCTTCTACCTTAGCGGCTTGCTCAGCTTTTTTAGCGGCTTCAACTGCTGCTCTTTCAGCAGCTTCCTTTGCTGCTTGAGCTGCTTCTTGAGCCGCTTTCTTCTCTGCCTCTGCTTGGGCTTTGGCAGCAGCTTCCGCAGCGGCTGCTTTTTCAGCTGCTATGCGTGCTTCTTCTGCTTTTCTTGCCTCTTCAGTGGCTTTGCGAGCAGCCTCTTCCTCAGCCTTTCGTTTCTTGTCTGCATCAAGCTCAATCTTACCCACCATTTTAGGTTTTGGAATTTCGGTAGGAATATGCTCAGGTTTCTTAGGCTCATCAATAGCTACTGATTTAGGTATCTCTCGTTCTTGACGCTCTTGTGCCTGACGCTCTGCTTCCAGTTTCAACGCCATATCCTTATTGAATTCTTTAGCGAGCAATAGGTACAAGTCATCTTCGATACGGGTATTTGGGTCCGTCGCGATTTCCTTACCCTGCTTTTTACAGAATTCCACGGCGGTGGACATGCCGATATTCAATTCTTTACAAGCTTTGATAAGTTTTATAGCCATATTCGTGTTCGGCATTGGCTCGCTTTGCAAGCAGTTGAGTCGCTTTGCGAGGTTACGCGCCTTTGGCGAATGGTGTGCGCATTGCGCAGGTTACCGCGGCTTAGCCACCATCACTTCCTATAGGGACATTACCTCGCCCATGGGCGATACTACTGCTGTTTTGCAGCCTTATCCTCCATGCCGTCGGAGGGGTTTTATTATTTATACTTAATTAGTCTTCAAATTCAGCTGCAAGGATAGCTATCACCTCGTCAATTGTTTCCTCTTCGAGATCAACACGCTTGATGAGTTCAGCCTTATCTACAGCCAATACAGACTTAGCTGTATCCAAACCGATAGTTTTGAAGGCATCAAGAACCCATTGATCAATCTCGTCGTTAAACTCGTCCAAATAAATATCCTCGTTATCAGCCTCGTCCATTTCGCGATATACATCAATTTGGTAGCCAGTCAGCATACTTGCCAATTTAATATTGTAACCACCTTTACCGATAGCCAAAGAAACCTCGTCTGGTTGCAGATATACATCTACCTTCTTTTCCTCTTCATTCACTGTCATTGAGGATATTTTTGCAGGTGCTAACGCACGTTGTACATACAAGTTGATGTTAGATGTATAGTGAATCACATCGATATTCTCATTGCGAAGTTCGCGTACGATACCATGAATGCGCGCGCCCTTGATACCCACGCATGCGCCTACAGGGTCAATACGGTCATCAAACGACTCTACAGCCACTTTAGCACGCTCACCTGGGATACGAGCGATATTCTTGATAGCAATCAGTCCGTCATGCACTTCAGGAACCTCCTGTTCAAAAAGTCGCTGCAAGAACAATGGCGATGTACGTGAAAGGATGATTTTTGGATTTTGATTCTTATTATCTACTTGCACCACCACCGCACGAACAGTGTCCCCTTTGCGGTAGAAATCGGTTGGGATTTGATTTTGTTTAGGTAAATAAAGTTCGTTACCATCTTCATCCAAAAGAAGCATCTCTTTCTTCCACACTTGATACAACTCGCCACTTACCACCTGTCCCAACATCTCGCTATAACGCAAATATAAATTCTCCTTTTGCAAATCCAAGATTCGGCTCGCCAACGTCTGACGAAGATTGAGAATCATACGGCGTCCAAAAGAAGTAAATTCCACTTTGTCTGTCACTTCCTCTCCAATCTCAGCCTCGTCATCAAGTTCTAATGCCTCCGTAATACCCACTTGTGTTTCTGGATTGGCTACATCATCATCTTCCATCACAAGACGATTACGATAAATCTCAAGGTCTCCTTTGTCAGGGTTGATAATCACATCATAGTTAGCATCTGTACCATACATCTTGGTAATCACATTGCGAAAAGAGTCCTCCAAAACGTTGATAAACGTTTGACGGTCAATATTTTTGAGTTCTTTGAACTCCGAAAAAATGTCAATCAGGTTGATTGATTCTTGTTTTTTTGTTGCCATATAATTTGTAAAGTTCTAAAAGTTTCAAAAGTTTTAAAAGGTTTAAAAGGTTGGATTTAAAATTTGAGGTCATACTTTGTATATTTCACCGCATCATATGCAAACGTAAGTGTCTGAATCTCTTTTTGTTTACGTTTTTTCCCTTCCACAGCCACCATGACCTCAGTATCAATTGCAAACGTATTTTCATCCACGCTCACAAGAGCACCACGATACTTCTTTCCATCTGCAGCCAACACCTCTACATCGTGTCCGAGGTGCTTTTGATACTGCATTTTAGCTACAAAAGGAGCGGTCAAACTCACACTTCCTACTTCTAAGGAATAATCATCAACACCTTGTGCTTCGAGGCATTCAACCATATAACGATTGAGCCCTACACAATACTCCACATCCACACCTTCTAAATGATCTATCTCAACCAATATTTCGTTTTGGGTATTAATTGTCAAAGTAATAAGTTCATACCCCGTATCCTTTAATTTCTCATCAAGGATATTTTGAATATCTTGCTTGTTCATTATGATAATAATTTTATAAAACTGAGGGAACCTTTTTGGGCCCCCTCTTTCATTTCCGCTGCAAAGGTACAACAAATAATACATATACGCAAATTTTTTTGAAAAAAAATGTATTTTGACACTAAAAATATTTGTGAAATCAAAAAAAAGTAGTAACTTTGCAGCGCAATATGGATTCATCTACAAAAGAAAAATCATTCACATTCAGCCGAGCGACGATTATACGTAGCGTCACGACTACTATTGTGCTGGTAGCTCTATACCTTCTCATCCGAAGATTGAGTGGTGTCTTGCTTCCCTTTTTAATTAGCTTCGTTGTAGCATATATGCTGGCACCTATCGTGAATTTCTTTCAGCATAAGTGCCGATTCCGTAGTCGCGTCTTGTCCGTGATCGTCACGATTCTATTGGTGATAGGCGTTCTTACCAGTGCCATAGCTGCTGTGGTTCCTGCCATCAGTCGCCAAGCCACTTCGCTCTCTCAAAGCGTCAAGACCTACGTTGCCAATTGGGATGGTAGCGAATATCTCTCACCTCGCGTCAACGAGCATATAGAGAAGATTATCCAAAGTATTGATATTAAGACACTGATCGAATCCAATGAAGTACAACAGGGAATTAAGAAGGTCATACCTATCTTGGGCGACTGGATAAGTAGCGGTGTGAATGCGTTGATGGGACTTGCAGTGGCATTTATATGTATCTTATACATTATTTTTCTGCTCATTGACTACGAAAAGATTACCACCAATTGGCACAAATACTTACCCGATCGTTTCCGAGATAGTATTGTGATGCTCATGGGCGATTTGGACCGTAATATGAATGCCTATTTCCGCGGGCAAGCTTTAGTGGCTGGCATCGTGGGCGTATTATTTGCCATTGGCTTTCAGATTATTGGATTGCCAATGGGCATCGGTATTGGTTTGTTTATCGGCCTACTTAACCTCGTACCCTACATGCAGGCATTGGGTATTCCTCCTTGCATATTGCTCGGACTAATTCAATCAGCAGAAACAGGTCGCCCAATATGGGTAGTTATACTTTGTATCGCTTCAGTGTTCATCGTAGTACAGAGTATACAAGACATGTTACTTGTTCCAAAGATTATGGGCAATGTCATAGGTATGGGGCCTGCATGGATACTGCTCAGTCTGTCAGTTTGGGGATCGCTACTTGGAATTGTAGGTATGATTATCGCCCTACCTGTCACTACCCTGCTGGTTTCATACTACAAGCGTTTTGTACTACATATGACAGACGATATGACGAAGTCCCTTCCACATGCAGATCTGAAACATAATATATGGAAATTATTTAAAAGATAACATTATGAAGAAACACATTTTTGCACTCACTTTAATGATTGTTAGCACCACCTTATGGGCTGGTGATATTTTGCTGCAAGGTACACCTATTGGATCGCCTGCTGTAGATTATAGCAGCGGTTCGGTCAGCACCACAGTCAATCAACCCGCTAACGCATTTGATGGCGACTTCAACACTTACTATGCTTCTTATGACCGTTCATACACATGGGTTGGATTGGATTTGGGTACACCACATGTGATTACGCGCGTCGGTTGGTCGCCTCGTAACGACGGAGTTGGTCCCGAACGAGTAAAGTTAGGTGTTATCGAAGCTGCTACCCGAAGCGACTTTTTAGATGCCATACCTTTATATATTATAGACAAAGCAGGTGTGATTGGCGAGACACATTATGCCGATGTCCATGTTAGTAAAGGTTTTCGCTATGTACGCTATGTGGGACCTAATGATGTGCGTTGCAATATCGCCGAACTGGAGTTCTATGGCTACGAGGCGGAAGGGGATGAGAGTCAATTCTATTTGCCCAGCGGATTACCTATGGTTGTCATCAATACGGTTGATGCGGTAGAGCCATACGACAAAGTCAATGACATCGGTTGTTATGTGCGTATTATCAATACCGACCATTCTTTTGTCATGGATTCTGCCACAACTCGCCTGCGTGGCAATGCCTCCACCCAATTTCCTAAGAAACCCTATCGTATTAAGTTCGATAGCAAACAACAGCCTTTAGACGCCCCCGCTAAGGCGAAGAAATGGACACTCATCAACAACTACGGCGATAAAACCCTTATGCGCAACTTGCTGGCTTTCCATATCAGCCAACAGATGGGCATGCCATATACTCCTTACGGACACCCCGTAGATGTTATACTCAATGGCGAATACAAAGGATGTTATCAACTCTGCGACCAAATAGAAATCAATAAGAACCGCGTGAATATCGATGAGATGGAAACTTCCGACATTTCGGGTGAAGCACTGACAGGCGGTTACCTTTGGGAGATTGATGCATACGCCTACGAGGAAAAGAGTTGGTTCAACTCCAATCACAATATCCCTGTGACTATCAAGTCGCCAGATGAGGATGATATTACAGAAGAACAAAGCAAGTATATCCGTGACTTCTTCAACGCCATGGAATCTGATGTCTATGGTGCGCATTTTGCAGATAGCCTCAATGGTTGGCGCCGTATGCTGGATGCGGAGACCTTTCTCAAGCATTTCCTTATTGGCGAACTATCGGGTAACACCGATACTTATTGGAGTGTGTATCAGTATAAGAAACGTGGAGAGGATAAGGTTTATACAGGTCCTGTATGGGATTTTGACATCGCTTTCGACAACGATTACCGCACCTATCCGCTCAATAACAAGTCAGATTTCGTATGCTTCAGCGGAGGCTCTGTAGCAGGTGATATGGGCAATTTTGTGCGCCGTATCGTACTACAAGACCAGAAGACAATGACCGAGTTACAAACACACTGGAAGAATGGTCGCCATAACCAGATTACCGCCGAAGCCCTATGTCAATGGATTGATAGTATGGCTCTCGCCATGGATCGTTCCCAACAATTAAACTTCATGCGCTGGGATATTCTCGCGCGTCCAGAGCATATGAACCCTGTAGCACGTGGTAGTTATGCTGCGGAAGTAGAGTATCTCAAGGAATATATCACCAAGCGCATCCCATGGATAGATGATCGTTTGGGATATGTCCATACTGCTATCCAATCTCCTTCGCTTCAGGAAGGAGATGGAGATAAGTTTGCAGTTTGGGATATACTCGGGCGCATGATACATCAAGGCGATAACATTCCTGCTCTTGATAGAGGCTTGTATATCGTTCGCTATAACGAAAAGACTGAAATAATAATGATTAACAATTAATATGAATAGAAAAGTTCGCGTTCGTTTTGCGCCCAGTCCTACTGGCGCGTTGCACATCGGTGGTGTACGTACTGCCTTGTTTAACTACCTTTTCGCTCGCCAACATGGTGGCGACATGTTGCTTCGTATCGAGGATACTGACTCCACACGTTTCGTGCCAGGAGCCGAAGAATATATCACCGAGTCCCTTGCTTGGCTTGGCATTGAGATTGATGAGGGTATCTGCCAAGACGCTCCTAATGGCAAGGGTGATCATGGTCCATACCGCCAAAGCGAGCGCAGCGAGATCTACCACAAGTATGTGGATCAGCTCCTCGCTTCAGGCAATGCCTATATCGCATTCGACACCCCAGAGCAACTGGAGGCTAAGCGCGCCGAGATTGCCAACTTCCAATACGATGCCCGCACTCGCGAGCAGATGATTAACTCCCTCACTCTTAGCCAAGAGGAGGTAAATGCACGCATCACCGCTGGCGAGAAATATGTGGTTCGCTTCAAGGTGGAGCCAAACATCAATGTACATGTACACGACCTCATCCGTGGCGAAGTGGTGATCAACTCCAATATCCTTGATGACAAGGTGCTATACAAATCGGCTGACGATCTGCCTACTTATCACCTCGCCAATATCGTGGACGACCATTTGATGGAGATCAGCCATGTGATTCGTGGCGAAGAGTGGTTACCCTCTGCCCCACTACACGTATTGCTCTATAAGGCGTTTGGATGGGAAGACAGCATGCCTGAGTTTGCACACTTGCCACTGCTCCTCAAGCCAGACGGCAACGGTAAACTCTCCAAGCGTGATGGCGACCGTCTTGGTTTCCCTGTATTCCCATTGGAGTTCCATAACCAGAAAGATGGCTCAGTCTCATCTGGCTACCGTGAAGAGGGTTACTACCCAGAGGCTGTTATCAACTTCCTTGCATTGCTCGGATGGCACGCTACGGGCGACCAAGAGATGTACACCATGCAAGAGCTCATCGAGCAGTTCTCGCTGGAGCGCGTGAGCAAGTCGGGTGCAAAGTTCGACTACGAGAAGGGTAAATGGTTCAATCACCAATATCTCCAACTCCGTAGCAATGAGGAATTGGCAGAGCAGTTTATGCCATATTTGGAAGAAAAAGGGCTATCAAGCGATGAGGCGAAAGTAGCGAAGGTTATTGGTTTGACTAAAGATCGTGTGAACTTCGTGAGTGAATTGTGGGAGCAAGTTAACTTCTTCTTCGTAGCTCCAGAGGCTTACGATGAGAAGTCGCTCAAGAAGCGTTGGAAAGAGGACTCTCCTAAGCATATGACCGAGATGCTCGCCTTGCTTGAGGCGCACGAGGACTGGTCAGCAGAGGGATTGGATAACCTCATCATGCCATGGATTGCAGAGAAGGAGTATGGTGTAGGGATCGTGATGAATGCGTTCCGTATTTGCCTTGTTGGTGCTGCTCGTGGTCCACATATCTGGAATATCACCGATGTTTTGGGCAAAGAGGAAACCCTCCGCCGTGTCCGCAAGGCATTAGTGATGTTACCATAATACATTGCAGCCTACTTATTTGCATTATTTAGCATAGTATAACACACACTTTCAATACCAATCCCCTTGAGTGATATTCTCAGTCAAGGGGATTGGCATTGAAGGGGGATGAAATGGTAAAATAATTACAAAAACACAAGAAAGATTTGGTTAGAATCCAAAAAAAGTGTAATTTTGCACCGAAAAGAGCAAAATCAACATGAACCGACTAAATTCTAATATACTAAGCATAGGTATAACCCTGCTACTTGTGATTGTAGTGGTGGTTAGTTCGTTAGTGACAAGACACATTGTGGATCAGTTCGAACAAGAAGAGCAAAAGAAAATTGAGTTGTGGGCGGAAGCGACGCGCCAATTTATTTTAGCAGACGAAAATGATAATATTGACTTGTTGCTGCAAGTGCTGGAAGGCAATACTACCATTCCTGTCTATATGGTGGATACCAACTATAATCTCCTCCTCTCACGAAACGTACAAGAACCCAAACGAAACGTTGAACAATTCTATATCAAGAAGATTAATGAACTCCGTGCTACACAAGAACCTATCGAAGTGCGCATCTCCGATAACATAATGCAGTATATTTATTACGAAGCCTCCAGTACATTGCAATGGCTATCATATTTCCCATATATTCAGTTGATTGTTATGCTTGCTTTAGCGGGATTAACTGCTATCTCGCTACTCATGGTACAACGCAGCGAACAAAACAGTCTGTGGGTAGGACTATCCAAAGAGACAGCACATCAATTGGGCACCCCCATCTCCTCACTCAATGCTTGGAACGAACTACTGAAAGCCCAATATCCAAAAGACACCCTTCTGCCACAAATGGACGAAGATATTCGTCGTCTGCAAATGATTGCAGAGCGTTTTTCCAAGATAGGCTCACAACCCAAATTGGAAAACTGCGAAGTATTACCTGTAGTGCAATCAGCGATGGACTACATGCGTGCGCGCACATCTAATAAAATAGAATATAAGCTATTATGCGATGAAGTGATAAGTGGACAAGGCGATAAGGCGAGAGCACTGCTTTGCGCACCGTTATTTGAATGGGTAATTGAGAATTTATGCAAAAATGCAATAGATGCAATGGATGGAAAAGGAGAAATCACGATTGAGATAAAGCGGTTAGGCGATAAATCACAAAAAATATCAACAGATTTCTCGAAGCCTACTCAAGCGAAAGGCAAAATATATATTGACATTACCGATACAGGTAAAGGCATTGATAGAAGACATTTCAAACGGATTTTTCAGCCTGGTTATACTAGCAAAAAACGAGGTTGGGGCTTAGGACTTAGCTTAGGCAAGCGTATCATCGAAGATTACCATCGAGGCGAACTCTTCGTTAAGCAATCGCAACCCGGCATCGGTACTACATTCCGCATTGTACTGCGTTGTGTGGTGTAATGGAGTGTGGTATTGTGTAGCGTGGTGTGGTGTAGTAAACAAGCCAAAGACGGTTGATCCAGAACCCGACATAGCGGCATACACAGCACCTGCGTCGAGTAAACGTTGTTTGATCTCGATTATCTCAGGATGAATTTTACCTACAGTTTCCTCAAAATCGTTGGTAAGAGAGGGCAAAAATTCTATTAGCTCCGCAGGCTTTAATGGCAAAATACCATTAGAACTTTTAAAACTATTAAAACTCTCACAACTACCTTTAGGGATAATTCCCCCATATGCTTCCTTGGTAGAAACACCGCATTGCGGCTTGATCATCACCAATCGCAAACCGCTCAAATCCAATGATATAGGCATCAACTTATCGCCTATACCCTCTGCATAACAAGGAGTGTTGTATATAAAGAATGGGCAATCTGCACCCAAAGGACGCACTTCTTCAGCCAACTGCTCTTTGGTCAATCCCAGATTGAATAGTTCGTTAAGGGCAACCACCATATGTGCAGCATCGCTACTTCCCCCACCAAGACCAGCACCGAATGGGATATTCTTCTTGAAACGAATACGTACATCACCAACCTGCGGGTATCTCGCACGCATGCGTTGTAAGCACTTGATTATTAAGTTGTCTTCCGCAGGGCAATCCACTGCCAATCCATCTTGAATAAAGGTATAACCTTCTCCCTTAAAAGCGCCCTTCCCTTCAGGGAGGGGATGGGAGTAGGCTTCCACCTCCAACTCATCATGCAAACCATACACGGGATAGAAGATAGTTTCTAAATCGTGATAACCATCTTCACGTTTGCGAACTATACGCAAACCAATGTTAATCTTGCAGTTAGGGTATAAAACCATCGTCTCTAAACACTAAACAGTAGCAAAGCGTTCACTAAACACTATACAGTATCCATAAAGGATTTTTGCACCTTATTGAATACCACAATACCTATTGCCAGCAACACCACCATAAAGCCAAAGCTATATCCCAGCATCCACCACTCGTGGTTACCGACACCCAACATACCATACTTGAAGAACTCCACAATACCTGTCAGTGGGTTCAACTGCATCACCATACGCAGCGTGTCGTTAGTAATCGTGGAAAGTGGATAAATAACTGGCGTAGCATACATCCACAGACTAACAAAGAAACCCAACAATAACTGCAGATCGCGGTACTTAGTCGTCATACTTGAGAACAATATACCAAAGCCCAATGCCAAGCCAGCCAGCATCAATACCAATACAGGGAACATAAGGGCATACCAATTGGTATGTATCTGAACATCAGTGAATAACGCATAATAAGCATACACTACAAGGAATAAGCCAAACTGAATGCCAAACCGTACTAGATTGCTTATCACATCACTCAACGGAGTTACCAAACGAGGGAAATATACCTTACCAAAAATGCCTGCGTTGCTCACGAACGTATTGGAAGTTTTGCCCAAGCAGTCCGCAAAATACTGCCAAAAACTAATACCCGCCAAATAGAACAACGGCTGAGGCAAGCCGTCAGTAGAGATCTTAGCAATACCACCAAAAACCACCATATACATAATGGTAGTCATCATAGGTTGAATAACATACCAAAGGGGACCTAATACTGTCTGCTTGTACTGGGTGATGATATTACGCTTCACAAAGAGCATCATCAAGTCGCGATAACGCCAGATTTCCTTAAAATCTACGGATAAAAGACTATCTTTTGGACGAATCTCCGTTGTCCATTCTTGTTCCATTTCTGCCATAATTATAGAATTTGGGTGCAAAGGTACAATTTTTTTTGCAAATATGCAAATTTATTTGTACCTTTGCAGCGAATTTATGAACCCCGCTCGAAAGGGCGCAACTATTTTAGAATTATGGCAAATGAAAAACAACAGTTCGTGGACGAACTAAAGGAACTACTACAAAAGAATGTAGCGGAAGTGAAAGAACAAGTAGAAGTGCTTAAAACACAATTCTACCGTCAGTATCATCAAGAATTAGAGGCACAAAAGAAAGCCACCTTAGAAGCAGCAAAAGCAGCAGGTGAAGTGCTGGAAAACTGGATGCCTTCCGTAGATGAATTGGAGCAAGAATTCCGCGAATTGTTGAATCAATATAAACAACGTCGTGCTCAACTGCAAAAGCAAATAGAAGAAGAGCTCAACCAAAACCTTCTCCGCAAAGAAAATATCCTCACACAAATGAAAGAGATGGCAGATGCAGAGACTGCTGATGTAATGGATAACCTGAAGAAAATGCGCGAGTTACAAGCAGAATGGAAAACCATCGGTGCTGTTCCGGCTCCAAAAGTACAAGAGATTTGGAAAAACTATCAACAATATCAGGAGCGCTTCTACGACCTTGTAAAGATTAATATTGAATTGCGGGATTTAGACTTCAAGAAAAACCTTGAAATGAAAACACTGCTGTGCGAAGCAGCCGAAAAATTGCAAGAAAATCCAAATGTAGTAGATGCGAATCGAGCATTACAACAACTACATGATGAGTGGGCCGAGATTGGTCCTGTAGCACGCGAGTTGCGTGAAGACTTGTGGAATCGATTCAAACAAGCTAGTAGCATAATCAATAAAAAGCATCAAGCATATTTCGATGAGATACACGCTAAGGAGAACGAAAACTTAGAGAAAAAACAAGCACTAATTGAGCAAATTAAAGCATTGGATATCAACAAACTGAAATCCAACAAGCAATGGGATGAAGCTACTGAGAAAGTGCAAGCCATCCAACAAGAATGGCGTACCATCGGTTTTGCCCCAAAGAAACAAAACCAAGCCATTTACAACGAATACCGCGAGTTGTGTGAAGCATTCTTCAAAGCGAAGACCAACTATTATAAAGGAATGCGCGATGAGTTTAGCGAGAACCTTAAGAAGAAACGCGAACTGATTGAAGCTGCTGAGGCGCTGAAAGATAGTATCGAATGGACAGAGACAACCAACCGATTCATTGAGTTGCAACAACAATGGAAACAAGTGGGACCCGTAGCACGCAAATATTCTGATGATTTGTGGAAAAAATTCACAGCTGCATGCGACACTTTCTTTGAGGCAAAGCGCGAAGCAACAAAAGAATTGCGTGAACAATATGCTCAAAAACGTGCGGAAGCTAAAGAGCGTTGGAGCAAGAAAGTGGATGGTATGAATGACCGTCAGAAATTAGTAAAGATGTACGAAAATTTGGTACAAGAAATCAAAACGGCAGAAAACAACATCCTCTTCTTTACTGGCAAATCTAAAACAGCTAATAAACTGGTAGATGATATGCGCAAAAAAATAGACATTTTGAAAAGCCAACTCTCTGATCTTGAGAACAAAATCAATCAAATGGACGCAGAATGAACAAACTCATCCAATATAGAGATGTAGAGATATGTCAAGATGAACAAATCGTGTTGAGTGATGTCAATTTGACTATCTCATCAGGGGAAATGGTGTATCTTTTGGGACGTGTAGGTAGTGGCAAATCCAGTTTCATGAAGACTATCTACGCAGAAATACCTATCAACGGAAGAGAAGCATCTGCATTGGATTACGACTTGCTAAAGGTACGGCGTAGGGATATACCCTACCTACGCAGAAAAGTGGGAGTCGTTTTTCAAGATTTTCAGTTGCTTGTGGACAGAAACGTAGAAGAGAATCTCATGTTCGTACTCAAAGCTACAGGATGGAAAGACAAACGTGCTATGAAAAGTAATATCCACGATGTACTTCAACAAGTGGGGATGGCAGAAAAAGCATACAAGATGCCTTACCAATTGTCTGGCGGCGAACAGCAACGTGTGGTTATTGCACGTGCTCTTCTCAACGCCCCTGGACTTATCCTGGCTGATGAACCAACAGGTAACCTTGATTTAGAAACAGGACGTGGTATCATGGATTTACTCTATAGTATCAGCCAAGCGGGAATGACAGTGATCATGTCCACACATAATCCTAATTGGCCTGAGCAATATCCTGGAAGGAAATTACAATTTCAAGGAGGTAGGATTACTGAGTTGTAAATCTAATAGATACTAAATAAAGAGGACACTCACGGAGGGCACTAAAAAAGTCCCTTAGTAGAGTCTAACGCAAATGCAAGGTGCTATCACTATGTTTGCAGCGAACATAAAACGCATTATCAAACTAATGTCGGCGAAGTAAAACGACTGCATATGACCATTTACATGTAAAAATGGATAGAATATGAACGAGATAAAGAATTGTTGGCGCATATAGGTCGAATATTTACTAAACAAGACGAAAAAAGGGACTGCAACGTAAAATCGTTACAATCCCTTCTTTTGTAAAAAGCCTTTCAATAGAGGGACTTTTTCAGTTCCCTCCACTCACAAGTGTCCTCTTTTATTTTTTTTATCAGCAATCAAATTTATATGTTAATAATCAAATTTATATGTTAATAAGATAATATGTTTGTACTTATATTCGTGTTCGAGTGTAAGATTGCCACTATCTAAAATATGTATATTACGGCTATACACATAGTTATATCGATATGCAAGATTCAAGGTGTTGTTCTTATCAACCTTCCATTGTAATCCTATTTCTGGTCGTAACTCACTAATATATTGACCATACATTTTTGCATTCAATGTGTTGAATATCTCCATTTTTCCAATAATGCTAAGTGGCTTATTAGGGATGGAATATTGTGCTTGCAAACGTGAACGCAATATATAATCCACACGATTTTTTTCTTGCAAGTTAATTTCTCCCGCTTGTGCATCCAGCATGAGCCGTTCGCGAAGCGATAGTTTCCATTGTCCCAACGATACTTGTCCAGTAGCATCAATGTTTACGCGATGGCGAAGAAACTCATTAGGATTATCCCAACCTTTATCACCGTACAATTTCAAAACATAAGCGGCTGATAATGAAATATATTGAACAGGAGTATATGCTATACCAATAGTAGTGTGAGCACGATGTGCAGGGGCAGAACGAATTTCCTCCTCAAGTGTCAACTTTAATCCATGGTTAAAGGATTTAACAAAGGATGCAATAATATGTGCCTCTGCATATTGTGTACTTGTTGTATCCTCAGAAATAACAGTTTGGGCACAAATCCAGCATGGGATAAGCAAAAGATATATAAAGAATAGTATTATTCTTTTCATAGGATTAATTTTCTTTGGCACAATAGGTTAAAGCGAATAAATGCATTTGCTTGAGCATGGCGTTGAGCCCATTGCTTCGGGTGGGAGACAGATGCTCGCGCAGGTTGATTTCATCTATGAAATACAGTTCGCTTTCTACAATCTCCTTAGGTGTATGATCGCTCAGCACACGTATCAGCAATGCCACTATACCTTTGACCAAGATAGCATCTGAATCTCCCTTGTAAACAACCTTGCCGTCTTGCATCTCGGCAGTAAACCAAACCTTAGACTGACATCCGTCAATTAGGTTCTTATCGCACTTATCTGCCTCTGGGAATGGTTCTAAACCATTGCCGTAGTCTATTAGCAGACTATAGCGGTCCATCCAGTCATCAAAACTGATGAACTCCTCTATAATCTCTTCTTGTATATCGTTTATCAACACAATAATTACTTTTTCTTTTTCTTGTTTACCATTAGGCGATCTGCATTTGAAATTGGATGTAATGCCAAACATTGCATCATCTCGTCAAACTCTGGGAAATCGCATTTTAGCAATCCTTGAGACAATACGCTAATATCGTCTTTCAATCGTTCTACCCCTGACTCTTGCTCTCTGTTCCATATCGCATTCTTTTGGCGCATACACTGAGCAATATACACAATCATTGATTGTTGTTTCGCTATATCTTCTTCTTTTACAGCCAATTGAACCATATCTTGGATGATACGACCATAATTACGCATTCGCACAATCGTTGTTTTTCTCAAATTGCATTGTTCCATAGACCCCATCCTTCACATCATAAACTTTTAACTACTTACTCTTAATCAAATAAATCATTGTTGGGTAGTGGTCTGCGTAGCCATTTTGCCAAACACCACTCTTGACGGTACGCAGCGGAGTTCCTTTATCCTTACCCTCTTGGACGGTCAAGAATGGTTTGTTGAAAATTTGTGACTTCCAATATACCCATTTACCATCTTCAATCTTTGCATTCATTAGTGGCTCCGAAATCATAATTTGGTCAAACAAGTTCCAACTACCTTGATATGCAAGACTGCCTATACCGCGATCCAGTTTTTGCCACATTGTATTGAAGAATCCCTGTGGTTCCACTTCTTCACGCGTTTTCTTAGCTCCCATCACAACGGCACAACTATGGTTAAAAGGATCATCATTCAAGTCACCCATCACAATTATCTTTGCATTTGGTTCTCTTAGATAGATACTATCGCAAACTTGTTTGCAGAGCATAGCGGCTGTATCGCGTGTGGCACGACTTGTCTCCTCTCCGCCATAGCGACTGGGCCAGTGATTTACACTAATATGTAACTTATCCATAACAATCTTGCGATTGTCATCCAACATGTATCCCGATATCCACAATTGCAAACGACTTCTCACCAGCCCTCCATCAGCATAATGAGCATGTAACTCATACCCTTTCACTGAAACAGGTTTAAACATATTAGGGTTATATAAGAACCCCACATCCACACCGCGACGATCTGGACCCTCTAATAAAATAGGCTCATAAATACGATTATATTTCTCCTTCAATTCCTTACACAAGTCATGCAAACAGCCGATATTCTCAACCTCAGAGACACCTACACATGCAACACCGCGAGGATCCTCATCTGTACCCAACTGAGAAATTGCATATGCCATCTTATCAAGCTTTTGCTCATACTTAAAACTTGTCCATTTCATACCTCCATCGGGCAAATACTCGTAGTCATTCTTACCCTCGTCATGGATGGTATCAAATAAGTTCTCTAAATTGTAAAACGCTACGCAACGAAGAATCATTTCCTCATTTTGTGCTAACAAACTAGATGTCAAACTAGTTAAAATTGCAATAAAAGCAACACGTAAATTGATGAGTTTCATATTTTTTCTTTATTTGTTTGCAAAATTACTGCTTTTTTTTGGATTGTACAAAAGTTTTTTGTAATTTTGCAGAAAATTTTACATAAAACATAAAAAAATACAAATTAACTACACTAAAAACATTATGTCATCAGTAAACAAAGTTATTTTAGTAGGTAATGTAGGTAGCGATCCTGAAGTTCGCTATTTGGATCGTGGAACTGCTATTGCCAATTTCAATCTTGCCACTACAGAACGTGGCTACACTATGCAAAATGGAAACCAAGTACCCGATCGCACAGAATGGCACCCTATCGTACTATGGCGCAATCTCGCCGAGTGGGCTGAGAAATATGTCCACAAAGGTATGAAACTCTATGTAGAAGGCAAACTACAGACTCGCACATGGGAAAAAGAAGGTCAAGTACGTCGCAAAACTGAAATTATTGCTGAAAATATTCAAGTACTTTACCGACCTGCTGAGTATCGCACTCCTACTGCTCAAGCAGATGAAAGCCAACAAGAAACACATATACCAGAGAATACTACCATTCCTACCCTTGAAATTGAAGATATTTTCTAATTTCACACAAGCAAAACTAAAAATTCCGCTACCTTTTACCATAGAGTAGCGGAATTTATTTTTTCTACCAGTTATTAGTTTCCCACCGATAAATTGCAGCCCACTGCCAAATTCAAACGTTGTTCACCAGCTTCAGCAATAGGACGAATTAAGCTGTCCTTGGTCAATTGCCACGGACACAACATCACGTTTGCAAATCCTTTCAGCGTACAACTTTCCAATTTCCATGTCTTATGCAGTTTCAAGCCAACCATTGCAACGGCAAAATCCCCCCTAAATCCTGTGTATAAACTCTTGGCTGGTGTCATACCCAATCGTGTATCTAATTGCCAGTTCTCGCCCAACGCAAAATCATAGCCCAACTCAATATAGGTCGAATACGCACGTTTTAGCGCTATATTTTCTGGTATCACATCTCCTACTATATCCTCCATCTCGCCATTATCCAGTGACACATAATATCCATCACGTCCAAAGGTGCGGAATGCTATCAAGCAACTCAAAGGTATCTTGTCGCTCACACGATATGAGATACGCCATTCACCAGTAGTACCACCCCCATCTTTAGGATGATTCTTAAAATCGAAAAACTTGGAAGGGATAGCATTAGGATATCTATCAAAATAATAACAATGAATATAATAAAAACTAAATCCCCAACGACAGAAACCAATCGTAAGATCAAGTTCTGGGTTAAACGAAGAGAAAGTCCAATCCTTTGCTCCTACATTCCACCACATATTGGCAAAGAAACCAGCATAATCAATAGTAGCATCCAACTGCATACTTGGCCCTCCGCAATATAGTCCGCGCCAAATATAATTGCTTGTCAAGGTTGTATTAAGCGACCAGAGGAACTTACTTTTATCAGCCGCCTTCATTGATAAAGAACAGCAGATATAGCTTAATAGTAGTATAGCTATAGTTTTAAATCTTTTCATGTTATTCATTATTGAAATGTATATTTCTTATTTCAGTTCTATTCTCCATGTGAAGTGAGTAGCAAAGTGTTCGGGAATATTAACAATCCCGTATTGGCGCCATTTGTCTTAAATGAAGATTTACTACCAACATCATACAAAGAACGCGTAAGAGTTCTATGTTTGATTTTATGATTGCTTTCATTGTGTTCTGGGAAAACAATGTGCAAAGATAGTATATTTTTTTGAAATATGCAAATTTTGATTGGTGGTTATAGAGGTTAAAGGCACATAGAAAAGCTAACGAAATGAAAAAGAGAACTTAACCAGAAACCGCACAATAAAAAACACAGTATAAAAAAGTAGCATTAAAGCTATAATTAGTATAAGATTATTTCACTCTTAAAGTATTAATTGTTTGCTGCAGATTATTCAGAAAACGAGCTGCGTGCATACCATCCATTTGCGCGTGATGAAATTGGAAGGAGATATTCAAATAATACTTTAAAAAGTGCTTAGAATAACGTCCCCAGATAATAAATGGATTGTTATATATTCCGCTATACATACCTCCAGCAAATTCTAATTCAGTATCTACAATCGCTGAAGTACCTATCACCATATATTCTTCTGATATATCTATATCCTTGCAACTATTTGCAACACGATTAGTATATTTTAAATAATCATTACAATATGTATCAAAGTCCGTTGTAAATTCAATATCACAAGAATTAACCTCACCTATATGATTCTTTACCATCGTATTTACAGCTATCTTATCAAATTGCATTAGTTTATCTCCTACAGGTAGTAAATAAAACTCTTGCTGATTGATAGCTGCTTTGCCAATACAATAATCCAATAACATATTGAATTTCAACTGTTTCTTTCTACTTATTTTAACCAAATTTGTCACATCAATCTTTTTGACAAAAACAAGCATCGGATTAGGAGCATTCTTCCATATTTCAAATTGTTGTGCTCGATTTGTTCTTTTTGGATCTATTTCTCTCATATCTATTCTCAAATTGAATATATATACTATATAATTGTTGATAATACTGTAGTAAAGTAACAAAGAACCCCGAAGATTTCTCTTCGAGGTTCTGAAAATGGCGGGTGTCATTTATCTAGATTTGTCTATATGAAATTATCTGAAAAAGCAGTACCTTTGCAGTCGAAAGTGGCATTTACTGCTTTCAAGACATATAAAAAGCGTTTACTACGAGAAAGGTAAGGTTCCACGCTTTTCATATTAATATAGGTTCGAGTTGTTTGGAACCAACTTCTCATACATTTTCAAAACCGATGGTCTATGGGATATAAGCGACCAAGTGTGTTATGAAAAAGGCATTGTGTCCACTATTTGTTGTCTTCGCACTTTGCATGACTTCCTGCAAAACAATCCATTCAACTGCAGAGTACAAAGACCCTACTACATTTTTAAGAAATGTAACGGTTGCAGATTTAGAAGTATCTAAAGACCGTATTTCATTTACTTACGAACCTAGTCGTGAGGTTAGACGTGGAGGAGATCAAAATGTAATAAAGGCAGCTATTCGTGAGGCATTGCGTGTAAATGGAGGTGGTGATGTTTTGGTAGATTTAGAGTATATCACAATTTCAAAATTTAGTATCAAATTCTTTTATAGTAGGAGTGCTATTCGTCAGATTACAGTATCTGGCTATCCAGCAAAATATACCAATTTTCATAGTCTGAATGATAGTATTTGGGCACCAACTAAATTGTATCCAGATGAGATTAGAGAACGCACACCATTGAAGGATTATCTCCGTTAATAGCCATGAAACCGTTAATTAGGATTCTTATGTTGATATGCATTTTCTTTGTATATCAGCAACATTTGGACGCCCAAACGTATAGTGATGCTAGTTTTGATCTAGGTCTATTGTACAATTCTTCCAAAACACAAAAAA
>JAZREU010000009.1:0-22431 GCA_045660925.1 Paludibacteraceae bacterium | reverse complement strand
CTTTTTGTCTCATAATTAAACACTTAATGTGTCCAAAAAATGGGGGTCAGTACAAGGTAATTACCTTGCGTAGCTGAAAAATAACTAATTAATCACTAATAAATAACTAAAGAATAACTAAAGAATAACTAAAGATTTCCTATTGAAAATAATAAAAATGTTATTCGATTTGCTCATGTGATTTTTTTTTTGTACCTTTGCAGGCAATTTGCAGTTGATACAATAATTCGTAAAAAATATGAGGAAATTTTTATTTTTGCTAATGGTCAGCATATGGAGCATGGTAGCTTTTGCTCAGCAGGATACTGTGTTCTGGTTTGCAGCACCATACGTCAATTCAGTACATGGCGAAGTGTCGCCTTATCGATTGGTGGTGTTTGCTTTTGAAGAGGAAGCGAGTGTCACCATCTCTATGCCAGCCAATCCTAATTTTGCACCCATAGAGGTGACCGTGCCTGCTAATGGGTATGAAAATATTGTATTAGCAGATAATAAGCAAGATGGAGATTCTACCGTGACGGCGCTTTTTAATGCAGTGACCAATAGAGGTCTTCTTGTGACCTCTACGAGCAATGTGGAGTGTTATTATCAGATAGATGGGGATAATTCGGAGGCATTTACGCTGAAAGGAGGAAATGCATTGGGAACTGAATTTATCGTAGTGGGGCAAAAAGCGTATAATAATGCTAATGAATTCTCAAATTCTGTATTTCAGGGCGCAACGAGTAGTGTTCATATTGTAGCCACGGAAGATGGTACGGAAGTTCAGATAGTACCATCTTGTACGATGCTATCGAATGCTGAAGATACGATAGTGGTTATGCTGAATAAGGGTGAGACCTACGCTGTTGCTGCAGCAGATTATCAAGCTGCGGAAAATATCATAGGAACAAAGATTTATTCGTCAGCCCCTATCGCGGTAACGATGATGGATGATTCGGTAACTCCTAACGATGTTAATGCAGATGCTATTGGCGAGCAATTGCTTCCTACAAACTTTGCAGGTACACGTTTTGTGTTGGTATCCGAGGGAGAGCAGTATGATGTATGTGTGGCATTTGCCTTGCATGACAATACGGAGATTGAGACCTCGGATAGTGTGTATGTGTTGAATGAAGGTGATTATGAGGTTATTTCCTTAGCGGGTGTAGATGCTATGTCTTTGTCCGCAACCTCTCCAATCATGGTTTTTCAAGTAGTTTCGTTTCCAGGCGGAGGTGAATTAGGTGGAACTATCGTGCCTCATATCGAATGTACGGGATCGCCAATTGCGGGATATATGCCGTTTTCGAACACTTACGATATTTACTTCAATATCGTTACCCACAAAAGTAATATCAATGATTTTGTGATAAATAACGTGCCTATTGCCCCGAGTGAATTTCATTCGGTAGATGCGGCAGATGAATATTACTATGCAAAAATAAAAAAGCCAGCCTCTCGTATCCCATATGTGGTGGAGTGTTATTCTGGCTATTTCCAATTAGGCGTGTCGGAGGGGAATTATGACTTGTCTAATACAATAGGATTCTTCTCTGATTACAATAGGACGGTACCTATGTATATAGAACTGAATGGTATGCCTATAGATAATGTTTCTTATGTGGAGGAAACGGATGTCATATCTTTGGCTATTTATCCAGTATATGGATTTGAGTTGACAAATGTATATTGGACATTGCCCGATGGTACCGTTCAGAATGGCGAAGCGATAAATTTAGGAGCGGTAAATGATGATGTGATAGGTGTTTATTCAGTAACGGGAACGACAGCACTATGTGGCGAGGTAACGTATAGTTTTGAGATACAATATGCTACAGCGTTGCGTGATATTCAGTCTGTGGTGCAATGTGCGGATTCAAAAGTAGTCGAATTGCTGATTGACTATTCAGGTACAATAGATTCAGTGGCTCTGCATTTCCCAATAGATACTATAGACACTATTCCTTCTGGACTGTATGACGTAAAGCAACCTATGCCACTGGATGGTCATTTGGTGGTGTCTTATCCATCTATTCGTGCGGGTAAATACAATGTGGTTGTTTCGGGTTATTCGCAAAGTGTGGAAATCTTTTCTCGCGAGGTGGAATTGACCTATCTCTATCCATCATCTGTGCTCGAACAGCGTTGGAATGATGTGATTTGCGTGCTTGCTAACGCCTATAACGGGGGGTATGATTTCACGGCCTTCCAATGGTATAAAGACGGCATAGAACTGACTGGAGAGACGCGCTCTTATTTATCTCAGCCTCTCTATGAGGGCAGTGAGTATGCTGCGTTGCTCACAGAAAAAGATGGTACACAACTGATGACTTGTCCGCTGATAGCTGAAGCACGTGAGGAGGTAACATTGGAACCAACATTGGTGGATAAGCAACAACAATTGCGCTGTCGTGTGCCAGTAATTGGTGAGGTGACGATTTATGACCTCATGGGTAATATCAGTTACTATTCATCCGTGATGCATGGTGATAATACAATCCCAGCACCTGCTGTTGGAGGTGTGTATATGGCAAAGATTGTGCTGTTGACAGGCGAAGAGAAAGAAATAAAGATTCTGGTGAAATAAAAAAAGCAATATGTTGAAAATGAAAATAGAGGCAATGAAAAAAATACTGATAACTGTATTTGTAGTATTATTAAGTTCGTCTATGGGATGGGCGCAACATTGTTTTGGTGTGTCGATAGATGGTGCAGTGACTTGGCAGTTTGATAACATCTCTTTCACAGAGAGAGGTATGGGTGTGGGACCTTCGATAGGAGCCGTCTATCAATATCAAAACAACAAACTGCTTCTACAAACAGGTTTAAGTGCCAGTGAGTCCTTTATGCGAGTAAAGGTGGATAGTATGCATATTGCTCTTCCCTCTACCGACTCTGAAGGTTATGATTTTACCTATCGTGGTGACCTATATAACCGAATGGATAAAACCATGATTACCGAGTTGAGTATTCCGTTGATGTTGGGTGCGAAGAGTGACCATCTCTATTTTTTGGGTGGTGTGCGATTGCTTGTACCTATCTTTGCCTTGTCTAATCAGGAGGCACTATTGACGACTAAAGGTGATTATGGGGACCGCTATTATGATTGGTTGGAAGATATGCCACAACATGGTTTCTTTACGGCTCAACCTGTGCAGACACAGGATAAATTGGCGATGCCAATCAATATGAATCTGTGTGCAGAGTTGGGCGGCTCATGGAATATGGGTAAACCAACTCCCAAAAAAGCAGCGAAGGTATTTCAGATAGGTGCATTTGTGGAGTATAGCTTGTTGAATGGAGTGAAGGGAACGGAGAATCAGCTTGTAGAAGTGGATGCTACTGAGATTCTGCAAGTGAAGATGAACCATGTCTATTCATCGTTGCCCAAGCATGGTGTTGTGTTGCATGGTTTGTCGGCAGGTATCCGTTTGAAAGTACTTTGGGCTACGGGTAAGAGCTCCAATTCGCAACAACGACGTAGTTTTGATGGTCAGTACGAAACGAGTGCTTTGCGCAGTAGTTATCGCTAATGTCAATCATAGGAAAATAAATTTTTTTACTTAATTTTCTTGCATATATGCATTTTTTGTTGTACCTTTGCAGCGTCAATGGAAGAATGCATTGATTCAGCGTAAGTCGTTGCGCTGATGTTTCCCTGAATTGTTTTCTCAAAAACGAAACTTTTACAAATATTTTTATGCAATACGATATGCGAAAACTCGGGCAAATGTCGCTCGAACAACTCTCTGAGATTGCGGAAACTTTCGATATTAAGGTAGGAAAGAATGCTGTAGCTCAATCTGTTATTTACCAAATTTTAGATGCGCAAGCCGATCGGCACGGTGCAGAAGTGCAAGCACGTGCAGATGCGCGCGAAGAAAAACGCAAAGGAAAACGTGCTCGTATCCAAAATTCACCACAGAAAGTGAATACTGATAACTTAAAAGGAAATCGCGTGCTTGCAACTGTAGGAAGTAAGGAAGAAACACTCGGACAAATAAAAGAAGAACAGGCAAAACAACCAGTGCCAAAACCAGTGATTTCTTCTGTACAGCCTTCATTGTTTGATAATGCTGCAAAAATAGCAGAAGACACAATTGTTGGAACTCAGAATGCGGGTGATAAAAAGAGTCTTGAAAACGGAAAGGTAGAGATTGAAAACGAGAAAGTAGAAACGGAAAATACTAAGCCAGCGAAAAAACGTGGTCGAAAAGCTAATAAGGCGGAGAAGCAAACAGAAACTATACATGAGCAAGAAGTTGAGGTTAAGGAGGTAGTGGCTGTAGAGAATCCTGAGGTGGAGTCTGCAAGCGGAAAGGAAGCAATAGAAAAAGAATCGACGAAGAAAAAACGTGGACGTAAAGCCAAAAATGAAGATCGGAAAATAGAAACAGCAAGCGAGAATGTTACTGAGGCAAAAAACGACGAACAAGCTAATAATCAGGAAGTAAATGTAGATGATGCTCAAGGACAGCAGAGCGTTCAGGAAAATATTCATACGCCAAGTCGCAAAAATGAGACAAAAGAGGAACGTCAAGCGCGTGTGAATGCTCGTATTGCACAAATTACGCAACAAATAGCCAAAAGAGAAGAGCAGATAGCTAACGGGGAGGAAATAACTCCAATTAATGAAAAACCTCAGCCTAAGCCACAACTCTCAGCAGAAGAGGAAATGCTCAACAAAGGTGCAGAGGCGTTTGGAGATACAATCACCGCTATTGGTACGTTGGAATGTGCGCCTGATGGTTATGGATTCTTGCGTAGTGCGGATTACAATTATATTTCTTCGCCCGATGATATTTATGTATCGCAGCAACAGATACGTCAATATAGTTTGAAGACTGGTGATACCGTGGAGTGTACTATCCGTCCTCCGAAAGATACGGACAAGTATTTCCCTATGAAAGAGGTTATTCGTATCAATGGTATTGCCCCTGCATTGGCGAAGGAACGTATTGCATTTGAGAATCTTACGCCACTTTTTCCAGAAGAGAAATTCAAGCTCTGCAAGGGTGATAAGAGCGACCCGTTGTCAGTACGTATCATTGATTTCTTTGCTCCGATTGGTAAGGGGCAGCGTGGATTGATTGTCGCACAACCCAAGACAGGAAAGACCGTACTACTCAAACATATAGCCAATGCTATTGCAGCTAACCATCCAGAGGTGTATATGATCGTATTGCTCATAGATGAGCGTCCAGAGGAAGTAACCGATATGGCGCGTTCTGTGAATGCGGAAGTGATTGCATCAACGTTTGATGAACCAGCAGAGAATCATGTGAAGGTGGCTAATATTGTGCATGAAAAAGCAAAACGCTTGGTAGAGTGTGGGCACGATGTGGTAATCTTATTGGATAGCATCACGCGTCTTGCGCGCGCGTATAATACAGTAGCACCAGCGAGTGGCAAGGTACTGTCTGGTGGTGTGGAAGCGCAGGCACTGCATAAACCCAAACGATTCTTTGGCGCAGCACGAAACATTGAGAATGGTGGCAGTTTGACAATTATAGCAACAGCTTTGACAGAAACGGGCAGCAAGATGGATGATGTGATTTTTGAGGAATTCAAAGGAACAGGTAATATGGAGCTGCAACTTGATCGAAAATTAAGCAATAAACGAATTTTCCCAGCAGTTGATATCCCCGCATCTTCTACCCGACGCGATGATTTGCTCTTGCCCGCAGATGTGCTATCTCGTATGTGGGTAATTAGAAAAGAACTGACCAATATGAATAGCGTAGAAGCTATGGAGAAACTAAAGACATATATGGAACGCACGAATGATAATGATGAGTTTCTTCTGGCTGTGACAGGTGCGAGATAGTTTGAAGAAAGAAGGTTAGCGGAAAGGATATGCGGATTGTGATATTGAATGGACCTAACTTGAATCTGTTGGGCAGGCGTGAACCTAATATCTATGGTACTCGTTCTATGGAGCAAGTGCTGTTGGATATTCAGCGTACTTATCCCAAACTATATATGGAATATCATCAATCGAATCATGAAGGAGATTTGATAGATTGGATACAAGCATATGGAAGTGAGGTTAGTGGTATAGTGCTCAATGCTGGCGGATATACACATACGAGTATCGCTCTGCGTGATGCCGTAGTTTGTAGTCAAGTGCCAGTAGTAGAGGTGCATGTGTCGGATATTATGCAACGAGAGCCATTTAGAAGGGTTAGTCTGCTGACCGATGTGTGTGCATATACCATAATAGGGCAGGGAACAGATGGATATAGACAAGCAGTAGAATGGCTAATGAATAAGCAAACAATAAACAATTGATATGCTAAGGAAAATATACAGCAGATTAAGTGTCTTCTTGTTGATGATAGTTGTACTACCATTGCAAGCGCAAAATAATCCGTTAGTGGATGAAAAAATGGTGCACTTTGGTTTTTCGTTGAGTGCAGATTTTTTGTCATATGGAGTGATAGAAGCACCAGATTCGGTACAAATAGAACGGAATGGAAGTGTATATCATGCACGGACAACAACTCCAGGAGCTGGATTTTCGGCAGGTTTTATTGCTGATTTGCGTTTAGCGCGCTATTTGAACCTGCGCTTTTGTCCCACAATTAGATATGGCCAGCGTAGTATCACCTATCAAAACGATTCGATAGCGACAGAGGATATACATGGTATCTCTTGTCAGACGAATAAACCCAAAGTGGTATGCCTACCAATAGAACTGCCGTTATATCTCAAATGGAGTGCTGAACGTGAGGGTAATTATCGTCCATATATTTCGTTGGGTGGTGGTGTCGGTTTTGATATAGGAAGAAAGAAAGATAGAGTTATCCTGCAAAAAACAATGGATTATTTTATGGAAATAGGCATTGGTTGTGACCTCTATTTCTCATGGTTCAAATTGGCACCAGAAATTCGTTATCGTATAGGCTTTAATAATGTATTGACACCTATAGCGGATTATGATAAGGAACAGTGGAAGATTTCGGCAGATGATTACTTTTATACCAATGCTTTGTCTCGCTTGACAAATCAACAAATATCATTGGTATTTAACTTTGAATGATACGTATTACGCATTCCATACGATTTTGTCTATTGCAATGGTGCTTATTGATAGGTACTGGTTGGTGCTTTTGGGCATGCCAACCAGACATACCATTAGATAGTACGATTGCTCAGCTGACATTCTCGCACGATTCCTTGTTGTTTGATACAGTATTTGCAACAATGGGATCGTCCACCAAACGGATGATGGTATATAATCCCAACAAAAATTCTGTGTTGATAGAGCGAGTGGAAATGAAAAGCGGAAAATCGTTTTTTATTAATCTGGATGGGGAAAATAAATTAGAAAATCTACGCGATATTACGTTGCGTGGTGGAGATAGTTTGTTCCTATTTGTGCGAGCAGAGATTGATCCACAAGCAGTTAATACGCCTGTATTGGTAGAAGATACAATCACATTTTTTGTTGGTAAAAAGGCGCAAAGAATTTATTTGCAAGCGTATGGACAAAATGTGAGTATTATCGAAAGTAAAGATAGGTTTATACAAACGAAATCATTAACATTATCTAACGAAAAACCCTATTTAATATATGATACCTTGGTTGTGACTGAAGATTTGACTATTTTACCAGGTACTATGGTGTATATGCATTCGGGTGCAATGATTTATGCGTATGGTAATGTAGATGCGAGAGGCACCAAAGAACAACCAATTGTGATTCGTGGTGATAGGACTGATATGCTATTTGATTCTGTACCTTATCGTGTGGCTTCTGGGCAGTGGAATGGACTCTATTTAATCCACCCAAAAGGTTGGCCTACGCCCACCTATACATTAGATTATGTGGATGTTTTATCAGGCTCTGTCGGTTTGTATGTATTGTCGGAAAATCCATCCCAATGTCCACACTTGTCCCTAACCAATGCACGCATACATAATCATTCTATGTATGGAGTGGTGTTGCAGAATGTGGATGCTACAGTAGTCAATACAGAGATTAGCAATTGTGCTTCTTATTGCGTATATTTGGCAGGAGGAAGGCATGATTTTGTACATAATACAATAGCTTCCTATTTTGGTTATCCTTATACGACGATCAATATCCATAATAATATTATACGTGAGGATGTAGCAGCTGTGTATATCAACAACTTGAGCAAGAACAATGCTCCTACGATTAGTTCGTTTCTTAATTGTATTATAACAGGTGCTCGCAGGAACAACGTGGTGGTTGCAACACCATTGCCTGATTATTATGAGGGTCACTTTATCGGGAATTATATGCGTGCAGATTCACTGTCGGAGGTGTTTGCTAAAAACAACGTGTATGCGACGGATTCGGATTCTATCGTTTTTCGCAATATTCATTATCTATACAAAGAATATAGGTATTATGATTTTCAGTTAGATTCTTTGTCGCCTGCTCGTGGTATAGCAGACTCAATAATAGCCTTGGATTACCCCTTTGATCTCTTAGGGAATCCTCGCAAACCTCATCCTGATGCAGGATGTTATGAGTATAATGCTACTATACCCAATCTTCTCGATCTATATTCCGATATGAAATAGCCTCCATGAGATGTGGAGCACTAATATTTGCATCACCAGCCAAATCGGCAATGGTGCGTGCGACCTTTAATATACGGTCATATGCGCGGGCAGATAGTCCTAATTTATTCATGGAATAAGCCAGTAATTTGTCTCCTTGTTCATCTATTAGGCAGTACTCTCGTACTAATTTAGGTGTCATCTGGGCATTACAGTGAATAGGCGTCTTGGCAGTCTTGTTGTATTCAGCAAAGCGATCATGCTGAATAGCTCGTGCTCTCAAGACGCGTTCACGAATAGCAGCGCTATTTTCGCTGGGTTGTTCTTCTTTGAGGAGCGAATAAGGAACGGGTTGTATGTCGCATTGAATATCAATGCGATCAAGCAATGGACCCGAAATGCGACTCATGTAACGGTGAATTTGTGCAGGAGTACAAGTACAAGGGTGAGCGGGGTTGTTTTCGCCATAATGCCCACATGGACAAGGATTCATAGCTGCGACCAACATAAATCCCGCAGGATAATCTACGCGCATCTTTGTACGCGTGATGCAGATATGTCTATCTTCCAAAGGTTGACGCATTACTTCCAATGCGCTTCGCTTGTATTCTGGTAACTCATCCAGAAAGAGTACGCCGTTGTGTGCTAGGCTGATCTCTCCAGGTTGTGGGTTGGAACCACCGCCTACGAGTGCCACATCTGTAATTGTGTGATGCGGGCTGCGGAATGGTCGTTGGAGAATCAATGCACTTGCCATACCATTTTGCTCTTTACGATGTGTCATCATGCCCGCAACAGAGTATATTTTTGTAGTCTCTAAGGCTTCTTCCAATGTGAGAGGTGGAAGAATAGAAGACATGCGTTTTGCCATCATACTTTTGCCAGCACCAGGAGGACCAATCATTAGCATGTTGTGTCCACCTGCTGCAGCAACCTCCATGGCGCGACGAATATTTTCTTGTCCGCGTACATCAGAGAAATCGAGTTCGGATGAAAAAGCATGCATACGAAATTCTGCATCGGTATCTACTCGGATAGGCTCAAATGTTTGTGTGCCATTGAGAAATCTTATGACTTCTTGAATGTTAGTAAGTCCATATACATCTATTTGTTGTACAACGGCCGCTTCTCGAGCATTTGGTGCAGGCAATATAATCCCTTTGAATCCTGCTTTACGCGCAGCCAAAGCTATGGGTAATACTCCTTGGATAGGTTGCAGTGTACCATCCAATGATAATTCCCCCATGATAAGAAACTGCTCCAGCATTTTGGTCTGCACTTCTTCTTCCGCAGCCAGCATACCAATAGCAAGTGGTAAGTCATAAGCAGCACCTTCTTTCTTGATATCAGCAGGTGCCATGTTGATTGTAAGCGTATGACGTGGTTTTTTATAGCCATTTACGATTAGTGCTGCCATAATACGTTCGTGGCTCTCTTTTACCGCATTGTCAGGCAATCCTACGAGTGTAAACTCGAAGCCAGGAATGGCGTGAACCTCTATGGTCACAATGACAGCATCTATTCCTTGCGGGGCGGCCCCATAGCATTTAATCAACATAGGGAGAATGGTTATTATTTATTCATTTCTTTTTTTTATTAACTTTTTTCTTCTTCGTTTTCCAATTGAAATCATGCTTAAAGACAAGACCTAATCCTTGTACAGTATTCGCTTGGCGTAGAGAGTATTTATCCACAGTATGCGTGTATGCTTTAGCACGCAGTTTACCATTAGGTGTAAGTAGGTATTCAACATCTAAATCTCCGAAGAATGGTCGGTTGCTAAGGTCATTGTATCTATATCCAAAATTACCATTGATGACCAATTGTCGTATAGGTTGTATTTGGAAATTGGCTTCGTACTCTTGGCTTGCAGTTTCTCCTTCTCCTTCTGTTCTAAAATTGAAGCCCATTGTAACGACATCGGTTAGTTTACTCAACCATGAGTTGATTTGACCAGTAATGGTAGATGATAGAAGAGAATATGTTTCGTTGACTCCTACAGCCTGCGCATTTTTTAAGTAGTCTGCAGGATAGAATCGGTTAAAGACAAGGAGGTAGATTACTTGTCGCATCAGCATTTCTTCTGTGTTGATAACAGAATTGATTTGGCTTTGAATAGATTCGTCGGATTGTGGAAGTTCAATAGCAAATTTGAGAATAGGATTGAAAAGTTGGTCGGTCATATGTAGTATGCAATTCACAGGTACAGAAGAGCGATCAGTAGCAACTTGTGAAAATTCACTACCAAAAAGATCGCGTAATGAAGCTGTAGTGTGGTAGCGACCTGTTATATCAATGTTAGGCGAAAGAGGGTCACCGTTCCAAATGACACGACTACCTTCTGCAATGTTGAAATTGCGTCGTACAAGATTACCGATAGAATATGAGAACACACCAGATTGTAAGGTGTAGGTACCTAACAACTGTATGTCTGTGGTAGAGTCATCATAGGTGAGCTGTATATTACCCTCGCCTTTACCGCGTATCCCATCATCTCCTCCTAATAGGATATTGATGTCTGCAGTAGGAGTGACTTCTATTTGCAATGAAAGCAATAATTTAGATTGCTTAGAAATTGTGGTTGTTTTTTTTGTTGTGGGTTGATTCAATAGATGTAGGAGTGTGTTTGAATGAGTGTCATTTTTTTTGAATTGGATAAAGGAGGTGTTTGAAGCAACAGAAGCGGTATTTACACTCAAATAAAATTTAGAATTGGCTTCTGTTCGCGCATTGACTCCTATATGACACTCGTAATCATTCCCTTTGATATTGACATCACCAGAACCATATACCTTGCCATAAAATAATGCTTGTGGTTCGTAAGGTAGATTCATGGCTAACAGATTATCCACTTTAACATTAAGATTATAGTGGAAATCACGAAAATATGTGTGGGTAATAGTACCGTCAAAAATACCTCTATTCCCTTCTGAATCATATACTTGTATGTGTGGTAGCCGAATTGAAGTTGAATCCAGAAATACGGAGTCGCTAAAGTAGAAAGTAGAACCCAATTGAGGGATAGTGATTTGTGCATCTTTGCCGAATAAGGTTGCTGTTACCCATGTCTTGTATTCCTGTCCAGATATGTGTAAATCACCGAAGGCGCGTCCTTGTGGATTACTAAAGAACGTATGTGTCCAAAAATCAATTAACCCAATATCTACACTATCGCATTGGATATCCAACCCCCACCATTTGGAGGCAGGAATAACTTTTCCTGTAACTTTTGCTACACGATGATTGGTAGAATCAACTGCTTCACCATTTATCACAATGGTTTTGGATTCTCGATCTAAATATGCTTTTGCTTCTACATCTCCCAGATAGGTGCCGTTAAGTCCTGCTTGAGGGATAGCCAGGTCAGCTTCTATCATAGGTTGTGTAAATAGACCATACAAAGTAGCCCAACCGCTGAGAGGACCTTGTACGGAAATAGATTCGCCAGCCAAAGTGTAGCCCAACAAGTATTGTACATCAATATTATGTAGTTTGAGCGTAATAGAGTCTTCTACACTTGGGGAGGCTTTTCCCTGAGCGGAGATGGATTGATAATCAGTGCTAAGTAAGAAATCTTGGATATTTAGTAACTTGTTCGTAGGATGGTAAGTGATGGTAGATTCCTTTATAGACCATGCTGAATCATTGAGAATAATGTTTGTGGGTTTAAGGTGTGCATGAAATGATGGTTGATTATTTTCTCGTTTGATGAGTGATGTAATATGGATTGTACCCTTGTTGCGAACACTATCTGTGTTATCAAGATTAATGGATAAATCTATAGTATCTTGCCATGCGTTGATGTTCATTCGTGTTTTGACATCACCAATCTTTGCTGCTGTAGGATTTTTTTGGGGTAAGTGGTTGTACATATACATAGCCAACTCCAAACGATTATTCTCGTTGTCTAACGAAATTGTTAAATCCTCGATTTGTGTAGCATAAGTTTGAATAGATGGAATATGTGCTTGCAGTCTGATTTGTTGGTCTTTCTCATGTACTAATCCTTTGATTGTAGGATAGGACGGCAGTGAAAAATCCCATTCCATCACATCGCTAATAGTTTGTAGGTTTCGGAAATATGCATAGAAATCAATATTATTGGGGCGCGTATTCTGCTTTCTTGGTGCTTGAATGAGTGAGGGGAAATACATGCTGAGTAGTTGTTTGAATGTATTCGGCAGTGTGGTATATTGAAATTCACCAGAAATGCTCGCAGTCAAATAATCAGATTGCAACATCATTTGATGGTATGGTCTATCATGCTGCAATTCGTTGTTGATGTCCAGTTTCAATAGGTTCATTGTAGCTTGTTTTTCTCCATTACGAAGATGCAAGGAATCAATAATCAAATGTCCTGTAAGATTATCCAATATTTGATTCTTTTTTCCAGACGTGTACAATTGGATATTGGTATTAGCACTAATAACTAAGTTGGGATATTCTTCAGTGAAGTGAACGGCATTAGGATGAAAGTCGCTTATTTGTGCAGTAAGATTCAAACGAGTATTAACTTCAGACCAATTAGCTAAACCTTTGATAGATAGTTGAATATTTTCGTCATCAATATGCAAATTTCCATTAATTTCTTCTTCCCCCATAGTTCCATCAAAGTGAATGTTTTGGTAAACGTATCCGAGATATTCTACTTTTTGAATGTCAGCTTCTGCCATGCAATGGGTTAGACGCATGGAGTCTATTTCTCCGTCCACATGAGCATGAAATGCAATACTTCCTACATTATCATTGTGGAGTATTTTTCCTAAATAAAAACTATCGGTAGAAAGGTGTCCACAAAAGTCGAAAAACTGTAAGGTGGTATCAATTTCTACATATCCATTTACATTCATCGCACCTAAAGCAGTACTAAAATTACCATGCAAATCAAGGTGCTCTAAACGTCCATCAATAGCACCATGGTAATGAATATTTCCTAATGACACTATTGACTGCGGAAGGTGAATATGATTTTTTTGCAGTTGTGACAAAAAGTTCTTCAACAAACTATGATTGCAGTACAAATCCTGGCATTGTGCCTTTACGTATAGCGAATCTAATTTAGTAGGATGAAATATAGCCACGTCACCATAAAAGATTTGCTTATTTTGATATTCCAATAGTATCTTATCAGCGTGTATGGAATCAAGATTACCTCTCAAATGTGCATTTAATGTAGCATCTAATCGATCAATTTGTGCGCTGAGAGTGAGATTGTGAATTTGTACATCTACAGAATCGCTACTTAGAAGAGGAAGAACGAGCGATAGATTCAACTGATTAATCAATAAGTCGTTATATCGAAATCGTAAACCAGACAATAGCATTTCATCCACATTTATACGTGGCATGACAATGGTATCGGGGCGTTGCAACTTGTTAATTAGAAACTGACAATTCAGTGTAGAATCATTGATAGATTGTACATTGATATAAGGTCTTATCAAATCAATGCGTTTGATATCCAATCGGTCATCTGCCAACTGCAAGAGGTTGATAGATATGTTAGCCTGTTCGATAAATGCTAATGTGTCTCGTTGCTGGTCGCTGATGTATAAACTATCTATCGTCAATTGGTTGAATGGTTGGTAGTGGAATCGTTTAATGTGCACGTCTGTACCGAGCGATTGAGATAACTTATTTGTCACTATTGCAACGATGAATGTTTGTACTTTACTATGTTGCAATACTAAACAACTTCCGCTTATTAGTAGCAGTAGTGAAGATAGAATGATACTAATGATGATAAGTGTCTTCCTCATTTCAATAGCGTATATAACTCACCCTATATCAAAAATCGCGCAAAGTTACTACAAAAAATGCACATACGCAAGTAAAGTGAGTAATATTTTGAAAAAAAGATAGATACTATCTATCTTATTCAAGTGTTTCGCAGGGGTCTATAAGCGCTTCTAATAGTGTGGTTATTGAATGGGAAATGGGCTCTCTTTAACCTTTGTTTCGCATCCAATAGCGACAGAGATTTTGCAAACTGCACTTCTCGCATTTTGGTGTACGAGCTTGGCAGGTATAACGACCATGTAACAGCAGCCAATGGTGAGCTTGGGGAATGATGTTTTCGGGTATGTGTTTGATTAACTGTTTTTCGCTATCCAACGGATTTTTGGCATTCGTGGTCAAGCCTATACGTTCAGCCACGCGGAAGATGTGGGTGTCAACTGCCATTGTTGGTTGATTCCACCATACGGCACATACGACGTTAGCTGTTTTTCTTCCTACGCCAGCTAATGTCTGCAAATCTTCTCGTGTATCGGGAATTTGACCATTATATGTCGTCACTACGCGTTTCGCCATTTCTACTAAGTGAGTAGATTTGCTATTAGGATAGCTCACCGATTTGATATGTTGCAAGACTTCTTCGGAAGTTGCTTGTGCTAAATGGTTTATGGTTGGGTAAGCTGCGAATAAAGCTGGAGTAACCATGTTGACACGCTTGTCTGTACACTGCGCTGACAACATGACGGCTACCAGCAATTGATAGGCATTTTCAAAATTCAGTTCGCTATCTGCGGTTGGCCATTCTTTTGCTAAGTGGCTCAATACACCCTCATATCGTTCTTTGATGGTCATTCTTGATCGCGGTAGGTTTTACTTAGATATTGTAGCAGTTGGGTAGCTTGCTTTTGTGTATCTGCGGTTTCGGGCGTGATTTCGCGTTGTTGCAAGCGTAGTAGCATAATTTGGTAGAGCAATGTCAAGCATGCTTCTATATCACTCATAGTGGGAGTGTTGGTTTTGGCTTTCAATAGATTGAGTGCAGGAGTTAGGCGAAGCATCGCTGCACGATAAGTAGCTTCTTGTTGGAGAATATTGTCATGCAGTTCTTCCAATTCAGATAGAGCATTCTTTGCCAACTGCAAATGTCCACCTTCAATAATGTTTTCTTGATGCATCATGTTATTTAGGTCGTGCAACTCTTGGTTGGCTTCTGCTTGCAAAGGGAATGCACGTAGATAATCCTCTATCTGCCAGAGATATAGGATGTATTCGGCGATATTATCTTTCTTCAAAATCATAGTCTAATCTTCTAATAAATCATCATCTTCGTCTAATAAATAATCGTAGTCATCAGAGAAGAACTGCTCGATGTCGCGTCTGTCCTTCTTCGTGGGGCGACCAGTACCTCGGTCGCGTCCGCTCTGGGCGGCATAGCGTGCCAATTCCAATATCTCCAGTTGCTCTTTAGGGGTAATATCTTGTAGGTAGTCAGGTATCATCTTTGCTCCTAAGCGGTTGTTGGCGAGTTGCAATATACGATATGTGTAAGTAATAGGTCCTTTGCGAACGGTGAAAATATCCCCCACATGGAATGTGCGACTGGGTTTAACCTCTACGCCATTCATCTTTACGCGACCGCACTTGCAGGCGTCAGTGGCAATAGAACGAGTCTTATAGATGCGCATTGCCCATAGGTATTTATCTACTCGTACTTCCATTTGTGTCAATGGTTAATTGGTTTGTTGTTAATCTATAAATATATTGTTGAATGTATGTTCGCAGATAAGTTTCCTGCGATTGTATATCTGTTGTGTTGGCGATATTATGCTGCAACATAAGGTCGTTTTGGTAGTTATAGACAGCTCTTATGTTGCTGCCGTCAAACTGGATTAGCAGGCTGTCTGAAAATAATTGGTATAGAGGGTGATTGTAGCATACAGCGTAGGGGTGCTTTTTCGGCTTAGTGAGAGCATCCTCTCCAAAAGCAACAAAAGGCTTTGTGTAACCTATATATGCGAGGACAGATGGCATGATATCTGTCTGACTGACAGCACCCCTACTGCGTAATTCTCCTCGATTCCATCGGGGTGAATAGAAAGCAATGGGCACTTCGAATAGTCCTTTCGCGTTGGCATACTTGGGCAATGCGACTTGATTGGTGTGGTCGGCTGTCAGCACAAAGAGAGTGTTCTCATACCAGTCCTGTTTTTTAGCATAAGCAAAAAACTGTCGTAACGCATGGTCTGTATAACCTACGCACTGGTGGATTGGTAATTTCCCCTTTGGGAAAACTCCTTCATATCGCTCAGGCACGCGGAATGGGTGGTGACTGGATGCTGTGAAGACTGAGGTCATAAAAGGTTGCTCCATCTGGCTCATTGTCTGGGCGTAATACTGCAAAAACTCTTCATCCCATATTGCCCACGTTCCGTCAAAAGCATCGATTCCATCGTATTCATTCATGCCAAAATACTGCTCAAATCCAGCCGAACGAGCATATGCTTGAAAGCCCATACTACCATTAGGTGCACCATGAAAGAATGCAGTACTATATCCTTCTTCGCGCAAACAAGCTGCCAACGATGATACTGCATTGGTAGAGTAGGGAGTAACAATATATGGCTCAATGAGCATTGGAATAGAGGATAGTACCGATGGCATGGCATCTATTGATTTTCGTCCCGAAGCATACGAGTGGCAGTAGGTTACGCAGTGTGCCAACAATGAATCTAAAAATGGGGTATATCCCTCGTATTCATCGATATGTTGGTTGTAGAAACCAATGTATTCTTTGGAGAAAGACTCTAAGATGAGTACCACGACATTAGTCGTTCCGAGTCGTCCATTTGCTTCGATTTCATCGGTATGGATAGGGGAGAAAATCTGCTCCGCTTGCTCATGACTAAAGTAGTTTGGATTTTGGTAGGTGGTGTTCTCCAATGATTTCATCAATGAGAAGGGCGTGTTAAGTAGAATGGCTGTCTCTTGTGGTGTATTGGTGTATTGCAAGGCGTTGGAGATGGTGATAGGACGAGTATATTTGCCGAATCCACCGCGTATGCCAATGACTACGAAGTAGATTGTTGCAACCATCAATAAACTTTCTGCCACGTAGTAATACCATGATGGGCGAAGGTTAGCTATGTGCCATTGCTTGCGCGTACATAAAATCAGTAATGCTATTATTGTTATACCAAATAGTGTGACGTACCAATACTGTAATGCCGATTGACTAATGATACTCAGCAGGTTGTCTTCGTGCTGAAATTCTGTAAACAAGGTGCAGGTGGTTCGTCTATCTGTGAAACGCACATAGACAATATCCATGCTGTTGGCAATGAAACCGAGGATATTGGGAAGCCAAAATGACCATTTGACTACACAGATGTATGTTGGGTGGTTGCGTATGTGGGAAGGTAATGGTAGGAGAGCAAGCAGTATGTATAGGGAGTTAAGATATAGCACGGTGGTGAGGTCGAATCGCATACCGCCAACCAGCATCTCCAGCAGATGAGTGAACGACACTTGGGGGTATAAGTCTATGTTCACCCAATAGAAAAATAACCGTGAGACAGTGTACAGCACCATCACTAACAGCAAGTTGCATGCTGCCACTATCCATGGATATTTGAAAATCCGTTTCATTGTTATCGGGTGTCGAGGGGGGGGCTGGGTGTTACTTCCCATTGAATAGATTCATTGTTCTATCAATGCCTTGTAGGCAAAAGGATGGGATGATTTCGCATACCAGTTTAAGGCGATCGGGGAGTATTTTCTGCTCTTCGTCGCTCCATTCGCCCAAGACAAAGTGACATTGAGTACCCTTGCTAAAGTCATTGCCTATGCCAAAGCGCAAGCGTGTATAATTTTGTGTACCAAGTACTTGCTGTATGTGTCCCAGACCATTGTGTCCACCATTGCTGCCTTGTTTGCGCATGCGAATACTGCCGAAAGGAAGGTTGAGATCATCAACCAGTACGAGCATGTTCTCTACAGGAATCTTTTCCAATTGCAACCAGTATCGTACAGCATTGCCACTTAGGTTCATATAGGTGGAGGGCTTTAGCAATACAATCTCGGCATTCTTGGCACGGCAACGTGCTATAAAACCATAGCGTTTATCTTCCCACGTGGCGCTTTTGCTTTCGGCAAAAGCATCCAACATCATAAAACCAATGTTATGTCGCGTGTTAGCATATTCGCTACCAATATTGCCTAATCCTACAATCAAATATTTCATATCCTTATCTACAAATAGTAGCACCCAAGGCGCATGTTTACCAAACTAAAAAGAGTGGAAATGTACTTTTCCACTCTTTTTTTTACCGCTCTAATGAGTGGCTTGATTATTTCTTTTTGCCTTTTCCTTCAGCTGCAGCTGCTTGTTGGCTTGCGCGTGTTGCTTTTACTTGTGCAACGCAAGCGTCTGCAGGATTCATCAATTTCAAGCCTTCACCCATTTCTACAGCACCTACATACAACTTCTTGCCCAAACCAAGATTGGTAACATCAATCTCAACGCGGTTAGGGATTTGTGTATAGATACCATTTACTTTCAGTTTCTTCATTTCCAAAGACAACTTACCACCCGCTTTCACACCTTCTGCGTGACCTGCCAATTGTACTGGAATAGCTACAGTTACAGGTTTCTCCTCTGTTACCTCCAAGAAGTCAATATGGAACAACTCTTCAGATACTGGGTGGAATTGCAACTCTTTGATAACAGCCATTTTCTTGGTCTCACCGATGGTGAGTGCTACTGCCATAGTGTCTGGAGTGTAGATAAGTTTGCGAACGTCGTCAACAGTGACTGTGAAAGTTACGTTCTCGCCATTGCCATAGAGATTGCAAGGAACGAGGTTCTCTTTGCGGAAAGCCTTAGCTGCTTTCTTTCCGTACTCGCTACGTGGAGTACCTACCAATTCAAAAGTTTTCATTTTTTTATTAAAGTGTTACTCAATAATCGGGCATTTTTCTCAGCCTTTAGCCTCATAGCCTTTCGCCTAATCGCCTCTTAGCGCTGTCTGTGACGTGCCCGTATCCCATCACACGTTGAGATTTTTCTCAAAAAAAGCCCGACATGCGGGCTTCTTTGTTGACCAACCTGGAATCGAACCAAGATTTTCAGAACCAAAATCTGACGTAATAGCCTTTATACCATTGGTCACTATACGCACTTCCTTTTCGAAAGCGGGTGCAAAGGTACTGCTTTTTTTTGATATGACCAAATTTTTCTATAAAAAAGTGTAATTTTTCTGTATTTTTCTGTTTTTTTTGTAGATATAGGGTTGATATCTATGTTTTTTTATTTTTTTTCGAGACTTTTATTGCATATTTTTATTCAGTACGTGCGTGCGCACACTCAAGTTTTCAAAACTAAATAGTTTCTAATGACTATTTCTTTATTTAAATGACTTCTAAATTACTTCCTGGGAAGTAGTGTGCGAGGATTTGCTCGTAGGTATAGCCCTTGTCTGCCATGACGGCAGCGCCGATTTGGCAGAGGCCTACGCCGTGACCCCAGCCTGCGCCTGTGAGGATAAAGTCGCCATTCTCATTGCGATCTACCACAAAAGCACTACTATACAAGTGGCTTTTGCTCAACCATTTGCGAATCTCCAACTCCTTTCCGATCACCATGGTGCGTTTGCTGCCGACGATTTGCATCTCGTACAAACGAGCCGAAGGACCACGCTTGATAGGCACCAAGTCCAGTATCTCGCCAAAGTCAATGCCTGAACGCTCACGAATAATCTCGCTAAGTTCCTCTTGGGTATATTGTACCGTCCAACGGTAGAAATCTTTTGTCTCTTGGTCGTAGTTATTCAATACTTGGCTGAGAACACGCTCGTCTGTAGTGTTGCAATATGCAGAGGGCGAGGTGCGGATAAACTCTTGTGCTTTCTCTTCGACGGTCAAATCGGGTAGGGGAGTGCCTATCTCGTCACGAACAGCCTCAAGATAGTCGTAATGCTCTGGTGCCCAAGCGTTTTCAAACAATTCGGTAGCACCGCCACAAGACTTATAGAAGCGTGCGTCGCACACTTTACCGTCGTACATCAATACTTGTCCGCGGGTCGCATCGATGGCTTTTTGTACATTAGCTGCTGCTGCTGGGTGTTCGTCACGACGAGTGATACCCTCGTAGCGTTGGCAGTGGTCGTCTGCGCATACATCAAAGCCCTCGTGAGCATCGCGTTCGTACCAGATGACATGGCGATTTGGGTCGCTGAGGTCGGGTTTTTCGGTACAAGTAGATGGACTAATGATTGGACGGAGTACCCAACTGCGGGAGATGACTGCGTGCGCTTTCAGCAGTTCGAGTGAGGAGGTGGCAGACATCTCAGAGGTGATAACCGAACTGAGGTAATCTTCTACATCAAGGCGATTGATGGCAGTTTGTGTGCCGTCGGCGTTGTCGCGTATCTCAAGTGTGCCTTCAAACTCTTGGTCTTCCAGACGGTCCCAGTGGAAACCGATACCAATGCGAACATTCTTGAGAAGGAAGGTGGGGTGTTCGGGTGTGGAGTGAGGTCCTGGAATAAGGGCTTCAATCTTTGGGGCGGTCATGATGCCCACTGCGATTTGGTGTTTCATGAGTGTATGGTGTTATTTATCAATGATGCTTTTGATGATAAGCCTTTTGCTGTTAGATGATATTTTTGATTTTTTATATGAATAAAATTATTTGTTGAATTGCAGCAATCCTTACCATATGCTTGCCAAAGTGGCTGCAAAGGTACAAAAAAAGGATGATTTATACAAATATTTTTCCTTATTTTGTTTTTCAGCCGTAATCATCATATGGCAAGTTACCTGCGGGCTACGCGACCATTTCGCGACCACTGTAGTACATCTATCGACTAAATGTGCACTATCTGTAGCATTTCTTGGATTGCTCACGGAGAGATGATTGCCCACACTCTGGATAACGATACACTCCTAACCTCATTATGCGAGTTTCCTTTGCCCCCTATCGAAGAGGACAAAGGAAAATACAGTTGCAAATCCGCTTGCCTTTGTCACGGCAAAGCCACGAACAAAAGCGAATAATCGTTCGAGCGAAGCGAGATAAGAAGAATGTTCTATGCTCTCAAATTTTGCTGAACGCTAAAAGCGTTTGGCAAAATTTTATAGATCCTTAACAAGACGCACCGAGAGACCGCCGTCGCGATCGTAGCCGCTCATGCCCGCTTCGTACGAGTAGAAGTTGAGGCAGAACGCGACGTTGCTATCGTCCTCTGTAGCAGACCAATAGTTGCCGTACTCCCGCACGTAGACCACATCGGAGCCGTAGCGGTAGCCCGCAGCAGGCAGGAAGACAGCACCTGCGGCTTCGAGTTTTGACCACTGGTCGGCTGTGAAGGTTTGGTATGCTGCATAATAATCAACAACAAAACTACTATGGAAACCTGACTTGAAGGTAACACCTGCTGGACATGTCCAATTATCAGGCAAGAAAATCAATCCATTCACACCATTAACCTGAGCGACACCGCATAATGCGTCAGCATTGGTACGAGTGTATCGCAAATAATACCACTCGTCATAACTCAATGTACGCCAGGTATTAGGAGCATCATTGCCGATTTGATTTGTACCCCAATCAACGAAAGAACCACCATAATCATTATCATCAGTAGAAGTACTTACACCAAAATTGGTAGTACTTGTACTCCAACCGAATAAATCTACCTTATCAGCCAAAGCATCACCATATTTGTTATCACCATACTGGTCAGAAGAAACACTACCACCTGTCACATTATCCGTACCAATGTAATCCCATTGATTCTCTGCAAAAGACCATGTATTGGTAGATTGGGTGTATTGCAAGTTACCCTTTGAGAAGGTCACTTGCTTGTCAGCAGAAACAGAGAACGCACCGATACCAGCAGAAGGGTCTGATTGCTCAGGTTCCTCTGGGGCTACCATACTAATACTATCTACTTTCGCTACTGTACCGTCACTAAAATAAATATAAAACTGTGCTGAAGCACTAATTGTCATCATCAAGGCGATGACTGCCATAAAAAACTTTTTCATATTCGTATTTTTTTTCGTTACATGTCGCAAGCGACGTTACATGCCTTTGGGGCGTTACATGCAGCGAAGCTGCGTTATTAAAGTTATTTCATATGTTTTCAGAGTTTCAAACCCATTATATCGTACCAGACT
>JAZREU010000008.1:0-4070 GCA_045660925.1 Paludibacteraceae bacterium | reverse complement strand
AGTTCAAGAATTCCTCTCAACAAAAAGAGAATATGCAAAAGGGAGGAGATACGAAGTAGCTCATCTAAAGTGCATACGGGCTATCCAATATCAAGGTACATTCCGCCGATTTCTTTTCAAATATAACCGATGGATATATATATCGTGAGCATCGCGAACGCACCTTGAAAATTGGGGAAGAAATTCCTTGTCAAAGAAACTGCAACTAATTCTTTTTGGCGTTGTAGGACTCAATGGTCTTGACTTGGATGATGATTGCGGTATCACCCTGAGTGAGAGACTTGCTTTCTGTTGTGATAGTACGGGTTACATTACACGAGGTAAGTCCCAGAGCCATCGCAATAGATGTAGCAATAGCTAATGCGAGGTACTTGATTGCCTTAACAAGGCGTTGTTTTTGTGTGTCAGTTAGTGGTTTCATGTTTCTGTGGTTTTGTGCCCTTTGGGCTGGTTATGTCACTTTGTGAGGTTATGTGCGCTTTCGCAGGTAGTGTTGCCTGCGGCGAGGTATGTGCCTCGCCAGCAGAAAACATCAGAGGTATTACTTGCCTTCGATTTCATCACGCATGAGGTTCCAGACATATTGGTACAGGGTCTTGTACTTGGTTTGTCTGATAAAGCCGACTTGATCCATTGCAATGTGGTTTGGATCCATCAAGCGGTCGCGAGTGGCTGCGCATATTTGGGTGAACAGGTCACGCCATGCTCGTTCTGATGCAGAAACTGGAGTGGTGCGGTCGCCATGTACGGATGTGTACTTGCGGTCGGAACGCTTGCGGTAGTTGTAGCAAGTGCGGTACTTTTTGGAGATTTTGCCTGAAAGGTGATGGATAGGGTCTTCGTAAACAACTTGTGCCATATGTGTTCGGCAATCGAACACCAAGTATAATTTTAAGACAATTGATGTCAATTAGGATGTCAATTATTGTCAATTCAATGATTATCTTTTGTTTCTGCCCAAATGAATGCAACGCGTTGCATTAGTGGGCAGAACAAAATGATTGTTTATACTCGGCGTTCGAGATCCTCTATGCCGTGAGAGGGGTTAAAGGTTGATAAGAGAGATTAAAGGTTAATGATTGGGATTAGGATTTGAGTTTTGCATACTCTTTTGCCAAGACATAGCCATAGAGGGATTTGTACTTGGTTTGTGCCTCCAACTCTGCTTCGTAGGTAGCACGAGTGGTTGGGTTTGCCAAGGCAGTCTTAGTTGCAGCAGCTGCTTGACGGAACAAATCTTGGCGATTCAACTCTGCTTGCGAGTAAGGTTTGGTACGAGGGTTGCAGATTTGTGAGGTGAAGGTTTCGCCGTACATCTGTTTGAAGATGATGTCAGAGTGTTTGCAGATTTTGCCACGGAATTGGCGGAATGGTGCTTCTAATTTGATTTTAGACATGTTAGTTCGGCAGTGAACGGGAGTATAAGTTTAAGACAATTGATGACAATTAAGTCGACAATTCAAAGATTAGTTTTTGTAACAAAAATACGCAGCGCTACGCTTGCTACAAAAATACTTAAAAATCAAGGACTTGTTTTAAAGACAATTGGCGTCAATTTGGTTGTCAATTAGTGTCAATTTCGGGAATATTTTTGAGTTGGGACAGAAGAATGCATGCTGCATTAATGTCCCAAATCAAAAAATGATTCTGATATATCACATTGGTGGGCAAAACAAAATAAGATATTTATACTCGGTATTCGTAATCCTCTATGCCGTGAGAGGGGTTAAAGGGTTAATTAAGAATTTTGAATTAAGAATTGATAGTATGGAGTGTGCACGTCCAGCAATGATTGAAGGTGAGCGATTGGGTGAGGGTTTGGCGGATGATGTCGCATGCCTCGTCGGGAAGGAAGAGTTGAGGGTCGAGAGGAATGACCTTGACTGTGAGGGTGGTGCCCTCGGCAGAGAACTCGGGATTGAGAGTTTCCAAATGAAAGAGGACTGCCTCTTTGGCTTTCTGTAGTTCCTCTGTGCTTTGGCAGGGAATGGAGATGATGACGAAATGTTTGGGTTTCATATTCTTTATTGTTTTAGTAGTGATACAATATGTTTTTGCGTCCGCCTTTTTGCGAAACGCTTTCACTTATTAAAGGGGTGCTGAATGTTCAGCGTTTTGGGAGAATATGAGAGAAAAATGCCTGTTTTTAGCCAATAGACATATAAAAAGCAAAAAGGAATGCACTGTAATTCAGTACATTCCAAAGAAAATGAAAATAATTTGATATTTTTACTTACCGCTGAGTGAGTCGCTGAGTTTGCGGGATAGTTCAGTTAGTTCCGTTGTAGACATAGCAGTTGGATCGAGGATATCAACGAAGCGTTCAATAGCTGCTTTGTGTGCATCACTCGGTGCGTGCTGACTGCGGTAATCTGCACAATAGTTACCGTGATAGTCTGAGAAATGATTTTGTGTAATCGTCCAAACGGTCATTCCTTGTGGGACTGCAATAATATTGCGTTTCAGCAGTTGCTTAATAAAGTAGGATAGATCTTGCTTATCTCCTGCCCATCGAATGACGTGATTGTTTCGTTCGCCCGTAAAAAGGGAGAAGAAATGGTCTGAAGGTGTGTTGGGATCTATATATGTTTTGGTTTCTTTATACTCCTTACACAGATACTTATACAAAAGGTGAATGCGTTGGTTGCTATTGGGGTCGGATTGGAAGTAGCGATAGATGAAAGTAGGTGTTTCGAGAAAGTGAGGGGACTTCTTGGGAGTAATAGGTTTGCTTTGTGGAGGATTGGTAGTAAGTTGGGAGTTATTGACAATTTGAATGCCGATGCCGCCTGCTTCGACATTGTTGATTTCGTAGTCCACATGTTTGGACTGTACGTAGTCGCCTGCTACGTTAATGATACGGTTGGGTTGTTCCATAGTTGTAATTGATTAATGTTTGTATTATTGATTTGTTTTGGAATAATTATGTTGCTGGTTGATGTATTCGTTTTCTATGTAAGTATTGGTATGTATTGGACGGTTGCGGAGTTGTTTTATCTCTGTTTGGAGTTGGGTGTTTTTTGTTTTTTCTTCTGCTAATTGACTCTTTAATGTTGCATTTTCTTTTAATAATTGTTCAACAAGCATTTGCAAGTCCTCATTCTCTTTGAGTACTTGCTGCATTTCCTGTTGATGTCCTTTTATAAGACCACCTAATCGTTTGGAAAAATTGAGTTTGGCTTCTATGTTAAGGTCATCAGTAGGCATGGGTGAAGGGCACTTCTATAAATTGCCCGTTTAGAAATTAATAGCATTTAATAGCCCAATAGACACTTTTATGATATTTTGACTTTCTGCTCGTATATTGTGTTTGTCAGTTGGTTACATAGCCCACTATGCTCCCTCCTTCCGCACAAAATCTCCTTCGCATAAATCTCAAAATCTCTATAAAGCAATTTGTAAAAGTGCCCTTAATATGTAGTATTGTGTTTTACGAAGGTGGAGTTTTGTATGTGGTTTGTATTTTTTGCAATAGTTCGGTTGTGGGCATCTCCATGCGGTTGAAGGCGAACCACTTTTTGCCGAGGTCTTTGATGCTGGCACCGAGGTGATAGACTGTCTCGTCGATGCAGAGGAAGCGGTCGTGAGAGCGGTCGAAGGTAATGACCTCTATCGGAGGATATTGTGCGTTGTGTTTCTGGATGTCCAATTGCAGTTGTGCGGATGGTTTCTTGGTATAAATGGTAGCAGCCACCTTGTCTGCTCGTTTGGATAGTATGGTGAGGACACTATCGTCAATGTAATTGTCAATGAGAATGATGCGCGTGGTAGCTTCGCGTATACGGTCGTTGATGAAGGTATAGGCATCGAATATTTGCCCGTCGTAGAAGATACCTTGGTGAGGAGGTAGGCTTGTGCGAACGAAGAAGTTTACCTTTTCTTGTAAGTCGTGTATTTGTAAGGTATGGTCTTGCAGTTGTCTTCCAATACGCTCTTCCATAGCAAGCATTTGCTGATTGATTGCATACCCCTTGAGCATGTAGTCTTTTAAAACTTGATTTGCCCAACGGCGGAATTCAATACCACGACTACTTTTAACACGATAACCAACAGAAAGAATAACATCAAGG
>JAZREU010000007.1:0-6806 GCA_045660925.1 Paludibacteraceae bacterium | reverse complement strand
GTGCTACCACTTCGCGTGACGGCTATATGGAAGGCAATGGGTATTGTGTCTCCTGGACGTTTGGCCACCTCTGCGCGCTGCTCGATCCAAGTCGGAGGCCAAGCGGTCTTAGGAAGACAACATGAAGTGTCAACTCCTTGGCTCACAGAACGACATGGCTACGATCCGACTTGTGCTACCACTTCGCGTGACGGCTATATGGAAGGCAATGGGTATTGTGTCTCCTGGACGTTTGGACACCTCTGCGCGCTGCTCGATCCCAACGAGTACAATGAGCAGTGGAAGGGCTGGAACATGTCCTCTCTGCCCATGGTACCCGAGCGCTTTGGCATCAAGGTGACCAACGACAAGGGCGTCATCAAGCAGTTCAACACCATCAAGCATCTCATTTCGCAGGCCTCCGAAGTCATCAACTGCGGTGATGCCGGGCAAGAGGGAGAACTCATCCAGCGTTGGGTGTATCAGAAGGCGGGCTGCCGTGTACCCGTCAAACGCCTCTGGATCTCTTCGCTCACCGAAGATGCTATCCGTGAGGGCTTCCAGAAACTCAAAGACCAAAGCGAGTACCAACACCTCTACGAGGCGGGACTCATGCGTGCTATTGGCGACTGGCTACTCGGTATGAATGCCACCCGCGCTTATACCCTGCGTTTTGCGAAAGGGGTGGGCAAGGACCGTCAAGTCCTTAGTATAGGTCGTGTACAAACGCCAACCCTCGCCCTTATTGTCAAACGCCAACACGAGATTGAGCACTTCGTTCCACGCACCTATTGGGAACTCAAGACCCTCTATCGCGATACACTCTTCTCTGCCCAACTGCCTGCGGAGGAAGATGACTATGCTATCACATCCCTCGAACAGGGACAGAAACTCGTAGATAGCATCAAGGATCTCCCCCTCGAAATCACTTCCGTGGAGAAGAAGAAAGGCATGGAGTATGCTCCGCGTCTCTTCGACCTCACATCCCTTCAGGTGGAGTGCAACAAACGCTATGGCATGACGGCAGACGATACACTCAAGGTCATACAGTCGCTCTACGAGAAGCATGTCACCACCTACCCCCGCGTGGATACCACTTTCCTCAGCGACGACATCTATCCCAAGGTGCCTGCCACCTTGCGCGGTATTCAGGACTACTTCCCACAGGTAGCACCATTGCTCCCTCTAAAGGCAGACGGTGGCAAAGGCGCAGGCAGTCTACCCAAATCCAAGAAAGTCTTTGATAATAGCAAAGTCACTGACCACCATGCCATCATTCCTACGGGACAACGCCCTGATAACCTCACTGACCTCGAGCGTAAGGTATATAACATGGTAGCTCTGCGTTTCATAGCGGCGTTTTATCCTCCTTGCCAAGTGGCGAACACCACCGTCCTCGCATGCGCGGGCGATATATCTTTTAAGGTGACAGGGCGCGAAGTCCTCGAACAGGGCTGGCGCGAAGTCTTTGCCAAAGAGAAAACGGACGACGAAGTGGAAGAGCAAAAAGTATTGCCATCGTTCAAGAAAGGCGAGTCTGGTCCTCATCAGCCACAACTCCAAGAGAAAACGACTACTCCGCCTAAATACTACACCGAGGCTACTCTCCTTCGTGCCATGGAGACGGCAGGCAAGACAGTCGATGACGAAGAACTGCGCGATGCTATGAAGGAGAATGGTATCGGTCGCCCAAGTACCCGCGCGGCGATTATTGAGAAACTCTTCCAGCGCAAATACATTATTCGCGATAAGAAGAACATCAAAGCCACCGAAGTGGGTATCAACCTCATACACACCATCATATCGCCTCTGCTCAAGTCTGCCGAGCTCACAGGTCGATGGGAGCAAAAGCTCCGTGCCATTGAGCGTGGTGACTTCCAAGCCCAACAGTTCCTTGACGAACTCAAGCAGATGACCTCGGAGGTCGTTCACGAAGTCAAGGCCGACAAGTCGGGCATGCGTTGCCCTGTTTGTGGGCATGGAACCATTATTCGTGGCAAAACCCGCTATGGTTGTTCCCGTTGGCGCGAAGGGTGTACTTATGCCGATTCCTTCTAACCACTCTAAACAATTCTACACAACGCTAAACAACGCTAAACAATTCTAACCACTCAAACAATACATATTATGAAACAGTTTTTTATCCTTCTGCCACTTTTGGCACTCACATTGGTAGGTTGTAATCCTACTCCTCAAAACAACGAACCTATGAACAACGAAGTTATTAACGCCATTATGGCGCGTCGCAGCATCCGCCAGTATCACGCTACTCCTGTGGCACGCGATACGATGATGCAAATCATGACCTGCGGTATCAATGCCGCTAACGGTCAAAATAAACAGTCTTGGGAAGTGCGTATCATCGACAATCCAGCTAAGATGCAACAGATTCAGGATCTGATGGTTGCAGGTAATCCTGCTCTCCAACCCGATATGGTACGCGGTTGTATGCGTGGTGCACCTGTGATGGCATTCATCGCTCGTGATCTCGGCTACGATTTCTCTGCCTATGACTGTGGTCTGCTTGCAGGTAACATGATGCTCGCTGCCCAATCGCTTGGCGTAGGCACTATCTGCCTCGGCAGCCCTGTTCGCTTTATCAACGATGCACAAAACAGCGCCGAGATTCTCTCTCTCTTGGGCTTTAGCGAGAACTACGAACTCTGCCTCTGCGTAGGCTTAGGCTATGCTAACGAAGCACCTGCGGCTAAACCACGCGATATCAATAAGGTACAATACATCGACTAAGCATTCGCCTATCTCTTTTTGCAGATAAAAGAAAGAAAACAACAAATACCCAAAGAAACCCTTCTTTGGGTATTTTCTTTTGGCATAGATTTTGCTTATACACCTACGCAAACTATGTTGGTTTGCATAAAACTTTTAACCACTATGAAACGTTTTCTCATTCTTTTGTGCCTACTGACAGGCACTTTCTTCGCCCAACGCACATTCGCTTGTTCGGGCATTACGTTACACACCGTTGACAACCACCCTGTGACTGCACGTACTATCGAATGGGCAGCCTCCCCACTGACCACCATGTATGTAGTGGTACCACGCGGGCAAGTGCAACAATCATTTCTACCCGATGGTACCATGGCAGGTCATCAGTTTACTGCCCAGTATGGTTATGTAGGCATCGCTGTTGAAAACGATGCTTTTGTGATGGAAGGTATCAACGAGGCTGGATTAAGTGCTGGATTGTTTTATTTCCCGCAATATGGTGAATATCCACCCTATGACTCACAGAAGAAAGAGCAGAGTGTAAGCGACATGCAATTAGTAGCATGGATACTTAGCAATTTTGCCTCCATCAACGAACTAAAAACTGCCATAGAGCAAATTCGAGTGATTGCTACAGATCTAAGAGCTTCTACCGTACATTGGCGTATCACAGAAAGCAGTGGCAGACAGGTGGTTCTGGAGATTGTCAATCAACAATTACATTTCCACGAGAACCCATTAGGAGTAATCACCAACTCACCTGATTTTCAATGGCATATAACCAATCTTAACAACTACGTAAACCTTTCTGCTGGGTCTATCAATCATCGTCAAGTGGGTGCATTATCGTTGAATGCTTTTGGTGGTGGTAGCGGTTTACATGGTCTTCCTGGCGACATGACCCCTCCATCTCGTTTTATCCGTGCTGCATTCTTCCAGAGTACCGCACCACGCTTAGGCGACGAGGATGCTACTGTGGTACAAGCCTTCCACCTGCTCAACAATTTTGATATTCCTGTAGGCATACAGTTTGCCGATCCACGCGATGTTCCCAATATGCCAAGTGCTACACAAGTGACCATTGCATCCGATCTGAGCAATCTGCGATTGTATTACCGCACTATGTATGATGCTTCTATTCGTTGTATTGACCTTAAAGATATCAATTTTAAGCGCGTCAAATTTCAATCTGCACCTCTTGACATGGACAAAAGACAACCCATCGAAATCATTAAAATACAATAAGGCTACAGATAATACGCGTCTATATTATGCCACTTGTGAAGATGCAGGTGGCATTTTTTTCTACTTTGCTGACTAAATAACAAAAAAACAGAAAAGGATTTGTATATGTCTTTTTTTTTTCGTAACTTTGCACCCAAATTGATAATAGTATGGCAGAAATATTAAAATATTGCTTACCCGCCATTTGTGTGCTGTTTGCCACATGGATTGTGATGCACAAGTTCTATAAGAGTGAATCGGAAAAACGTTTATGGGAGCTCAAACGTCTCTCACAAAAAGAGATTTCCCCACTTCGTATGCGCGCCTACGAACGCCTTGCATTATTATTAGAGCGCACAACACCCGAACACATGCTCATGGAATTGAGCATGGGAGAGATGACTATTCTGCAGGTGCAGCAACACCTGATGCGGACGATTCGTATGGAATACGACCATAATTTGAGCCAGCAGATTTATGTCAGCGACGAGCTATGGCAACATATTATATCCGCCCGCGACCAAATGGTGGCATTCATCAATACGATGGCTCAACAGATGCCCTCAGAAAGTAGCGCATTGGAGTTTGCCAAAGTGCTGATTACCGCCTATCGTTCGAATGGTCAAACAGCCAACGATCACGCTATGCAGTACCTTCGCAACGAAGCACGATCACTCCTCTAAACGATATTCGACAATGCAGACTAAGCGTTCGCTACTCCATATTACAATTGCTTTTTGCTGTTCCTGCCTCTTCATAGCATGTACCGCTGACACCACCTGCAGAAAGGATATGGCTGTGGCTATGGTAGTCACACTTCAATCCGATTCTATCAATTCCAAAGGGCATATGGTTAAATATACCACATGGGATAGTATTACAGTGGTGATTCCTCAAACACTCGATTCGCTACTCAAAAACCAGAAAACAGTCACCAAGATTCCTTTACCGTTGAAGCCAGATACCACAATTTCAACTTTCTTGATGACATTTCACGACCAAACAGATACGCTCTTTGTGGAGCACACCCCTCGCCAGTACTTCGTCAGTCTGGCTTGTGGTTGCGCCATTTACCATACCATTACTGCAGCTTGGTCCACCGACCCTCGTGTGGACAGTGTACAGATTATCAATGCCAACGTAGAGAACGCTATTCAAGAAAACCTCTGTATCCATCTGCATGAATAGACTCCTGCTCATATTAACCCTCTGCTGCCTCACGTTGTGCGCGAGCGCGCGTGAGTATGGCGATAGCGCTATATATCAGGGCATGAGTATCAAATTGGATATTGCTAACCCTATCTTGGAGTTAGCGCGCTCCAAGGGCAAAGTACAGGACTACGAAGCAGCACTCAATGTCCGTCTGGCAAACCGCTTCTATCCTACACTGGAGTTAGGTTATGCCATCGCTAAAACCTCTGCCGATGGGGGTAATTATAGTGGGCAGGGCGGTTTTGCGCGCTTGGGTATGGACTTGAGTGCTCTCAAAAAAGGCGAAACTGACAACTGCCTCATGGTAGGACTACGTTTCGCAGGAGCATACCAAGGATTTCAAATCACCGATGTGCCTGTGTATGGCGATTATTGGCCAATGCCCAATACGAACTATTACGACCAACACAAGTTCGACTTTTGGGGCGAAATCGTAGCTGGTTGCCAAGTACAGATTTGGAAAGGATTTCAGATGGGATGGTACGTGCGCATGAAACTTCTTTTCACTCGTACCGACAAACAGGGCGATGCCCTACCTGCTTACTTGCCTGGTTTCGGCTATCGCAGAGATTCCAACTGGGGACTCAGCTACTTCCTTGGATACAAATTCTAACCATCCTACACAATGCCACACAACGCTAAACAATACAACAACATACAATCATGAACTCAAAACAACTAATGACAAAAGCGGCAGATAACATCCGTATCCTCGCCGCAGCAATGGTCGAAAAGGCCAAGAGTGGACACCCAGGTGGCTCAATGAGTGGAGCAGACTTCGTACAAGTGCTTTACTCTGAGTTCCTTATCCACGATCCAGAGAACCCATGTTGGGAGGCGCGCGACCGCTTCTTCCTTGATCCTGGTCACATGTCACCCATGCTCTATGCACAACTCTGCATGACAGGTCACTTCACCATGGACGAACTCAAGCAACTCCGTCAATGGGGTAGTGTTACTCCTGGTCACCCAGAGCGCAATGTAGAGCGAGGCATAGAGAATACCTCTGGTCCTCTCGGTCAAGGTCATACTTTCGCAGTAGGTGCAGCTATCGCAGCTAAATGGTTCAATGCTCGTTATGGCGAGATTCACAACCCAACTATATATGCTTTCATCTCTGATGGTGGTATCCAAGAGGAGATTAGTCAAGGTGCTGGCCGTATGGCAGGTCACCTCAAACTCAACAACCTCATCATGTACTACGACTCCAACGAGATTCAGCTCTCTACTTCTTGCAACGAGGTAAGTTCTGAGGATGTAGCCATGAAGTACGAGGCATGGGGTTGGTATGTACAAGACATCGATGGTCATAATCCTGAGGCTATTCGTCAGGCTATCATCAATGCACAAGCGGAGAAGAATCGTCCTTCGCTGATCATTGGTCACACCTCTATGGGTAAAGGTTGCGTGAATGCGGAAGGTGCAAGTTGGGAAGGTAAGACTTCGACCCACGGTCAACCGCTCAGCAAGTCTGGCGCATCGTTCGAGGCAACCGTCAAGAACCTCGGAGGCGACCCTGAGAACCCATTCCAAATCTTCCCTGACGTACAAGCGCTCTTTGACAAACGCGCTGAGGAACTCCGCGAGATTACCAACCAACGCTATGCCGCTTACCACGAGTGGAAAGAGGCGAATCCATTGGCTGCCAATGAGTACGAGACCTT
>JAZREU010000006.1:0-20038 GCA_045660925.1 Paludibacteraceae bacterium | reverse complement strand
GATGCACAATGGGCGAACCAAGTGCCTGCGTGGCTCAGAGATGCAATCTACGATGAGCGTGTAGCCATGATCAAAGCCGATGCTTGGCGTTCGTTTATCTTTATCGTATTGGGATTCGCAGTCATTTTTTGGTATGCTTGGCAGAGTCAGAAAGAGGAGCAGAAGAAATACTCCTATATATTGTATGGCGTATTGGCAGTGCTGGTGTTGGCTGATATGATTCCTGTAAATAAGCGTTTCTTTGGTCATGACCATTTTGTGAAGGCTAAAGATGCTGATGCCTATTTTGCGATGCAACCATACGAGCAGGAGATCTTGCAAGATCAAGACCCTAACTTCCGCGTCTTAAACTTGGCAACCAATACCTTTAATGATGCACGCACAAGTTACCGACTAAAGTCAATTGGCGGTTATTCCGCTGCAAAATTGCGCCGTTATCAAGACTTGATTGATGAGCATATTTCAACAGAAATGAACCCATTGATGCAAACTATCATGCAAACACAAGGCTTTATGCTGCCCGATACGAACGGAGGCAAGGATTTCCCAGTGCTGAATATGCTGAATATGAAGTATGCCGTTGTGCCTTTGCAAGGAGGCAAACAAGCACCTGTGCAAAATCCATACGCCATGGGTAATTGTTGGTTTGTGGATGAGGTAATCATGGTGGATACTCCAGATGAGGAATGTGCAGCATTGCGTACAATCGATTTGCATAAGCAAGCCGTTGCTGACAAAAAATTTGCTCAGGCATTGGACATCACCCAACCCGAAGTTGCACCTTTGATGGCTTTTGACGAGAGTAGTATCAAACTAATCTCTTATGCGCCTAACTGCCTGCAATACGAGTCGATGAACGAGGGTAATCAGGTGGCAGTATTCTCTGAGATTTACTACCCATACGACTGGCACTTGTATATCGTGAATGCGAATGGTGAGAGAGTGGAGTTGCCATTGGCTTGTGTGAACTATACGTTGCGTGCAGCGGTTATTCCCGCAGGCCATCATCAACTCGTGATGGAGTTCCGTCCACATGCTATGCAAACGGATAAGTGGTGTATGACACTGATGATATTGGCATTGCTATTGAGTCTTGGAGGATTGACATATCCATTGTGGAGAAAGAAGAAATGATTACCTTAATCATTTGTACATATAATCGTGAGAAGTATATTCGTCCTTTGTTGGAGAGCATAGCTAAAAATGACTATCCTACAACGGATTACGAGATTGTGTTGGTGGATAATAATTGCACTGACAATACCCGTGGAGTGTGTGAGGCGTTTGCGAAAGCACATCCAGAGATAGTATTTCGCTATGTCGTAGAACCCGAACAAGGCTTGTCCGCAGCGCGTAATAAGGGTATTAAAGAGGCTAAAGGGGATATTATCATCTATGTAGACGATGATGCGTTGGTGGATAGTGATTATATTCGTATCTATGCAGAGCATTTTGCTGCGCATCCAGACACGATGGCAGCAGGTGGCCCCATAGAGCCGTTGTACGAAACGGCAGAGCCATCATGGATGTCGCCCTATACCAAAGCGCTACTGACCGCATGGATGAATTATGGTGACAAAGTGCGCGAATACCCCAAGGGACGTTATCCTGGCGGTGGAAATGCTGCGTATCGGAAAGAGGTGTTTGATAAGGTAGGCTTGTTCAATACCGAATTGGGTAGAAAAGGCAATTTACTATTGGCATCAGAGGAAAAAGATATCTTTGATAAGATGAAGGCCTTAGGCATGCGTGTGCTCTATTTGCCGACTCCTATACTCCACCATAGTATTCCGCAAGCGAAGTTAGATGATGACTATTTTAATCGCTTGACTCTGCAAATAGGTCGTAGTGAACGCATGCGCACGCGCGCTATATCAAAGGGGAAGTATCTCTCTCGATTGGTTGCGGAGGCAGTAAAATGGGGTGGAACATTGGCACTGCTATGTATCTATACGCTGCAAGGCTACCCTGTAAAAGGATGGAAGTTAGTTCTCTTCCGCAAGAATGTGACGAAGGGACTGTTGGACGGTTAGAAAATCCAGTTGTATTTACTTTAATCGCGTTTAAGTAATTGGCTTACAGCATAATATATGCGTTTGCAATTGCTTGTGTCGTGATAAGTGAAAAAGTTTTCTACTCTTTTTTGGTATTTTTCTGGTATTATACATTGATTCCCGATGAGTTCTTGTAACTGATCTAATAATGCTGTTTCTGTATATACCACACTGCCTAAACCTTCATTTTCTATTGAGTAAGCATTGCTATATTGATAATGTCCATTGTAGTATTCTTCTTGGTCGAATTGATAGTATAAAATAGGTTTATACATATAGGCAAAGTCAAAACCAACACCAGAATAATCGGTAATGAGTATTTTGCTTTCTCTCATCAATGTGGGAATGTCGTAGTGTTGCTTGTCGGCGAAAATAATATGCTGACTTTTTGTTGACCATAAGTGTAATGCTGATTGCATCTCGTAGTGTGGATAGAATATAAGCTGTAAGTTGTTTTTTACTAATAATTCGTCTATCTTTGAACTATTTAATACACTTTGAATGGATTTATAATAATTAGAGTCAACAAAATTTGGTACAACTTCTGGTTGGTTTCTGTGTTGTATAGTTTTTTTTACCAGATATGCTCTCCATGTAGGCATAAATAGTATCTGTTGTTTCTCTGTGCCTCTTTTCCAATTATCATATCTTGCATATCCAGTAAGAGCGATCTCCTGAGGCTTATATCCATAACGATTATCTTGTACTAATGCATTATAATCTTGCTGATTGGCTGCAATAAATAAATCTACTCCTGTGACAAATTTGTTTAGTTTATCCGACATATCTTCCTTGGTTATGCCGTGATTGAGTAAAACGAATTTAGGGCAATGTAACCAAGAAAAGAATGTTTTATGACAAACATAACTCCACGGGGTGATAAAACCAATATGAGTTGATAACAAACATTCCGCAAAGAACAATGTCATGTAATGCTCTTTGCTATTATAAACGATGATGTTTCCTAATGGCTCAACATTTAGAAAATCATTTTCTTGTGTTGGGTCAATGAGATAATATGCTTTCTGCTCAGGATATTGTTGGCGAATGTGTTTGAAGAAGGCGTACCCATTGTCTCTTGCTTCAATTCCTCTTTCGCAGATAAGCCAGGCACCACGATATTTTTCTTTTTTAGCAAAGAATAAACTACATATTTTCCAATATACTATCCTTATTGAATCGTATATGTAACGCGGTATTTTAGAGATTATCTTGCGCAACTTAGTTAGCATACAACGCTATATATCTTCTTTGAATGTTATTTTCTTGTTTTGTTCTTCGCCCTCTACAATGTAGATTGGTATTTCAGGCATCTGCTCATGCACAATGCCACAGTCGTCGGTGGCGGGTAGATGAGCCTCTGCGCATGCTTCTGCACTTAGACTATCTACACCCAACGCTTTGGTATATGCCTCGGCGATTAACTCCAAGCGGAATGCCTGGGGCGTTTGGGCACGCATAATGGTGGAGCGTTGTGGGATACGGGCAACCTTGCCGTCTGCCATCTCATAAACCGTGTCGGTGCTTGGGATAGCTACCGTGACTGCCTCATGCTCCTCAAGTGCCTCGCATACACGAGCAATAATGTCTTGACTGACAAAGGGACGCGCTGCGTCGTGGAGGAGGAGGTTTACTATATTGTGGCTATTGGCTATTGGCAATTGGCAATTGGTTTCCTTGCCTTTAACCTCTAACCTTTCACCTCTAACCTGTCGTATAGCATTCACACTCGACTCCCAGCGTTCTTTGCCGCCAGGGATAATATGGCGGACTTTCTGCCATGCATTGGCAAGCAGCATTTGCTCGGCATGTGCGATATAATCAGGATGCATGACGATGCACACCTCATCGATATGAGGCGACTGCTCAAAAGCATTCACGGCGTGCTCCAACACGGAGCGACCATCCGCGAGAGGAAGCAGTTGTTTAGGGGTGTTCCCTCCCACACGTGCACCTATGCCTCCTGCTAATATGACAGCGATGTTGTACATTGTGTAGAATTGTGTGGTGTAGTGTGGTGTAGTGTGGAGTTGTGTTGTTTAGAGTGGGGTAGCATTGTTTTTTGCTGCGAGGATCATTTCACAGAGTTCGCGGATGGCGCCGTCGCCGCCGTTTTTGGTAAGGTGGATAATGCCAGGAACGGCTTTGACTTCGGGGATAGCGTTGGCAGGACAAGCGGCTACACCTGCGTGCTGCAGGAGATCAAGATCATTGACATCATCGCCCACAAAACAGACATTTTCCAATGTGATGCCCAACTCCTTGCAAATCTCATTGGCAGCATCGAGTTTGGTCATCTTCACGTCGTCCACTACGCGACCGACACCTGTGTATATATATTCCAAACCGAGTTTCTGACCGCGTTTCAAGCCAATGGCAGTGTTCTCGCTGGTGAGGATACCGCAAGGGATACCCGCTTTGCGCAAGAGTACAATACCCATGCCGTCATATACGCAGAAACGTTTGAACTCGTCACCGCTCTCGGTGTAGTACATACCGCCGTCGGTCATGCAACCGTCCACGTCGGTGAGAAATAGTTTCACTTCGTTCATAATTTTTTGGTTCGCTTCGCTCACGTTACATGCTAAAGCGTTGTATGCTTCGCGTTACATGCTTCGCGTTACATGCTAAAGCGTTATTGTAGTTGTTTGTAAATGGTATAAAATGTTTGTGCCATGCCTGTCCATGAGTAGCGGTCTTTTTGCTGGATGAGGTACTGGGTGTAGTCGGCTTGGCGTTGGTGGGTGTAGTAGTCCACGAGGGCATCGGCGATAGCGTCCGCATGAGGTTCGACTGCATAGCCCATTTTGTGGTCGTGGACAATCTCGCCCAAGCCGCCGACATTCGTCACTAGCATGGGTTTCTCGAAGTGGAAAGCCACTTGCGTGACACCACTCTGCGTAGCAGACTTATAAGGTTGGACAATCAAGTCGGCTGCGCCGAAGTACTTGCATAGGTCGGCATCAGCAATAAACTCGTTCTTGATAATGACCCTATCCGTCAGTTGGTTAGTGGCGATTTGTGTGCGGTATTTATCTTCGTCTTCGTAAAACTCGCCTGCGATAATCAGTTGCAAGTTAGGCAGTTGGTCTTTGACTTTGCCAAAAGCATCAAGCAGAAGATCAAGTCCTTTGTATGCACGCACTAGACCAAAGAAGAGCATATACTGCTTTTCTGGGTCAAGATTGAGCGCTTGGCATGCCTCGTTTTTCTCCATCTGTGCACCATAGTGGTCATAGATAGGGTGGGGATATGATGTTTTTGGTTTGACGTGTTTGTCAAGCGAATCAATATCTCTCACCACACTCTCGGACAATGCCACAAAACCGTCGGTATTGCGCACATAGAATGGGGCAAGCAGTTTGTCGAGAATGTTTGGTTCGTGTGGTATCATGTTGTGTACCAAACCGATACAGCGCGTCTTTCTATTGCGTTTGGCGATGCGCTGGATGATGCTGTAGCATGGTGCGAAGAACGCCATCCAGTAGCAAGAGATGAGCAGGTCGGGCTGCATACGGCGAATCTTATTGCCCACTTTCCACCAATTGAGAGGGTTGCAGGAATGAACTTGCTGCGTGATATGTAGGTCGGCAGGCTGTTGTTCGTTGGAGTATTGCGTTTTGCCAGGAAAGAGGAAGGATGGATATTGCAGGGTGAAAGTAATGACTTCCACTTCGTGTCCTTCTGCTTGCAGTTGGCGAGCCAAGCGTTCGTTGAACGCTGCTAATCCTCCGCGAAAAGGGTATGCTGTGCCGAGTAGGACGATGTGCATGCTAATTAAGAATTTTGAATTAAGAATTTTGAATTATTTCTTAAAAGCATTCCAGCCTTGGGCTTGGAGGGCGATCTCTTCGCCGTTGTGGCCAATGAGGTTGATACCGTATTCGGGTTTGGTGATATGGCCTATGAGATATACATCCTCCAGCGGAATGAGTTTTTCGTAATCGTCTAGGCTACAGGTGAATAAGAGTTCGTAGTCTTCGCCGCCGTTGAGGGCGCAGGTCACGATATTGAGGTTCATCTCCTCGGCGAGGGCTGCGGCCTGATAGTCGATTGGCAGTTTGTCCTCATACACAGAGCAACCGACATTAGACTGCGAACAGATATGCATGAGTTCGCTGCTCAGTCCATCGGAGATATCCATCATAGCGGTAGGTTTGATGCCTGCCTCGTGGAGTTTGGCGATAATATCATGACGTGCTTCGGGTTTGAGTTGGCGTTCGAGCAGGTACTCGCGTCCTTCAAAAGCAGGGGTAGCGTTTTCATTTGCTTGCATAACTATTCGCTCGCGCTCAAGGAGTTGCAGCCCCATATAGGCTGAACCAAGATTGCCAGTGACACAGATAAGATTATTCACTTTTGCGCCATTGCGATATACAATGTCGGATTCGTATGCTGTACCGAGGCAGGTAATGGAGATTGTCAAACCTGTCATAGAAGCAGAAGTGTCGCCACCTACGAGATCCACACCGTAGCGTTCGCAAGCAAGACGGATACCGCTGTAGAGTTCTTCGAGGTCTTCTACGGAGAAACGCTTGCTAATTCCCAGAGAAACAGTTATTTGTGTGGGAGTAGCGTTCATGGCGTAGATGTCGGAGAAATTGACAATAGCTGCCTTGTAACCGAGGTGCTTGAGGGGTACGTATTCGAGGTTGAAATGTATGCCTTCGAGCAAGATGTCAGTGGTGATGAGTGTGCGTTTGTCCTTGTGATGGAGGACAGCAGCGTCATCCCCGATGCCTTTTTGGGTGGAAGGTTGAACGTGCTTGATGTCTTTGGTGAGGTGGCGGATAAGTCCGAACTCGCCTAATGTGGAAATCTCTGTTTTAGCCATATTGAGTTTAGTTTTAAACGATTTGTGATTAATTCTGCTGGTTTACCACCATTCATTTTCTGTAGGGAATGTTTGATTTTTTACGGATCCGATATATTCGCAAACGGCATTTTTTACGGCATTGCCTAAGTCGGCAAAATGGCGAAGGAACTTAGGCTTGAATCCTTGGTTCAATCCTAACATATCATGTAACACCAATACTTGCCCATCGGTTGCAGCTCCAGCACCGATACCTATAACAGGGCAGGAAACCAATTTTGTTACTTGTTCCGCCAATGCGGCTGGTATTTTCTCAAGAACAATAGCAAAGCAACCAGCTTCATCTAATAATTGTGCATCGTGAATCAACTTATTAGCTTCCGCTTCTTCTTTGGCACGCAAACTATATCCTCCTAATTGATTGACACTTTGTGGTGTTAATCCTAAATGTCCCATGACGGGGATACCAGCTTGAATCATATGACGTATAGTAGGAAGTATTTCTTCACCTCCCTCTAATTTAAGAGCATCTGCGCCTGATTCCTTCATCATATGGATAGCATTGCGAAGAGCATCTTCCTTACTGATTTGATAACTACCAAAAGGCATATCCAACACAACAAGACAATGTTTCGCAGCACGTACTACACCACGTGCTAAGAAAATCATTTCATCTATAGTAATAGGTAGGGTGTAAGCATTACCGCATACGACATTGGAGGCACTATCGCCCACAAGGATCATATCAATGCCTGCTTCGTCAAGCAGACGAGTGAGGGTGAAATCATAACTGGTAAGCATAGCAATTTTTTCGCCTTGCTGTTTCATTTGGCGCAGACGCACAGTGGTCATGCGACGATTTTGAATATGTACTGACATAAGTATTTTATATTTAGCGTGCAAAGTTACTATTTTTTGTGGAAATATGCAAGATATTTTTACAATTTTGCTGACAGTAGCATGTATTTATACCACTATTATGCTCTGAAAAACCAAAAAAATGACAAAAAACACATTTTTTTGCATTTTTTTTCAAAATTATTTGGTCATATCAAAAAAAAGCAGTACCTTTGCACCCGATTTCGAAAAGGAAGTAAAAATGGTGCGGTAGTTCAGTTGGTTAGAATACATGCCTGTCACGCATGGGGTCGCGAGTTCGAGTCTCGTCCGCACCGCAGAGAAGATGCAAAAGCATCTTCTTTTTTGTATAAGTTTTATGCATACCGCACAGACTGCTTAGAAGCAATTTGTGCGGTATGGTGTTGAATTGGTTAGAGTATTTCTTGAACAGCTTTTAGAATAGGTTCTGTACTCATAGGGGCTCCTACAGCTCCATGCATCCATGCATTGGGTGTTAAACAACCTTGTTGGTATATACGTGTATATTCTTGAGCCCATTCGGTTGGTGTAGCACATTTTTTCAAATGTTCTTCTAATTGATACTGCACGATTTGTCCGATAGGATAGCCAGGTAGATACAGAGCGTAGCCTACCATATGCGAATAGATGGCTAAGAGAGGACTATTTTCTTCCCCTAACAATGGTGCGTAGTATTTGTTCCACACCTCGCTGGCTATCATGAGTACTGCTTGGCGTAAATCTGCTGCATTGGCTTGAGGATGTGCATATAGCCATTGCCACATACGCATATCCACCAAACTTACTCCCATAATCTCGTACATACCCCAAATCATGTCAAGGAGTTGGTCGGCATGGGGTAGCGGTTGTGTGGTGTTGTGTAGCAATTGTAAATCTCGTTCTTGGAATAGAAATGCACTTGCCTCTGTAAATCCTGTGTTTGGGATTCCTGCAAGTGTATAATAATCGATGTCTATAGTGAGATTACCTCTTCTACATTATGTCCAAATTCGTGTATAGCGATGTTATAGCCTTTGTAATCTATACCTTATATTCGTAACGCGCGTGCGTAGGCGAGCAGGTTGTTCTCTGCCTACACAAGGACGTGCGTGTCCTGAACCTCGAGCTGCTTCCACCACAATATGCGATGCAATCTCGTTGGCTTTTTCTTTTGTAAAACCTAAATTAGTCAAGAGGTGTGGCATATCATGTTGAAATGCTGTAGCAGTAGGATAACGTTGCTGAGTTTGTGCAGTAAGATAATCTTCAGATATAGTGCTACGGCTTTTGAAACCATCATACCAAATGTCGTAGGGACGGAGGTCTCGTCCCAAACGGTCGCGAATAATATGCGCTACTTGCTTTATTTCGTTTGATTCGATAAGTTGAATAAAGAGTGATTCAATTTCTTCGATAGGAATTTCTAAATCTTCATTGAAAGTACGTTGTACGTGTGAAGGCGCATCGGGGCGATACTTGTCAATGGCTTGTAACGCATGGAATATATTGATGATCAACTGATAACGAGTATCAGGCTCACGGGATATATCTACTTTTAGTTTGATGTCGGAATCGGGAAGTCCGCTAACGAAGTTGGTGATAGGATTCCAAAGTAATTGGTCGTTGTTGATGACTGCTGCTGGTATTTCCTGCCGAATAATACGTAGCATTACTTGGTAAATCATTTCTTGTTTTTCATGGGCATAAGGGATGTTTGCGTAATTGGACTTTAGTTCGTCGCGCAAGTTCCAATGTGAAAGCAATGCCATAGGCTCGTTCCAAAGTGCTTCACCGTGCTTTGTACGTAGGCAATGCATCATAATATTGTAATCTGCAATATAGTTTTCTGCTTGGCTGAGTGCTTGCGAATAGGCAGCCATAACGTGACCAGGTATTCTTGTATGGAAGACATCGCCCATGCGAGCATATGCCCATTCTTGGCGTGTCCATTGTGTGCCGAGAGTATTCTTTTCTTCCAAACTATAGTGAGGAAAATTCAGCACGCAAATATGGGCAATCTTATTGGCAAACATATCTTCCGCGAAATGTGCCATAGGACTATATCCACTGATAATCCAATCCACGTTGATGGGTTCTTCTTCGCCAATGAGCGTGGTAGGTTTTTGCAAGGTGTTGTTAAGCAAATCAGCACTTTGGCTACATTGCTCAATGATATATGTTAATCGTTTGTAAAGTGCTTCTCGTGCTTCGGATGTACCTGCATACGACTGGCTTATGAACGATAAAAATTCGGATTCGGAACCATCGCTTTCTTGCCATAGTGCTGCAGCTTGCTTCACACCGATGGTCACAAGGGTGGTATCGACTGATGGGTACGCCTCTATGATAGCATTGATACTGGCTTTAATGGTTGTTTCACTAATCATAAGTTGATTACTCTTTGTCTGGCATGCTACTAATAACATGGCAATGCTAAATATGGTAAATAGTTGTTTCATAAAAATATATTTATTTACGATTGGGGAATTCACCATATTCCTCAAAAGTATAGTTAAGAAAATCGTTGATAGGTTTCGCAGCACAAGATATTTCTGTGGCTAAATCTACGAAATGCGGGTCGGATACTTGTTGGTCTGTTAATGGTGTAGAGAAGGTAAATGCCTTGCGCTTTAACCAATCTGCATGCACAAAATCTTTTGGAAAACCTTGGGGGATCTTCTTGAGCATATAATTGCTATCGAAGTCTTGAAAGTACTTATTGGTCTGTGGGTTGGAAAATATGGCTTCTAACTCATCGTAGTTGTTGAGTATTTCTTTACGTAGTGCATACAGAAGATCATTATTAGGGCACCATATGCCTCCACCAAACATACAACGATTGGGTTCTAAATGTATGTAATATCCACCGCGATCGCTTTTGCGTCCACCTTTGATAGCTGGAAAAACTCCGAACCATTCTTTGAAAGGGCGTTTGTCATGAGAGAAACGTACGTCTCTATAAATACGCCAGATGCAATCTTTGGGTTGTAGGTCTGCTAAATCGGGGTCAATGGTGACAAGGCGTTCTAACCATTGAACAGTAAATAATTCGAAACGAAAATGGCAATCTTTGTACCAATCTTTATGCTCATTGAACCATTCGCGATTGTTATTACACGAAAGTTCTGCTAAAAAATCAAGTATTTCTTTCATATCTCAAAAAAAAGTAGTACCTTTGCAGCGTTTTTCGGATAGGCTCCATAGTTCAATGGATAGAATACGGGTTTCCTAAACCTTAGATTCGGGTTCGATTCCCGATGGGGCTACCCTAAAATATGCCACAAAGGTACTGCTTTTTTCTCATATGGCAAAACAAAAAGCGAAGTTTTATGTAGTTTGGCAAGGTCGCGAGTCGGGTATTTACGATTCGTGGGCTGCTTGTGAGGCGCAGGTGAAGGGTGTAGCTGCTAAATACAAAGGTTTTGCTACTCGTGCTGAAGCTGAACAAGCATTTGCCGATGGTCCAGAAAAGCATATTGCTCATACGTCCAAAACTCTTTCTTCAATATGCGACGTTAGATATCCAATATCCGAAATTCCAGCGATTCATCTTCCTGCTTTGGCGGTAGATGCTGCATGTTCAGGTAATCCTGGTTTGATGGAATTCCGTGGAGTGATAGCAGATACAGGAACTCAGGTATTTCATCGTGGACCGTACGTGGGTGGGACAAATAATATCGGTGAGTTTTTGGCTATTGTCTTGGGTTTGGCATATCTAAACCAGCAACATTTACCTTGGGCTCTTTATTCTGATAGTAAGATTGCTATTGCATGGGTGCGACAGAAACAATGTAAGACCAATATCGAATGGAGTGCACATAATCAAGACTTGTTGACGGCTGTACGTGCAGCGGAGAAATGGCTACACGAGCACACTTGGACTACCCCTATCTACAAGTGGGATACGGAACATTGGGGTGAAATACCTGCTGATTTTGGCAGAAAGTAGTTGCGTATCTAATCCAGCATTTGACCAAAGTTATTGGATAGTTGAATCATTTGGTCGTATTCCTCGGGTGATAAATCATAGAAATAATAGTTGCGAGGATCCACAGGTCGATTATTGAGACGAACCTCATAATGCAAGTGTGGACCTGTTGATTTACCTGTATTTCCCACTAAACCAATAATATCTGAACGGCGAACTTTTTGACCTCTTCGTACCAATGACTTGTATAGATGGGCATAAATAGTTTCGTAGCCAAAACCATGATCAAGGATGATGGTATTGCCGTATCCTTGTTTCCAACCTGTGAATTTTACCCTTGCATTACCAGTGGCAAATACTTCGGTGCCAGTGGGAGCGGTAAAGTCCATTCCTTCGTGAAATTTACGCACGTGATAAACAGGGTCAATGCGTACTCCATAACCTGATGCTACACGTGTCAAATCCTTATTTAGTATTGGTTGAATAGCAGGGATATTTTCCATACGAATTTCTTGGTTCTTAGCCATTTCCACCACTTCATCATAGGATTTGGATTGTACATAAAGTTCTTTTTCTAAAATATCTACTTTGAGTGCTAAATCAGCAGATAATTGATTGTTAGTCATTTGAGCAATCTCTTCGTAGTAAGATATTTTACGTTGAGCACCCTGACGTATGTTGAGTGGAATAGGTTCTGCGGCAAAAAGTACGCGGTAGAGATTGTCGTCGCGTTGTTGCAAGTCGTTCATTACCAATTGCATTTGGTCAACTTGTCGGTTGAGAGTCTGTAACTGGTAATTCAGTGCTTCTTTTTCGCGTAGAAGTTGTTTTTCGCGGGGTGAAGGGAAAAATATTAGAAATAAGAATAGGAATACTACTCCCAATATAATACCTCCCAAAATATAGATGCCTGTTTGGCGCAACCAATAGCCCAAACCTTGCGTTACCTGCTCCATGGCAAGTGTATCTGGATTAATTTTGTATGTTTTTTTTCCGTTCATATATATATTCTTTGTTATATTTACGTTGTTGTTTCTTTGTATAGTGGCGTTTTATTTTTTCCAGAAGAAGAAATATCCCTTCTGCTTATCTTTCTCCTCTTTGGTTTTGGCAACATATACTTTCTCCATCGTGTACGGATTCAGCCCCGTGTAGAACATCGTTGTGGCGAGTGTCATGGGTGTTGGGGTGAAGTCTTGTACTTGCTCGGGTCGGTAATGAAGTCGTTTGCATTGCTCCGCCAGTTGCTGCATATCTCGGTTGGTGCACCCAGGGTGTGAGGAGATGAAGTAAGGTATCAACTGCTGACGCAGCCCAGCCTCTTGGTTCACCTTCTCGAAGAATCGGTGGAACTTCTCATACTCTTGCCATGCAGGCTTGCGCATGAGTTTGAGTACTTCCGCACTCGTGTGCTCGGGTGCCACTTTGAGTCGTCCTGAGACATGATTGGTGATGAGTTCTCGTCCGTAAGCTTCGCTCATGAGGTCGTAGCGTATGCCACTGCCGACGAAAGACTTTTTGATATATGGCAACCTGTCCACTTGTTTGTATATATGCATCAGTGGTGCAAAATCCTGATTGAGGTTCTTGCATATCGTTGGGTACAAACAGCTGGGTTTGGCACATTTCTCGCAGAGGCTCATATCTTTACCGTGCATGCCGTACATGTTCGCCGATGGTCCGCCTAAGTCGCTGAGGTAGCCCTTCCAATCGGGTAGGTCTTTCAGCTTGTCAATCTGCTGTAGGATATTCTGCTCAGAGCGTGATGTGATTTGTTTGCCTTGGTGTGCGGCGATGGTGCAGAAACTACAAGCACCGAAGCATCCGCGGTGCATGCAAACAGAGAAGCGAATCATCTCGTAGGCGGGTATATGCTTATCTCTGTATTTTGGATGTGGATGATACATAAACGGCAAGTCGTATATCGCATCCAGTTCTTCGGTGGTCATGGTTGGGTAGGGCGGATTAACTACCACATATTTGTCCCCTACGGGCTGTATGATAGTTGTCGCATGTATTTTGTTGCTCTCTGTCTCGATGAGTCGGAAGTTCTCCGCATGTACGCGTTTGCTCTTCACTGCCTCTTCGTGGCTTGCCAGAATGGTGTAGTGTGGTGTAGTGTTGTGTGGTGTAGTGTTATTTTTGGTGAGGTATGCCACCTGCGGAATATCTACAACGAAGTAATCAGCATGCGCAGCCGATCTATTATCATCAACAATGCTACAATCTATTGCTTTAGCGATTTCCAAGATTTGCTTCTCGCCCATACCATATACCAATATATCGGCTTTGCTATCAACGAGGATGCTTGGCATCAGTTTGTCTGACCAATAGTCGTAGTGAGTGAGTCGTCGCATGCTGGCTTCAATGCCACCTATAACGATAGGTACATCGGGGTAGAGTTGACGGAGTATATTGCAGTAGGTGATAGTGCAGTAGTCGGGTCGCATGCCTGCTCTGCCTTCGGGGGTGTAGGCATCGTCTGAACGCAGGCGCTTGGCGGCGGTGTAGTGATTGACCATGCTGTCCATGCTACCTGCTGTGACGGCAAAGAACAGCCGTGGCTTTCCCAATTTGGTGAAATCGCGGTGGTCGCCTCGCCAATCGGGTTGAGGCACGATAGCCACTTTGTAGCCCGCATATTCGAGTACGCGTCCTATAACGGCAGCGCCAAAAGCGGGGTGGTCTATGTATGCATCACCCGAGAAGAGGATGACATCCACTTCGTCCCAACCACGGAGTTGTAATTCCTTTTTGGTTGTAGGTAAATATGCTTTCAAATCTCTCACGCGCATGCCCCTGTTGTTAGTATCTATATATTGAGGATATACCTATTTATGCTCCAAAATAATGTAGCCTTAATTCTTAACTCGGATGTATGTTATTGTACCTTCGCTACTGGTGAAGATACACTCAGTGCCACTCAATGGCAATGGTGTGTTGAGAATAGAGTTGCCAATCTTATGGCGCCACAACACCGCGCCTGTCTTGGCATCCATGCCCAGTAGCAGACCGTTCTTTGTACTTATCCACAAGGTACCATCCTTCTCCAGTGGCATAGCAGGGTTATGCTCATATCCGAAGTCGGTATGGGTAGCCCATCGAGTGATAGGTTCGTGCGTAGTTGCATCCATCGCCACCACCGTGTCCCACATACACTTCGAATAGACAGTCTTGCCGTCTTCGCTCAGACCGACAGTCTCGCGCACTTTATATTCGTTGGTACGCCAAACCTCTTTGCCTGTCTCGGCATCAAGACAAGTGAAATAGCGGTCGGGAGCCGTGATGAAGATCTTGCCATCGGCTGCCACAGGCCATACGCTGGCTGGTGAGAGTTTGGAATTGCCCTTGCCGTTGTTCCACTTCCATACGAGTAAACCATCGGTGAGGTTAAGCGCATAGAGATGTGTGTCCCAACAGCCGAAATAGAGTTTGTCGCGATACACCAACGGGCGGGTCAGTACATAGTTTTTCAGTTCGTCGAACGACCATTTGATATTGCCCGTTTGAATATCAATGGCGAACATTCTGCCGTCGCCACCGCCGATATATGCCACGCCTTCGCGGATAGTAGCAGCGCCCATAACGGCTTGGTTGGTAGTGATATGCCATAACTCGTTGCCCGTCTGGGCATCTAAACCGTAGATGTTGTAGTTGGCGCTACCAAAGACTACTACTCCATCGCTGACAGCAGGACTTCCTACGATACGCATTCCCGTGGAGAATGTCCAGTTGGTCTTGCCTGTCTTTTTATCCAACGAATACATAATGCCCACATCGTCACCGATATAGAAACTCTTGTCATCGGTGACAGGAGTGGAGTAGATACCGCCTTTCAATGCTTTGTGCCATACGCGTTGCACTTTCTTATACTCTTTGTTTATCGTGAAGTTCGGACGTAAACTTTCGTTGCTTTTACCATATTCTTTCTTGCCAAATGGCAGGCTAAGCCAGTGGGAGGTTAGATTAGCTTTGCTTGGATGGAGTGTGCGTTCGTAGAAACGGATAGAATCGCTAATAGAAATAATGGAATAGCCATTGCTGCCATCCTTATCACGGAGGTTAGAACGATTGAGCACATCGGCTATGCCGTCGCAATTGAGTAGCAGGTTACGATGGTAGTGACCACCCATGATACATTGCACATTATGTTCACGTAGCACATCGGTCACCTCATACCAGTTGTCCACATCTCCATTTTGCAGAGGATAGTGGGTGAATACAAAAATTGGAGCATCGCCTGATGCGGATACGCTATCCAAATTCTGTTTCAGCCACGCTATGTCTTGTGGTGCTACGTGTCCGTCTGCCATGCGGATGACGGGCCCCGAGTTAAAGCCTATGAAGTAAATCCCATTGTGTGAGAAAGCAAATCGACTATCGCCAAATACGCGGGTAAAGTCCATCACGCCCGATTCCGACCATGTAGTCTCGTGGTTGCCAGAAGCTGCATAGAAAGGCACGTGTAATCTGTCTAACGCTGCCTTCACGGCTTCGATAGATGCGCGATCGCCTGACTCGGTAAGGTCGCCTGTGACAACAACAAACTTGATATTCGGATTCTGATTGATGTCTGCAATTGAGCGCTGCAAATCCTCCATCGGGTTGGGATTGCTGGTGCTGATATGTGTGTCGGTCAGCAACGCAAAGGAAAAAAGCAAAATAGAAAGAATACTCATAATCCTAACTTCTTAAATTATTCCAATTGAAGGTTCATGCGTTGACGCAACTCGTCCAAATGCGGGTTTTGCTCTTTGAGAATCTTATATTTCTCTGTGGAGGTATATGCCATTTGAGCCTGCGTATATTCTGCCACTTTTACATGCAGTTGTATATGATCGTTTTGCAGTATATCGCGAATAGCATCCATCAGTTGCTTGCCGAATTTGGCAAACTCCTTTTTTTGCAGAGCATTAGCCACTGTTATATGAAACTGTGTCTCGCTATCCATCTCTGGCTCATAGGTAGTCAGCATAGCTTTGAAGCGCTCTTCACTTTGGAAGTTTTTTATCTGACCAACCCACGCGCTTTTGAGCTGGTCAAGTGTAAAAGGGTTGTTGCGCTTTTGTTGCTCTGTTTGAGGTGTAGCCACCGTAGGCTGTGTAGCAGATTGTGGAGTACTGGTCAGTTTGCCTAAGTTTCCTAATGATGGCATAGCCCCTATCATAGGCTTAGGTGGTGGCGGTGCTGCCTGTGTGACTGGCTTAGGCGCAGATACGGGCTGCGGATTATTTGCTGGTTGTGGCGTCGCTTGGGTAGTAGGCGCAGAAGCCTGCACCTTTTGCACTGGCTGCACCTGTTGTACTGATTGCACCTTTTGTACTTGTTGTACCTCCTGCGTAGGCACCTCTGTCAGCCGACAGAGTTTCACCAATGCCAATTCCACAGTCAGTCGTTTGTTCTTGGCGGTGCGATAGTTGATGTCGCAGGTGTTTACTATGTCCAGTGCGTTGAATATCCATTTGGCAGCGCAACGATGTGCTTGCTCTTGGTAGTGTTGGCGGATAGCATCAGAGGTTTCCAGCAGTTGCACAGTTGCAGCGTCTTTGCTCACCAGCACATCGCGCAGATGCTGTGCCAGACCTGTCACAAAATGTCCTGCATCAAAACCTTTGGTCAGCACCTCGTTCAATAGCAATAGTGCTTCGCTCACATTGCCAGTCAGGGCGGCATTCACCAATCGGAAATAGTAGTCCGTGTCCAGCACATTGAGCACTTCGATGGCTTGTTCGTAACTGATGGTTGTGCCACAGAAGGAAACGAGTTGGTCAAAGATACTCAGCGCATCGCGCATACCGCCGTCGGCTTTTTGTGCCACTACATTCAGTGCCTCTTCGCTGGCGTTAATGCCTTCTTGCTGAGCTACATATTGCAAGTGGTGAATAGTGTCAGCCACCGTGATACGGCTGAAATCATATACCTGACAGCGACTCAAGATTGTAGGCAATACCTTGTGCTTCTCAGTTGTTGCTAAGATAAAGATAGCATACGATGGTGGCTCCTCCAGTGTCTTCAACAATGCGTTGAACGCACCCTGTGAGAGCATATGCACCTCGTCGATGATATATACGCTGTACTTACCTATTTGGGGAGGGATACGCACTTGGTCAATCAGCGAACGGATGTCTTCCACCGAGTTGTTGGACGCAGCGTCCAGCTCGTGGATATTAAACGAACGCTGTTCGTTGAACGCCACGCACGACTCGCATTGGTTGCATGCGTCATGATTCTCTGTAGGCGTCAAGCAGTTAATGGTCTTGGCAAAGATACGCGCACAGGTAGTCTTACCCACACCGCGGGGACCGCAGAACAGATACGCATGCGCCAAGTGATTGGTGCGAATGGCATTGCGCAATGTCTGAGTCAGTGCCTGTTGCCCCACTACACTCTCAAAAGTGGTAGGGCGATATTTTCTGGCTGATACTATATAATTTTCCATAATACAAAATTAGCGTACAAAGGTACAAAAAAAAATGTATATACACAAATTTTTCCGTAAAATTTGCTTAGTTCTACTTTTTTTTGTACCTTTGCAGTCGTTATGGTATGATTTTTGATACAATTCTTGTTAAGAATTAACCATGAATATTCAATTAATTAATAATGAGTACGGATATGAAAAAATATGTATGTGATGTATGCGGTTGGGAGTATGATCCAGCCGTAGGTGTAGAAGAAGTAGGTATTGCTGCGGGTACAGCATGGGAGGATGTAGCAGCCGACTTTGTTTGCCCACTCTGTGGCGTAGGGAAAGATGAGTTTTCTGAAAACTGAAAAGTGATAAGGTGAAAATACGCTTTGTTACATTAGGTTGTAAACTGAACTTTGCCGAGAGTAGTGCTCTCGGCAAAGAGCTTTTGTTGCGTGGTCATCAGCGTGCTTCGTTTAGCGATGTGCCTGATGTGTGTGTGGTAAATACATGTAGTGTAACTGATGCTGCCGATCATAAAGATCGTCGGGCAATCAATCAGTTGCATCGCAAATATCCTAATGCTATTATTGTAGTTACGGGTTGCTATGCGCAGCTGCAACCAGAGCAGATAAGTAAGATGGAGGGGGTGGATTATGTGTTGGGACAGAATGAGAAATATGATATTGCGCAATTAGTCGATGAAATCGAACAGTTGGGTGATAGTTTAGAGAATGGTGTTTCGCCTATTGGGTGCTCACAGGGTGAGTTGCCGTTTAGAGATGAGAAGGTGCGTGTAGGGGCTATTCGCGAGGTGGATGAGTTTCATGGTGTTCGTTCGGGCGATGATCGCACGCGTTGTTTTATTAAGGTACAGGATGGTTGTAACTATTTCTGTGCGTATTGTACTATTCCATATGCTCGTGGCAAATCGCGTAACCCAAAGATAGAGGAGGTGGTGGCGAATGTGCAAGCTGCAATAGAGCAAGGTGCGAAGGAATTGATTATCACAGGTGTGAATATCGGTGATTTTGGTAGGAGTACGGGTGATAGTTTTATTGATTTGCTTCGTGCAATTGAAGCCATAGAGGGTGACTATCGTGTGCGTATATCTTCGTGCGAACCCAACTTGTTGACGGATGAGATTATTGATTTTGTAGCGCAGTCAAAGCATTTTGCTCCGCATTTTCATATACCGTTGCAATCGGGTAGTAATGAGGTACTTAAGATTATGGGTCGCCGTTATACGCGTGAATTGTTTGCTGAGCGCGTGCGCCATATCAAGACAGTGATGCCACATGCCTTCATAGGTGTGGATTGTATGGTGGGAGTGCGTGGTGAAACACAGGAGTGCTGGGAGGATTATTTGGCATTTGTAAAGGGACTGGATGTGAGTCAGTTGCATGTGTTTACCTATTCCGAGCGTGCAAATACGCGTATGCTGGATATGGACTTATTTGTAGTGCCAAAGGTGGAACGTCAGCGTCGCAGCAAGATTCTACATGAGGTGTCGGAGATGAAGGTGCGTGCTTTCTATCAGCAACATATAGGAAGAAGATCGGTGGTGTTGTGGGAGTCTAAACGTGAGGGCGACCAAATGTCGGGTTTTACGGATAATTATATCAAGGTCTATACAACTTATCAAAAAGAGAAAGTGAATACTTTTGAAGAGATGGTTATCTAATCGCCTAGTATGTAGAATAGGGTTATGGGTATTAGCTAGGGATACATTTTTTGAGTTTCTTTCGAAAAAAAATGAGCGCGGGCAGAGATGTTCGCGCTTGTTGGATATCGTGAGTGGTAGAGTAGTCGCTTTGTTCACAATATAATCATAGTGCCAAGTTGTAGGTGAGGTGACCCCATTTTGTTGGACAGGGTTAGTAAATATTGTTAATAGTATGCATGTTGGTTGACATGTGGTTCTTGTAATTTTGTCTATACTGGACAGGACTCATATTAAGACGCAGTTTGATGCG
>JAZREU010000005.1:0-74328 GCA_045660925.1 Paludibacteraceae bacterium | reverse complement strand
GCTAAACGCCCGAATGGGAATGAATGGTGGGCGTTGACGGATTCGAACCGCCGACCCTCTGCTTGTAAGGCAGATGCTCTAAACCAGCTGAGCTAAACGCCCATTCAATGTCTCATTATTTAACGGAACTCTTGCTCTCTTTACGAAAGCGGGTGCAAAGGTACTGCTTTTTTTTGAATTGACCAAATATTTTTTGAAAAAATACGCTCTTTTGTGTTATTTTCTCAATTTTTGCACTCTCCAAGCCCAAAATCGGGTGTTTTGGGTCCTTTTTACCAAGAAAAAGTACAAAACCAAGGTGGAACAAACGGCAATCAAAATGCCCGCAAAAATATCCAATGCAAAATGTTGACTGAGGTAAATTCGGGTATAAGCCCCAAAACTTGCGCAGAGAAAACAAATAAACGATAAAATATTCTTACCTTTTATATTTTCAGCGCACAAAATAATACTCAAACTAAAAAATAGAACAAAGAAAGTGGTTGTATGTCCCGAAGGAAAAGACAGCCAATGATTCATCTTTACTCCTTCCACAAGTGGCAAACTAATGTCGGGCATATTCTCCGCAAACCAAGTGAGTGGACGGGGGGCATGCACGATATGCTTGATAGGTTGTACGATTAAGGTGGAGAGTAGCAGGTTGCTGGCAAGGAAGGTAGCCCATCCTGCACGATAGAAAAGCAGCAGAACAACGCACAAGTAAGGTAACCAATCTACTAGATCAGTAAAAACGGGCACTAACGCATCCAAAAAACGTGTGTGTGGTTGGCACAATAACAGATGTAGATCTGCTTTGGACAATACACATAATCCTACTGCCAATCCCACCAGTAAGCACGCAGAAGGGATGAGAAATGGCAAGAGCGATTGGATTGTTTTTTGATTCATTAGTGGAACGGAGGAATAGGTAGTTATAGTATGGTTGTTATGTGGTGCGTCCTGCGCCCTAACAGGTCATATATGGCATTGTTGTGTAGGATATAGATGTGCCCGTTGAGCAGTATCTTTTGGGTTGAGATGGAAGGTACAAGGGTGGTGGACACACTGGTGTTTGCTTGCAGAGAGGTGCTGATAGTGTTGGACGTACGTAATCCTTCTGGTGTAACACGATAATAGATAGTAGTACCTACAGGCAGCGTATGGGTAATGGTGTGGGATGTTCCTTGTACGTTAAAGGGCGAGCCTTCTATGTGCACTTCTTGACATTGGTAGTCACCGTGATAGAGATAGGCCTGTTGTACAGAGATACGCTTGTATGCTTTGCTCTTGCCTATTTCCTTTTGCATGAGAGAAATGGTGGTTGTCCCCTCAGGAATAGCGAATGTATAGTACTCCTCATCCAAGGTAAGCGGTTGGGTATATAGCACTTGGTTATTATCGCCAAGTACTTGCAGGTCAGCCGATTTGTCGCCCTTGAATACGCAACAGCGTACTGTGAGGTAGGTGTTCTGTGGTGCTGTGCCAAAATTGGTAAATCGAATTTGTCGTTTCTCGGTGGTGCTGGAAAGGCAGGTTGCATGCGTACCATCCATTTGGCGATATTGGGCTGCGGAGCCGTCCTCTTTGAGCCATTGGATTTTGTTGCCTGATTCAGCAACGATAGTGCTGTTGAAGCCAGGCATAGCTATGAGCGTATCATTGTGTCCCGTCTGTTCTATCGTAAATACTTCTAACGTGTATGAATCACGTTCTTGGTCTTTCCAGTTGGCAGTGAAGGAATTGTCCGTAACATCGGTAGCAGGATATGCTATAGGGTTAATGATGTCAGTCGGTATGTCATATTCCTCGGAGGTAGTACGAACAAGTTCACTAAGATTCACGCTTACACCCTGCTTGTTACCCCAAATATATTCTACAAGTTCAGGATATTCGATAAAGGGGTTGCGGTTGTGCTGAATCGAGGAAATAGCATCCATACGATTAATCTCCTTCTCGCTGACAGGGTCAATACGGTGCCATTGCAGTAGTACTTCTATTAGGTAGGGTGTAAAAGTGAGGTAAGAATCATTGGTGACGTATTGGGCATAATTGGTATCCCACTTCATATCATGGTAGGCTGTAGAAACATAGAAGTATGCACGTGCGAAGTCGCCCTTGTACTCATCAATGATGCTAAACGCGTATCCTCCCCATTGGGTATCTTTTCCCATGAAGAAGACACCGTTGTCTAACTTATTGTGGTCTTGTAGGTTGCCTGGAGGAAAGTTGGACTTGTTGTTGTTTGCTGCTTGATCAGCTGGATTGAGGTGGTATAGATCTTTATAGGCATCGTTTTCTGTACCCCCCCACCACGATTTTGGCAGACAGTGTTCGATATTCATGCCCGCCACACTACCTCCTTGTATGGGGAAATAGCGTTTGGTAGAGGAATACATATCCCATACACATTCGTTGCTGAGGCGATCAGCAAGTTGAAATCCATGCCAAGTACCATACGCCTCTAAGTCGCCTTTGCGCCATAGGGTGTCTCCATTTTGCACTTTTGTTGTAGTATGGTATTCGTTAGTACCATATTCTAATCGTTCGCCGCCCTTGATGATTTGGAATAGTGCTGTTTTGAGTTCAGCATCAGCTTTGCCTTGAATGGCATTGTAATAGCCAGCGGGCATCACTTCTGCCTGTATTGTTAGAATAACGAGGCAGAATAGTAGGGTGAGGATAGATATTCGTTTGTTCATTTTCGTGAGATTGAGATGAATCCATTGTATAGGATATACCACAGGATGCAAAGAGCTCCGCCCAAAGCAGCTATAGATAATTGGTGCGCAATGAACGCTCTTGTGCAGCATGATCCCAAAATAAAGCAACAACCAAACGCAAAGACTACCAGACGTTTCTTGTCTTTGCCTGCCGACTTAAAGCTAAAGAATGGAATTTCACTGATGAGCAGATAGCAACTCAATAGAGTGATAGCCAATAGTAACCATGCTGTCCAAGTAGGCAAGGTAATGCTATGTAAGAAGCTTACAAGTGAAGCCCAAAAGATGGCATTGGGTGGTGTTGCCAAACCAATAAACGAAGTGGTTTGGCGCTCATCAATATTGAATTTAGCAAGGCGCAAAGCGGAGAAGGCAGCGATGAGCAATGCTATAAGTGCCCACCAACCGATGATTGGCTTTAGATAGCAGAAAAGTATCATTGCTGGTGCAAGACCAAATGTGATATCATCGGCGAGTGAATCGAGCTGTACACCCAATGGAGATGGCACTTTGAGCCAACGCGCCGAAGCGCCGTCGAAGAAATCGAATAATCCGCCCGTCAATATAAGGGCAAAAGCCCATAAGAACTCCTCTTGTGTAGCCATAAATACCGACACAGACCCGCACAAAAGATTTGCACAGGTCAGTGAGTTGGGTATGATACGTTTGATTTGCATTGAAGTTAGTTATTATTTTTTACCATAGTTAGGCTCAACAATTTGGCGTGCAAGGAAGGTTACGAGGAATGTTCCTACACTACATGCAATGACCATCCAGAAGAAGTTTTGATAGCCAATAGCTTCTTGGATATAACCTGCTACTAAACCAGGAAGAATCATGCTGAGGGCCATGAAGCTGGTGCAAATAGCATAGTGCGAAGTCTTGAATTCACCTTCAGAGAAATACATCATGTACATCATGTACGCGGTAAATCCGAAGCCATAACCTAATTGCTCAATAGCTATCGCTATTCCGATGTTAATCATGTTTTCTGGCATGAAGACGCTAAGATATACGAAACTTAGGCATGGTAATGTCATGGCAAGGGCCATCCACCAGAAAGCTTTCTTGAGACCTACTCGTGAGATAAAGAAACCACCGAGGATACCGCCGAGTAGCAAGAAGATAACACCTACAGCGCCATAGACAACGCCTAATTGTTGCATAGTCAGACCCAGACCGCCTGTCTCGCGTGCGCCGAGGAGGAAAGGATAAATCATCTTCAGCAAGAAACCCTCAGGCAATCGATAGAGGAGCATGAATGCAATAGCAATCCAGAGAGCAGGTTTGGTGAAATATGTGGCAAATGCTTTACCAAAACCAGTGATGATATCTTGTACGGAGGTTTCTGCATTTGGCTTGTCGGTATCTGGACGTGGAGTGAAGAATAGATGCCATGCTGCCATAATAGCAAAAATTACGGTGGTGATGACCATCGTTACTTGCCATGCGAGAGGCATACTGGCTTCCCCTTGCTTGATGGTCCAATCGTAGATGATACCAGGGATTGCGATGAGTGCGGAGTTGCAGAATACGTTGCTAAGACGGTAGAATACACTACGCCAGCCAATCATCTCTGCTTGTACGCCAGAGGTAAGGGCGAGCATGTAGAAACCGTCAGCAGCGATGTCGTGCGTAGCACTTGCAAACGCCATGATGATAAAGGCAATCAGTACGCCTGTGAAGAGCTTCACCTCTGTGCCCATTGCTGCGATGGTAGCAGGGTCTGGTTGAGGGATAGAGAATATGGTTAGTGCTGCTAAGCCCAACATGAGGAATTGCATGGCGATGAACCACCAACGTTTAGTTTTGATCAAATCTACAAACGGAGCCCACAAGAACTTCAAAGCCCAAGGGAAATAAAGCAATGTGGTGAAGAATGACATCTCACCATTAGGTACACCCATTTGGTTAAACATAACCATGGAGATGTTATTAACAAGGAAATAGGGAATACCTTCCAGAAAGTACAAGGTTGGTACCCATAACCAAGGATTGATACTTTTTAGTGATTTCATGATGTGTAATTTATGTTGATAATAAACGCCTACAAAGGTACTGCTTTTTTTTGAGATAACCAAATTTTTCCATAAAAAAAGCACCAAGCGTTTGGCTTGGTGCTCAACTAATGTGTTCCGTGTGGATTATTGAAAACGAGCGCGGTTATCTTCCACATCTGCATTTTGCTCAATCAGAGCCATTGCTTGATAAGGAATGGTATAGGCTGTACGCATATTCAAGCTGTTAATCTCTTGTTCTGCGTTCAGTTCGCCCTCTGCAACGTGCTTCTCGGCGATGCGCACCATATACACACCTACATTACCTTTTATAGGAGCAGAAGTGGTGTTGTTTTCAAGTGCCAATGCTGCACCAATCACAGCAGGCTCTACGCCAGCAGCACCTAAGCGAGTAGATGCCAATGTGATATTCTCTGCGGTTTGGATTTCTGCACCGAACAATTCAGCAGCTTTTTCCAATGTCTCAACATTCTTGAGTTGAGCCATCAGATACTCTGCTTTCTTGTCTGCTGTAGCTTGCATGGTCAATTCCATGCGCACCTCATCGATGGTACGATATTCGCCTTCGTTTACCTCTGTTAGTGCTGCAACCACGAATTGCTCACCACACTCAAATACGTCGCTCAATTGTCCTTCTTTAGCTTCAAATGCCCAACGAACAATACCACGGCTATTCTTCAGATCGTTTATTTTGTCTGCGTTCACATCCAAACCGAATGCTGGAGTCACGCTCAATCCTTGCTCTTGAGCTGTTTGACGCAGTAATTCTACTGTGCCATTGTTTACAATGAATTGTTTAGCTTCGTTGTAAAGTGTACCATAGGTCTTGCTGCTTGGAGTAACTTTGCGACTGAGGATAGCCAATTTTACTTTTGGAGTAGGTTGGCTCTTATCTGCAATCTTGAATGTTTGTTCGCCCATGCCAGTTGATACTGTAAATTGGCTGCCTTTCTTGCCAGAGAAAGCAGGGGCAGCGATGGCCTTTTGCAACTCATGTGCTTCAAACCAACCTAATTCTACATCCTCAGTTCCCTCGCCGTTAGCTACGAGAATCAATTGTACTGAGTCTGACTTGCTATAACCACAATCCATAATACGAGCCATTGCATAGACGCCCTCGTTGTATGTAAGCTCTGTGCATAAGTTCTTCTTAGCATTTTGACCGAATGCAAACTCTTTATATTCAGCAGGGATAGTGCTCTCAGAATAGTCGCGACCATCATACAATACATCGGAGTTGCCATTAACTATAGCGGTAATGTCCTCTTTTGTTTGGAAATCACTTTCGAGATTCTCCATGAGTTTCTTAACGGCAGCATTATCCTCTTCTGATGCTACGATAGGGAAGCTTACATATACGATAGAGCGGTTAGGAGTACGCTTGTATTGCTCTTTTTGATTATTGTAGAGTTTCTTAATATCAGCTTCAGTTACCTTAACCAATGAGTCTGCTACTGCGAAATATGGTTGCTCCACAAACTCTACATTGGTACTGGTTTGGTTTGCTTCAAATGCGTACTTTGCATCCAAATTATTGGCTGTAATCATTTTGCCGAGCAAGTCCACATATTTCTCTTGAAGGTGTGTGAGACGTACTGCGTTCTCCCAATACATCCAATAGCTCTTAGCTTGTTGCATATTAGCAGCTTGCTCTTGAGTCTCTGGCTCTTGTGCCAATGAGTTCAAGAAATTGATCAGTGCAAAACGGTTGAAATTACCAGTCTCGTCATAGAATGCACGACGTTGGCGGATGAGTTGGTGTGGATTAGCACCGATGCACAATTCGCTCAACTCTTCTGCGGTCACGTCCATACCAATCTTATTGGTTTGCTCACGAAGGGTATAATCCATCAATAGCATTTGCCATACTTGGTTGCGAATTTGGATAGTGAGCTCTTCGTTGATGTCGCTGCTTCCGCTTTCGATTTTGTACACCTCGGTCAGTTGGTCTTTTGCTGTCTCATACTCGGTGTAGTGAACCTTGTGACCTGCTATCACACCCACATTTTCGCGGTTGCGATTAAAAAAACTACTACCCGAGTTCAAAAAGTCGCCCAAAATGAACGCCAACATAGCCACACCTACTACTACGAGCAGGATAACGCCATGATTTCTAATTCTTTGTAATGTTGTCATAATATTGTTTTGTTATTTATTTCTCTTCGTTTTAGTTGATTCACGTGCATTTTATACCAAAATGACCTGCAAAATTACAACTTTTTATTGAATTGACCAAATTTATTTTAATTTTTGATAAAAAAAGTTGTATTTCTTACATATTCGCGTTGTAGTATTGGGGGGTACCCGTCACTTCATCTCCTACAAAACTCAATTTGTCAAAAGGCTGTTCTTCGCTTTCTAATTCTAATTCAGCGATTACCATACCAGCCAAACGTCCGTGAAATTCATCCACTTCCCAAACAAGGGAACTGGAGCTTTGGGCAGGGATAAGCCAGCGTGTTTTCTCGATGATACCAGGCAAACACATGTCTATCAGTTGTTTTGCATCATCTACCGCAATCTCCTTTTCCCACTCAAAGCGAGAGAAACCCATAGCATTGGGTTTGGATTTGATGGTTAGAAAGGCTGTGCTTACCCCGCTTGACAGTGTCTTGATACGCACGCGTACTGTGCGGTTGGGTTCCTTGCAGATATATCCCTGTATGATGCTATAATGATCTGTTGCTAAGTGCTTATAGTCGTCATTTAATACGAGAAATTTGCGTTCTATTTCTAAGTTTTTCATTGTGCTATTTTTCTTTTCTCCGTTTACTGGTTATGTTCACAAGATGTGCTATGCTATGATATTCAATGCCCGAGTGTGTGCTCAGTCCTATCTCGCATGTGCGAGAGTTGCTTATACCCATGGTAGCACCTGCTTTGTCTATTTGTGGTTTTAGCTTACGCAATGCCCATTTGTTGAGTTGAGGTTCCGTAAAGCCTTTATCACCCGCGAAAGCACAGCAGCCGATTTCTTCAGGCACTAATACCTTATTGGCACACGCCTGCGCTACGCGCACGAGGGTTTGCGCCAACCCCATTTGGCGTGTGGAGCACGTGATATGCACGGCGATGCACGCATCTAAAGGCGTGATTTCTAATTCACTAAGGATATACTTGTCGATGAACTCTGCAGGTTCGTAGAGGCGTAGGTGCTGCATAGTATGTCGCATGCGGTGCAAGCATGGACTTTGGTCGCATAGTATGGGAAATCTTCCATTCTCGCTGGCTTTGAGCAGCGCGAGTTCTAATTCTGCGGCCTTGCGTTGTGCTTCATCGGGCATGCCTTTGCTCTCCCAAATTGTACCGCAACATAAGTTTTCCATGTTGGCAGGGAAGATAACTTCAAATCCAGCCTTGTTCAGCAGCTCCGTCATATCGTTTACAAGAGGTGTTTCCGCAGTACTAAGTCGCTGATTAAGGCATGATGGGAAATAGACCACTCGTTTGTCTTGCAGTCCTTTCAGTCCGTGGACGCTGCCATATTCTTTAGCTGTTTTAATATCTTTTGGGTGGACTGGTCTTGGCAGGGTAGGTGTCCATAACGGCACTAATCCGCCAGAACCATAATGCATAGCCTTGCCCAATAGCGTGGTCGCCTTGTTGCCGATGATATTTTTTGCCACATGTGCTACACCTAATATAGGAGTGAGAATATTGCCAATCGTGGAGAGATTCTTACCTGCCCAATAGCCTATGGCCTTGCCTGCACAACTCATGTCTTGTTCGCGCACAAGATGAATATAGTTGCCCACGTTGATTTTGATTGGGCACGATGTAGAGCATAGTCCATCACCAGCGCATAAATCACGCCCCATGTGGGCAAAGTCTCTGCGTAACTCTTGTAGCAATCTCTTCGCCTCTTGCCTATCGCCCCTTGCCTCTATAATATCTTCCAACCTCTTCATCTCTCGCTGTACGACGATGCGTTGGCGACTGGAGAGTGCAAAACCGCAACTTACGCAGTTCACCTCACAAAAGCCACACTCAATACAGCGGTCAATCATCTCATGCACTTTAGGGCAAGGCTTAATGTGTTGTAGGTAGGATTGTGGATCTTCATTGAAGATGACACCAGGGTTCATAATGCCTTCGGGGTCAAATAGTTGTTTTACCTCACACATGAGTTCGTAGGCTTTATCACCCCATTCACGTCGAACGAAAGGTGCCATGTTGCGTCCTGTACCATGTTCGGCCTTTAGACTGCCGTGGTATTTATCCTCCACCAAATCCACCACTGCGCGCATCATGTCGTCATATTGTTGGATGGCTTCGGGTGTGTCGAAACGTTGGTTAAGGATGAAATGGTAGTTTCCCTCAAGGGCATGACCATAAATGACGGCTTCGGGATAGTTGTGCTTACGGAAGAGTTCTTGCAGGTCAAGAGTGGCCTCCGCTAAGTGGTCAATAGGGAATGCGATATCTTCGATGAGACAGGTGGTCCCTACTTCGCGTGTTCCGCCCACAGCAGGGAAGATGCCACTGCGCATAGCCCAATACTTGCTGGTCAAAGCAGGGTCGTTGGTAAATGTTGCCTCTTGGCATAGAGCATAACGATTGAGCACCTCTTGCAGGATATCATTCTTCTTTTCCAGTTCTTCTTCGCTGATGGCATCTGTACGGATGAGTACTGCACCTGCATCGTTGGGTAGGTGTTGTAGTTCAGGAAAATCTTTCTCCACTGTTTGCATTGCCTTACGGTCGAAGAACTCTGCAGCGGATAGCATACGGGTCGCTTTCATTTCTGTGATAGCTTCGCATGCCGATTTAGTCGTTGGGAAAAGGAGCAATGCGGATGTGGAGAATGGCAATATATCTGCCGTCATCATTGTGATAGATGACAGAAATGCCAATGTGCCTTCGCTACCTACCATCAAATGAGCAATAATTTCGAAAGGGTCGTCATACTCAACGAACGGCAATATGGTTAGTCCCGTGACGTTTTTGATGCTATATTTGCGTTTGATACGTTCTACGAGAGCAGGGTTGTTGCGCGTCTTATCGCGTAATTCTTCTATCTTGCGCAGAAAATGCGGATGGCTCTTCGCAAAGTCTGTTCGACTCTTCTCATCGCCCGTGTCAAGCAACGTGCCGTCCGTCAAGATAATCCTAACGGATTGCAGTACGCGGTAACTATTGGCGTGTACACCGCAGCACATACCGCTGGCATTATTCATCACAATACCTCCTACCATAGCCGACTTCAGACTGGCAGGATCGGGCGTGAAATACTTGCCATACGGACGAAGTATCTCGTTCACTCGTTGTCCCACGATACCTGGTTGTAAGGTAATCGTTTCTGCATCTTTACCGACAGAATAGGCTTCCCATAGTTTGCCACATACGACTAACCAACTGTCGCTGATGGCTTGCCCGCTCAAACTCGTTCCTGCGGCGCGGAAAGTAATATGCTTACCCTCTTTATGGGCGCGTTGCAGTATGCTTTGTACTTCTTGTTCTGTGGCGGGATGGAATACTTCTTGAGGAATAAGACGATAGAAACCCGCATCTGTTCCCCATGCCAATCGCTCAATATATCGTTTCATATTTTTTTGGGTGTAAGCTGTATAGTATCAAGGCGCGGATCATGTGCCTTGGCGCCCAGCCTTTCAACGATAAACTATCAACTTTACACTACTTATACAGGTAATACTTGCTGCTGGCTTCGCGATACCAATCCACATCTTTGTACCAGTATTCGCGGATATCCTCCCAATGATAGCGTTTGCCAAATTCTTGGCGAATATACCCTGTACCACACACTTTATCAAACATGTTAAAGCGTTTTTGGTTGCATAGCTCAAACCAATTACGTTCGGGCCATAGACGCATCATCTCTTGCACCACGATAAACTGCACTTCGCTCAGTCTGGCTTTCTCATAGTCCATGATATGAATTTGTACACCTTCGCACAACTCTCCTTTGAAAACGCTATAGTACGGTTTGAAATATATAGGTCGAAATTCGATACCGTCTAATGCCAAAGCGTTCAGTGCAGTAGCCAGACTATCAGCATCAATCCATGGTGCACCCATAATTTCAAAAGGCAAGGTGTACCCTACACCGATATTTACATATCCAAACTCACCGAAGATGCCTGTTACGCTATAGAAAACAGCCGATTTGCCTTGAGGTACATGAGGCGATGCCACTATCCATTCAAGACCTGTATCTTCCCATGTCATTGCGCGTTTCCAGCCTTGCATCGCTACCACATGCAGTTTGCATTTGCTTTCATAGTCAGTAGCATTCAAGTACAAGGCAAGTTCACCTGGCGTCTGACCATACACATAAGGTATGCGAAATTGGCTAACAAAACTCTTATATCCATCTTCCACCACATTGCCTTCAATTTTCTCTCCTCCAAGGGGGTTCGGGCGATCTAATACGACCAATTCTTTGTCATACTCAATACAAGCCTCCATCAGTTTGCCTAATGTCGAGATATAGGTATAACTGCGGCAACCATTGTCTTGTATGTCATAGACCATCACATCAATCTCATCCATCATCTCCTGGGTGGGTTTGCTGGTCTTGCCGTATAGACTATACATCTTCAATCCTGTTTTAGGGTCAATCTCATTGTCCACATGATCACCTGCATGCACATTGCCACGAACGCCATGTTCTGGTCCATATAATGCTACCAGATTGACCTCCTTAGCCTCCCATAAGATATCAATGGTGGACTTTAGATGGCTATCCACACCTGTAGGATTGGTGGTCAATCCCACACGCTTGCCTTCCAAGACTTTGAATCCTTCTTCTCGAAGTACTTCTATGCCTGTCTTGATGTTGGCTCCGCTGATGTTCACAGCGAGGAGCAGTAGCGTTGCTACAATGATTGTTGAGATATGTCGCATCTTATTGATATTAGATAGTTGTTTGCTCAAAATAACGGAGTGTTATGCCAATGTAGCCAAGTATTTCTCTGCTTCCATGGCGGCTTTACATCCGCTGGCAGCAGCTACGATGGCTTGGCGGTAGTGTGGATCGGCACAGTCGCCTGCTGCAAACACACCTGCCACATTCGTGCATGGGCTATCTCCCTCTACATTGATATATCCCTCTGCATCGCGCTCTATGTACTCCGCAAAGAGGTTTGTATTAGGTTTGTGACCGATAGCGAGGAAGAAACCATCAATCGCAATGTGGCGAGTCTCTTCCTCTGGAGTACCTTTCTTATATACGAGGTCCGCACCTTCTACTTTGGCTTCACCAGTGAGGTTCAGGGTGTTGTGCTCGAAAAGAATCTCAATCTTTGGGTTATTCTTCACGCGCTGTTGCATAATCTCCGATGCGCGCAAATATGGCTTGCGGACAATCATATATACCTTCTCGCAAAGACCTGCTAAGTAGTTCGCCTCCTCGCAAGCGGTATCGCCACCACCTACTACGGCTACGGTCTTTTTGCGGTAGAAGAATCCGTCGCAAGTAGCACATGCGCTCACACCGCGACCTTTGTAGTCCTCCTCAGATTGGATGCCGAGGAACTTAGCACTGGCACCCGTAGCAATAATCACGGTATCTGCCTCATAGAGTTGCTCATCCTCCACCCACACTTTCTTGGGGGAGCAGGAGAAGTCCACTTTGGTGACCATACCCGACACGAACTCGGTGCCGAATCGTTCGGCTTGACGACGCATATCGTCCATCATTTGATAGGGTTCCACACCGTCTGGATAGCCAGGGAAGTTTTCTACTTCGGTGGTAATCATCAGTTGTCCGCCCACCTGCATACCCTCAATCAGTACGGGGCTGAGGTTTGCGCGTGAAGCATAAATAGCTGCGGTATAGCCTGCAGGGCCAGAGCCGATAATAAGACATTTCATGTTATTTAAGTATTAAAAGTTTCAAAAGTTTTAAGGGGTGTAATGGTTATCTCAGGTCATTGATGAAGGCACCTTCTTTCTTGATGATAAACGATGGCGTTTCATCCGTATAGCGAGTATTGTTGAAGCGTAGCGTGGTTTGTTTACCTTCTACTTCATGTATCTCGATAGTGGTAGGAAGCAACGTAGCCGTCGCCACTCGTAGCACCAATTTCGCAATTCCTGCCGTTTGGTCGTTAGGTGTCAGCGTGACTTGTGTCTTATCGCCCACTACTTTCTCTGCATATTGGCAAACAGGCAACAATGCTTGTGCATACAGAAATGGATTAGTCTGTGTCAGTTCTTCTTCCGTCGGAGTAGAAATGGTCAACTCCTCCAACTCTTCGCTGTACATATATAAGGTGTTGCCGTCGTAGGCAGCTTCCATGTTAAACATGCTCAACGTGAATTGTTTGCTGTGCATAGCCAAATCGCCCATATAGGTCATGGGTTGTGATTGTTGTTCTGCAATACTGATTGAGAAATCCGACACCAATGTCTTCTGTTCCAATGTCGCCAGCAGCGATTGCAAAACGGTCAATATGATTAGCATTAACTTCATAGCGATTCTCAATTCTCAATTCAAAATTCTTAATTCAAAATTCAAAATTCTCAATTACTCTCAGCACCCTAATTCTTCTAATTTCTTATCCAGTTCATCCAAACTCTGTATCAGCACATCGCGACCTTTTGGACCTTTGTTTGGTCCGACAATACCCGCTGCCTCCAATTGGTCAGATAACTTTCCTGCTCGGTTATATCCAATCTCAAAGGCGCGTTGCAGGCGTGAGGTCGACCCCTCTTGCTTGGTCACCACATAGCGTGCCACATCGGCAAACATAGGGTCGAGGCGCTTCAAATCCACAGCGCCAGGAACCAGCGCTTCACCTTCGCCACCCTCGCCTACATACTCTGGCAGTTGGTATGGTTCGAAGTAGTGCTGTTGTTTCTCAATATGCTCCACAATAGCATCCACCTCTGGAGTATCGACAAACGCGCATTGCAGACGGGTAATATTACCATTGCCAGAATAGAGCATATCACCACGTCCAATGAGTTGGTCTGCACCCTTGGTGTCAAGTACGGTACGCGAATCCACTACAGATTGTGTACGGAGCGCGATACGCGTTGGGATATTCGCTTTGATGACACCCGTCACGATATTCACTGAAGGGCGTTGGGTCGCCAGAATCATGTGCATACCCACGGCGCGCGCCTTTTGCGTGATACGTGCAATAGGTGTCTCTACCTGCTTGCCCGCTTGCATGATAAAGTCGCCGTACTCATCAATGATAATCACGATATATGGCAAGAACTGGTGGTGCAAACTATCTGCCACCAATTTCTCTGGATTTAACCTGCGTGAAACAAACTTATCGTTGTAGTCCTCAAGGTTACGCACACCCGCATCCATGAGCAACTTGTATCGGTTCTCCATCTCAATCACAAGCGAGTTGAGGGTATTAACCACCTTGTCGCAATCCACAATCACGATATTCTCATCCTCAGTGTCAGGTGTAGCAGCCAGATAGTGACGAAGTAATGGCTTGTATGGCGCAAACTCCACCATCTTAGGGTCCACCATCACGAATTTCAATTCGGCTGGGTGTTTCTTGTACAACAACGAGGTAATGATGGCATTGATGGCTACTGACTTACCTTGTCCCGTAGCACCTGCTACAAGCAAGTGTGGCGTTTTCGCCAAGTCAAACATGAACACCTCGTTCGTGATGGTTCGTCCGATAGAGATCGGCAGCTTCATCTTCTGCTCCTCTTGGAAACGCCTGCTCGCAATCACCGAGTGCATCGACACCACCTGTGGCTTCTCATTTGGCACCTCAATACCAATCGTTCCTTTGCCAGGGATAGGGGCAATGATACGAATACCCATCGCAGCCAACGAGAGCATAATATCGTTCTCCAAGTTCTGAATCTTTGCAATACGCACACCCGCCTGAGGTACAATCTCATAGAGCGTCACGGTAGGGCCTACTGTCGCCTTAATCGACTCAATCTCAATGCCGTAGTTGCGGAGTGTGGTCACAATGCGGTTGGCATTGGCTTGTTGCTCCTCTTGGTTGATGACAGGCGCAGTCTCATTGTCATACACCTTCAGCAGACCCAATGAAGGGAATTTATAGTGCTCCAAATCCTTGCGAGGATCGTATGGACCCAATTTCTTCAGCAGATACTCAGGATCATCTTCCGAGAGTTCTACCTCTTTTACATCTTCTACGGCAATGACCACATCCTCATTCTTCTCTTCTTCTTGCGCTATATCTTCATCTATTTTTTCCTCCACATGAGGCACCTCCACATCTACTACAATCGCTGGTTCAGTCTCTTCTGTACTCTCGCTGGAGGTGTTTTCTATTTCAATGGCTATAGGGCTTACGGGGTCGTCACTAATGTCTTGTCCTTCTTCTGCTACTTCTGCCAATTCAATATCTTCTGTTTTTGTTTTTTTGAATAGGTTGGCTAACCAATGTCCTATTTGTTGGCAGTGCTCAATGAAATGTTTATCCACAACAATCAGAAAAACAACAAGCAGCGTTAATAGAATCAGTCCTACTCCTAATTCCTGTACATACGAACTACCCCATATACTCACAATCTCTCCAAACTTTCCTCCGAAACGGAAAAAGGCATCAATATGGGTGATTTGTTGCACGAAGCCCAAAAATATCGAACCCCACATGAGTAAAAAGAGAGTACAGAACAACCACTTCAGACGTTTGAAGGTGAATTGAAAGGCCAGTTGCATCGAATAAATACCCAATAGAATAATGGGTAGTAGTGTAACAATGCCAAATGTCCCATCTATCAGCCAACTGGCTACTACTGCTCCTGGCAATCCCAAGGCGTTGGTTACTTGTTCGCGCATCATTTCGCGATCCGAACTCATCTCTATTATTGACATGTCGCTTGCTCCTGTGAAGAAGAAACTTACATAAGCTATCACCAGCATGAGGGCGGTGGTAGCGAGCAGCAATGCTGTGATGAGTCGAAACTGCTGACTCTTTAAAAATTCAAGGATAGAACGCATATGTTCTTGCATAGATGTTTTCTCTTGGGCACTACTTTTTTTAGTACTTGCAGTTGTCGGTTTGGTTGGTCGTGTGACTCTTGTCGCCATAGTTATTGTTTGTTTAGTGTTATGTTACGCTGTTTATATTTTTCTTTTTTGTTGCTTGTTTTGATTTTTTCGAAATATCGTGCAAAGTTACAATAAAAAATGGACATACGCAAATTTACGCAGTAATTTTTTATTTTTCTTTTCTAATCTTCAATCTAATGTTCGGTCTATATTTTGTCTTTCTTAGTCTATATTTTGTCCTTCTTAGTCTAATTTTGTCTTTTTTAGCCTGATTTTGTCCTTCTTTAGTCTGATTTTGTCCTTCTTCAGTCTTTCGTTGTCTAATTTATTATTTATTGCAGCAGTTTTTTAATCTCAAACCACCATTCGCCGAGTATCTCCCGACACATACCCGACACATACCCGATACATACCCGACACATATGAATACTCCATGAATACCCCGTGAATACCCTATGAATACCCCTTCCTTCTGAGGAGTATAGGACAAAGTACTGACCCCTATTTACACATACATGTTTTGAAGCGAATCTTGACAATCTACGACAAAATGTGTCAAAATGTTTGTATATGTCAGAAAATAGTAGTAATTTTGCAGGAAATTACGCTAAGAATTATGTTAAGAATATGGTGCATATTCATTGCCTGCTTCATGAGCGTATTGCTATGGGCAGATACCATCACAGGCATGTGTGGTGACTCTCTCTATTGGTCGTTTAATGTCGAAACACGTCATCTTGACATCACGGGTAAAGGTGATATGGATTTGTATAAATATCCCGCATGGACCAGAAAAGATATTACTATCGCTTCTGTCTCTTTCTCGGATAGTATCACTTCTATAGATAGTTATGCGTTTGAGGAGCAAGAGCTTACTGATGTGGTCGTGCCGGCTTCTGTCAAAAAGTTTGGTAGGGAGTCTTTCGCGCAAATGCCGTCTCTCCTCCGCTTTGAATACAAAGGCGAAAGCTATGCAGATGTAAAGCAAGATGTGCTAAAAAATTGCTATAACCTCCGCTATTTCAAAGGTATTACCAACATGCTTGCCTATAACAATGCACTTGATACCCTCATCGTTACCTATGGCTATGCTTCCACCAATTTCTTCAACCTATCCTATATCGACGATTCTAATGCCTACGATAAACGCTTGTCGGGTAAATATGATACGATACCCAAGAAGATAAAGACCTGTTATCTACCCAATGAATTAGAGGAGATTGGTGGTTTTCTCTTATGTTATGCTACCGACCTCGGGGGAATTACCATACCCCACAAAGTGCACTCAATAGGTACTGGTGCCTTCCTACACTGTGCTTCGTTGGATTCGCTTGTTTTTGAGGGAGATGGTGTTCTTTCAATAGGCGATAGTGCCTTTTTCCATTGCAATCAATTAGCCTATATATCATTGCAGGACACTCTTCCGCCTGTTATTGCTGCGCATACCTTTGAGGGTGTGGATCGCAATATTCCTATACATGTGCCATCGGGCTACAGCGACCGATACAAAGAAGCACCTTATTGGTGCGAGTTTTTCAATTTCGTAGAGCCTGCGCCAGTTACCAGTCTGCATGACCTGCGTACTCCATGCACGGATTGTCGGAAGATATTGCACAATGGAAGGATACTCATCGTTGCTGACAATCGGGTGTACAACTGTATGGGGCTGCTACTCTGCGAATAATCATTCATCGCTAATATCGCCTATGGTATGAAAATCGTCATAGCCTCAGACTCTTTTAAGGGATCGCTAACTTCTAATGAAGTAGCAGCTGCTGTAGCATGTGGCATCAGAGCCGTCTATCCCGATTGCCAAATCATATCGCTACCTGTGGCAGATGGAGGTGAAGGTACTGTTCATGCACTCGTGCGAGCCTTAGGCGGAGAGATAGTCTCTACCACCGTTCATGATCCACTTTTACGACCTATCCAGACATACTATGCTGTCATAGGTACAATGGCTGTCATTGAGATGGCTACTGCCAGCGGACTACCCTTGCTTGACACACAAGAGCGTAACCCGTGGCTCACTTCCTCCCATGGTACGGGGGAAATGATCATGGATGCCATCAGCAGAGGGTGTCGTCAATTTGTTATCGGCATAGGCGGTAGTGCTACCAATGATGCAGGCACAGGTATGCTGCAAGCAATGGGCTTCCGATTCTACGATGCCAACAATAATGAAATCCTACACTGCTGTGGTGGCACTATGCACCAAATCCAGCGCATTGATGATACTTCTGTGCCCGAAGCACTACGCCAATCGTCTTTCACCATCGCTTGCGATGTGGATACTCCTTTCTGCGGAAATGAAGGTGCTGCGTATGTCTTCGCTCCGCAAAAAGGTGCCGACGACACGATGGTGCAGCTATTAGACTACGGCATGGCTTCCTTGGTGAAAGTGATTGATGATAAGTACCATATCAATATTGCGCATATGATGGGGGCTGGTGCTGCGGGTGGTATGGGCGGAGCTTTTTGCGCATTCCTTGATGCAAAGCTCCAGAGGGGAATAGACGTTATATTAGAAACTATCCATTTCCGACAAATCATACAACATGCCGACCTTATAATCACTGGCGAAGGTAAGATAGATAGCCAAACATCCAAAGGCAAAGTGCCTATGGGAGTGTTATCGTATGCCAAAGAGCAAAATATACCTGTCATTGCCATTGCTGGCAGTGTCGAGGAGTGTGAAAGCGTCATGCAAATGGGATTTGCGGGCATCTATTCCATAATGGAGCCAAAACAATCTTTATCGCTGGCTATGCGCACTGATGTGGCTGCGGAAAATGTCAAAAATACGATAGAGAGAGTATTGAAGAATATGCCTTTTTGACAATATAGTGATAGTGATTTGTTAAAAAAGTGAATTGAAACTTGCGTATTTGCAAAAAAAGTAGTACCTTTGCGCGTTTATTGCATAAGGGTGCATTTTTTAGAATTATGATTGACTATATTAAAGGCGAACTCACTTTCCTAACCCCTACTTATGCTGTGATTGAAGCTGCGGGGGTAGGCTATCAAATCAACATAGCACTAACGTCATATTCCTCGCTTGTGGGGAAAGACGGGCAGCAGACCAAATTGCTGGTGACGGAGATTATTCGTGAAGATACCCACGACTTGTTTGGCTTCTTCACCATAGGAGAGCGTGAACTATTTGTCATGCTAATGACCGTCAGTGGTATTGGTGCAAATACTGCACGCATGATCATGTCGGCATATTCCGCTGCGGAGATAAGACAGATAATAGCCACAGGAAACGCGCGTGCGCTATCGCAAGTCAAGGGATTGGGGCCAAAAACCGCACAACGCGTTATCGTGGATCTGAAAGATAAAGTGCTGAAAATAGATTTGGAGAGCCAAGAACAAGGAACCAAGAGCCAAGACGGATTGTTGTTGTCTGTAGAGGTGGATAATGAAGTCAAACAAGAGGCGGTGAGCGCATTGACGATGTTGGGATTTGCTGCGGCTGCCAGCGGAAAAGTGGTGGACAAAATCCTGACAGCTCAACCCAACGCTACCGTAGAGGCGGTGATAAAACAAGCCTTGAAAATGCTTTAAGAATATAATTTGAAAGATTAAATACAGCTGTTTTACTAAAACGTGAAAAAACTGTTTAGCATACTACTGAGCCTATTGCCGATTGCATTATTCGCGCAAGAGGAGTTGGAAGCCACAATAGATACTGCTATTATGGCTCCTTTGCAATTAAAACCTATTGCTACAAATAACTACGATGACCTAAATCGTGTACAGAGCCAACTTGATTTGCAAAATCCAGATAATATTAAGACTACCATTGAGTACGATCCTGTCTATAACTGTTACATACTGCGTACCCGAATTGGCGAAACGGAGATTGCTACACCGTACATGATGACAGAAACGGAGTATCGCTCATTCTCAGAACGTCAGCAGATGGGGCAATTTTGGCGCGAAAAAATCAGCGAAGTGGAGCACGACAACGAAAGAAAGTTTGATGTTACCGATATGAAGTTTAATATCGGTCCTGCTGACAAGATTTTTGGTCCTGGAGGAGTGCAGGTAAAACTACAAGGCTCGGCTGAACTGCTTTTCGGATTCAAACACCAGTTTGTGGATAACCCTTCCTTGACACAACGGGCAAGAACAAACAATATCTTCGATTTCGAAGAAAAGATACAATTGAGCGTGAATGGTAAGGTGGGAGATAAGCTCAATTTCAATATGAGCTACAACACCGAAGCGTCGTTCAATTTCGACCAGCAAAATCTAAAACTCAATTTCAAAGGACAAGAAGATGACATTATCCAATCCTTAGAAGCGGGTAATGTATCCATGAATCTAAATAGCAGCTTGATACGAGGTAGTACTGCGCTATTTGGTATCAAAACAGACCTTAAATTTGGTAAACTGCGCGTACAAGCACTCCTCTCTCAGCAAAATAGCGAGAGTCAATCTGTCTCCAGTCAGGGAGGAGCACAGACCTCCGAATTCGAAGTGCCAATTGATAGTTATGACGAAAATCGTCACTTCTTTTTGGGATATTATTTCCGCGATAACTATGAAAATGCCATGCAAGCTCTGCCATATATCGCAAGCGGAATCACCATCAATCGCATTGAGGTGTGGGTGACGAACAAGCGTGGCAACTACGATCAAGCACGCAATATCGTGGCGTTGGCTGACTTGGGTGAATACGATGCTATGCATATATTAAACCCGAATTGGTTAGTTACGCCAGGGGCTGTCACACCATACAACAAGGCGAATGATCTTTATGCCAAAGTAATAGCGTGCGATGGAGTCCGTGATATACAGCAAGTCAGTTCTGTGATGCAACAGCAACTCCCTGATATGGAATTGGGAGAAGATTATGAGAAAATAGAATCGGCGCGATTGCTGAACAGTAGTGAATATACCTTGAATGCTGCATTAGGATATATCTCCCTGAAATCAGCATTGAATCAAGACGAGGTACTGGCTGTTGCATATGAATATACCTATGCAGGACAAGTGTACCAAGTGGGTGAATTCTCTACAGATGCCAGCGAATCTTTAAAAGCACCGAATACACTACTTCTAAAATTGTTGAAGAGTACCAATAATGCACCCAATCGTAAGAACAGGGGTACGTGGGACTTGATGATGAAAAACGTCTATTCCATCGGCGCAAATCAAATGTCCAGCGAACGATTTGAATTGTATATCCAATACCGCAACGATTCTGTCGGAACGGATATGCAATACTTGATGGAAGGAGATATCAAGGGCAAACAGTTGATTCGTGTGATGAATCTGGACCGATTGGATTCTCGAAATAATACTGCGCCTGATGGAAGATTTGATTACGTGGAGGGATATACGGCCGTATCATCTACAGGACGAATTATCTTCCCCGTCTTAGAGCCCTTTGGTTCGCATCTCGAGAAGGCTATTGGCAATCCTGCAATAGCTGAAAAATATGTGTTCCAAGAATTGTATGACTCCACCTTGGTTATGGCACAAGAGATGTCAGAGAAAAATAAGTTTACACTGGTGGGTAAATACAAAGGATCTGCTGGCAATGAAATACGCCTAAATGCAATGAATATACCACGTGGAAGTGTAGTCGTTACCGCAGGTGGAGCCACCCTCATCGAGAATGTGGATTATACCGTAGATTATACAATGGGTACGGTTACGATTCTCAATCAATCCATCGTGGATTCTGGTACAAAAGTGGATGTAAAGTTGGAGAATCAAGCACTGTTCTCCATGCAACGCAAGTCGCTCTATGGTGCTCATTTGGAATATGAGTTTAATAAGGACCTATCCATTGGCGGTACCATCATGCATATGAACGAACGCCCTTTGACCACCAAGGTAAATACAGGTAGTGAGCCATTGGCTAATACCATTTGGGGTGTAAACGCAAGCTGGAAAACAGAAATGCAATGGCTGACCTTATTGTTGGATAAAGTGCCATGGATGGATGTGACAGCGCCATCGGTTTTCCAAGTCAATGCCGAGTTCGCACACCTCATACCAGGACATACCAAGGAGGTTGGACAAGTCGGTACTGCCTATGTCGATGATTTTGAAGCTACGAAAACCAATATTGACATACACTATCCCAGTTATTGGAAATTGGCATCTACACCTAATTCAGATAAATTCCCAGAATACAAGGAAAGTGGCAAGGTGGAGTATAACAAAAACCGTGCATTATTTGCGTGGTATGCTGTTGACCCTATTTTTGGTCACCCATATTCTAATACCCCTAAGTATATCAAGGACAATTTGGACTTGATGTCTGATCATAGAACACGTATCGTACACGAACAGGAGATATATCCTAATAAAACAGTGTTGGCGAATGCCGACTCTAAACTGGCAGTGCTCAACCTTAGTTATTATCCTGAGCAGCGAGGTCAGTATAATATCTCTGCCGAAGAAATAGGCAGAGATGGCAAACTCACCAATCCAGCATCTCGCTGGGGTGGTATGATGCGTAAATTAGAGAATACTGATTTCGAAAAAGCCAATATCGAATACATAGAGTTCTGGTTGATGGACCCATTCCTCACCAATCCTGACATCGCTTTTGAGGGAGGAGATATGTATATTGATTTGGGTGATATTAGCGAAGATATTTTGCGTGATGGCAAGAAGTCTTTTGAACATGGACTCCCCCTAAAAGATGACGATGAGACACTGGTGGACAATACTGTATGGGGACGTAATCCAAGAACTACCAGCACTACCATCGCTTTTGCCAACGAAACAGGTGCGCGTGAGAAACAGGATGTCGGTCTTGATGGATTAAGTTCGGAGCAAGAAAAGGTATATGAATTTTCAGGTCAAAGACCATATGCCGATTATGTGGCAGCCTTGCGCAACAGAGTGGACCCCGTGGTATGGGATTTGTGGGAAACCGACAAGTTTTCGCCAATAAATGACCCTGCGGGAGATAACTATCGCTATTATAGAGATGATGAGTACGACCGCGATGAAGTACCCATTTTGATGCGATACAAGTATTATAATGGTACTGAGGGCAACTCGCCAGAAATGCAAGAGAATGCTGCATACGGCACAGCTTCTACCTTATACCCTGATATAGAAGATATCAATAATGACAATACCCTCAACGATAATGAGCGTTTTTATCGTTATCACATCTCGTTGCGTCGAGAAGATATGCAGCGCGTAGGACAACAGCATATTGCCAGTATCATGGAAACCAATGTGGAGTTGAAAAACGGTGAAACAGCGCGTGTCAAATGGTACCAATTTAAGATACCATTGAAGGGTGATAGTACTGTTGTACAAAAGATTGGAAATATACGCAATTTCAAGTCTATTCGTTTTGTACGTCTCTTCCTGACAAATTTCGAACAGGAGACACATATTCGTATGGCTACCTTTGATCTTGTTCGTGGCGAATGGCGTAACTATACCAAGGGATTGTATCAAGATGTAACAAATAATCAATATAATATCGCTAACCCTTACACCTCTGTAGGCGCGTTGGATGTACAAGCGGTAAATATTGAGGAGAACTCTAATCGTGTCCCCATCAATTATGTCTTGCCACCTGGTGTGTCGCGTCAGACCGACCCTGGACAAGCGCAGTTGATTGCCCAAAACGAACAAGCAATGGTGTTGCGAATCAACAATGTAGCACCCAAAGATGCACGTGCTGTCTATAAGAATGTGGCATATGATATGCGACAGTACAAACGCCTACAAATGTTTGTGCACGCAGAGTGTTTACCAGATTTTGACCCTATCCAAGATAAGGATATCACATGTTTTATACGTATTGGCTCGGATTTGAAAAACAACTACTATGAATATGAGATACCGCTCAATCTGACTCCAGAAGGAGTGTACAACGACAAGAGCAACGAGGACCGTCTCAAAGTGTGGTTGCCAGAGAATATGTTTGACTTCCCCTTGAGTGTCTTCACCGATGCCAAGACAGCGCGTAACAGAGCAAAAAGAGCTGGAAATAGCAATGTGGGAAATACGATTCCTTACGAAATTTACGACCCTGAAAAACTGGCAAATAAGGTCACTGTATTGGGTAACCCAACATTAGAAGATATTCAATCCATTATGATTGGTGTGCGCAATAAAACGGATCATGAGGTAAGCGGAGAAGTCTGGGTCAATGAATTGCGACTATGCGAGTTTAATGAGCAAGGTGGCGTTGCTGCTATGGCAAATGCTGCACTCAGTGTGAGTGATATCGCACAAGTAAACGTAGCAGGAAGATTAGAAACAGCAGGATATGGCTCTATCGAGTCAAATGTGCTCGATCGCAATATGGAGAATATCTATCAATTGTCCGTGAGTGCAGCATTAGAAGCAGGACGCTTATTCCCAGAGAAAGCGAAACTGCAGATACCATTGTATGTCTCTTATACCAATGAGACATTATCGCCCGACTTTGATCCGTTGGATACAGATATCAAGTTGTCCGAAACGCTTGACAACTTCGAGACAAAGATCGAAAAAGACTCAATCAAGCAAATGGCGAATACTGTCCAGGAAACGACAAGTTTCTCTGTGGCAAATATGAAAGTGGATATACATTCTAAGAAGCAGAATATGTTCTATGACCCCGCCAATTTCTCTATATCTGCAAGTTATAACAAACAAAATCAACATACCCCCGAAATAGAACAAGATATTGTCAGCGACCAAAAAGGATCATTCAACTATTCGTATAATTTCAATCCGACACCTTGGGAACCATTCAAGAATGTGAAGGGTGTGGATAAGGTGAAACTCCTAAAGGAGATGAATTTCTACTACTTACCACAATCATGGGCATTCAGTACCAATATGCACCGAACATATACGCACATGAAGATGCGTGATTTCAGTGTGGAGGCAACAGGCGCTGCGGATATGGATCTGACTTTCTCCAAAGACTTCACCTGGGATCGCAACTTCGACTTCAAATACGACCTTACTAAGAATATGAAGTTCACCTTCCAAACGGCCATGAACTCCACGGTGGATGAAGGATACTATACGCCAGAGATTATTCGTGATTATGCCTTTACGAATGATTATTACGAGGCATGGAAAGATACTATCCAACGTAGTTTGGCTACATGGGGATCACCTTATACATACCAGCAACTCTTTTCGGCTTCTTGGAATATCCCATTCAATCGTATCCCTTATATAGAGGCACTCACAGCAAACGCTTCCTATAATGCTACCTACAACTGGAATCGTACTGTGCAATCGTCAGCACAAGAAACGGCCAACCTTGGTAATGTGGTCAGCAGCACACGCGCTTGGCAGGCGGATGCTGGTATCAATTTCGAAACCTTATACGGCAAATCGAAGTATTGGAAGCAACTCTCGCAACGCTTCAACCAACGGGCCCGCAAACGTCCATTCAGGGCTAAGACCTATACCGAAACGGTTACGTTGGTGGCAGGCGAAGCAAAAGAGATTAATCACCGATTGGGTAGCGAGTCTATAGAGGTCAGCGCCGTTACAGAAAGTGGTAAAAAGATAAAACTAAAAGTAAAACCTACTTCTTCCACACAAGCTACTATAGTCGCAAAGGAAAATGTGGAAAATCTGTCATTGACTATCAGAACGGTAGATACCAGCCAGCGTTCTGCTGCCGAGACTGCTATGGATATGGCTGCATATTTTGGTACGATGATACGTAAGCTGCAAGTCACCTATCGAAACACCAATTCCATTACGCTACCAGGATTCGCACCACAAGCAGGATTTATGGGGCAGACTCGATACAATGACCTCTATGCTCCTGGCTTTGATTTTGCATTCGGATTCTTTGGTAATGACTTTGTCGAAAAAGCCAAAGAGAATGGTTGGCTATCTGGAGATACTACGGTCGTGCAACCTGCTTCGCGTTCAATAACCAATGATTTGGATATCAAATTGTCCCTCGAACCATTCCCTGGATTTAAGATTCAACTGAATGGAAAACGATATGCTGCAGAGTCTTCCTCTGTCATTTATTCTTTTGAGCATCTGCAAGAAAATATGACAGGTTCGTTCAATATTACACAAGTGGCTATTGCTACAGCCTTTCATAAAATAGGTAATGCAGATGACAATTTCTCATCTGCCACCTTCCAACAATTCTTGACAAATCGAGATCTGCTGACAAATCGCATACAGGCGCAATACGATGACCTTATCTACCCCGACCGAGGCTTTGTTCCTAATGATTTGGCAGGGCAGAAATACAATCGTAAATATGGTGTAATCAGCAATAATACGGCTGATGTGTTAGTGCCTGCATTCTTAGCAGCTTATACGGGACGCGATGCGCAACATGTCAGTCTTAATCCTTTCTTGGGATTATTACAGGTACTGCCTAACTGGTCCGTAACCTTCGACGGTTTGGGAAAACTGCCTTGGATGCGAGATAATTTCAAATCAGTAAACCTCACACACGCATATACTTGTAAATATGCGATAGCGAGCTATTCCACGTATTCTACATGGGTGCCTGCTGGTGATATGAGCAATAAGCACTTAGGATTTATACGTGATGTAGAAACTGACAATCCAATCCCATCATCGGCATATGACATATCTTCTGTTACACTATCAGAGACATTCTCGCCCTTAATTGGCGTAAATATGACAATGAAAAACTCATTGTCTGCAAAGGTGGAATATCGCAAACAGCGTAATATTTCTCTAAATGTGACTTCTGTACAAATCACCGAAGGACATACCAACGAGTTTGTGATAGGCGCTGGCTACACGATTAAGGATTTGAACTTTATCACTAAATCTGGTAGAGGTACACAAAAGAAAGTAAGCAATGACTTAAAGTTGAATGTGGATGTAAGCTACAAAGATATCAAAACATTGCTGCGTAAAGTGGAAGAGGATATTACTCAAGCCAGTTCGGGTAACAAGGTCTTTGGTATTAAGGTGAGTGCAGATTATGTGCTGTCACAAAAGATCAACTTGCAACTCTTCTACGATCACCAAGGTACTACACCGCTGATTTCTTCTTCTTATCCAATAAAGGCAGATAACATTGGTATCAATATCAAGTTGATGCTGACTCGATAGTATGTTTAAGGTTGGTATCATCGGTCCAGAGTCCACGGGCAAAAGTACATTGTCGAAGTATTTGGCTAATCGTTACGATGGTTTGTTGGTGCCTGAGTACGCGCGCATATATTTAGAGGAGCGCGCGGGCGAGTGCGCATACGCGTACACGCACGAAGATGTGCTACAAATAGCGAACTATCAGGTGGAGTATTTACGCCAACTTTTTGCTGAAGATGCGCTGAAGATGAGCCGAGGATACGCCTTTTTTGATACAGAACTAATAATCACGAAGGTGTGGTTGCAGCATAAGTATGGCGAGTGCCCTGCTTTCATAGAGGAGGCTCTGCGAAAATATCCGATGGATGTATATCTGCTATGCTATCCCGATTTGGATTGGGAACCAGACCCCGTGCGCGAGAACCCCAATATACGGGAGTACTTATTTGATTGGTACGAACGCGAGATACAGGCATTGGGTGTCCCATATTATATCATAAAACACAAGGTGGTGTAGGGGTGTATAGTATAGAGTTGTGTTATAGTATGAAACACACAAAAAAGACCGCTATCTGCGGTCTTTTTTGTGATCCGTGCAGGATTCAAACCTGCAACCCCCACATCCGTAGTGTGGTACTCTATTCAGTTGAGCTAACGGACCATTGCTTTTCAAAAGCGACTGCAAAGGTACTGCTTTTTTTTGATATGACCAAATATTTTGGCAAAAAAATGCAAAAATACCTCAAATTGCTCCTTTTTGTAGTTCCGAGTGAGCAAAAACGGGCTTATTTTCGTAGTGTGTACAACGATGGCAAGTTGCGTCCTTTCTCATCGAAGTCCAATCCATAGCCCAAAACGAATTTGGTGGGAATGGATTTGCCAATATATTTAGGTGTGGCATCAGGGAATTGCAGCGAGTCGGGCTTGAAGAGAAAAGAGGTTAGTTCCACCGAACGCGCACCCTCCTCTCTGAGCTGCTGAATAAAGCCGTGCATCGTGAGTCCAGTGTCCACAATGTCCTCAATGACAATAATGTCGCGGTCTTTGATTGGCGTTTGCAAAGGAACAAGCATATTTACCTTACCCGTAGTGGCAGTGCCTTCGTAGGATTTGAGGCGAACGAAAGTGATTTCGGCGGGTAGGGTGATTTGCTTGAAGAGGTCGGATGCATAGACGAATGCACCATTGAGAACGCAGATAAATAGTGGCTCGCGACCTGCATAATCGGTGTTGATACGCTCCGCTACTTCGGATACGATAGTGGCAATCTCTTGTTGGGACAAATACTCATCAAAGATGAGATTGTTGACTGTTACGCTCTGCATGGAATGAGAAGTATTTCAAATTAATGCACAAAAGTACTACTTTTTTCGCATATTTGCAAGTGTGAGGGGTATTTTCTTATGAAAAAAATAGGAGTTTTTGGTATAGTGTTTGCATAATTGAAAAAAAAGTAGTACCTTTGTAGGCGATAAAGTAGGCAGTTGACTATGGATTATTGGCTATGGGTAATTGGCTATAGGTATGAACGGATAATTATTTAAAGAAATACAACAATGAAAAACGAAGAACTTCAAAACGTATTAGCCATTGCTGAGCAATGGACCAAAGCGCCTTATGATGTGGAGACACAAGAGGCAGTGAAAGCAATGATAGAGGCGGAAGATAAGACCGAACTTATTGATAGCTTTTATCGCACATTGGAGTTTGGTACAGGTGGGTTGCGTGGCATTATGGGTCCTGGTACCAATCGTATGAATCAATATGTGGTGGCACAAGCTACACAAGGTTACGCCAATTATTTGCTCAAAGTGCAAAAGGAAGGCGGTTTTGAAACCTTGAAGGGCGACACCGTGAGCGTGGTGGTAGGTCATGACTGCCGAAACAATGGTCGTTTGTTTGCTGAAACAGTAGCGAAAGTATTTGCTGCAAATGGCATAAAAGTGTATCTCTTCGAGAGTTTGCGCCCAACACCAGAGGTTAGTTTCGCTATTCGCCATTTGTCTGCACAAGGTGGTGTGAATGTGACAGCAAGCCACAACCCAAAAGAGTATAATGGTTACAAAGCGTATTGGGAGGACGGTAGCCAAGTGCTCCAACCACACGACCAAGGTATCATCGACGAGGTGAACAAAGTGACCCTCGCTGATGTGAAAATGACTGGCAATGAGCATCTTATCGAGATCATTGGCGGCGAGATGGACTACGACTACATGCAAGCTGTGAAGACCGTCATGATTGACCAAGAGACCATTCTCCGTCAAAAAGACCTCAACATCGTTTATACCCCTCTCCACGGTGCAGGACGCCAAATCATCCCTATGTGCCTTCGCTCTTGGGGATTCGAGAATATCCACGTCGTGCCTGAGCAAATGGTCATCGATGGCAATTTCTCTACCGTGCAAAGTCCTAACCCAGAGAACGCGGAGGCAATGACCATGGGTATGAACCTTGGTACCCAACTCAACGCCGACCTCGTCATCGCTTCTGACCCAGATGCTGACCGTATCGCCATAGTTTGCCGCAATGACAAAGGCGAGTGGACTATCATCAACGGCAACCAAACCTGCATGATGTACTGCTACTACATCATCAATAATATGAAGAAACTCGGCAAACTTCGCCCTGAGCACTACCTCGTTAAGACCATCGTTACCAGCGAGTTAATTCGCAAGATGGCAGACGCACAAGGCGTGACTTTGACCGACGAATATACAGGCTTCAAGTGGATTGCCAACCGTATCCGCGAGTGGGAAGGTACCCACAAATACATCGGCGGTGGCGAAGAGAGCTTTGGCTTCTTAGCATTCGATGGTGTACGCGATAAATGTTCTCCTTCTGCTATCTGCCTCATCTGCGAGATTGCAGCTTATGCGAAGGACAACGGCATGACCCTCTATGATTATCTCCTTAATATGTATATGGAGTACGGCTTCCAACGCGAGACGACTATCAATGTCGTTCGCCCTGGTAAGTCAGGCGCAGAGGAGATTCAAGCCATGATGGTCAACTACCGCCAAAATCCTCCTGTAGAGATCGCTGGCGAGAAGGTGGTTAAGTCTAAAGACTTCAAGACCCTCGTTCAACGCGAATTGGTGAATGGCGAGTGGGTAGAGACACCTATCGTGATGGCACTCAATGCAACCAGCAATGTGCTCCAATACTTCACCGAAGGTGGCATGAAGATTTCTGTTCGCCCAAGTGGTACCGAGCCAAAGATCAAGTTCTACTTCGAGATTCCATCTCAGATGCCAACTCCAGCCGACTACGACAAAGCCGTAGCCGAAGCCGAAGCCAAAGTACCTGCTATCAAAGCAAGTATGGGCATTTAAGAATGAGAAAATAAAGACAAGCCAAGAAATTCTTGGCTTGTCTTTGTCAATGAATATGTATATGAAAAAGTTGTGGTGTTTGATGTTTGTATTTTCGTTTGTGTTGGGACTATCAGCGCAAACAAAAATGCGCATTTGGATTAAAGGTAGTATTACTGACTACCCTGTGGCTATTATTGATAGTATTACTTTTTTTGAGGATGTGGAAGGTGCTTTTTCGGTGGATGTAAATAAAAAAGTGGTATTTTCCAAAGGTAATTTGCAATATCATCCAACGAACAATGAATGGCGTTTTGCGGAATTTCAAACGGATTGTATTGGCGGGGCAAATGATAATATATCAGACACTTTCGATGGCTGGATAGATTTGTTTGGTTGGGGTACAGGTAGCAATCCAACGAACATTAGTGGAGGTGGAGAGACTTACATATTTACGGATTGGGGGATTAATCAAATTGGGAATGACACTCCCTACATATGGCGTACATTGACAGACAAAGAATGGCATTATTTGCGCTATGAGCGTAATGATGCAGAAAGGCTTATAGGTGTTGCTCAAATAAATGAAGTAAATGGATTGATTCTTTTACCTGATGATTGGACTTGTCCAGAAGGTGTTGGCTTCCAAGCTGGTTTTCATACTGAGCGCAATGACACATATTATGCTGCATACCAAAAAATCAGTCATTCCGATTGGTCAAAAATGGAACAAGCAGGAGCGATTTTTCTACCTGCTGCGGGTAGTCGATATGTTTCGCAAACGGATTTGGTGCAATTTTATGGTTGCTATTGGACTGCCTCTTCGTATAATGACTATAGTGCTTGCATTTTCCAATTCTTCTCTAATGGCGCGGATATAGATAATCTCAATCGCAGTATGGGATTGAGTGTTCGTCTTGTAAGAGAGTTGTAATTTTGAATGGAAGTAGTCCCACATCGGCATGTACTTCTTTGAAGTAAACGGCGAAAGCAATTCCTTTATTGTTGAGTAACCAATAACAAATCCACACAAAAAAATCGTTCTCTTTTACCAAGGGAACGATTTTTTTTGTTTATGTATCTGCCAGCGATCCTTCGCGGAAGTGATAGGAATTGTGCGTGTATTGTGCGTCTATTGTGCGTGTATAGTGCGTGAATAGTGCGTAACAGATGAGAGATTTGCAGACAAAAGAAAATAGACTATCACAACTCAATATGTTGCGCGGTAATAGGTTCGGAGAGGAAAAGTGATGCCGATTCTGCAAACTTGGTGGCTGATTCGGTAGTAAGGAATTTTGAATTTTGAATTTTGAATTTTGAATTTTCTTCAAGGATGTGTCTGTTTTTCAAAGCGCGTTCGGCGATTTCAGGATGGCGGTGTAGATAGTCGGCTAAACTATGCGCGACAATTTCGCCCTGAGAGATAATTTTGAATTTTGAATTTTGAATTAAGAGTTTGGTCTGTTCGTATTTTTCAAGAAACGCTTCAATCTTGGGTTGGAGTAGGGGATAATGGGTGCAACCCAAAATAATGGTGTCAATCAGCGGGTCGCGGGTGAGAAGCTCGGTGAGGTATTTCTCTACGAAATAGTCGGCGCCCGCATGAAGGTGTTCGCCTGACTCAATCAGCGGTACCCACATGGGGCATGCCTGCTGGGTGACAGTCAGAGTAGGGTCTTGCTTGAGAAGTTCGATGACATAACTCTCTGAAGCTACAGTGCCTGGTGTAGCGAGTACGCCAATGTGTTTGGTGCGCGTGCGCTGCGGAATGACCTCTACCGTGGGACGGATAACGCCCAAAACACGCAACTTGTCGGGGTTGATGTCATGCTGCTGAATGGTACGAAGCGCCTTGGCGCTGGCGGTGTTGCAGGCAAGGATTATGAGATTGCAACCCTGCTGGTGCAGGAAATTGACCGCCTGAAGGGTGTATTCATAAATGACATCAAACGAGCGTGTTCCGTAGGGCGCACGCGCATTGTCGCCCAAGTAGAGATAGTCGTACTGGGGGAGATGTTGGCGAATGTGATTCAGGATAGTCAGTCCGCCGTAACCGCTGTCGAAAATACCAATCAAAGCAGTTTTCAGTTTTCAGTTTACAGTTGAAAGATACGTATTTTGGGTGCAAAGGTACAAAAAATAAATAAAATGTACAAATAATTTGCATAAATGGCATTTTTTTTGTATCTTTGCAGGCAAAATCAAAAAGTATATAATTAAAACTGAAAGAATATGAAATTTAATGTATCAAGCTCGAAATTGTTTGCTCAGTTGCAAGCAGTGAGTCGTGTGATTGCTGCAAAGAATAGTTTGCAGATTTTGGAAGCTGTGTTGTTTGACCTCGAAGGCGATGTGCTGACCTTAACCGCTTCGGATAGTGAGACAACTATTCGCACTTCCTTGACCGTGGAAGATGCACAAGGTGCAGGTAAAGTGGCAGTAGGTGGCAAGTTGTTGTTGGAGACGCTGAAGGAATTCTCTGAGCAACCATTGACCTTCCAAATAGATGAGCAGAACTTTGGTTTGAATATTACCAGCGCAAATGGTACATATAGTTTCGTGGGCGCGAATGGTTTGGAATATCCAGAGATGCCAGTAGAAGAGGGCGATAATACTTTCTCCATGCCAGCAAATGTGTTGTTGGAGGCAATCAATAAAACTATTTTCTGCACCGCGGATGATGAGTTGCGCCCAGTGATGAATGGTATCTACTTCGACTTGAGCGAGGAGAAAATAGCTATGGTGGCTACCGATGCGCATCGTTTGGTTCGTTATATCAACGAGGGTGTGAAGGCAGCGCAAGCGGTTAGCTTTATTTTGCCAAAGAAACCAGCACAATTGCTCAAGCAAGTGTTGCAAAAAGAGGCAGAAGAAGTGAAAGTGACTTTTGGTCAGAAGAATGCGAAGTTCGAGTTTGGCACAACCGTGATTGTATGCCGTCAAATCGAGGGCCGCTTCCCTAATTACAATGCTGTGATTCCACAAAATAATACCAATAAGGTGTTGGTGGATCGCCAAACGATTGTGAATGCCTGCAAGCGTGTGGCTGTGTTTGCAAATACGGGTACCAGCTTGCTGAAATTGGCGTTGAGCGAGAATCAAATCAAGATTTCTGCACAAGATATTGACTTCTCTACTTCAGCAGAGGAGACTATCAGTTGCGATTATGCTGGCATGCCAATGGCCATCGGCTTCAAGGCACCATTCTTGATTGAGATATTGGCGAATGTAGCTTCGCAAGAAGTGGTTCTGCAATTGGCTGACCCTGCTCGTGCTGGTTTGATTTTGCCAGCGGAGAACGAGGAAGGTCAAGACTTGCTTGTATTGCTTATGCCAATGCTTTTGAATGACTAATTTTGTGGGTTGCGAATGAAGTTACAATTGACTCGCCCGCTGGTCTTCTTTGATTTGGAGACTACGGGACTAAATATCGCATCCGACAGGATTGTCGAGTTGAGTTATTATAAGGTCTTCCCCAACGGCTGTTCGGAGGGGAAGACTTTCCGCGTAAAACCAGTACAAATGATGTTGGGGCAAGAGGTGCAGTTGCATATCTCTGAAGAGGCGAGTGCTGTGCACGGAATCTATGACGAGGATCTGGTGAATTGCCCAACCTTCAAGGAAATCGCACCCGAGTTGGTGCGTGTGCTGGAAGATGCTGATTTGGCGGGATATAACTCCAATCACTTCGACCTTCCATTGCTGGCAGAGGAAATGATGCGCGCTGGCGTGAATATCGACCTAAAGCAAAAGAAAATGGTGGATGTTTTCACTATCTTCCAGCGTCAAGAACCACGCAACTTGGTGGCTGCCTACAAGTTCTATTGCGGAAAAGACCTGACCAATGCGCACTCGGCTGATGCTGATACCATGGCAACCTACGAGGTGCTGATGGCGCAGTTGGAGAAGTATGATATACCCACAGATGTGGACGGACTGGCGGAGTTTACAGCTGGCAATGCCCGTTTTGCGGACTTTGCAGGTCGTATCGCATATGATGCGCAAGGCGTAGAGGTGTTCAACTTTGGTAAGTACAAAGGGCAACGCGTTGCGGATGTGTTCCGCCGCGACCCTGGATACTATGGTTGGATTCAGAATGGCGATTTTCCACAATATACCAAGAATGTCTTTACACGCATCTACTTGAGTTTGCGAAAGTGAAAACTGAAAGGTGAAAACTGAAAAGTGGTAGGAAAACTAACTATATTAGGTTGCGGTAGCGCTATGCCGACATTCCAGAACTCGCCCTCTGGGCAGATTGTGGAGTTGTGCGACAAGTCCTTCTTGGTGGACTGCGGCGAAGGTACGCAGTTGAAGATGCGGCAGTTGGGCGTGAAGACGGCACGGCTATACACAGTGCTGATTTCGCATTTACATGGTGACCATTGCTTCGGATTGATAGGGCTGATTTCTACCTTAGGCATGATGGGTAGGACACAACCGCTGCATATCTATGCGCAAGGCGATTTGGAGAAACTGCTGCGCCCATGGCTGGAATATCATTGCCAAGATCTATCGTATGAACTTGTTTTTCATACGATTAATCCGCGTAAGCGTGAGGTGATTTTTGAGGATAGAACACTGATCATTGAGACTATTCCACTCAAACATAAGGTGCCCACTTGCGGTTTCCTCTTCACGGAACACCACCGCGATACGGAACCTCGCAAACGCTATGCTTATTGTTCCGACACGGCATACCGCGAGCAGATTGTGGAACAGATTGCGGGTGTCGAGGTATTGTATCACGAGGCTACATACACCGAAAAAGATGCCGATAAGTGCAAAAAGCATACCCATTCCACTGCGAAACAAGCAGCGCAAATAGCTAAACTGGCTGGTGCGGGAAAACTGATAGTGGGGCATTTTAGTGCTCGCGAAGACGACCATACGGTATTTTTGAACGAAGCACAAGAGGTCTTTGCAAATACGGTGTTGGCAGAAGAATGTAAAACATTTGAGATATAAATGGCAAAAGTTTCGACGCAATATGTGTGTTCCAACTGTGGTGCAAAAGCACCTCAGATGATTGGGCGTTGCCCTGTGTGTGGCGAGTGGGGGACATACGAAGAGGAACAGAAGACGGAAATCGGAAAAGGGAAAGGTGGTGCCAGCCTTCGCCGAGGTGCTACAGCGCAACTTTTGCACGAAGTGGACGCGAAAGAAGAGATGCGCATTGACATGCATTCGTCGGAACTCAATCGTGTATTAGGTGGCGGACTGGTGCCTGGCAGTTTGGTGCTGCTGGGTGGAGAGCCAGGAATAGGAAAATCCACATTGGCACTACAAGTACTCCTGAAAATGGGAGCTAAGAAAACGCTCTATGCGAGTGGCGAGGAGAGTGTTAAGCAACTAAAACTAAGGGCAGAACGATTGGCGGGTGATGCATCGAATTTGTATATCTTAGCGGAAACTTCGTTGGAACGCATATTGGATAGTGTGACGGATATACAGCCCGAGATAGTAGTGGTGGATAGTATTCAGACGATTGGTACAGAGGCTGTTGAGGCGAGTATAGGTAGTTTGAGCCAAGTGCGCGAGTGTGCTGCTCGGATATTACAATATGCCAAAGAGAAGAATGTGCCATTTATCATTGTTGGGCATATCAATAAAGAAGGTTCCTTAGCGGGACCCAAAGTGCTGGAGCATATAGTGGATACGGTTTTGCAGTTTGAAGGCGACCAGCATTATATGTATCGCATTTTACGAGCGCAGAAGAATCGTTTTGGTAGTACAAGCGAGTTGGGCATCTTCCAAATGCAGCAGGACGGCTTGCGCGAGGTGGTTAATCCGAGCGAGTTGCTCCTCTCCAGCAATAGAGAAGGGCTTTCTGGTATAGCTATCGCTGCTGCGGTGGAGGGTGTGAGACCATTGCTCATCGAGGTACAGGCACTGGTGGCGAGTGCTGCATACGGTACACCACAGCGTAGTAGCACAGGCTTTGACGGCAGGCGACTGAATATGCTTTTGGCTGTGCTGGAGAAACGTGTGGGCTTCAAACTCATGCAGAAAGATGTGTTTGTGAATATCGCAGGCGGACTGCGCGTGAATGACCCTGCTATTGATTTAGCGGTGTTGGCAGCGGTATTGTCGTCGAATATGGATATTGCGTTGGACGAACAAACATGCGTGACGGGCGAAGTAGGATTGGCAGGTGAGATACGTCCTATTAATCGTATTGACCAACGGATACGAGAGGCGGAAAAGCTTGGTTTTCAGCAGATTATTGTTCCTGCTGGACAGAAGTATAATGTGCACGGACTGAAGATAAAAGTGCTGGAGGTAAGCCGAGTTGCAGATGCTTTCAAAATTTTATTGCATAAATAATTTGCATATATCAAAAAAAAGTAGTACCTTTGCAGGTCAAAAGTGTAAATTTTAAAAAAAAGATAAGTTTATTATGAAAAAGAGTAAGTTTTTTCTTGTGCTTATGATGGTGATGGCACCTTTATTTGCTAATGCACAAACAGAAAACATTGAGTTTGGATTGCAAGTAGGAGCTGGCTTCTTCTTGGGAGATAAGAGTCCTGCTGAAGGTATCAAACGTACACATGAGTTTGCGTGGATGCGTGACTCGAAAGATATGCCTGCTTTTGAGACATATGGCGGTGTTGTGCGTTATCGCATTGATAATCGTTGGGCTGTTCAGGTGCAAGCTATGCGTCAGCGCACACGCTTCAAAGAGGAGCGTTTGTACTTGGATGAGTATGAAAAGCCAAGAACAGCATATTTCTACAATAGTATGTGGCACTTGGATGCTATGGCAGAATTCAATATCTTAAAATATGGTTTCTATGAGAACCGTAATGCCAAGATTTATACTGTGACTCCTTATATTGCATTAGGTTTGGGTACTACTATGTACAATAAAGCAGCTACGTATCGTTGGGGATGGCTTGATTTGCAACGAAATACTCCTTATCCAATGGTAAGAGCAAAAGATAAAGTGCAAAACGAGAAGATGGCAGCTGCATTGTATATTCCTTTTGCAGGTGGATTGAAAGTGCGCATGGCTGCCAATTGGCAATTAAAAATAGCTTGTCAGTATAACTTGTATTTGCTGAATGGCAATCTTGATGGTTATACCAAAGGTGTGTGGAAAAACAGAAAGGATCAAGCAGAAGGTTTGGTTTATCCAAAAGGTGATGGTGTAGCTTTTGCAAAAGGTGACTATAAGGCAGCCAGCACCCATAATGTGTCAGTTACTTTAGGCGTTATCTATAATTTGCCAAGCCGTTCGGGTGGTGGTACTGTCATTAATTATTAATCAATTAATATGCGTAGTCGTTTAATTGTATTGGTGTGGGTCGGACTATATTCCCTTTCTTTGTGTGCCCAAGATAATACTATCCAAAAAGCAAGTGATAAGGTAAAGGGCATTAGTCAAAAGGAGTATAGCCTTGATGCAGGACTGCAAGCGGGAGTAGGGTATTATTTAGGTGATGCCAACAAGATTCCGTTTGTAGAAGCCCGCGAAGTATTTGGCGCACAAATACGCTACAAATTTAATCAGCGATGGGCAGTCCAATGTAAGGTACAGCGACAGACGCTTTCTTTTCTGTATGCATCAAAGCCTGCGGAAGGTTTGATGTTGCCAGAGACCTCTAAGTACGCGAATCCGATGTGGAATGTGGACGCTGTGGCTGATTTTAATTTCTTCCGCTTTGGTCCTATGTCTTTTGATACTCGGGTGAAAAGATTCTCTCCTTATGTGTTCTTAGGAGTTGGTATGACTGTGGATAACAAGGCGGTTAAGCCTGCCAAAAACAATATGGATTTTCCAACGCTGGATTTCAAGAAGATGAATATATCTGTGTATATACCTGTGGGGCTTGGGGTCAAATGGAGATTTGCTGAGCGTTGGCAAGTGCAATTGGCATGGCAGCACAATATCTATTTATTAGACAATGTCGAGGGATATTTGCATGGAGTGGATTATGGTATAGACGATAAAGAAGACAATGTGCATGATCTCAAGAATGGTGTCTTGAATAATTCGCGCGATATGAATGGCTCTAATATCTTTAATAATGATGTGACATCCTCCCTTACAATAGGCGTGGTATATGAGTTTGGCTCGCATAAATATAAGAGATACGTCAATGAGAAGGTAGCCGTTTCTGCTCGTATCAAACGAAGTGTATATTACGATTAAAAATTAGGATGAGCATCAAGAGTCAGATACAAAGCGATCGAATCCCTCGTCATATTGCTATTATCATGGATGGTAATGGGCGTTGGGCTAAACGAAAAGGTATGGCACGTATGTTTGGACACCGACAGGGTGTGGAAACGGTGCATACTATTACCGAAGCAGCTGCCCAATTAGGTGTTGAATATCTAACGCTATATGCTTTTTCTACCGAAAATTGGAATCGTCCAAAAGAGGAAGTGGACTCATTGATGGCGTTGTTGGTGGATACTATAGCCAAAGAAACGCCTACTTTGATGAAAAATAATATCCGTTTATTGACGATAGGTGATTTAGAGCGTCTGCCTGAAAATACGAAGAATAAGTTTCGGGCGTGCATAGAGCAAACGAGCAGTAATACAGGACTTCGTTTGGTCATAGCACTCAGCTATAGTTCGCGCTGGGAGATAATAAATGCCTCAAAGTCAATAGCTATGGCAGTGCAAAAAGGTGATTTGTTGGTCGAGGATATCAACGAAGAGGTAGTAGCATCATACATGACTACAGCCAATATGCCTGATCCTGACCTGCTTATTCGTACCAGTGGTGAATATCGTATAAGTAATTTCTTACTATGGCAGTTGGCATATGCAGAGATGTATTTCACTTCATGCCTGTGGCCTGAGTTTACCGAAGAGGAATTCTATCAAGCGATTATAGATTATCAACATAGAGAAAGACGATTTGGAAAAACAAGTGAACAAGTTCATTAATATATTGTTAGGTCTTATTCTTGCGCTCCCATTCTATGCGCAAGAAGATAGTTTGTCTTTGGCTCAGGATTCTGTGAATGAGCAGTATAGTCTGCCCGTCATTGAGTATTCTATTCAACCCAAAACATACGAAATAGCTCAAATAACGGTCACTGGAGCAGAAAGCTATGAGGATTTTGTACTAATAGGTTTCTCTGGACTGGCTATCGGCGATAAAATTGAAGTCCCAGGTGACCAAATAACAAAGTCGCTCAAGCGATTTTGGAAACAAGGATTATTCTCGGATGTTAAGTTCAAGGCTACCAAAATCGAGGGAGATAAAATCTGGTTAGAAATAGCCCTTAAACAACGTCCTCGTATCTCCGAGGTTGTGTATAATGGATTGAAAAAAAGCGAGATAGAAGATGTAGAGGTAAAGGTGGGTATTCAGCGTGATGGACAAATGACTCCTGACCTCGAGGACCGTGCTAATAAGGTCATTACTAAATATCTGGCAGAAAAGGGATTCTATGAGGCTACTGTCAATGTGCTGCAAGTAGCTGACCAAGACCACCCTGGTTATGTGAAAGTCGCAATAAATGTGGACAAAAAATCTAAGACTAAGGTTGGACGCGTTTATGTGACAGGTAATCAGGCTCTTTCTGAAAACCAAATCAATTTAGCGATGAAAAAGACAAATGATAACCATATCATCAATCTTTTCCGTCCTAAAAAGTATGTAGAATCCGAATTTGAGAACGATAAAAAGGCTGTCATTGAGAAGTATAATGAGATAGGTTATCGTGATGCTATTATTGTAGCAGATAGTGTAGTCCGCTCACCCGAAGACTCTACTCGCGTAGATGTGTATATGACTATCGATGAGGGAAATAAGTACTTTATAGGAGATATTGAATGGGTTGGAAACACTGTCTATCCTTACGAATACTTGAATATGGTTTTAGGCATCAAAAAAGGTGATGTTTATAACTTAAAAGAACTCAACAAACGCCTTAACGAAGATGATGATGCAGTATCCAAATTATATACTGACCAAGGATATTTGTTCTTCAATATAGATCCTGTAGAGGTGCGCTTTGACAACGACTCAATTGATTTTGAGATGCGTATTTATGAGGGACAACCTGCTACCATCAACGAGATAAATATAGTAGGTAACACGCGCGTGTATGAGCACGTGGTGCGTCGCGAGCTATATACCAAACCTGGACAACTCTATAGTCAATCCGACATCATGCGCTCGCTGCGTGAGTTAGCGCAAATGGGGCACTTTGACCAAGAAAACCTTGTGCCTGATATTCAGCCGAACGTAGAGGATGGAACGGTAGATATTACCTATCAGTTGGAAACAAAATCCAGCGATCAAATTGAGTTTTCTCTTGGTTGGGGAGCCACTGGTTTGGTGGGTACATTAGGTCTGAAGTTTACCAACTTCGCAATCCAGAATCTCTTCAATCCTAAGAGCTATCGTATTGTGCCACAGGGTGAGGGACAAACCTTCAGTATCAATGCGCGAACCAATGGTGTCTATTATACCTCTGCTGCACTTAGCTTCTTAGAGCCATGGTTCGGCGGAAAACGCCCTAACTCGTTGAGCGCCAATGTGTTCTTTGCTTCGCAAACGGGATACTCTGATCGCTATTATCAAGCGTATCAAAACTTGTATAATACCTATTATAGTTACTACGCTTATTCTGGCAACTCCAATTATCTTCAGCAGCTACAAGAGTCTGAGGCTGACCCCGAAAAATACCTCCGTACATTTGGTGTGAGTCTTGGATATGGTAAACGACTGAATTGGCCCGATGATTATTTCTCATTCTATGCCGAGTTGAGCTACCAAATGTATATGATGAAGGATTGGCCTTACATGATTCTCTCTGATGGTACGAGCCACAACTTAGCAATCAACCTACAACTTTCTCGCTCCAGTATAGATAATCCTATTTATACTCGTCGCGGTTCGCAGTTTACTTTAGGACTGAAGATTACTCCCCCATACTCGGTTATCAAAGGTACGACAGATGAGCAATTTGCGCAAATGTCCACTTCTGAGAAATACAACCTGTTGGAGTATCATAAGTGGCGTTTCTCAGGTAAAGTATTCACTCCGCTTTCAGCCGACTCCAAACTGGTCTTAATGGCACGTGCAGAATTTGGTTATTTAGGACACTATAATAGAAATGCTAAATCGCCATTCGAGAGTTTCTATATGGGTGGTGATGGTATGTCCAGTTACTCCAGCTATTCTACAGAGTATATTTCTATGCGTGGTTATCAATCAGGTTCACTTACCCCTTATGATCCTGCTACTGGTCGAAATATGGGATATGTATATAATAAGTTCTCTATGGAGCTTCGTTATCCTATTGCTCTGGAGCAAAATGCTACGATTTGGGCGCTTGCATTTGTAGAGGCGGGTAACTGCTTTGCAGATATCAAGGATTATAACCCATTCAATCTCAAACGTTCAGCTGGCGTGGGTGTGCGTCTCTTCTTGCCTATGTTCGGACTTATGGGTATCGACTGGGGATGGGGATTCGATCCTATCAATGGCAGCAATCAATATGGTGGATCACAATTCCACTTCGTCTTAGGACAAGAATTATAATGTTTATATTCCAAGTCTGATATGAAAAGATATATATTCATAACTATCGTAGCGTTGTTGGGTTGTTTATACACACCATCTCTCGTGGCACAAAAATTTTCTGCCGTGTATATTGATATGCAATATATCCTCAAAAATCTGCCACAATACGAAACTGCCAACGAACAATTGACTATGATTGCCAAACGTTGGCAAAAAGAGATTGATGCAGCTAAGCAAGAAGTGCAAATACTGACGAGCAACTATCAAACCGAACAGATTTTTCTTTCGCCCGATTTGAAAAAGAAGCGCGAAGATGAGATATTGGAAAAGGAGCAAAATGTGCTCGAACTCAAGCGCAAGTATTTTGGCGAGGGAGGCGAGTGGTACAAGAAACGCGAATCATTGCTCAAGCCTATTCAAGAGGAAATATACAACGCTATTCAAGAGATAGCTAACGAAAAGAAATATGATGTGGTGAAAGATCGTTCTGCCGACCCCAGTTTGATTTATATGGCAAGCCGACTCGATATTTCTGATCAAGTGTTGGAGAAATTAGGTGCAAAATAAGCGAAGCCTATTGCTACCTGCAAAATGATAATATTAACATAAAAAATAAAAGAATAATGAAAAAACTAATTCTTATGCTGGCATTGGTATTGCCTATGCTGGCAAGCGCACAAAAACTCGGACACATCAATGCACAAGAACTCTTGGCGTCTATGCCAGAGTTGAAAGAAGTACAAGCAAAATTGGATACCTTGGCTACTCAATACGAGGCTCAATTTGCAAACATGCAAGAGGAATTCAACAAAAAGGTAGTAGCATTCCAAAAGGACCAAGCTACTATGACTGCTGGAGTTCGCGATTTCCGTCAACAAGAGATTGCAGAGATGGAGCAACGTATTTATCTCTTCCGCCAAACTGCTCAAGAAGATATCCAGGCTAAGCAACAAGAGTATATGGCACCAGTTCAACAACGTATGATGGATGCTGTCAAGAAGGTGAGCCAAGCTCAAGGTTGCACCTATGTGTTTGAGGCAATGACCTTGCACTATATCGCACCCGATGCGCTTGACCTGATGCCTTTGGTTAAGAAAGAGTTGGGTATCCAATAATCTATTCCAACTCCGCTGCTTTATGGCTGACGGTTATTTGGAATCCCACTATGCTGAGTACGAACAGCGTAAAGCAGCATGGTTAAAAAAGAAAAAGAAACAAGCTCGTCCTCTGTCTCCCAAACCAGAGGACGAAGCCTTATAAATACTCATAATTCTTAATTCAAAATTCAAAATTATGACTAAAACCCTTCAATCTACTCTCCGCGACTCTGCCATTGCGCGTTGGACGGTCCTCGTGCTTGTGGCATCGATGATGTTCTTTGCGTATATGTTTGTGGACATCCTTTCTCCTCTTGCTTCTGTGCTCAACGACACACTCGGCTGGGATCAAGGTGTCTTCGGTACATACGCCTCTGCGGAGTATATTCTTTGTGTCTTTGGCTTCCTCATTTTTGCAGGAATCATTCTCGATAAGATGGGCGTTCGCTTCACTGGCTTGCTCTCTGCGGGCTTGATGGTGCTCGGCGCATCTATCAAATATATCGGTATCTCCGATTGGTTCGATGCCAACAATATCGTTTGGCTCAACTCTTGGTGGACAGCTATGCCAGGTTCTGCTAAGATGGCTGCTTTCGGTTTTATGATCTTCGGCTGCGGCTGCGAGATGGCGGGTACTACTGTCAGCAAGATCCTCGCTAAGTGGTTCAAAGGCAAAGAGATGGCGCTCGCGATGGGTCTTGAGATGGCTATCGCACGTATTGGTGTGTTCGCTGCCATGGCGTTCTCACCTGCTATCAGCGAGCATTTTGCTACCAACGGCAATCCATCTGTCGTAGCTTCACTCCTCTTCGCTGCCCTCTTGCTCGTTGTTGGCTTGCTCAACTTCTTCGTCTTCACTATCATGGATACCAAGTTCGACAAGCAACTCGTCGCTATTGGCGAAGCTACCGACATGCACGACCCAGACGAGGAGTTCCACGTGTCTGACCTCGGTAAGATCTTCTCCAGCAAGATGTTCTGGATCATCGCCCTCTTGTGCGTACTCTATTATTCGGCTATCTTCCCATTCCAACGCTTTGCCACCAACTTCCTCGAGGAGACCCTCATGATCAGCAACGCTGAGGCATCTGGTTTGTTCAAATGGTTCCCAATCTTGGCAATGGTCTTGACTCCATTCCTCGGTATGTTCATCGACTATAAGGGTAAAGGTGCTTCCATGATGATGGTAGGTGCAGTGATTATGGTTATCTGCCATAGTATCTTCGCGTTTGTGTTGCCAGCATATCCAAGCAAGACTTTGGCGCTCTGCACTATTTTGGTCTTGGGCGTAAGTTTCTCTTTGGTGCCTGCGTCTATGTGGCCATCTGTTCCAAAGATTATTGATGAAAAGATTTTAGGCTCTGCATATTGCTTGATTTTCTGGGTACAGAATATCGGTTTGTGCTTAGTGCCAATGTTAATTGGTTCGCTCCGCGTTTCTACCGATGGTTATGTAGTACCTATGATTGTCTTCGCTTCTTTTGGCGTACTGGCATTCTTGCTCAGCCTCGCTTTGAAAGTAGAAGATAAAAAGAAAGGCTATGGCTTAGAGTTGCCAAACAAGAAATAATCGTTAGAGGCAAATGCCGAGATAAGAAATAAGAATAAAATAGTGCACTAATAGGGTGCTAAATTAGAAATACCTACTAATCGCCATTTATGTTTTGGGACATAGATGGCGATTTTTTTTATATTTTTTTACCCGAAATGCACCTATAAATCTTAGGTTATTCATAGGTGATTTATAGGTTATTCTTAGGTTATTCAGCAACTTTTAGTATAAGATCAACATGTACTACCCCTTAAACTTCTAAAACTTTTCTACTGAAAATTTGCAAATCCACAAATTTTGTTGTACCTTTGCGAGCGCAACTAGAAAGGTAGTGCTAAACATTATATTGATATTATGGCAAACGGAAAGATTGTTACAAAAATAGTAAAACGCAATCAGCATGAGAAACTTTTAGGAAAGCTAATTCTAAGAGCGAATAGTTTTGTGATTTTTATTTCTCCTTTTTGGCATCATAAGGATCCTACTTTTCCTTTATATGAAGCATATAATGAATGCATAGAAGATGGTCTTAAAAGAGGTGTTCGTTTTTTATTTATGTGTGATGAGGCAGATAGAGCTTTGATAGATGAGCACTATACTTATCTTAATAAGAAGTATAATAACGGAATTCTAGTCACTTCTTTTGGGTTTTATGATGAACAAATATGTAGTCATATACCTCAACGAGATGTGCATGCTAAAATATATATGAATGAACATGAGTGTGTTATTACTTCAAAGAATATCGCTGGTTTGAGAAGTAATAGTTTAGACTTGGGTGTACATACGAATGCTAAAAAAATATATAGGGATGTATTTGATACTGTGAAATCATATATAGATGCTCAGTCCTACGATGTATTTGAATATTTTTATTCTATATTGCCACATGAACTTAAGAATAGAATAGATAATGCTTGCCCATGCTGTGGTGGAAAACTAATCTATAAAAATGGAAAATATGGGGAGTTTTTGGGATGTTCTAACTATCCAAACTGTAAATTCGCGAAAAATATTTAATAAGACTACTGCTCATAATATTTGTATACCTTATGACTAAACGCAAAAACTATTTCCGAATAAACGACCCAAAATTAAACAAACTGTTTTGGTGGGTTTGTGCTGCGCTTTTTGCTATTGCAGCCTTTGCATTTACAATAATAATAGCAGAACTGATGAGTCTTCATTTTTCAGATGATGGTCTTGAACTTTCTTCTTTATTCCCAGGATTCAATCCCTTTCTTAATACACTATTTGGTGTGTTCATAATTCTCTTTATTGTCTTCCTGACAATTGTGATATATAATTATATCATAAATAAAGAGAATGAAAAAGAGGAACAGATAATTTATGAATTTAAATCGCCGCTTATTGGCGCTGCAAAGGAGCACGAAAAGGAAATTGTTGAAATGCTAAAATCTATAGCACTGCCTGCTCCTAATAAAAAGACAATCAATTATGCGAAAACTGCAAAATTTATCCATGCATTGATTGCATTGGATTTAATTAATAAAAATATGATAGGCGGAAGGCGATTTATGGCATGGATATATACGGAGACCAAATATAGTGTGGGTGAGCCACGGGTCTTTAATCAAGCATTAAAACTCGTGAAAATCAATGACCCCGAGGTTAAAAGATACCAAGAACAACTAGCGCAAATTATTACTAAATAATCAATAAAAATAATTTGATTTTTTTGATAGTCTTGATAATCAAACTTATCAAGGCTATTTTTTTGCGCACCTCGTTCCAATACTATACCTTTGCAGCCGATTTAAAAACTATTAAAATTCGTAAAGTTATGGCAACAACAGAAAACAAACCACGCATTAGAAAAAAGATTGAGAAACAAGTTGATATATTTTGTTTCCGAATATATGTTAAACTGATAATAGAAAAATAATCAATTATTTTATCACTACAACTATGAAAAAAAACTATCACAATACACGACCAAGACCATTGAATTATGGTTGGGTAATGAAACATGACTGGAACTATCGCAACGCACTCCGTCAATGTCGTAAAAATCGAAAACGCTATGGGGCTGCATTTGATGAAACGGAGGTAAAAGAACTATTTAGTTCTATGTGTACTTTTATGCAGAAGAATGCATTTCCTATTGATAAAGTTTTACTGTATTTTGCAAAAGGTATATTCAATAAAGAAGTATGCAAGCGTTATCCAAAATTAAAAGAACTTTTTATGGGAGAAGAAACGATTGAAGTTATCTATGAGATAGATTCTATTTTCAATAAACAGATTATAGAATTAGATGATTTGTACAAACAAAAATTAATTGCATTTTTACTTCCTCGTTTAGAGTGTTTTGCTGACACTTGTATGACATACCCAGAAGATTGGGTGGAAGAAAAACCTGAGGATTTGGATATAATTGTTCCACAAATTATTGAAGAACTTAAATCAAATAAGTTGGATACTGTTTTGAAACATCGTAGAAAATTATATTATGAATTGTGATTATGTTATGTCTAAAATCTTCTCACCGCAATTTTCATAATGCAACTTGCGTAATTTTATATTACCCAAAATTTGTATATTTCGAAAAAAAAGAGTAATTTTGCACCTTGAAATGATATAACGCAATGAATTGGGATTTTTTGATAAAGGATAAAGAATCACTTTGCGTGAGTACAGACACACGCAATCTGCCAGCAGGTTGTGTGTTCTTTGCATTGCATGGCGAGCGTTTTGATGGCAATAAATTTGCCAAGCAGGCTATTGAACAAGGTGCCGCTTTGGCTGTGATTGACAACCCCGAATATGCGCTGCCAGAGGGTACATTGTTGGTACCTAATACTTTACTTGCTCTGCAAGATCTCGCACGCGCTTGGCGCCGTGAGTTGGGCTTGCCTATTATCGGTATCACGGGTACCAATGGAAAGACAACTACCAAAGAACTCTTGGCGACCGTCCTCTCTACCAAGTACAATCTCCACTACACCCAAGGTAACCTCAATAATCAGATAGGTGTGCCTCTCACCTTATTACAAATCACGCGCGCGCACGAGCTCACAATCGTGGAGATGGGAGCCTCGCATCCAGGTGATATCAAGGAACTGGTGGATATCGCCGAGCCCAACTACGGACTCATCACTAATGTCGGTCGTGCCCACTTAGAGGGTTTTGGCTCGTTCGAGGGCGTACAACGCACCAAACAAGAACTTTACGACTACCTCGTTGCCCACAATGGCATCATCTTCCGCAATACCGACAACCCCTTCCTCATGCGCATGCATGAGAAGGCTCTCATCTCATCGCCTATATCCAATAGCCCACGAAGTGGGCGTCCAATAGCCACTGATGCGGCGTCCAATAGCCGTATGGTCGCCTACACCACAGGCTCCATGCCATCTGGCACGCATCTTGTGGGAGAATATAATGCAGAGAATGTGTCGGCAGCCCTTTGTGTAGGTGAGCATTTTGGTATTTCACGCGAACAAGCATTAGAGGCCATTCGCCAATATGTACCAACCAACAATCGTTCACAAGCGATGCAAACGGCTAACAACCAGCTAATTGTGGATGCATATAATGCCAACCCAACCTCTATGCAAGCCGCCATCAATGCCTTCAAAGGCGATACGTATATCCTTGGCGCTATGCGTGAACTCGGCGAGTACGTACACTTAGAGCACCAAAATATCGTGAATATGCTGGCAGAGCGTAAGGCAGATATGGTCTTCTTAGTCGGAGAGGAATATCTGCAAACTACTTCGCCATATCCTGTATTTGAGAACGTAGAACAATTGCATGAATATTTAGCTGCTAATTCATTGAAAGGAAAATATATCCTTCTCAAAGGTTCTCGCTCAACTAAAATGGAGAAACTATTAGACGTCTTATAATTAAGAATTTAGTAATAATTGTTTGGCCTATTGGGCAAAATAAGAAAGATTATGACTGGTACTACAAACAAAAAAGATCCGAAACAGGTGATTTTCATCACATTGATAGCTGCTTTGGTAGCTGTGTCAGCTTTTCTCATATGGACAAATTTCCAGCAGAAAACCGAAATCAAAGAGATTGTTGAGCAAATGGAGTTCGAGAAGGAACAGTTAGAGGACGAGTACGAAGAGCTGGCTATCCAGTTTGATGGGTATCAAACACAAGATATTCAAAATGATTCACTCGTTGAACTTCTTTCGCAGGAGAAAAAGCGAGTACAAGATTTGTTGGAGGAACTGCGTATTACCAAGGTGACCAATGCTCGCCGTATTGCTGAACTCAAGAAGGAGTTAGCTACTGTACGTCAGGTGATGGTAAGTTATGTGCAACAGATAGACTCCCTTGATCGTACAAACAAGAAACTTGTGGCAGAGAATCAGCAGGTCAAGCAACAATACCAAGAGGTGGCTCGTCAGGCTAAGCAATTGGAAAAAGAGCGTACCCAATTGGCAGAAGTGGTGTCGCGTGCTTCTATGTTGGAAATCAACTACTTTCATATGACTCCTCTCAACAAACGCGACCGAAAGACTACTATATATAATCAGATTCAAAAATTGCAATTTGATTATACCGTAGGTCGTAATGTGACCAATAAACCTGGCATGAAGACGCTCTATATGCGTATCACGCGCCCTGATGGAGAGGTTATGCAGAAGACTGCTGACGATGTTTTCCGTTTTGAGAATACAGATATTGCTTATTCTGTTGCTAAGGACTTTGAGTATGCTGGAGAAGAGATTTCGGGTTCGCTCTATTGGTTGGTTGAGGAGATTTTGCAGATAGGTTGGTATAACGCAGATTTCTTTGTTGATGGCGAACTAATCGGAAGTTTTCCTTTCCAAATAAAACGCTAAACGGAATAAAATCACAAGTTTTAGCGCAAAAATTTGCGTATATCAGAAAAAAGCAGTAATTTTGCAGCGAATTTAGAATTTCGAAGTAGGAACTCATAATTCTTAATTCAAAATTACTATAGATGTGACATCGTTTGGATCATAGCATCATGCGAGGTCATAATTGTTTAACTAATTAAATATCAAATCAACATGTATTTGACATCTGAGAAAAAAGCAGAACTCTTTGCTAAGTATGGCAATGACGCTAAGAACACTGGTTCTGCAGAGAGCCAAATCGCTCTGTTCACTTTCCGTATCAACCACCTCACCGAGCACCTCAAGAAGAATCACAAGGACTTCGGTACTGAGCGCGCTTTGACTATGTTGGTAGGTAAGCGTCGTCGTTTGCTGGACTACTTGAAGGCAAAAGACATCGAGCGTTATCGTGCTATCATCAAAGAGTTGGGTATCCGTAAGTAATTACCTGCTCAACAAAAACAAAACTGCCCAACATATCGTTGGGCAGTTTTTATTTTTTCTCTAATATTCAATCTTCAATATCCTCCCCCCTCTGAGGGGGAGGTTGGGAGGGGGCTTTACTTTAGTTTCTTAAATGTCTCGCGCATATTGCATGCTTTGCTGAGGATAGCGTGGAGGTCTTCGATCTTAATGCGCTCCTGCGCCATAGTATCTCGATGACGGATAGTCACGCAGTTGTCGTTCAAGGTGTCGTGATCCACGGTGATACAGAATGGTGTACCAATAGCATCTTGACGGCGATAGCGTTTGCCAATAGAGTCTTTCTCATCGTAGTTGGTGTGGAAGTCATACTTCAGCATATCCATGATCTCACGCGCTTTCTCTGGCAGACCATCTTTCTTTACGAGTGGCATCACGCAAGCTTTCACAGGAGCCAATACGGCTGGCAGGTTGAGAACTACGCGGGTATCACCACCTTCGAGCACCTCCTCTTTGTACGCACCGCACATAACACTCAGGAACATACGATCCACACCAATACTGGTCTCAATCACGTATGGAGTGTAGCTCTTGTTAAGCTCAGGGTCGAAGTACTCAATTTTCTTACCGCTGTATTGTGCATGTTGGCTGAGGTCGAAGTCGGTACGGCTGTGGATGCCCTCTACCTCCTTGAAGCCGAATGGCATTTGAAACTCAATGTCGGTAGCAGCGTTTGCATAGTGAGCCAACTTATCGTGGTCATGGTAGCGGTAGTTTTCGTCACCCATGCCGAGGGCTTTGTGCCATTTGAGGCGGAACTCTTTCCAGTATTCAAACCACTTCATCTCCTCACCTGGACGAACGAAGAACTGCATCTCCATTTGTTCGAACTCGCGCATACGGAACACGAATTGGCGAGCCACAATCTCATTGCGGAAGGCCTTGCCGATTTGTGCGATACCAAAAGGAATCTTCATGCGGCCAGTCTTTTGTACATTCAAGTAGTTCACAAAGATACCTTGTGCGGTCTCTGGACGGAGATAAATCTTCATGGCGCCATCTGCTGTACTTCCCATCTCGGTAGAGAACATGAGGTTGAACTGACGTACGTCGGTCCAGTTGCGAGTGCCAGAGATAGGACAAACGATCTCCTCATCGAGGATGATTTGCTTGAGTTCTTCGAGGTTGCTATCGTTCAGCGCGGTAGCGAAACGTTCGTGCAACGCGTTGCGTTTCTCTACATTGGCTTTCACGCGCTCGTTGGTTTGCTTGAACATCTCCTCGTCAAAGCTCTCGCCAAAGCGTTTGCGTGCTTTGGCTACCTCTTTCTCAATTTTCTCGTCGTATTTAGCCAATTGGTCCTCAATGAGTACGTCTGCGCGGTAGCGTTTTTTGCTATCCTTATTATCAATCAGTGGGTCATTGAATGCATCCACGTGACCAGAAGCTTTCCATGTAGTAGGGTGCATGAAGATACTTGCATCGATACCCACGATATTCTCGTGGAGCATGGTCATCGCGTCCCACCAGTATTTCTTGATGTTGTTCTTGAGTTCTACACCGTTTTGACCGTAGTCATAAACTGCGCCGAGACCGTCATAAATCTCGCTGCTTGGGAAAACGAAGCCGTACTCTTTGCAGTGTGCGACCAGTTTCTTGAAGGTTTCTTCTTGTGTTGCCATATCAATTAAAGTTTCAAAAGTTTCAAAGTTTTAAGGGGTAATAAGGGTGTGAAAAGACCCCATTACGCAATTTGGGTGCAAAGGTAGTGATTTTTTTTGAATTATGCAAACAAATCGCCATTTATGCGGGAACATAAATGGGGATAGGTATATTACGTGTCGTTTTTATACTGTAGCTTCGATATTCCAGATGAAAGCGCGGACGCCGACTTCCTCGTTGCGTTTGTCGAGTTTCTTTACGGCTTCGAGCAATACGGGGGCTTTCTCATCTGATACAATGGTGATGACACAGGAGTTCATCTCTGGCCATGCGTGAGTACCACGGCGAGGCTCACCATTCTTGCTACCACGACCTTGTACTTCCTCAAAGAAGGTAAAACCGCGTATCTCTAACATATCAAGCATATACTCCACACGCTCAGTGTTGGCTTGATTGAATATAATCATTATAGATTTCATAACTTATTTTGGATTAAGGAGCAAGGAACAAGGAGTAAAGACTTATTTGTATCGTCTAATCAGTCGTTAGCGATTTGTCTTGGCTCTTGGTTCCTTGTTCTTTGTTCTTACTTCTGGTTTTCTTCGCAGTCTTTTACTTCAATATCCATGAAAATGAATTGTTCGCGGACTTTCTTGAGTTTGTCGCGCTCGCCTTTCTTCGACATCGCACCATAGATTACAGGTACGATATACAATGTCAAGAAGGTAGCCACAGTCAAACCACCAATAACCACGATACCCAATGGACGCCACATCTCGGCACCCTCGCCTTGGCTCACAGCCATTGGCACCATACCGAGGATAGTGGTAAACGCTGTCATCAACACAGGACGCATACGGCTCTGACCAGACATCTGGATTGCTTCGTTGAGTTCGTATCCTCGTTCGCGCATGAGGTTGATATAGTCCACAAGCACGATACCGTTCTTTACCACAATACCTACCAGTAAGACAATACCCAATGCGCCAATCATATCCAATGACACGCCCGTAATCCACAACGCCAAGATTACACCCGAAAGCGCAAACGGCACGGTAAACATGATGATACCAGGGTTGCTGAACGACTCAAACTGACTCGCCATCACGATATATACAAGGATAAGAATCAATGCACCCAACATACCCAACTTACCGAACGACTCTTGTTGGTCCTCATACGAACCTGCCAAACGGATAGAGTAACCAGCTGGCTTGTCGATTTTTGGCAATACTTGTGTGTTGATTGCTTGTGCCAACTCACCAAGTGAAGTCTCGTATGGAGTCACCTTCACCGTCACAATACGTTGACGTGACTTACGCACAATTTTTGGTGGTGCCCAATACTCGTCCACCGAGCAGATCTCAGAGAGTTTGATATTTTGTCCCATTGGTGTTGGGATTGAGAAATCAAGTACATCGGAGATAGAGTTGCGATTTTCCTCTTTCAGACGCACCAAAATATCATACTCATCACCATCCTCCTTCAAGAAACCTACAGCCATACCATTGACGCGGTTACGTAGGTAAGACGAGATAGTCGCAGAGGTCAATCCGTGGCGAGAAGCTTTCTCTTTATCCACGATAATCTTAATCTCAGGACGGTCGTCATCGCGGTCGGAGAAGACATCACGTGCACCTGGCAATTCTTTGGTGAGAGCAATGATTCGTTGTGCCATTTGGTTGGTCAAGTCGAAATCATAACCATAGATTTCTACATCCACAGTATTACCACCACCAGGACCACCACCACTCAAAGCTGCTTGATATTCAATAATCTCAGGATATTGTGCCATCTCTTGGCGGAGTACCTCTGCGATTTGCCAGATAGTGCGGTCACGCTCCCATTTCTTGTTCAAGCGAACGGTCATAGAGATGGTATTATTCATGGTGGTAGAGAAAATAGCACCTGTACCATCATCATCGTTTGAACCAGCAGAGGTAGAAATCATCTGAATCTCAGGTACGAGCATAGTGAAACGCTCTTCCAACTGACGAGCAGTCTTGACAGTCTCTTCGATACGTGTACCGCGTTGCAATTCCACTGTCACACTCAAGCGGGCATTGTCTTGTTGCGCCATAAAGTCGGTACCCACTTTGCCCATGATGAATGGTAACAGAGAAGCAGCAAAGAAGACGAACAATGCAATGATTGTCAAAGCTTTGTGACGTAAACACCAGCCGAGCGACTTAGCATAGGCAGCATCCACTTTGTCAAGGAATGCTACTACGGTACGGTCGTACCATGTCTTCTTGGCACTATCGTCTATCAGTTTACCATTCTCCACGTGGAATTTGCGCGCTTGCAAAAGCTTAGAGCAAAGCATTGGGGTGAGGGTGATAGCTATCACGGTGGATGTACAGCAAACGACAGTCACAATCCAACCCAATGACTCAAACATGATACCAGCCATACCATCCATCATGGTCAGTGGCACGAATACTGCTACGAGAACTAATGTGGTAGCAATAACGCTGACCCATACCTCGTTGGTAGCATAGATACTTGCCTCACGAGGGTTCTCACCACGCTCAATGTGGCGAGTGATATTCTCCAATACCACAATCGCATCATCCACCACCATACCAATAGCAATACTCAGCGAACAGAGCGAGATGATGTTGATACTTGAGTCAGCCATCTTCAGGTAGATAAACGCTACAATCAAGGAGATAGGAATAGTGAGCGAGATGATAATCGTCGCACGCCACTTGCCCAGGAAGAACAACACTACCAGCACTACGAACAATAATGCATACATCACTGACTCTTCGAGTGAGTTGATAGAGTTGCGGATATTATCAGCCGAGTTGTAGATTTCTTGAATCTTCACGTCGGTAGGCAATTGCTTTTGAATCTTTGCCAATTCCTCTTGCACATCCTCGCAGACTTGCACGGTGTTAGAACCTGATTGCTTAGCCACAATCAAACGCGCTGCCTCACGACCGTTGGTCTTTTCGTCGAGTGAGAGGTCCTTGATGGTATCACGTACTGTAGCAATGTCGCGCACGAAGACTTGTTGTCCTTGTGGAGTGATAGTCACCATCAGGTCATTGATCTCGCGACTCTCTACAAACTCTGAGCGCACCTGCATTTGGTATTGCTCCTTCTCCATTTTCACCGTACCCGAAGAGAGGTTGAGGTTGTTAGCGGAAATCACTTGACCTACTTGCTCCAAGGAGATACCATATGCATCCAACTTCTGCTGATCGATATCCACATACACATAGCGGTCTGGTGCACCTGATACAGATAGGTTACCGATACCGTTGATCTTGTTGAGTTGTGGAATCACCTCATCGTTGAGGATTTTATCGAGCGCAGGATACGACTCGTCTGCCGTGATTGCATATTGGCAGATAGGCATGGTGCTTGAGGAGAACTTAAACACCATTGGAGAAGAGCAACCATCTGGCAGATTGTTCTTTGCCATATCGCAGAACGACCGCACGTCGTTGACGGCTTCCGTAATATCGGATCCCCATTCCAATTCGAGTGTTACAAGACTGACATTATCCTTGCTGGTAGAGTTGATATACTTCAGGTTATCCACCGAAGTCAAACTGTTCTCCATGATTTTGGAGACATTCGTTTCTATCTCCGAGGCAGATGCTCCTGGATAGGTGGTCATCACCATTACGTATGGAGGATCCATCTCAGGGAATTGATCAACAGGCAGTTGCACAAAGCAGAACAGACCTATGATCATTACCGCAACGAACACCAGCATGGTCGTTACGGGGTTTTTAATCGCGGTTTTATAAATTGCCATAGTTCTTTAGGTTTTATTTTACTTGGATTTTCACACCATCCACGAGTTTGCTTTGACCTTTGTGGATATACTCTACACCTGGTTGAATTTCAGGAGCAATAATCTCGATATTCTCGTCGAAGCGTTGACCAAGTTTCACGCTCACACGCTTAGCATAGCCGTTCTCGTTGATGAACACAAAGCGCTCGTTCGAACCAATCAATTTCTCTACCGATTGATAAGGCACCACAATGGTGTTCTCCTTGCCAAGTCCGAGAGTAGTAGTCACGTACATACCAGGACGCAATTTCTCGTTGGCATTAGGAATCACCACCTTGCATTGGAAAGTGTGGCTCGCAGCGTCGATAGTAGGATATACCACCTCGATGGTTGCAGGGAAAGTCTCCTCTGGATAAATATCGCTCTTCACGCTGAGTTTCATGCCCTCCTTGATCAAAGGATAATAGGTCTCTGGCACAGCGATAAGCGCTTTCAGCTTCTTCACTTGAGTAAGAACTACGATTGGTTGACCGCCATACAACTCGCCATCCTCGTATGTTTTAGCAGAGATAACGCCTTCAAAAGGAGCTTTTACATAGGTGTTCTTCTCCAAGAAAGAGAGATTTTGCTTGAGTTGGTCGTAACCTACTTTGGTTTGGTCATAGGTCTGTTGGCTCACGCTACCTGTAGCAAGCAATGCTTCCAGACGGCTCATCTCCACCTCCAAGTTAGCCAATTGAATCTTACTTGTAAGGTATTGATTCTGATCCATACGCACCAGCATATCGCCTTCTTTCACGCGATCACCTACTTCCACGAAGATATGTTCGATCTTGCCTGTCAACGAAGGTGCCACGTTTTGTGTCAAATAGCCTTGCAGGTTGGTGCTAATATTCAGCACACGCTCAATCTCATGATTTTCGAGGATCATGGTACCTACCACTTCCACGCGCTCAGCCTCTTGCACGGCTTGAGCATCTTTCTTGCCACAGCCAATCAGACATGCTGCAGCAGCCATCAATAATACAATCTTTTTCATTTATCTGTTGTTATTTAGTTATCCATGTTATTCGGTGTCCGGTATCCAGTGTCCGGTGTCCAGTGTTCGGAATCCAATGTCCGGAGTCCAGAATCAGGTATCCGGTATCTGGTAAACGGAATTACAAATTCAAAAATTTCTCCAATTCCACTTCGGCATTCACCAGTGTCAATACCGCTTGCACATAGCTACTTTGTGCTGTGATGAGGTCGTTGCTGGCATTCACAAGGTCGAGGTTGCTGGCTACGCCTTGTTGAAATTTGCGACTCGTGTTGTCAAACACGCGCTGTGTGACTTCTATATTTTCTTGCTCATTGGTATAGGTCTCATACGCATTTTGCAAGTTATAGCGCAATTGCTCGTTTTGGATGCCAAGGTTATCGCTTGTCTCTTCAAAGGTGTTGCGGGCTTCTTCCAATGCGATTTTCTTCTCCACTACACCTGCAGCACGCTTGCCTGATGACCAAAGTGGCATACTTACTTGTATGCTTAATGCATTAGGTGGGGTCATGTTAAAGCCCGCTTTTCCCCCGAAATAATCTTTTTTGCTATATTGATAACCTACTCCCACTGTTGGTCCGTATGCCCAACCTGCCATATGTACGTTGGTCTTTGCCAGTTCCACATTCTTTGCGAGAGTCTGATAACTCAAGTTGTTCTCAAGAACGAAGTCCTTGCCCAATAATGTCACTATAGCTTCTGCACCCAGCATATCAGTTAGTTGGGTTGTTAAGGTAAGTTCTGTTTCTACTGGTACATTGAGCAATACTTTTAGAGCATTTATCGCCAGTTGTGTCGAACGCTTGTTGGCGTTGATATTATTCTTTAAGGTATTCACGCGCACGAGGATTTGGTCAGCTGTTGTTTGCTCGGCTGCCCCTACCTCTACGCTGCGTTGGGTCATAGCTGCCAAATCTTCGATATTTTTCAGCGACACATTCAATAGCTTGACCACATCTTCAAGAACGAGCACAGAGGCGTATGAAGATTTTACGCTGGCGCGCAGGTTATCTTCGCTTATTTCGAGATTCAGTTTCTGCATCTCGATAGCTACGTTGTTGAGCAATGCGCCCACGATGGCTTGTCCGTTGATTCCTACTGATGCGGTAATGCCGAGTGTACCGTTGTCTGGCATAGCGATTTTTGTGACAATCTCTTCGCCTGTAATAGGATTTTTTTGTCCCGTGCGCATTTCCATTTCGTAGCCCATCATCGATTGGAATGCCCAAGACATATCTACCGAAGGCAACATGCTGGCGATTGTTTGCCAGCGAGTAGCATATGCTTTTTGAACCGCCAAACTAGCGTTTCTCAAACTGCGGTTTTCCGCCACCGCATAATCTTGCGCTTCCTCAAGGCTAAGGCTTAAGGTTGCTGGCACCTCGCGCTCGGGTGCACGTTTGGTGGCAGCCATCACATGGTCCTCTGCCACGATGTTCGCACAAAGGGCGAATACAAACATAGTTAATACAATCTTTTTCATTTATCTTTATGGTTTATTATTAGCCTCAATTATTTTTTCACGGCTTTTTCCAATGTGGTCAGTCCTTCGGGGGTGAAAATGCCACGCAGGAAAATGTCCATGGATGTCTTGCCGATGTGGCGTGCTTCTTGTGTGTGCAGTTTGTTGTTGTCTATATATTCTGCTACTATCTGATGCGTGTTTACCATCAGCATGGCAGCCACTTCCACATCTATCTCTTGTCTGAAAATGCCTTCCGCCTGTCCTTTCTGCAAAAAACGTACCAATTCTTGCTGCATCACGTGGTTGATTCGCTGGATGTGTTGCTGAAACTGGCTGGGGTAGTATTTCTTCAGGTCGTAGAGCACAGGAGGTGTCTGATGGCTACTTTTCTCTGTTTGTCGGGCTATCTTTGCCCAATCTACAAGCAGTTGCATCACGCTTTTGTTGGCAACGAGGTGTTGTACGTCTTTCGTCATTTTCTCTTCGTGTGCGCGAAGCATGGCATCCACAAGATCATCTTTGGATGGGAAATAGACATAGAATGTTTTCTTTGATATGCCCAGTTCTTTGCAAAGGTCATCAATGCTGACAGAGCGTATGCCTACTTGTTGCATGCGCGGTGTTGCTACTTTCAGTATATTTTCCTTCATGTCAGTCATTATTGTCTTGCTATGCGTACTTAACCATTTTACAAAAAGCGTGCAAAAGTACAATTTATATTTCGTATTACCAAATATTTTAGGAAACTTTAACACTTTTGTAGTTTCCGTGTTGCAATTCCAGTGTGTTTTTTTGTGGTGTTCGATATTCTATAACAACAAAAAGGACTGCCGAAGCAGCCCTTTTCTATTATTATCCGAAAGGATTAGTTGATCCAACCATCGTTTTGTCCGATCTCTGGGTTCAAATCAATTTGCTCTGATGGGATAGGAGCGAGATAATGCTTATCCTCAAACTTGCGAACGTATGTGTCGCGCAGGTCAATGTAGCCATGATCACCATTGGTGAGTTTCAAACCTTCACCTACAGGCCAACCCTTCTCAATCCAAGCACCGAGAGTTTGTTCTGGATAGTTCTCAGTATCAAGTTTATCCAATTGATGCCAACGGATGAGTGACCAGTAGCGGTCGTTGTTATCGAACATCAACTCCACACGACGCTCGCGACGGATTTCCCAAATGAGATCGCGAACTCCGTGGTTGTTATTAGGATCGTTCAATGGCTCGTAGTTTGGCATCTCCACGCGGGCACGTACCTCATTGAGGGATGCGATTGCATCACCATCTTCACCGAGTTCTGCGCAAGCTTCTGCGTGGGTGAGCAGAATTTCTGCATACCAGAAGAGTGGGCAGTCAGTCACGTTACCTGTTGTAGATTGACGAAGTGAAGATGGAGTAACAGGCTCGTCAAATTTCAAGATACCATAACCAGTAGTCACCGTATTTTCAGCAGCACCTTCTTGTTCTGGAACACCCTCATAGCGAGCGCGGTTGTTACCTACGTAGCAGAGGTATCCGTCAATGGTTTGAGCCAAACGTGGGTCACGTGCCTCGAGGAGGTGATAGATAACTGGCTTACCAGCATCATAACCTTCGGTGCCCAAAACACCCTTGTCATCGTTAGGATCGGCTAATTTACCGTTCTTCAACAAGTAAGCATTGAAAGCAGACTTACTCATACCATTGGTTGGGGTAGAACCACAGCAGTAGTCTTGGGTAGCGTGGCGAAGAACGTTTTGTACATAGTTCTTGTACATAATCATCTCTGTATTGCCAGCGAGTTCAAGAGAGTTGTAGTTAGCACGGTAACCCTCAGCACCTGGGGTCAAAGCAAATTTGCCTGATTGGATGATAGCCTCAGCGGCTGCTTTAGCCTCTTTTAAATACAGACTTGAGCGGTCGTTGTTATCACCTTCATTTTGGTGATATTTAACGTAAGTACCCTCAAAGAGACAGATTTGTGCTTTAATTGCATTAGCAACATATACGTTGTAAGCTGTACGAGAATCAGCGTTCTTGTCGCCCATGTTTTCTACTGCGTAGTTGAGGTCTTCGAGCATCTTGTCCATTACATCGTTGCGATTTTGACGTGGACCATAGAGAATATCTTTGTCCTCAGTAGTAAGAGAACGATCTACATAATAGCAATCACCGAACTTGCGAACTACGCAGAAGTGTTGCCATGCGCGATAAAGACGTGCCAAAGATGTATAGTATGCTACTGACGCTGCTGGCATATCCACTTTGTCTATATTCTCAAGCAGGATATTTGCACGACGAATTTCTGCATAACTTGCATCCCATGTTCCATCTGAAGGTGGAATAGTAATGAAATCCCAAGTAGTGATACCAGTAACCGCTTGGTTGTCATTAAGGGTTGGGAAATAGAAAGTTCCGTAAGTACCATTGTTTCCATAACCACTCCATTCGCTGTAGAAAGAGTTGGTGTACATTTCTACGTTGGTTTCGCTGGTAAAGAAGTTATCTTTGGTAAAAGAATCATCTGGATTATTATTCAACAAGTCGCAACTTGTGAAGAGTACCATACCAGCCATCAAACTTAAAATTATCTTTTTCATAACTGTATTCAATTTAGTCAATAGTTAATAATAGTATAATTAATATTTATTCATCTGTTTCCTAAACATTAATTATAGGGTTACTTGCAAACCGAATGAATACGAACGCATGAGAGGTGTAGTACGAGCGTATGCTCCGTTGCCATAATTAGCACCTTCTTTACCTCTTGAAACCTCAGGGTCGAAGCCGTACTTAGCAGTATGGTTGATAAGGTCAGCCAAGTTGCTGAAAGAAGCATAGAAACGTACTTTCTCAATAGTTGCTTTACGAGTCCACTTTTGTGGCAAGGTGTAACCAACGGTCAAGTTCTTCAGACGGAGATAAGCCATGTTGATCAAATACTTATCTTGAGGAACGTAGTTGTTTGAACCTGCATCCATAATTAAAGAACCTGCAGAAGTAGCCTTCTCGTTTCCTGGGAAAATACGTGGATAGTCAGCATCTTGACGGATGTTACCAGCCTCAATTTCCTCTTTAGTAATGTAATCAGTTTGGTTAGCATAGATGGTTACGTCTGCAGCACGCATCATAGGCATTACGAACGCAGAAGTACTCCACATTTCGCGTTTTCCTACACCTTGGAAGAAGATGTCGAAGTCAATACCTTTCCATTCAGCACCGAGACGGAATGAGTATTGCCAACGTGGAGTGGTGTTACCAATCTTCACGAGATCGCCATGATCATCGGTAGTACCTTTACCCCAATCAATCTTACCATCGCCGTTTTGGTCAACAAACTTGATATCACCAGGACCGAAGTCAAACTTAGGATCTACTTCGAGCAAGGTTTGATCAGCAGTACCTGAAACAAAGTTGCCATCAGCGTCAAGTACTTGCTTGTAACTACCATCTGCATTGAAGTCATCTGGAGTAAAGTAGCGTTCTGTTTGGAATCCCCAAATTTCGCCATACTCTTTACCAGAATATCTGTCATTGACATATTTCTTATTCTCATCATCATTACCAAGCAATTCCCATTGTGTGATAGTAGCCTTGTAATCAGCAAGGTTGAAGTTAGCGTGAACTGCCAAGTCGCCAGCCTCATGGAATACGTGGCGCCAGTCAAGGTTCAACTCCCATCCGCGTGTACGCAACTGACCAGTGTTCTCAAATGCTGCTTCAGCACCGATTATAGATGGCAATGGGTTACCAGGAGCCAACATACCGTCAGTTACACGTTGATACCAATCGAAGTTTACATTCAAATCGTTGTTGAAGAAACCAAGGTCAATACCTACGTTGGTAGTTGCGATACTCTCCCAAGTAAGAGCAGGAGATACCATGTCTGGTTGACCGAAATAGTCGAATTTCACATCACCAGAACCAAGCCAGTTTACACCATTTGGATACTTTGTCATGGTCTCGAGGAACATGTTACTACCAATTTCTTGGTTACCGATCACACCATAAGAAGCGCGGAGTTTCAAGTTGCTAACATAATTCTTAGCCTCTGCGAAGTAAGCTTCCTCGCTGATACGATAACCTACAGAACCAGATGGGAAGAATGCCCATTGTGTGTGAGTTGGGAACTTGCTTGAACCGTCGTAGCGTCCGCTCAACTCGAGGAGGTAGATACCCTTGTAGTCGTAGTTGATACGAGCGAAGATACCAGCAGAACCACTATGGCTGTGTGCTTGGCTAAAGGTCTTATAATCTGAGGTGAGAATCATCTCTGGCAAGTTGAGATCTTGCAAGTCTTTACGAGTAAGGGTGAGGTATTGATAATCGCTCTTATCGATGTTTGCACCTACCATTACGTTGAGGTTGTGATCGCTCCAAGAACCGTTGTAATTCAAGAACATGTTAGCCACATGGTTGTAGTAGTGTGAATTAGTTTGGGTGAGGTAGCTATCTGTTGGATAAGGAGCAATTGCACCACTCCAGTCTTCTTTAAACAGACCAGGGCTCCATGTATCTACTTGATATTTAGCAGGCATACCGATAGCTTTCTCGTTGCCAGCGCGATAAGTGAAGGTATAATCACCATTGAAGGTGAGGCCCTTAGCAAGGGTTAACTTGATAAAACCACCAGCGCGCATGTTCATACGCTTTTTGTAAGCTTCGCCAGCCTCTTTCAAACCACCAAGGAATGTATAGCCATCATATATTTGACCTTCCTCGTCTTGGAGATATCCCCAAGGGCCGAAGAATGAACCCCAACGCCAGAGGTTAGAGTAACCACCTACGCGGTTTTCTGGATATTGATAGTTGCGGTGTTGCATGTTGAAACGAGCACCAACTTCTAACCAGTTGTTTACTTTGGTAGAGAGATTGATTGTAGCATTGAACTTATCCATCTTATCAGGATTGAAGTTCAAGATACCTTGTTGGTGGTTGTAACCAAGAGACATATAGTAGTTGGTCTTACCAGAGTTACCAGAAATAGAAAGGTTGTGGTTTTGCGAAGGAGTAGCCTCGTTGAAGAAGATACCTGCTACATCCCAGTCTGCGTAGAAACCATTCTCGTCATAGTCCAAACCATACACCATCTCTCGATAAGGAGACTTGTTATTCTTCCAACCTTGAGTTTTTGCCCATTCGAGCCATTCTTGTGCCTTAGTTTGATAAGCCTCTTCATCTACATACATACCAAAGAGCTCTGCACGCTCACCAAGATAACCCTTAGCCTCGGTCATAGCAACTGCTTGCTCATATACAGTTGGGTAATCTGGAGAAGCAGTAGCACGACTCCATGCGAAGTTGTTGTTGTAAGTAACAGTTACTTTCTCTGCGGTCTTTGCGGTTTTGGTAGTTACCAATACCACACCGAAGGCTGCACGTGTACCGTAGATAGCGGTAGAAGAAGCATCCTTCAATACAGAGATAGACTCAATGTCGTTAGAGTTGAGGTAACCCAAGTTCTCTACTGGCACACCGTCCACAATGTAGAGAGGAGTAGATGTACCACTGTTAGACAATGTACCAATACCACGGATAACTACGGTTGGGTCTGCGTCCAAGTCACCAGTTGCGTTGGTGATAGTCAAACCTGGCACAGCACCTTGAAGGGCTTTAGCCACATCAGACTCGGTTTTAGACTCAAGGGTTTTAGAAACATCTACGGTTGTTACCGCACCAGTCAGGTTCGCCTTCTTTTGTGTACCATAACCGATGGCTACTACCTCGTCAAGGATTTGAGTGTCCTCGCGGAGCATAACAACCATGTCCTTGTGAGCGCGAGCTTCTTGATCTTTGTAACCTACGTAAGAAATTACGAGGGTCACGTTTGGCTCTACGTTGAGAACGAAAGCACCGTCCAAATCGGTAATTGTACCATTGGCAGTACCTGCTTCTACAACGCTGGCACCAACAAGAGGTTCACCATTAGCATCTACTACTTTACCTACTACTGAAATAGGTGCTGCCATAGCACTGATGCTAACCAACGACATTGCAAATACTGCGAATGTCATGAGTAGGCTACGAAAGCCATTCTCTTTGTGTTTGTTCATCATAACGTGTGTTTTTTAGTTAATACTATGTGGGAGTTTCACCCACGTTGTTTTTATTGTTTGTTGTTAGTTTGTTTTTCTTCTCGGCAATGAGCACCTTAATAATATGCGCGTGCGTGTGCCTCAATGTACACAGACCGCTTGTTAAAATCGGTCGTTTTTATACGGCAATACAACTGCTCACACTAATTCCGACTACAAAGTTAGTACTTTTTTTTAATACCAACAAATAATTATCACAAAAAAAATGAAAAAAAATAATTATTTTATTTGCAATAGCAAAATATATGTTTAACAACATATTTTTAGATAATCATGATGTCAATTGTCTTATTTGTAAAATAAAATTACTAAGTTATGATTTACGGATATATTAGAGTCAGTAGCGACAAACAGACGGTAGAAAACCAACGTTTTGAGATTAACAGTTTTTGTGAAAAACAACAACTCAGAATTGATGATTGGATTGAAGAAACCATTAGTGGAACCAAAAACTATTCAACTCGTCAATTGGGGAATCTTCTTCGAAAAGTAAGGAAGAATGACATCATTATTTGTAGTGAATTATCACGCCTCGGTAGAAACTTATTTATGATCATGGAGATACTCAATATTTGCATGACTAAGGAATGTCGTGTATGGACTATCAAAGATAATTACAGGTTGGGGGATGATATACAAAGTAAAGTACTTGCATTTGCTTTTGGTTTATCAGCAGAGATTGAGCGAAACTTGATTAGTCAAAGAACGAAAGAAGCTTTAGCTATAAAAAAAGCCGAAGGAGTGCAATTGGGAAGACCTCGTGGTAGGTCGTTTAGTAAAAGCAGTTACAAACTACATGGTAAAGAACAACAAATAGCAAGGCTGAGAGCAAACGGAATGTCATTTCAGAAAATAGCTGATTTGTTGCAAGTTAATCGTGATACTGTGCGTAATTACTATTATGCTTTTATAGACGAAAAACGATAAATATACCTATTGTATTGCCGTATAAAAACGACCCTGCAAACAATGCAGCAGAACTCAATGGTGGTACAGAGGTAAGTGACCTCGTATGGGAAGTTCGTCGTGAGCGTCGTGTAGAGTTGATGTTCGACCTCAACGACCGCTACTGGTCACTCATCCGTTGGCACCAATTGGATAAGCTCGATACTCAAAAGTATCCAGAGCAAACTCAAGGTGCTTGGATCGAGTCAGCTGAAGCTTGGAACGTAGATCTCAATAGCGTTGTATTGACTGAGGGTGATCATGGATACATTGAGTGCCGCACAGCTGATCACCGTGTGTTTGAGGAGAAACATTATTTGGCTCCTATCCCACAAGGTCAAATCGATTTGAATCCAAATCTCACTCAAAACCCAGGTTGGTAATCATTGTTCAACCCAATAAAGTAGTTTAGAATTACTCTAAATATACTTGGAGGGCTGCTGAGAGGCAGCCCTCTTTTTATATCTTCATCTTCTCGCGGGGTTCTATGACTGCGCAAAATAGTGTGGTTATTGTCTGGTTATAGTGCGGTTATTGTGTGGTGCGTGTATGGAAAATGGAAGAATCCCATTTTTGGAGTGGCTTAGTATATTTGCGAGTAAAAATAGATTACTTGCTCAATGCCAAGGCTACGTTTACGGCGCAAGCTCTGTGACCTTTAGCACGGGTTGACCCTCTTACGATACCTAACCCTTCTTTACACCGAGGAAACCCATCATCTCAACGTGAATGAAGGCTAAGTGGGCGACCTTGTGCATCGTAAATAATTCCGTCTTTCCTGAGGTAGAGATGTCCATCAATGATGAACTTCTGCACGCTGTTGGTATTAAGCTCTCCCCCCGTGATTTGCTCCGTATTGGTACTAACACCCGATTTTTCTGGTTGGATATGCAGCATAAAGCGCTGCTCGTATGTACCCTCAGAAAGCGTTACCGTATAGTCACTCAGCAAGAGGTTGGTTGTTGTGTTGTTTTCGTAGTCAATAAGTTCTACTACCATTCCCTCTGTTCCGTCTGGCATGCGGAAACTGTATTCGCCTTGAGCGGCTGCCACAACGCCTACAGGAACTATTTGCTCTTGCATAGGCAATACATTTCCCGCCACTTGGGTGCGGTCCGTGCCGACAAGGGTGTAAATGTTACTTCCTTTATTGATAATCTTGGTGAGGTCTTTGCTCAAATCGAAATCAGTGCTTGCGCCTTCTTCTTGCATTTGGATGAAGGTTTGGTCGGCTTTCACACCTGCTTGCGCCAATTCTAAACGGAGTGTAAGTTTCTCTGCTTGGCTATCGCTATTGCGACGGGCAGCGAGTTCTTTAGGTTGAACGCCTGTTACTGTTTTCGACATCCAGTTGATTTCTCCAGCAAATTGTACCATGTAGGCATACATTGCTTGGAAATTAGTGGCACTGGATTCTACTTCATAGGTACTCTCTGCAAGTGAGAAATTGTAGTAGAAACTTGCATCGTCTTGCATGAAGTGGTAGTCTGTCACATTGAAATCGTTGATATCTGCAAAACCTGGCACGCCGATGAGGTTCCAGTGTGAGTCGGTGAACTTGTGGTTGTATGTGGTTCCATTGTCCTCAAACTCGCGGTCAATGGTACATTCGTGTGCAGGTACTTTGTGCGCAGTAGGTAGTACGCCAGATATTGTTTCCACAGTGTCGGTAGATGGGAAGTAGAGACTAACATCATTCACATTGTGTGGAAAGGTTAGTTTATCCAAATCCAGTGCAAGCACATAACCGACACCAGCCTGTAAGGTTGTTTTGGTATCTGTGATATACTTCCAATAGGTACCCGAATCGATAAACAATCCCCTTGCAGCACGCTCTGCGCCATCGTAGTATTGCATAATCCAATGTTCTGCGTATTCGCCAAAACCGAAGACATCCGCAATCTTCACATCAAATGGGAAGGATACCCAATAGAGACTGCGCTCGCGAGATGTTAAACTCCTATTCGTAATATGGTCTCTTGTGAAGGTCATCACGGCATAGGCAGTACCTACTTTGTCCAATTTCTTTGCATTAGGATTGAATGTAAGTTGCTCTGCCTGACCTTGGTCTTTACGAACAACCATTAGGTCCGCACCTAAAACATCGTCTTCTGTAATTTCCTTGTCGCCTTCTAATACAACTGCAGCAACAAGGTGATTGCATTTGAAGTTATAGATTAATCGCAATTTATATTCGCTATTAGCTGTGGATGAAATCAAATGGATTTTATCTGTTGTACTTTCTCCTCCTTTGAAGTACTGTGTCTTGCCATCGTATTCCGCTACTAGTTTGATGAGGGTTTCTTTGGTTACCTTGACCTCTGTTTGATAGATCCAGTTTTGCAAGTCAATGAACGGCACATCTGTCACTGCCTCTCCGTCGGTATTCTTTAGAGCCTCTGCGTCTATGATGTGGAGGAAGGTGTTTTGTGTCTCGTTGTTGGCACCAGCCAAGTATGCGCGGCTGAGTTCGTTGGTCTTGCTGTCCCACGCGAAGCGGACATTGGCATTCTCTGGCAATTGACCTTGAGCATTAACAATCTGTACGGCTCCTGCAGGGTCTGCGGTCAAGGTGTCGGAGATGCAATAGCTATAGTCGTTGGCTACTACGAAGGCCACATTGCGGTCTGCAGTTTTAACATACTTACAGAAGTAGTGGTCGAAGTTCTCGTTGTTGTCGGCATAACTATTGTATGTCATGAGGTTAGAGGATTGACGGAAGAATTTCCATCCTCCATCAGCTGATTCGGTACGGATGTAGAAGTTGCCAGTGTATGGCTGCGTTTGAGCCAACAGTCTTGGATTTGTTTGTCCTTGTATTTGCTGTAAATAGAAATTATATACACCTGTTTCTGTAATACCCGCAGCAGGGTTGATATTGCCGATATCGAGGGTCTTCCATGTGGCTGTACCATCATTGGCAATAGCACTACACTGCTGAACAATAATCTCAGGTCGCTTGTCGTGATGAACGAAGAAGCTGATGGTATCGTTTTGTCCCTCGTTGCGCTTTTTGATATAGTGACTTGGGTGGAACGAACCCGCTGTATTGTCTTTGTATGCAAGTCGATAATCGCCTACGCTCAAAGGATACTCCAGACTAACCATCATTTTACCGTCGCCCACATAGATGGTGAAGATATAGTCGCCCGTAGCGGTTGGGTGAATCTTGGCGTTGGTACTTTCTTTATTGGTAAAAGGCCAGTTGGTGCAGTTGTCTTCAGTCATGGTGCCTGTGTTGCCGAACCAAGTGTTGTTACCAAATATCTTGAATTCATAGTCTGTACCACCTGTTAGTTGAACTAAAGAGGTGAAGGTATAGCCGCCTGCTTTGTCTGCTGTGAAGGCATTGGCACTGGTTGACCAACTGTTGGCGCTACCTCTCCAGTTATAGCCCGATTCGATGGAGTTGTATTTCAGCCACAGACCGTCGTTGTAGTACTTGGATTCGTTGCGCATGGTAGGTTCTTGTCCTACTTCAGGGATGAAGAGCGACATGTTTCGATTGAAGTCACCACGGCGAACGACTGATGTCTGATAGAAGAACTCGTAGTCGTATTGCTTGTGCTCGGTGAAGCTGATGTTGGTGTAGCCCGTAATCTCGCCCCAGTTGGAGTTATCCACTGCTATTGCCATAGCAATAAAGTCCAGATACCAGATGTCGGTTTCTGGGATATTGCTCAGCTCGCCTTGGAACTCAAACCAGTGTGGTTTGTGCTCCGCGTCGTTGTCTTGAGGGAAGGTTTTGAGTTTTTGCGAACCCGTACCTTTGGTGTCGTCCCAATACTTATCTGAGTTGTAGAAGTAAGCATATACACTCTCCCAACCGAGGTTGTTCTTGAAGAAGATGCAATCCTCGTATTTGAGCCAACGGGCATAGAGCGTAAGCGGTTTGGTAACCACCATGCTGAAGTCGTATTGGTTTTTATTACTAAAGTCGGTAGCGTGGGTGTACCATCCGCCAAAGAAGTAGCCTTGCAGTTCGCCCAACTGAGGTGCTTTTATTTTCTCACCTGGTGTAACGCGTTGGTTATCCACCGACCAGAGTGGGGTAGGAACGCCTTGTGGCAAGTTTAGGTCGAAGACCACGTTACAGATGGATGGACTGAAAATAATATCGATTATTGTTGTTCCGCAGATGGTATAAGAGGTGTTCTCTGCTACCTCGTGCGTGCGCGAACCTATTATTATAGTAGGTGTCACGCCGTAAGTCCACTCGTTGGCAGGTGTGATTGCTCCGATTTGCATCAGCTCGTTGAGCGTAATGTTTGGCGCAGAATAAGTGCCCTTATCTTCGCTATCGTTGGTATATGTTACGCCATCAATCTCGATAGATCCGTAACCTGTAATATTGATTGTAACGGAATATGTAGGCGCCGTGAAAGTAGTCCATTTGCTATCGTCGTAGATAGTGGACCAAGAGCCGTTTCCGTAGCTCCATGCTCCCTCCGCAATAGTATAGCGATTCTTTCCGTCTGTTGGCACCGTCAAGTTGTTTGTTTGATCCCATTTGTTGTCCCAGTTATTGGTACTTGTATTACCATTCATGCGGCAGAAAATAACACTTGGATATGATTTCGCAGTAGGGATTACACATTCGTATATTCCATCGGAATTCTCATCGGTCATGCTAACCCATGTGTCGCCATTGCCAAAGAAGTATGCAGCAAAGCGTGCACCATCAGATTTCCAGTTGCTATTAGGCGACAGATACAAATGGGTGATATTCTTCGAGTCCATGTCATAGAGATTCTTGTCGTCTTGTGGCACGGATAGTGTGAGAGTTTCGTCCAAGAGCAATTTAGGCGTGTTGCCTTGTTCTGGATCAGCAGGTGTGAAGGAATCACCATCTGGGATGTTGCATTCGTTGGTCAGTACGGCATCGCCTAATGAACTATTCCATATGTAGCATGCGTCTTCCTCTAAAACAATATCGTGGGATTGCGCTCCTACATTATTATGGAAGATCACATTCACAGGGTTTTTGCCCGCTGCGAAAGTGTGCTCTACCCATCCATTGGCATTAGGGTCGATTTTAGTACCAGGCCAGTTGCCCAATAGTTTATTATCATTTTTATCCCAAGCATAAACATATGTCCACCAATCGTTTGGAGGCAAGAAGCGCACAGTAAGTGGTTCTTCTTGCGGTGGATAGTAGGTGTATGTATGGGTTTGTACGGCAGTTTGGTTGTCGTGTATCTCTGCATATGCCTTAATGGTCACTGTGCCCGAAATGCTGATTGCACCCGTATATTTCTTCTTGCTTGCTGATGTGCGTGGGTCTGTACCATCCACGGTGTAATAGATGTCAGGTACACCCGCCAGACCTACTGCGTTCATCGTTACGCTCATGGTTTGAGAACGATAGTAGGTGGACTGAGGGCTGACGGTGAGTTCTGCTCCAGCTGCTTCGTAGGTGATAAACATCTTGTATCCAGGACCTGCTGCTACTTCGCGATAGCCATAGTATGAACCTAAACCATCCACTGCGGCACCTAATTCGAGGAGTAGCATACCTTTTGTACCTGTGACATAGGCACGATAACCATTACCCACAATCTCATCACTCACAGCACTCTCGGAGTGTACGCCTACTGCCTTGCGGGCAAGCACCATTGGTGCAATAGCATCTTTGTATGTCTTCCAATATGGGTAGAACACACAAGGCACACCAGGCATAGAGAGCATATACGCATGGGCTTGCAAGAGACGGTCCTTCGTATCAGGGTGCATTGCATCACCACCGAAGTCATAGCTATTATCATCGCGTTCGAAGGTGTCGTGGTTGTCGATAAAGTTGACTGCCCACTTGCCTTTTCCTATACCAATCAAAGCATTGGGGTTCTTACACTTCGCATAGTCAAAGTTGGCGATACCACCATTCATGATATTAAACTTCATACCAAAGTCGAAGGCGTAGGTGTTTTGGTTTGCATCGCAAATGGCGTTCCATAGGGTATTAGGATTGCTCTCCCAAAACTCAACGACAGAGAAATATACCCCCGCATTTGCATTGTAGTCATCCACATGGGATAGGTGGAATCCCTTGGCATAATCGTAGCGGAAACCATCGTACTTCATTACATCCACCATCCATTTGGCGTATGCGCGGAACATCTGACGCACTTTCTCGTCGTTGTGTGCCATGTCGCGGGCAGCACCGTAGTTAGACTCGCCTCCATAGCCATCGTCGTAAGAACCAGTAGCGGTTCCGCGACAGCCCTCATCGGCATCCCAGTTCATTTCGTCGTTATTACAGATATAGCTACCATCGGGTTGGAAATAGCCATATTCGCCAAAGTCTTGATCGAAGAAGTCGCACCAACTGCTCTTGGTGTCCATATGATTGACCACCATATCTGCCACCACTTTGGTGCCACCAGCATGGAGCATAGAGATGAGTTTTTCTAAGTCCTTGCGCGAACCCCAATCGCTGTTTTGGTTGCTATATTGCTTAGGGTGATAGCCTACGCCACCTGACGACATAGCTGATGGTGGCAACCATAGCAGGTCGAAGTAGGTGGAAATGTCTGCTGCTTCACTTTGCAAAGTACTCCAACGGGTATTGCCATAGTATTTGTCTTGGTTAGAATCCCAATAGAAGCCTTGCAGCATGACATCATGGCATTGTCCTGGTACTGCGGAGCCATATTTTTGTGGGGTAGCGTCGTCTTTTACAAAAAAGCCAGAAATAGTTACATTGGTTCCGTCGAATTTCACCACCACATCGCCACCGTATGGGAGTTTGAAGACAATATTATTGTCATTGTCGCTTGTGATATTGGCTGATGAGTTTTTTAGGGCATTGTGCCCCCATGCATTCGCCCACGAACCGTTTGTGAGTTTCATCTTGTAGGTGATGCCAGGTGCTAAGTTGCTGAAAGTGTAGGTGAATGCCGTCTCGTTGGCATCGTAGGTCATTTCTACGGCAGTTTCTTTCCATGCTTTCGCCTGACCGACGAGGTCGCTACTACCAGTGATGTAGTATTTGGTAGTTGAGTCAACTTGTACGCGTTGGATTTTCATGTCGGTGAAGCCCGTAGGCACTTGTCCCACATAGTAGTTGCCTTCGCAATCCAGCTCGGTCATGTCTGCAAAACCACTGGTGGAGTTGTTCCAATAGTTGATAGCAAAGTTGGCGTTGTCCTTTTTCCAGTCGTCGTTGGGCTTGAAGTAGATGGTGGTAGGAGGTATCTCCTTGAAGTATGCCGTAACACTTCCCTCCGCCGTTGCGGTGACGGTAGTCTTGGCGCTTGTTGGGTCTGCTACAGAAGCACCGCCTGCTACCATCCATTTATCAAACATATAACCTGCATTTGGTGTAGCGGTTATCTCGGTCGTGGTGGCTACACCTACTTCGACAGAAGCAGGGGAAACGGTACCATGTTCGTTGTTGCTGGTTTGTACGGCAATAGTGTGTAAGTTTTCTGTGAAATTCGCGGTGACAGTAGTTGCTGCTGTTGGGTAGAAATCAGTTTTTTCTGCTCTGTCATCATCAAATTTACCTCCATTAGAGGAAGTCCAATTTGCAAAAGTATAACCTTCTTTTGTCTCAGCAATAATAGTAATACCTTGCACTTCGCCAACCGTTTGTGGAGTAGATGAAGGGGTAGTCACTGTACCACCTGTGCTTGCAGCAAAGGCAACTGACCATGTCTTCTCAACGAATTTAACATATACATTAGTGTTGCCAGTAATAGAGGTGGTATATGTAGTGTTGCCAGCATCATGTTTGCCTGCTGTGCAAGCAGCATTGGTGTACCACCCCTCTACTTCATAACCTGGTTTTGGTGTAGCCGTGAAAGTAATGCTTTGTCCACTACGCACTGTGGCAGGTGAAGTGATGGTTGCAGATGTAGTATTGTTGTACGCGGTGACTGAGCCATAAGAAGTGAAACCAGTACCTGCAGCAAAGGTTACGGTATATTCTGTCACATCGTATGTCCATTGTGCGTATAAGGTAGCAGTGCCATCTTTTATCCAGTTACCATCAGCATCGGTATAACCGCTGACACTTTTTGCCAAAGTACCATTTGTATAGAGTACTAAAGTACCACCTGATTCGGCAGTATAGTAGCCGTTGCAACGATAATCGGTGCGAGTAGGTTGGGTCAGGTTGGTAACCGTATTTTTATTATAGGTGGCAGTTGCACTACCATTTGTGCCACCCGTGTAGTTTGCATTCAGTGTGATGGCGTAGGTTTTTGCTGTCCACTTGGCGTAGAGGGTGATGTTAGCGGTGTATGCTGTAGCACCAAGTGATGTGACTTTTTGGGTACATGCAGCATCTGTGTGCCAACCGCCGAAGGTATAACCCGTTTTGGTTGCGTTCTTTAGTGTAGTTTCTACTCCGTAGGTGTGTTTTGTAGGATACCCACTTGCGTGTGTTCCTGTGAATGTTACATTTCCTTGATCTTTGTAGGTGATAGTGTATTGGTTGGCTTTGAAACGAGCTGTATATGTAGCAGTAGAACCAGAGCAGTTATAGGTTAATGATGTAAAAGTTGTTTGTTGCGTGTTGCTTGAATTGCACCAATCAACAAAAGTGTAGCCTGTCTTAGCAGTAGCAGTCATCGTTACTACAGCTGTACGAGCAGCGAATGCACTTGTAGTTCCAGTTGAAGATTCTGAAGCACTTGTGCTTTTGAGTTTGTAGGTGCTAATACTTACAGAACCTGCATTTGAATTATCAGAGTAAGTTGATCCGTCAGTAGTTGATTGTACCGTCGCTTTTTGGTTTGTATTGAGTCCAGTGTATGAAGAATGATATGCGGTTGACATAGCTGTCCCATCATTACCAGTCGTAGTAGTAATTAACTGAACACCATCTGTCATATTTCCAGATAAGTTTTTAACAGCGGTATTTTGGTCCATGTAACCGCTTCTGTGTGATACGGAACTACCCTCACCACCCCATGCGGCACTTGCGTTGAAGACACAGATTTGCGTAGCGCCACCCCAAGTGCTTGAAAAAGTGTAATACCACAATTGGGTATTATCTATCTTTTTCATTACATATCCCTGTGACCATGAATTATGTCCAACCATTAATTGTACAGACGACCATTGCGTCTTAGAGTTATCATAGATGAATGTACACTTGATGTCGTATGCCCACGCGTTGGTTGCTCCTACTAAAAGGATTAACGAGATAAAAATTGATTTAAGTATATTATTCTTCATAATCGTTTATATTTCAAAGTGTTAGACTTAAGTTTGATTAATTATTATTTTGAGATACAATGCGCTTGCGATATATAACGACTGCCGCCACTGCAGCAAACAGTAGCATTATCCATGATTCGCCAACGGGGCTGTTGGGATCTCTGTGACCTGCATCGTCATCTTCTTCATCACCCATACCGCCTCCTCCCCAAGAGTTTTGGCGGTTGTTGATTTTGGATACACTATTGCTTTGGTTGTCGTCCGCACTCGTAATACCCGCAGCAAACGGTTCGTAAATAGTTGATTGATACGAACGATAAGTCTGCTCTTGCACAACGGTCATCCTTGACTGCTCTGCATTAGAGAGATACGAACTGGTAGAATTGAAGTTCTGGGCATTCACTTCAATGCCTAAAAAGATAAGAAATAATAAAAATGCGCTACGAAAAAAAGCGCAGAAACAGGATGGCTGCTCTGTGTTTTTAGATAACATAATTGATAGATTAGGTGGTTATATATATAATATATATATTATCAGTGTGCAAAGGTACGAATAATTTTTGACATGTGCAAGTAAAAAGTAATAAATGTTAAGTTTTTGTTAAGAATTGACGCTTTTTTGTTGTGCTTTAGTCATTTGTCTTATACTGAAATAGGTTTACTCATAAAATGAACAAAAAGTATCAATTATTAAGATTCAAGTTTTATGAAGCGAACAGTAAATTATTACTCTCAGTCATTCAAACAACAAGTTGTTGAAGACTATTTTGCATCAGGT
>JAZREU010000004.1:0-11114 GCA_045660925.1 Paludibacteraceae bacterium | reverse complement strand
ACTTGCGTTTATGTTTGTAATAAGCCTGTTTAGACTTGCCAAACAGTCCGCAGAGAGTTTCCATTGTTTCGTATGGAAACTCTGCGGACAGGCGTTCTACTGTTTGGCACCATCTTTTTTTAACAGGTCTATGCCATCTTCATGTTTGACAATCTCAAGAAGGCGCTCATAACCGATTGCGCGGAGTTTATTGTACTCCACTTCGCGACGAAGGCGCTCATTTTCTAAGCGTAAGTCGGCAATAGCTTGATCTTTTGCATCCATATGAATTGGTTTTCTGCGCAAAGATACACTTTTTTCTGCATTCTTGCAAGTTTTCAACCAAGTTCCTAATGAACCTTTGGGAATTCCCCACTTGGCCGCACATGCTTTAATCGTGCCATTACTACTAAAATAATCTTCCAATACTTGTTGCCGAAATGACTCGGGATAACTGTTGTTTAAGCCTCGTTCCATAAAACTTAATTCTTAATAATTGATACTTTTTCTTCGTTTTATGAGTAAACCTATTTCAGTATAAGACATTTCGGGTGCAAGGGTACAACAAAAAATGTGGAATTGCAAGTATTTCGGGGAGAAAAATAAGAAGGATTTGCTGGAATGGGGAAAAAGTAGTAATTTTGTGCGGGGAATAGTTTTTTAAGCTCCTTGCGCCTAAGGCGCAGAAATCTTAATTAATCTTTTTGCCACTCTAGAGCCACGCTTTTACGAGGTACTCCGTAATGAATTGCAACCGCTCCTTCGTCGAAATGGGCTTGCAAGATGAAACTCGCGCGCGAGTTTGGCTTGCCGCCATTTCTCCTCTCCCCAAAAATCGACAGATTTTCGGGGACCCCGATAGACCTTGAGCAATGCTCGTACGCTGAATCTTAAGTAAATGTATCGGGAGATAATGGATTAATAAATAGACATGTTACAAATAAAAATATGATTAATATTAGAAAAGCAACAATAGAAGATGCGGCATATATTGCTGATGGAATATATCATGCGTTTTTGTTGGAAGATGAAGCGCTTTATAATCAGTGGATTAGAGTGCTGAAGGATGTGTGTGAGCAGGAAGATACGCATTATAGTTATACAAATACAGTCATCGCAGAAGTGGATGGAGAGATGGCGGGAATGATGATCGCCGTGAATGGCGAGCACTATCGCAAGCAGAGAGATAGGATGTATCCGCAACTGAAGGAGCTGTTTGATGTGGCATTTGGCAAAGGTTGGGATGAGATGGAGGACGAAGCGAAAGCTGGGGAGTTCTATATCGACAGTTTGTCGGTTGCCCTACCCTATCGGAATCGAGGTGTGGGAACTGCTTTGATAGAAAAAGCGAAGGAGATGGCAAAGGAAAAAGGGATAGGTGTGGTGACATTGGCTGTGGAGCCAGAGAACAGGGCGAAAAAGTTGTACCAGAAGTTGGGGTTTGGATTTCAGAGAAGAATAGAGATATTCAATGAGGAATATGAACTGTATGTGGCGGAAATAGTTGTGTAATTGAAAAAAAAATTGTAACTTTGCCGCGAAATTATTTTATTAAAGACAATTAGTGTCAATTTTGATGTCAATAATCGTCAATTCAAGGTGAATTTTTTGTTTTGGTTGGATGAGCGACACGTCGCTTGCAACCAAAAACAAAAAAATGGATTATTTTTGCACACCCAAAATTGTAGAATATTATAGAAAATTAAACAAAATTTTTCAAGTGATTGATGGGACAAAATTTGAAATACACGATAAAAAAGGACCTGGAGAAGGGGATTTACTTGGTCAATGAACAAGGAGAGGAAGTAAAGGCAACGGATATACTGGATAAGTGTGAGGGACGCCGTGTGTTTGCGTTTGATGGCAAAATGGGTGCGGGCAAGACCACTTTTATCAAAGAGTTGTGCGAAGCAATGGGGACGGAAGATGTGGTGAATAGTCCGACATTTGCGATAGTGAATGTGTATGAAGTTATTAAACCGAACCAAGAACCAGGAACCAAGAGCCAAGATATAAAAGTGATGCAAGAGGTTTATCACTTTGATTGTTACCGGATTAAGGATATGCGAGAGGCGATGGATATGGGTACGGAGGAATATCTGTATTCGGGGAACTACTGCTTTATTGAGTGGGCAGAGATGATCGATCCATTGCTGCCTGAGGATACGGTATGGGTGAAGATTGAGGTGATGGAGAATGGGGAGAGGAAGTTGAGAATTTTGAATTAAGAACCACTTCAATGTGATTTAGTATGAAAAAAATTAAGATAATTTATTTATTGGCATTTCTAATTACCTTATTTAGTATGCCAATTCATGCAGCCAAGCAAAAAGACTTGACTCTACAGCCTAATTATCTGAACTCCGTAAAAATCACTTTTCTTTCATGGATAAGTGGTAGCACGAAAATTTCATATGAACGTGCCTTTCCCAAAATAGCTCAAAGTAGTGAACTTTGTGCAAGTGTAATAGGTGCAGGTTATGATAAATATAAGAATAATCCACTTGGATTTACCATTCGTTATGGTCATAAGTTTTTTATGCCAGACAAAGATGGATTGACATTAAGAGGATTTTATCTGCGTCCAGAGTTAACTTATTCCTACTATTGGTATGATAGCAAAGCAGATAGCTCACGTACTTTGGCTGATATGGGAGCTATTTTGGCAACTATAGGCTATCAATATATGTACAAACGCTTTCTTGTTGACGCATGGGTAGGAGGCGGATATGCGTTTGGAAATGCCGCAGATACAAGTTATCACCATGGTTTTGAACTTTGGCATTGGTTTGGAGGTTATAATCCCAATATAGCTTTAAGCTTCAGTGTCCGTTTAGGTGTTTGTTTTTGAGAACAAACTATTGCTTTGAATGAATAGTAAAAAGTGGTGTATATTGTTGTTTATCACATGTTTCCAAGGATTTGCTTGGGCAGATGATTGGGGTGTGGAGCATGAGAATGTGCTCAGTGTGCGATATGGGGGTATGTGGATGCAAGATCAGTACTTGAGTCCCCTACTCTATTCGGGACAACAGGTGGGATTGAGCAACGAATGGTGGCAAGAGTTTCGAAGCGATAGCACAAAGAAGTGGGAGCACGTGGGTAAGATGGACGTGGGATTTGGTTGGATGTACAACAGCATGTACACGAATCTGATTTATTCATTAGGGCTACACGGCGGTTGGGGAGCGTGTTATAATTGGCGTTTTGCGGAGGATAGATTGCGTTTGAAACTGGGTCCTTACCTGGATGTAGATTTGATGGGAAAGATGCATGGTAGTAGTGTGAATAAGCCCTATTCGATGGATTTAGCAGTGAATTTGTGCGCTATGGGTGGCGTGGAATGGGCTTTTCGGGCGAAGAAGACCAGCTATAGGTTGCGCTATATGGTGCGTGCGAATGTGATAGGATTGGACTACCTACCCGATTATTGGCATTCGTATTACGAGATGGGCGAAGGTGTGTTGGGCGATTTTCGTTGTGCAGGTATGTGGAACCATAGGCATTTGCAACATGAACTGACATTTGATATGCAGTTGAAGCGAAGTACTTGGCGTGTGGGGATTGCACATGAGTATTTGGAGTATGGCGAGAAAGGTATGATGTTCTCACGAGAAATGGTGAGTGCGGTAGTGGGTTGTGTGTGGGAATATCGCGTGAAAGGTACGATGCGTAATTTTGAATTATGAATTATGATTTAAGACATATAGCGATAGGGCTGCTGGTGCTGATAGGCGGGGTGAGTTGTACGCATCCGTTTGATAATCATAAGAATACGCCGTCGGAGAACTTTGAGGCATTGTGGCAGATTATTGATGAGAAATACTGCTTGTTCGATGATAAAAAGGTGGATTGGGATTCGGTGTATGCTGTGTATCAGCCACAATTTGATACGATGAAGATTGTGGAATTTGAGGATAACTATCGAATGTTTGATTTGATGGAGGAGATGTTGAACACGTTGGAGGACGGGCATGTGAACTTGTATTCTCCATTCGATGTGTCGGTTTGTAGCAAGTGGTATGAGGGTTATCCAGATAATTTTGATTCGGAGATACTGACTAAATACTATTTGAAAGATTATCGTAGAGCAGGCGGATTAAACTATAATAGGATAGATGGTGATAGCATAGGATATGTGTATTATGGTTCGTTCTCGGATGGTTTTTCGCTGACAAATTGGCTGATGGTTCTGAATTATTTTGCTGATTGTAAGGGAATTGTGTTGGATGTAAGGAATAATGGTGGTGGCAGTATGGAGAATGCGTATAAGTTGGCAACGCCATTCTTCTCGCATGACACGGTAGTAGGGTATTGGCAGCATAAGTCGGGTAGGGGACATGATGAGTTTTCGGAGGTAGTTGAGATGAAGTTGGAAGATAGTAAGGGGTATTGGATGCGACCTGTGGTGGTGCTGTGTAACAGGCATAGTTATTCGGCAGCAAACTTCTTTGTGAGTATCATGCGCTACGCGGATAACTGCTTGATACTGGGCGGAAAGAGTGGGGGAGGAGGCGGTATGCCGATGAGTTATGAGTTGCCTAATGGGTGGATGGTACGTTTCTCGAGTGTGAAGATGTATGACAGAGATATGCAGAGTATTGAAGGCGGAGTGAGACCGCATCTACTTGTGAATCAGCACTCTAAGGATAAAGATGATTTGATAGAAGAGGCAGTGGATTTGATTTATTCGGCGTATAAAAAGAAATAAGCATTATGATAGAAGTAAAGAATATACACAAGTCTTTTGGCCTATTGGAGGTGCTGAAAGGAGTGGATCTAACCGTGGAGAAGGGGGAGATCGTGAGTATCATCGGAAAGAGTGGGGCAGGCAAGACGACCTTGCTTCAGATTATTGGTACGCTGGATAAGCCCGATGCTGGACATGTGGTGATTGATGGGGTGGATGTGTTTGCATTGAAAGAGAAAGAATTAGCAGATTTTCGAAATCGACATATTGGATTCATTTTTCAGTTTCATCAGTTGTTGCCTGAGTTTAATGCGCTGGAGAATGTGATGATGCCTGCAATGATAGCTCGTATGAATGAGAAAGAGGCAGAGAAACGTGCGGTGGAACTGCTGACGGAACTGGGTATGGCAGAGCGACTTACGCATAAGCCAAATCAGTTGTCGGGTGGTGAGAAACAGCGTGTGGCAGCTGCGAGAGCGATGATGATGTCGCCTGATGTGATATTGGCAGATGAGCCAAGTGGTAGTCTGGATGAGAGTAATAAGAAAGAACTTCACAAGTTGCTACTGCAAATGCGTGAGCAGTATGGACAAACGATTATTATCGTGACGCACGATAAAGAATTAGCAGAGATAAGTGATCGAGTAATAGAGATGAGAGATGGAAAGATTTAAGTTTGGGTATTGGGTATCGGGTATTGGATATCGGGTATTGGATGTCGCGATACTTTTGTGTGTACTATACGGATGTGGGAATAAATATCAGTATATACCAAAAGATATTGAGACGGTAGAAGTGGATATTGTGCGGTTTGATAGTGCGTTGTTGGCAGTACGGACAGATAGCACAATGCACGATGTAAGGAAGTTATATGCTGATTATGAGGGATTTATGCCATTGTACGTAGAGGGGATTTTGCGTTTGCCTGTGGAAGATACAGTATATTTTAGCGAGCAGTTGGCTGGTTTTTTAGCAGATACTGCTATGGGATTTGCACAGACTAATGCATTGGTACAGGAGAGATTTGCTAATGTGGATAGTTTGCAAGAAGCGTTGAATACTGCCTTTTCGCGTCTGCATTATCTTTATCCAGATTGGGAGATACCAACGGTGTATTTGTTGGTGTCGGGTTTCAATTCGTCGGTTATTTACTATGAAAACATCATCGGTATTGGTATAGATATGTACCTCGGGAGCGATTATCCATATTACAATCAAGTAGTGTACGACTATCAAAAACAGACTATGCGCAAAGAGTGTATAGTAGCGGATATTATGAGTATGTATTTATCATACCATATTGCATATAATAGTAAGTACAACAGATTATTAGAACAAATGATATTTCGTGGAAAGCAGATGTTTTTACTCCGTCAATTATTACCCGAAGAATCTGCATGTGAAATTATTGGCTATTCGCAAGAGCAATGGGAATGGTGCGAACTATACGAACGCGCTATATGGAATAGAATCATCGAAAAGAAAGATTTGTTCAAAACAGAATCCTTAATACTTAGTTCATATATGAACGATGGTCCTTTCACGGCAGAAGTGACACAAGACTCACCTGGTCGATTAGGGCAATGGGTAGGTTGGCGCATTGTAGATAGCTACATGCGTCATAACGAGCATGTTACCTTGTTAGATCTCATGAATGAAAGCGATGCACAAAAGATATTAGAGCAAAGTTTTTATAATCCATAATTCATCATTACACAACTGTTACAACTTCACCCTCAATAGTGCGTGCACATCCGTGCGCGTACTATTTTTATCATGTTCCTTTGCCCACGCCTTTTGATAAATCATTTCACTCACGCGCAAGTAAATAGAGAATGTATCGTTGATTTTGTATCGCGCATTCACCAAAAACCTTCCACCCAATCCATAGACATTGGGAATAGAATAGGCATATAGCACATCATTTTCGTAGGCATAAATACGGTTATTCCATTGCCTTGCATCAAAGACCTGTGCGCGCACTTGCAATACTATTGGTAAAACAGGCACATGGTACTCCACATCTTGCAGCAACGATACGCCATAGCTCCAATCCTCCGTTTTCACCATATTCGCATCTGCCTGCGTGCGGAAGACCCAGCAGGGCAGGCGATAAACCAATCGATACCGCAGTGCATATGTATCCTTGCCCACTTGCCGCCTTGCCCGCACACGCCAATTCATGTCGTAGGTGCTATCCGGAATAAAATCCGCTTGTGTCATAAAATCATACCCCTCGCGAAAAGCATCTACATATGCTGCAAAGCGCCATTTGGCTAAGGTACGAACATCCACTCCCATATAGAATCCATTCTCATCATTCAGTCGGCTTTTTTCCGAAAAAGCATAGGCATATGGATTGTCGAAATAGGGAGAATAGTAGCGGTATAATGCCAAGAGGTTCACATCCGATATAGGCGTAAAATTCATTCCCACTATTCCGCCCAATCCCCAGCGTTTACCTTGCGTTGTAGCCACTTCACCCCACAAATCTACCTTTCCCCAATTGTAACGAGTGTTTATACCGACTACCGCTTGGACTGTTGTAGTATCTGAATACATATTTTCAATCGCCGTCAGACCCACTTTCAGTTTCCTCCATTTGCCTGTGGCATTCACGCCCACCAGATGATGCCATGCGCTATCCTTCTGTTGGTCTATCGAATACATCGCCGACACTTCTGCCCAGCTAAAACGCAACGTCGTTCCTATGCCGTGAAAAGCTTGGTAATCATCGCCTACAGAAGTGAACTTTCGCACCCCCTCTTTGGCATTCATACCCGAACTCATCCACCTGCTCTTGCCCATCTTAAAGGGCGAACCGATCACCAATCCCTGGCCAAAATTCGCCTGAAAATTCCCAGCAGAAAGATTCTTTATACAACCCATGTCCTGTAATTGCACAAATCCGCCATATTGCATGTTTTCCCACACCTCGCCCGTGGGGCGACACACCGTAAGCCCCGCTTGCACTTTCTTTTGATAATCAAACCGATACCGTAGTTTGCCGTACATAGGATCACTATCAAAATCTTCTATATTTCGTGCATCTGCCCGTAGCGTAATCTCATGTTTAGCATAGTGAAAAACTTCGCGAAAATATATTTTCTCACCTTTAACCTCTAACCTATCACTCTTAACCTCTACAAACGGCAACAAGTTGCGTATATCGTAGTCCTTTAGACTATGTATCAGTTGCAGGTCATATATGCTTACAAAACCATGCTGGTATTGGTATAGTAATATTTCATCAATCTGCTCATCCGTCAGCCAACCTAATTGACCCAATTCTTCCGCACTAGTCTGATTCAGATCAATAGGGTGTTCTGCTATCTCCATCAGTTGTTCTGCCACATCGTCCATCGCAATTCCATATTCTGCCAGCTGACCATAGAGATCTTCCATGATATCTGCCAATTGATACTGCTGTGCCCAACTGCTCATGCATATCAACCATACTATGCACATCATTTTCCACCTCATAACCTCACTCCTATCCTTCCTTGACATGTCACACCTAATAATGGATGCAACTCAAAGTTCGTATCCAATCGTAGTCTATCCCATGTCACAGCCACACCCATACACCCCACAAACTGCTGCTGATAATACACACCCACTTTCACCACCAACCGCTCTATTGCCTGCCACTCCAATCCTGTGGCGATGCGATAGGTGCTATTCACATCATAATCTGCCTGTACCGACCATTGCAACACCTCTTTCCATCGATAGTTCAATCCCAACGAATAGATTGCTGGCAATCTGCGCTCTACCTCATCCTCAATCGCAATGGTCTGGACAAACGGATTAAAACCATGCAATCCGACAGTCAACTCTGGCAGCACATTCACAGTCACGCCCACTTGCGGTATAAATGTTCCTTTATACCCCAATTCATCGCCACAATATAGTGTCAAGTAGTTGGCTTGCAGTCCTATGGAGAACTTTCCAAACGATCGCGCTAATGCCAAACCAGCCATCATCTCTTGATATTTCGCATACCCGAAAAACGAATATCCTACTCCCACGTTCACATACTCATTCGTATATCCCACCTGCAGCATCGCCGTGTTTAGTGAGGAGAGAAAATACCGATTCTCATATTGCGCTGCCAATTGCCATCCTGAGGGCTGTACCAGCGTAGCTGGATTATGAAAGCAACTCCAGCTGTCCGTTCGTGCGGTTTGCAGATTGGCAATATTCGCAGAGGAGGGCAACACATTGCTCACCTGACCACATACCACACTACTCATGCAGAGAATAAAAGCCAATATTACGAATATCGCTCTCAAAATAGACCACAAAGGTAGTATATTTTGCGCAAATATACAAAACTCTTAGCAATTATTTGCTAATTACATATTTTTTTTGTACCTTTGCAGCCGAAAATGAAACCAAACAAACCATACCTCCGTATTTTTAATACGCTGCTCATCCTTGCAGCGTATGGTTATTTGGCATATCGTCTCATTATTTTTGACGATTATTCCTCTTTTCTCGACGCTTTCCGCACCAGCAATATCGGTCTGTGGTTCACTCTCATCGCTACCCTTCTGCTCATGCCCATCAATGTCGTAGCAGAGGCGGGCAAATGGCGTCTGCTGCTTCGTAAAACCGAACCCATGACCATCTGGGGTGCCCAACGCCAAGTCTACTACGGTTACGTCGGCGCTTTCATCACGCCATATCACGCAGGCGACTATCCAGCTCGTGCTATGCTTCTCAAGGACAAGAGCAATTTCTCCGCAGCCGTCGGTCTCGGTCTTGTCGGCACCGTGGCTTTGCTCGTGGTCGAACTCATCTTCGGTGTTCCTGCCACATGGCTCTTTGTTAGCTACCATCCTGCTATCCCCATGCAGTATTTCGCCGTAGCCTTCATCGTCTTGGTGCTCTTGCTCAGCTTCTTGCCTCACCTCGTGCGCTATCTTTCTCGCCACGAGTGGCACAACACCCAAATGCGCCAGCTCTCCCTTGCGCTCTCGCATATGTCCTATCCGCTCTTCATGAAAACCATCGCATGGTCCATGCTTCGCTATATCATCTGGGCAATTCAACTCGCCCTCACGCTTCATTTCTGCGGCGTGGACATGACCCTCGTGCAATACATGATTGCCATCCCATTCTACTACATGGTGGTGGCAGTCTTCCCATCCATACCTGCGGCTAATATCGCCATTCGTGGCACTTGGTCGCTCATCATTTTCGGTGTCTTCAGCTCGAACACAGCCGGCATAGCCCTTGCCGTCGCACTCATCTGGCTCATCAACACCGTCCTGCCAATGCTTATCGGTTCCATCCTCTATCGCAACGGCAAAACCAAATAACCCTTAAAACTTTTAGAACTTCTGAAACTTTTAAAACTTAATACACACATATGACACTTCATTTCACAATCAACTACCAAGCGCAATGGGGACAACAGCTTGCTGTTCTCTACGCTGCGGATGCGGACATCACTACCGCATCGCCTGTGACTCTCCCTATGGACTGCCACGGCAACTCTGAATGGTCGGCGCAAGTCACCCTCAGCGACATCCATAAGTACATCTCTTATTGCTATGTAGTGCTCGACGAGCAAGGCAATATCCTCCGTCGCGAGTCTATGTCTCACCTGCTCGAGTGCCAACCTGGCAATATCGTGTTGCGCGACCTCTGGCAAGACAAATCCCAATCGCTCTTCGCTTCTAAGGTCTTCAGCCAAGTGCTCTTCGCACACCGTGCACCTGTAGCGGCTAAGAAAGCTACGGGCAATATCACCCTCAAGGTCTCTGTACCTCGCCTCGAGCGTCATCAGGGTGTGGCTATCATGGGTAATATCCCCGCCCTCGGCGAATGGGACCGCACCAACAAACTCCCTCTCACCAATTGCCAATATCCAATAGGCGGAACGCCGTCCAATAGCGAAGCGTCCTATAACCCAACTTGGACCGTCACTTTCCACGCTAAACTCGGTTCTGTAGTGGAGTACAAGTATGTCATCTACGACCTCAAGTCTGGTGAAATAGTGGACATGGAGTGGGGCGAGAACCGCAAGATCTGGGATGTACAACGCGCTAAGCACTATGTCATCTCCGACTCTCCTTTCCGCTACACCCAAGCCAACTGGAAGGGCGCTGGCGTAGCTGTGCCTGTCTTCTCTCTCCGCTCAGAGAACGGCTTCGGTATTGGTGAGTTCCAAGACCTCAAGCTCCTCGCTGACTGGGCTGTACTCACAGGTCAAAAAATGATCCAAACCCTCCCTATCAACGACACTACCCTCCGTCACAACAACCTCGACTCATATCCTTACAACGCAGTTAGCGTCTTTGCGCTCCACCCAATCTACCTCAATATCGAGAAGATGGGCACCCTCACTCCTACCCAACTCAAGCGCTATCGCAAGACACAGGAGGAGTCCAACGCCAAGACCATTGCGGACTACCAATGCGTTTACGACGAGAAG
>JAZREU010000003.1:0-2033 GCA_045660925.1 Paludibacteraceae bacterium | reverse complement strand
ATCATTCTTAAGGAATGTGTGAGCGAGTAGGCCTCTTTCAAGTCCGGATATTGGGCAAAAAGTATATTTGCTCGTTCCTTTTGTGAATTACTCCATTTTTCCGGTGATTTAAACAGCAGATATCGGCTGCGTGCAAGCAGTTGCTTCTTCGTATCTCCATTTGGAAAGACAAATGGATGATATTCCTTACCGCTCCATTTTGCATTCTCTTTGGCATCGGTTTCTTCCTGTATTGCATCCCAACGGTGTTTTATGCGCAGTTCTTGTACTGCTTCACAAGCTTCTTTCTGAACGTGAAAACGGTCAATAACCTTTATTGCAGAGGGGAAGCAACGTGTTACGATACGGTTCATACTATTTGACATATCAAGCGTAACCTCCTTTACCAACCGCCTGTGCTTTTCGGGTATCCGGTTGATTATTGCAATGATATCATCAGACTTGACACCTTCTACCATTGCAACAAGAGTGCCTTTCTTGCCTCTGGCATCGGGATTGGATATTATTGTGTAAAGTTCGCCATTGCTCATCGAGGTCTCATCTATGCAAAGGCGAGAACCTATGTTCTTGGCAAAAAGCAACCATTTGTCGGCATGCTCTTTTGCGCTCCACGATTCGTAATCGCTCAGATGATGCTTATAAGAACGCTCTACCTCATCACCGTTTATATGGCAGAACGGTTCAAGCGAACGGGCCGATTGGGGATATGTCTCCAGGTAATGCTTTTAAAAAAGCCGCAAACTCTTTTGAGTAGCGGGTGCCTTTGTAAGTGGTATCATAGCTGTTGGTAAAATACTCGTCTGTGGTGTGGTCGTACCATTTGCGACGACGTACCTTAAAATTGACACGCTTGTCGCGAAGAGGAAAATCGCGAACTGTTACAGCATCAAGAAAGCCTTTGGACTCTATCTTGTGCCTTTGGCGTTCTACAGGAAGATTGTCAAACTCATCAAGTGATATCTCTACATCGCTATCATTGCTGGTGATACCTGTAATCTTGAAGTTTTCAATGAAACCTGATGGCAATATCAAACGGGCTAATTCCAGTAGTATTTTTTCGTCCTGCATAGTACTTTATTTTAACTATGCAAAGATAATATTTTTATATCATCCCCCCAACTTTTGCAGGTGAGCCGCAACGTGTGAACACACGCTACCGGCATATACACAGAATGAGCATTGGTTGCTCCGGCCCCTGGTTAAAATTTTGGCGAAATTTACAAGTTAGGACTTAAACAAAATGCTATCTTACATCAACGGATTTCTCCCCGTTGACATTGCAAAGATAACCTTTTTTTCACAACCAATACTCAAATAGAATATTATTTCTTCATATAACTACAGATAACGGACTATTTCAAAACAGACCTATTCATCCTTTTATTCCATTCAATACTAGAACTGGTACGTATTGAATAAGAGTACAGAATCACACATCATCTACATATGATATGTCAGTTACCTCAAACGGTTTCTTAATTGCTGCAATGGCTGCGATTTGCGCAATGCGAACGTTTTCGAATGTTGAGCCTACAGGCGAACCGTGAGTACCGGGTATGAACTTACCATTCAACCACCCTGCATCAACAATTGAAGGTTCACCATAGACAGAACATATATTATTACCTGCAGAACGAGCAATTACCATAGCAGCCACATAAGTTTCTATTAAACAAGGTATTCCTTCCTGAAGGTGCAATGATGTATGCAATAGGTTGCCCGCGTCTCCCAAAGCCTGCAGCGATGTGTGACGTGCGTTCTGTATGGCCGTTCCGCAAGGAAAAAGCATATCTATAGGAGTTTCCTGTAATACTTGTTCAGCAACATCGGATATCGAATTGTAGAAACTCCCACTCTCTGCAAAATCAGTTTCGTTTGACGGAGTGAGCAACCACGCAAATTTTGCAGGTTTAACAAGTGTATCGCCAACTCTCTTTATAAGACGATTCAAATATGGAGATACTGTTAAGTAATCACCTGAGAAAGAACTGCTTTGCTGAAATACGACAATATCCCAAGCCTCATTTTCTAGA
>JAZREU010000002.1:0-36175 GCA_045660925.1 Paludibacteraceae bacterium | reverse complement strand
CTTGATTTGAAGGCTGGCGATGAAGGTGTAGCCCTCACCCGTTTGGCCCTTATCGGTAATGCCGAATTCAATGGACGCATCATCGAAGTACGCTCGTCGGGCGATTTCATCGAGCAGAAAAGCAAGATTCGTGTAGAACGTATCTTGGATGGTGTGGTATTAGTAGAAAAAGTATAACCTATAATTCATAAAACTATGATTATTGACCCTAGTATTATTCCGTTTATTTTAGTGGGTGGTGGGATTATTTTCTTATTCATATTCTTCCACTATGTGCCTTTCTTCCTTTGGTTGAGTGCCAAGGTTTCGGGTGTAGACATTTCATTGGTACAACTCTTCTTGATGCGTATCCGTAATGTGCCTCCACACATCATCGTTCCGGCCATGATTGAGGCGCACAAGGCTGGTTTGAGTAACATTACTCGCGACGAACTCGAAGCACACTATATGGCTGGTGGTCATGTGGAACGTGTGGTACATGCCCTCGTATCTGCATCGAAAGCCAATATCGAATTGACCTTCCAAATGGCTACCGGTATCGACTTGGCCGGTCGTGATGTATTCGAAGCCGTACAGATGTCGGTTAACCCGAAAGTAATTGATACTCCAGCCGTTACAGCCGTAGCCAAAGACGGTATCCAGTTGATTACCAAGGCTCGTGTAACCGTACGTGCCAATATCCGCCAACTCGTGGGTGGTGCTGGTGAAGACACTATTTTGGCTCGTGTAGGCGAAGGTATCGTATCTTCTATCGGTTCTTCTGAAAATCACAAATCGGTATTGGAAAATCCGGATAGCATCTCGAAGCTCGTACTTCGTAAGGGTCTTGATGCCGGTACTGCTTTCGAAATCCTCTCCATCGATATCGCGGATATTGATATAGGTCGCAACATCGGTGCTGCCCTCCAGATTGACCAAGCCAATGCGGACAAGAACATCGCTCAGGCAAAGGCCGAAGAACGTCGTGCCATGGCAGTAGCCCTCGAACAAGAAATGAAGGCGAAGGCAGAAGAAGCACGTGCCAACGTAATCCAAGCCGAAGCTGAAGTGCCAAAGGCAATGGCAGAAGCATTCCGTAGCGGAAACCTCGGTATCATGGATTATTACCGCATGCAGAATATCCAGGCGGATACCACCATGCGCGAAGCTATCGGCAAACCCGTTAGCGAGCCAACAAAGAAGAAATGAAAGTAGCACTGCTACAATACCCAATAGCGTGGGCAGATAAAGAATCGAATCTGCGCATGGCGGAAGAACGTATCGCTGCATTGGCTGGCAAAGCCGATGTGGCGGTACTGCCTGAGATGTTTGCTACAGGCTTCTGCACCGACCATCCCGAATTGGCGGAGACGATGGACGGGGAGATCATTCGTCGTTTGCAAACCGCTGCTGACCAATCAGGTGTAGCTATTGTCAGTTCGTTTATTTGTTGGAATCAGGAGCCAGGAACCAAGAACCAGGACAGTGTCAAATTGGTGAATCGTGGCTTTATGATTAAGCCCAATGCATCCATTGAAGTGCAGGACAAACGACACCTATATGCTCACGGAGGAGAAGATATCTTCTTTCAACGTGCACAAGAAAGGCATGTTTTTGAATACGAGGGAGTGAAGATATTGTTGCTCGTTTGCTATGACTTGCGTTTCCCCGTTTGGGCACGCAACCAATCAGGCAGCGATTATGATATTATATTGGTTGTGGCTAACTGGCCAGATATACGCATTCAGTATTGGGATGCGCTCATTGCTGCCCGTGCGACGGAGAACCAGTGCTATATTGCTGCGGTGAACTGCGTGGGCGATGATGGCATGGGCTTGCATTATAATGGTCACTCGGTGGCATATGACACCCGCTTGCAACCAATAGTGTCTTTTGCTGACGATGAAGAGGGTACCAAGATTGCCGATTTCGATATTGCCAAACTCCACCACTTCCGCGAGGTGCTACCGCTGTGGAAAGACGTGGACCACTTCGAACTCAAGAAGTAATCCATCTACTTAAGTAATTCTTATTGTTCATATTGTCTTTACTCACCCACCAATCAGCGATCAATTACGGGTTCATAATGGGTTCTTGACGGGTTCATACGAAGACATTACCATACCTCACGTGGCACATCTATATCCTATCTTTGTTTCATTCACGGAGTACTCACCGTGTCCTTCCTTTAGCGCGAGATATGTTGTTTCTCGCGCTGATGTTGTTGATTTAAGTTGTTTTAGTTGTTGTGAAAATATACCCCGTAAATCCCGTATTTTGTTCTTTACGGTATTTACGGTTAATACGGTCATGCTATTTGATGTGTTATTTTCTGGCATATACCATTCATAACTCGCTCAATAGAAGCTTGTTTGATCATTCTCTCTAACCAATCCTCCATTGTGCTCAATGCCACTCCAAGGACTTCGGCTTGCTTCACCGCCTCCTGTTTCGTAAAGTCCGTGAGAAGCATGTGGAAATTGAGATCGTTTAGAACGATTTTGCTAAAAGATTTTGATTTTTCGTTTATTTTATGTACCTTTGCAGGCGAAACCAACAATCATGCAACACACAAATACACCAAATACCGTTGAATTAGACATCAATCGCGTACTAATAGCTAACGCATCTATGCCATACGAGAAGAAAATGCTGCAATTAGTAGGCGGCGATGTAGGTGGAAAATTATTTGTAACTTTGCAGAAAAATATCAAAGCAGATGAAAACAACCAAAATTCTCTACACATGCTGCCTACTGCTCGGTTTGCTGCACCTTAGCGGACAAACTATCCAAGCACAAAACACTCGAATGGTGCAAACCTCCAACGAAATTGTGCGCATCAACCCACAGAAAGCCAACCAAATAGACTACTCCACCAACGGAGGACGCACATGGATTAGTCGATATACAGGCACATCCTGCGGCGAGTTCATCGACATGGTGATATACAACGGCGAACTTATCGCCATCACCAGCAAAGGCGTGTATTACTCCACCAGTAGCGGTCGTACATGGATTAACCGCTACTCGGGCACCTCTTGTGGCAAGTTCCTCTCCCTGATGAACAATGGTAAGGAACTCCTGGCTCAAACCGATAAAGGGCTCTACTACTCAACCAACAGCGGTCGCACATGGATAAAACGATAAAAATTACCTTTGCAGGCAAAAAACTAACTATCATGGACAAACAGCCACTGGCACAGAGCAAACCAATACCGCCTCTATGGCTATGCATACTGATAGACACAATAGGTATGCTATCCTATATCATACCCGGCATGGGCGAATGGATGGACGCCGTATGGGCACCCATCTCCGCCTACCTATTCGGCTTACTCTTTGGCGGTACGAAAGGTACCATCATCGCCTTCTTAGAAGAAGCACTGCCTTTCACCGACATCATTCCTACCTTCACTATCACCTACTTCCTGCGTAAACGCAAAGCAGACAAAACGATACTCCAAAAGAACGACAACTTGCGTAAATAGAAAATAATCCTAACACTTTTTTATTCGTTTTCTTGCTTTTCTGCTTTTTTTGTTGTACCTTTGCAGCCGAATCATGACCTACCAATGGAACATACGGCATTTGACTGCGGTGGAACAGGAGTTGCAACGGCAGTTGGAGCGCGAACTGAATATCAGTTCCGCTGCTGCACGTATGTTGGTAGTGCGTGGCATACAGACCTCCGATGAGGCACGTGCATTTGTGCGCCCATCACTTGACAAACTACACGATCCCTTCCTCATGAAGGATATGGACAAAGCCGTTGAACGTCTGCACCAAGCCATCACCCAAGGTGAAAAGATCCTCATCTACGGCGACTACGATGTGGATGGCACGACTGCTGTGGCGCTAATGTATCGATTCTTGGATAAGGTGATTCAGGAACAAGGAACCAAGAACCAAGACATAATAGATTATTATATTCCCGACCGCTACATCGAGGGTTATGGTGTTTCACAACAGGGAATCGACTATGCAACAGAGCACGGATGCAGACTCGTTATCACACTCGACTGCGGTATCAAGGCGGTGGAGAAAGTGGCATACGCGAATAGCAAGGGCATTGATGTCATTGTCTGCGATCACCATACGCCAGGCGATGAGCTGCCCGATGCAGTGGCAGTACTGAATATGAAACGAAGCGACTGTCTGTACCCATACAAAGACTTGTCGGGTTGCGGTGTCGGTTTCAAACTGGCGCAAGCATATACGCAACGCTACCTCGCCTCTCGCCTTTCGCCTAATGGCCTCATCGCCTTGTTGCCTCTCACTCAACTGCTAGCAATGTCCATTGCCTCGGATATCGTGCCTATCACAGGCGAGAACCGTATCTTGGCGCACTTCGGTATTCAGCAACTCAACAAAGCACCTTTCACGGGCTTATCCGCCATCATGCAAGTGGCAGGCATCGAAGCCAAGGAGATTACTATCAACGAACTTGTATATAAAATTGGTCCGCGCATCAACGCTTGTGGACGCATGAAATCTGGTCGCGCAGCCGTAGAACTATTGCTCACCGACGACCCTATTTTTGCACGCCAACAAGCCGAAGAAGTCAATCAGCACAACGATGATCGCCGCGACTGCGATACAGAAACTACCAAAGAGGCATTGCTGCAATTGCAAGACGACCCCGCCTTCGCCAACCGCCGCTCGACCGTAGTCTATGCCCCACATTGGCACAAAGGTGTGGTGGGCATTGTGGCATCGCGCCTCACTGAGACCTACTACCGTCCTACGATCGTTCTCACCGCAGGCGAGGATGGTATCATCTCGGGCTCGGCTCGTTCGGTGGGAGGTTTCGATATTTACAGTGCCATCGACTCATGCAGTGACCTGCTCACCAACTTTGGAGGACACAAATACGCTGCGGGACTCAGTATGCACATCAATGACCTGCCTGAGTTTAAGCAGCGTTTTGAGGCATACGTAGCAGCCCATATACAGCCCAATCAGTTGCAACCTACATTGGACATTGAGGCGGAATTGCAATTGGGTGATATTACCAAGCAATTCTACAACGTGTTGCGTCACTTGGAACCCTTCGGTCCAGGTAATCCGCGTCCGCTGTTTGTGTCGCGCCGACTGATCAATCACCGTGACACGCGTGCTGTGGGCAAAGAGCGTGAGCATTTGCGCTTGGACGTCACCGACCGCATGAATGCCATCACTGGCATCGCCTTCGGTCGTGCCGACATGGCAGAGTATATCCAAAACGGCAACGCTGTGGATATCTGCTACGAACTCAACGAAAATACTTTTAATCACCATACCACCATCCAAATGATGGTACAAGACATTCAACCATGTTCAGTGAATTAGAAACCAAAGGTCCTCGCCTTCGTCGAGGCAGTATAGAAGTAGTTTGTGGAAGTATGTTCTCGGGCAAGACCGAAGAACTCATCCGCCGTATGAAACGCGCACAATTTGCCAAACTGAAAGTAGAAATCTTCAAACCAGCTATTGATGTGCGTTATAGCGAAGCCGAAGTAGTTAGCCACGACCGCAATGCCATCCAATCCACTCCTGTGGATAGCAGCCAAAACATTCTTCTTATGGCAAATGATGTAGATGTTGTTGGTATTGATGAGGCACAGTTCTTCGATATGGGGATCGTGGAGGTAGCCAACGAACTGGCTCGTCGTGGTATTCGTGTAATATGTGCGGGTCTGGATATGGACTTCAAGGGCGTTCCTTTCGGTCCAATGCCTGCGTTGATGGCTATTGCCGATGATGTGTATAAGACTCACGCTATCTGCGTGCATTGTGGCGACTTGGCATACGTCAGCCACCGTACTGTCAGCAGTGATAAGCGCGTCCTCCTCGGTGAGACGGAGAGCTACGAACCACTCTGCCGTGCTTGCTACGAAAAAGCATTGGCAGCAGAAAATGTATGATTCAAACAGCCGTATTTGATGAGAAAACGTGGTAAAAGAGCACTTTTACTCGCGTTTTCTTGCAATTATGCAAAATTTTTAGTACCTTTGTCGGCTGATTTGAAATATAGAATTTAATAGTTCAAAACTACGAAATGAAGACATTAAAACTTATACAATCAGACTCTTATCTGCGTCCTTATGCTTCAGCTATTGAGGGACGCTATAACTATGCCATCGCGCAAGAGAAAAAACTGACAGGTGGTCAGAAACTTAGCGATTGGGCTAACGGACATATGTTCTTTGGTTTGCACAAAGTGGGTAAGAAATGGATACTGCGCGAGTGGGCTCCTAATGCTACTGCTATCTACCTTGTGGGCGACTGTAACGGTTGGCAAAAGAATGAAGATTATCGTTTGCAGCCTACCGAGAATGGTGTATGGGAAATAATGTTGGCTGAGAAAATGCTCAAGCATGAGCAACTCTATAAACTGTTGGTGGAGTGGAAAGGCGGTAGCGGAGAGCGTATCCCAAGTTATGCTCGTCGTGTGGTACAAGACCCGCAAACTAAACTCTTTTCTGCGCAAGTGTGGGAGCCTGTAGAGCAGGCAGCCTACCCACAACCTCTCCCTAAAGGGAAGGGAGTTAAGGCGAAGAGGAGAAAAGCGGGTGATCCGTTGTTTATCTACGAGTGCCATATTGGCATGTCGAGCGAGGAGGAGAAGGTGAATTCGTATGATGAGTTTCGTCGTGATGTGCTGCCTCGTATTGCCAAATTAGGATACAACTGCTTGCAGATCATGGCTATTCAAGAGCACCCATATTACGGCAGTTTTGGTTACCATGTGTCGAACTTCTTTGCTGTATCTTCGCGTCAAGGCACTCCTGAAGAACTCAAGCACCTCATTGCGGACGCTCACGCATATGGCATGGATGTAATCATGGACATAGTACATTCGCATGCGGTGAAGAACGAGTTGGAGGGATTGGGCAAGTTTGATGGCACGCCATACCAATACTTCCACGATGGTGCTAAACGCGAGCACCCAGCATGGGATAGCCTGTGCTTCAACTATGGCAAACAGGAGGTGTTGCACTTCTTGCTTTCTAACTGCAAGTATTGGATGGACGAGTATGACTTCGATGGTTTCCGCTTTGATGGCGTGACATCAATGATGTACAAGAGTCATGGCTTGGGCGAGGACTTTGTGGATTACTCTTGCTACTACAACGGCAATGAAGATGGCGATGCGATTTGCTATTTGACCTTGGCGAACAAGCTCATTCACGAAGTGAAGAAGAATGCTATCACGATAGCGGAGGATATGTCTGGTATGCCAGGTTTGGCTTGCCCAATCAAAGATGGCGGTATGGGATTTGACTACCGATTGGCAATGGGTATTCCAGATTTCTGGATTAAGTATATCAAGGAGGTGCGCGACGAGGATTGGAAGGCAGGACATATCTTCTATGAGATGACCAACCGCCGTCAAGACGAGAAGACCATTTCCTATGCAGAGAGCCACGACCAAGCGCTCGTGGGCGACAAGACCATCATCTTCCGCCTCTGCGATGCGGATATGTATTGGCATTTTGAAAAGGGACACTCAACCTATATGGTGGATCGCGGAATAGCGCTACATAAGATGATTCGCCTCGTTACGGCTTCTACTATCAACGGTGGTTACCTCACCTTCATGGGTAACGAGTTTGGTCATCCAGAATGGATTGACTTCCCACGCCAAGGCAATGGCTGGAGTCATAAGTATGCTCGCCGTCAGTGGAGCTTGGTGGACAGCCCACGCTATTTCTTCTCTTGTCTGAATCTCTTTGACGAGAAGATGGTGCATTTGCTGCGTGAGCATCTAAAACCCGTGAAAGATAGTTACGGTATACACTTGCCTTGGGAAGATAAACTCTGCGACAACGAGGGTGACCAAGTGGTGGCATACCAACGTGGCGACTTAGTGTTTGTTTTCAACTGGAACGGCGTGAAATCCTTTGAGGGATACGGTATTCCTGTGCCAGCGGGCAAATATAAAGTGGTGCTCAATACCGATGCGAAGGAGTTTGCAGGCTTTGGCTTGTCGGACGATAACGTGGAGCACTTTACCATGCCTGATACGGGTTATCTGCCATCCAATAAGGGGTGGTTGCAACTCTATCTCCCCGCTCGTAGCGCAGTGGTGCTCCAGAAGATAGATTGAGTTCTGACTACCGAATAAAGAATTATTAACAACATAAATTATTAACAACTATGAGATTAATCGTTCAACCAAACTATGACCAGCTGTCAGCATGGGCAGCTAACTATGTAGCAAAACGTATCAACGAGTTCGCTCCTAAAGAGGGTACTCCTTTCGTTCTCGGTCTGCCTACTGGTTCGTCACCTTTGGGTATGTATCGCAACCTCATTAAATTATATCAAGAAGGAAAGGTGAGTTTCCGCAATGTGGTGACATTCAATATGGATGAGTATGTGGGGATTCCAGAGGATCACCCAGAGAGTTACCATTCTTTCATGTGGAAGAATTTCTTCTCGCATATTGACATTCGTCCTGAAAATGTGAATATTCTGAATGGCAATGCAACTGATTTGGTTGCAGAATGCGCTCGCTACGAGGAGAAAATCAAGAACTATGGTGGTATCATGCTTTTCTTGGGCGGTATTGGTCCTGATGGTCACATTGCTTTCAATGAGCCAGGTAGTTCATTATCTTCTCGCACACGCAAAAAAGAACTGACTACGGATACTATCATTGCCAACTCTCGTTTCTTTGATAATGATGTCAACAAAGTGCCTAAGACGGCTCTCACTGTAGGTGTCGGCACTATCATGGATGCTAAAGAGGTACTTATTATGGTGAATGGTCACAACAAAGCGCGCGCGTTGCAGCACGCTATAGAGGAGCCAATTTCTCACATGTGGACAATCTCAGCGTTGCAAATGCACCAACATGGTATTATTGTGGCGGATGAGGCAGCGTGCGCAGAACTCAAAGTGGGTACTTATAACTATTTCAAAGACATCGAGAAAAATAACCTCGACCCTAAATCATTGCTCTAATGTTGCAAATTTATAATACGCTTTCGCGTCAAAAAGAATATTTCAAACCTTTACACGAAGGACACGTAGGCATGTATGTCTGCGGTCCTACCGTGTATGGTGATGCACACTTGGGACATGCTCGCCCTGCTATCACTTTTGACTTGTTGTATCGCTACTTGATGCACTTGGGTTACAAGGTGCGTTATGTGCGTAATATCACGGATGTGGGTCACCTGGAACACGATGCGGATGAAGGCGAGGATAAGATAGCTAAGAAAGCACGTCTGGAGCAGCTGGAACCTATGGAAGTGGTGCAGTATTTCACGAACCGCTACCACAGGGATATGGAGCTGCTGAACGTGTTGCCACCATCTATTGAGCCACATGCCAGCGGTCATATCATTGAGCAGATTGCTTTTGTACAAAAGATCATGGACAAGGGCTATGCCTATGTGAGCAACGGCAGTGTGTATATGGATGTGGAGAAGTATGCGAAGGATTATCCATATGGCAAACTCTCGGGCCGTAACCTCGAGGATATCGTGACGGAGACCCGCGAGCTGGACGGTCAACAAGAGAAGAAACACAGCTTTGACTTTGCACTCTGGAAGAAAGCCGCCCCTGAGCATATCATGCACTGGCCAAGCCCATGGAGCGAAGGGTTCCCTGGTTGGCATATGGAGTGCTCTGCGATGGGTACGAAGTATCTTGGCGAGGAGTTTGATATCCACGGTGGCGGTATGGACTTGATGTTCCCTCACCACGAGGCGGAGATTGCGCAGAGTTGTGCGGCTTTGGGTCATGATAGTGTGCACTATTGGATGCATAACAATATGATTACCATTGCGGGTAAGAAGATGGGTAAGAGTTATAATAACTTCATTACCTTGGAGCAGTTCTTCGCAGGTAAGCATGAGTTGTTGGAGCAACCATTTAGTCCAATGACTATTCGCTTCTTTATCTTGCAAGCGCACTATCGCTCTACGGTGGACTTCTCTAACGATGCTTTGGTGGCTGCGGAGAAGGGTCTCGCTCGCTTGACAGAAGCATACCAACGCTTGATGAAGATCAAGGCATCTGATGTAACTTCTGAACATCTGAACCCTGAACTCCTCAACTCACTACGTGAGCGTTGCCAAGAGGCGATGGATGATGATTTGAACTCACCTATCGTGATTTCGCACTTGTTTGACTCTGCTCGTGCTATCAACACCGTCTTTGACGGCAAGGGAACCATCTCTGAGGCAGACTTGGAGGAGTTGCGTACCGTATGGAAGACCTATGCGATGGATATCTTAGGATTGCAATTGGATGGCGCTCAAGATGCTGGTGCGGGTATGGATGCGTACAAAGGTGCGGTGGATATGCTGCTCAATATGCGATTGGAGGCTAAACGCAACAAGGATTGGGGTACGAGTGATAAGATTCGCAACGAACTGACAGCTCTTGGTTTTATCATCAAGGATACTAAAGACGGTTTCGAGTGGAGTCTATGATGCGTACATATTATTGCGTGGCAGGACATATGTTTGCTGTAGAAGTCAGCGATCATATGTTGCTGACGCATCTCAGCAATTATGAGCCTTTTCGGGTAGAAATCGATAATTGCGATGATGAGATATTTGTATTACGTATTTTGCGGAGCGAACTGCTGAACGAACAGCAGCTATCTGATTACAGCCATATTTTCACTGATAACTCGGAGGAGGATATGCCTCGCGTGGAGCTTTATCAGGATGTCAATAATCAGTTCGGACGACTAATACGCGTATCGCAAATCGCTAATTCACCTATTTGTTGTGAACTGAAATGTGATGATCTTTTCACTCGCGGTATGTTGCATATCGCTCCCAACTATAGGGATATTCGTTTTTGTATTGACAATGCGCTGATGCTGATGTTTGCGTTTCGCACGGCTCCCCTAATGACATTAGAGATGCACGCTGCGGTGGTTGTGAAAGGAGGCGATGAGGCGATGAAGCGAGAGGGCGATGAAGCGAGAGGATATTTGTTCCTCGGGCATAGTGGAACTGGCAAGTCCACCCATGCGCGTCAGTGGTTGCAAGCCTTTCCTGATGCATGGCTTCTGAATGATGACAATCCTATACTGCGCGTGATGGACGATGGTGAGGTGCGTGTGTATGGTTCGCCATGGAGCGGTAAGACACCTTGTTACAAGAACGCCCATGCGCGCGTGGGAGGTATCATTACGCTCAGCCAAGCACCCTACAACGAACTACAACCATTGACCTTGCCACAGGCGTATGCCTATATGCTGTCGTCGGCATCGGGATTGAAAATGGAAAGGCAGATGGCAGACCAATTGTATAATAGTATCAAGCATGTTATCACGCATGTGGCATGCTGCCACTTGAATTGTTTGCCTAATACCGACGCAGCCGAAGTGTGCTATCAAGGGGTGGAACGTGTAAGGTCTAAACAATAGAATTATGGAAAAAAGTAACGATATATTAATCCCAGAATTTGAGCGATTACTCAATGGCAGTCACATGGTGGAGTTTGTACCACGTGGCGTGAGCATGCGCCCATTCATTGAGGGTGGACGGGATAAAGTCATCCTCCGTACCTGCCATGAGCCCAAAGTAGGTATCATTGTCTTGGCAAGGGTCAATAATACCTATGTGCTACATCGTATCTACAAGATCAAGGGCGAGCAGATCATATTGCGCGGCGATGGCAACCTCCGCGGACAAGAGGTTTGTCGATTTGAAGATATTATCGGTCGCGTGGTGCGTATGAAAGGACGCGGGGGCAAACGCAAACGCCTCACCAAAGCACGTATATGGCGACATACACCTACCTGCATCAAGTGGCTGGTGCTCAAGATTTATAGTAAAATCATCAAACTTCAAAACATATTCTATGAAGACTAAAAAAGGATTTCGCTTGCGCGAGTTGGGCGGCGACTATATACTGATTGGCGAGAGCGTAGAACTCGTGAATTTTAACAATCTCATCACTTTCAACGAAGCAGCAGCTTACCTGTGGCAGCAGGTGGAGGGCAAAGAGTTTGATGTGGATACTCTCACGCAGCTACTGCTGGACGAGTACGATGTCACCGAAACCATCGCCCGTCAGGATGCCCAAGCGACTATTGATGATTGGAAGGAAATCGGGATTATCCATTAAAAGGAAGCTGGAAGCCGGAAGCCGAAAGCAGGAGTCCAGCAACAAGACATGAATCAAGAACAACTATTTTTCTCCATACTCCGTTCCGTACTCTGGGGGACTGAAGTTAATGTGCCCACCGATACGGATTGGAAAGGCGTGCTGAACTTGGCGGCACGTCAGAAGTGCTTACATGCCCTTAGCGTATGGCTCAAGGCACATCGCATCTCTACCCCTTTTGACAAACAGCTCACGCCTACTATGTTCATAGTGCTGCAACGCCAAGCACGACTCAATCAGTTGGCTATCAGCATGATTGACCTGCTAATGCAGCACAATATCCCTGCCACGCTCATCAAGGGCTATAGTCTGTCAGCACTATATCCTGATCCTGATACTCGCGACTTTGGCGATGTGGATATATATGTAGGAGAGGAGCATTATGAGCGCGCTGCCGAGATAGCCAAAGCGGCCTACCCCAATGCACATTGGTACTCCGAGACACATGGAGGCATACATTTCATTTTGGTGATTGACGAGAATCTGGACCGCGTGGTGGAACTGCACCGTGTGACGATGGAGTTTCACGATAAGCAAGCCGATGCACTATATCAGGCATTCACCCACAAACATTTAGACGGCTCCACCACTTTGGACATATACGGTCATGCCATACCCGTCCCCAGTGCGGCGTACAATGCGCTGTATGTGTTTATGCATGCATGGCACCATTTTGAGAGTACAGGTGTGGGCTTCCGCCAACTGGGCGATTGGGCACTGTGTCTCCAATTGGCGCATGAGCAATTGACACCAGCAGAGTGGCAAACGCTCACGCAGGAGATAGATGAGATGCTCACCGCCATGCACATGAAAACCGCATGGCAGACCTTCGGGCATATCGTAGTAAACGAGTTGCAGTTGCCTGCAGAAGCATTCCCACTATATACTACTGATTATCAAGACCGCGCTAATCGTTTGCTCCGCCAACTCTTGCGCGACGGGCATGGAGGAAGACCTATAAAAGGAGATTGCTGCCTGATGAAACGCTTCGCATGGGAGCGACCAGAGAAGAACCGTTTGTTGCAGAAAAGCTATACCGCCTGCCGCTTGCTCTTCGAGGCATGGCAAATGGCTAAATTCTTCCCCGACTTGGCTTGGCACGAACTGCGTGCTACACTAATTTCTCTTTAAGCAGCATAACAAGAGTATTCGCAGGCATGCTGGCAGGCATGTCTTTGGGTATGTGCACAAATATTGCTTGTTTGTGCAAAAGCAGCGCTTCGTAATATACACGATTGCAGACATATAATCCTGCGGAATTAGACACTTGTACGGGCTGTACATTATCTGTACAAAACCGCTCTAACTCCTTGATTGACAATGGTGTTTGCAAGGCGAGTGGTTGATGAGCGTAAATGGTTTCTTCGTTGGGGATATAGCCATCATTATCGCCTTTTTTGCTGTCCATCATATTGATAGCAAAGCGCTCCAAACGGATATTTTCGCCCGAGGGACATTGCCCAAGCATGATGACTAAATCAGGGGAGAAGGTCGCTATTGCCTCTCGCAACACGATAGGTGCGCGCTTGAAACTAACAGGCAAACACACTTTCTCTATTGCCCAATCCGCAACGCAATCAGCCAATAGAGAAAGAACGGATTGTGTGATATTTGTCTCCTCCCCACCAAAAGGCTCAAAGGCGGTTAGTAGAATACGCATTTTGATTATGCATTATATCCAATACCCTTCTTTTTGAGCTCAGGAACTATCGGATTATCGCAATGATTGATTTGTTGGTTAATAATTTGCGCTAAGTCCTGTGCAATCCGAATAGCACGCATATCCCAACAAGTCACGCTCCATGCCACACGCAGTGATATAGCATTGAGTTTATGCTCCAATTGGCGTGCAAAAATCTACTTCTAATTTGACTTCGTATGAGTTGTTTTATCCATTGCCAACTGATAATTATTAAACTAATTGACAACTCAAACACTCGCGAGGAGATAAGACTTTTGATGTGATTTCTCTTTGTTTTTAATATTTATTAACAGTGACACTTTTTTATTTTCTTGAATATACTATGAAAATATAATACTTTTCGTGCTATACATTCGTATTGCAAAAGTAATAATCCTTATTTAGGGGGTCAACGGAAACCCAATCCCGCTGACCTAATGTGATTCACTAACATTGTGGTGGCACAGGAGGCATAGGAGGCATATCCGATGATTGAGGAATAGGAGGAGTCGCAGGAGCAAACAATAATGCTAACTCTTGTACTTGGTTAGCTGGTTGCCAATTATTCATACCCTGCTTCCATACCAAAGTCTGATCGGTGAATTGTCGTGTAGGAATCATTGCTTTCAGTTGCTCTACGGAGTAAGGACCATATTGTTGGCCACCTATTGCCAATAGATAAGTATTATTACTTGCAACTGGTGGCATTGTTGGTTGTTGTGTGCCAGATTGGTTAGTTTGATTTGTTTGCTGCGCTTGTTGTTTGGCGATATGAGTATCTATGATCTTATTTCCCAATTTTCCAATGCCTCTAAAAACAGCTCCTACACCTCCAGCTACTGCAGATACAATACCCGCAGCTGTTTCAACCGCATACTTAGAATTCTCTATGGTTGTTACTCGTTCTGATAGAGCTTGTTCTATATAGGTATCTACTTCCTCCTCTGAAACATTCCATACCTTTGCTTTACTATACAAAAGATTACGTTCATTGGGTGATATAATGGTATCACGAGCTGCAGTTTTTATTAAATCTGGCAATGTATACTCGCGAAAATACTCTCGATTTCTTTCCATTTGTCTCTCAACCATTAAGTCTAATTCTTCGTCAGAAAAATAATACTTATTGCCTTCAACATGCAAATTTTCTAATTCTATTTGCTTTATCACTCCATCTTTGCAGACGGCTCGAACTAAGTTTTCAATTTTCAACAGATGTTCTTTGCGAACATGCTCCTGATAAGCATTTCTTAAAACTCCCATAATAATAATTAATTTAGTGTGTAGGCTACTCTATTAAAGGTTTTCGCCATCTCCTTCTTTATAATCTTTTAGATTATCTTTGAAAGTAAGTCATTATTGATATTGTTTATATTGGTCAGACAACTCTGAAAGTTTGGTTTTGAATTGTCTATCTCCGCTGAATAGGTTTCCTGCAAGTTCCTTCGCATCTGCAAAAAGACTATCAACTTTGCTTCTCCATGCATTGGTCAGTTCTTCTGCATTAGACACAATTGCCTGTTTGGTGAGTTCTTCTAAGTTATCAACCACTTTTCCTGCTAATCCCAATGTCGCTACTTTAGCAGTGATAGAGACTGCTTTGAGAGCAGTGAAACCGATGTTAGTAGCTGTCTTTATTGCCTTTGACGTTATTTGCTTTTTTGTATAAGGCAAGGCATGAGCTATTAAATCTAACATTACTTTCTTGTCAGCAGGAGAAACGATACTACTAATGTAAGTCAGTTGAGCCCGATGCAGTTTCTCGCGTTCTTGTTTAGAGATTTTCTTAGTAGAATGATCGCACAAGTTTTCATACTTTTGAAACGCTTCTACCACGGTATCACTTTCTTGATACAAATTCGCATTGATTACAATGCTCAAATCTTCGGTAGCCTCTGAGGAAGATGCTAAATTAGTATTGGTTTGTTGGGGCATACGACTTTCAATAATCATATCCAATTCATCATCACTGATGTCATGCTTATGTGCTTCTGCACGCAACACCGATAGTTCCTTTTCGGATACTACACCATCCTTAATAGCTATCTCTAATAGCATTTCCAACTTTTCAGGAAGTTCAAATCCTGTTTTTTTCTTTCTATCAAAAAGTCCCATAACTCTATTATTTAAAGATTATATACTAATTTTATGAAAATACAATACTTTTCGTCCCACTTTTTTTATTGTGTTCCATCAATATTTGCCTGATTCGCTTACAGTCGCTTTTAGCCATAGAACGTGCTGTGAGTTTACCGCCAACGGCTTGAATAGTAATATCTGCACCTATTAGGTGTTCATTGATTTCTACTCTGCGAATAAATCGAAATGCCAATGTCTCTGCATCCGTACCAATTAGGAATTTGTTGCGTTTGCTTACCATAATGGTTTGCTCATCTGTATCAATGATTAGTCGCCAAGGGGTAATCTCGCTTAGATTACCATTTGCAGCCATAGCTGTCGCAGAAGATATAAATTCGTATCGCATAAGTTATTAGTTATGTATTTTTTGTTGCTTATGGATTAATTAACCATGCTACGCCAAGTCCCACATTGGAGTACATAGCTGGGTCTTGGCAGTTGATAGAGGCATATACATCCAGTTGTACACGATGATGAGGCATATAGGTAAAGCCAGCGTCTAAGTTCCAATCGGCTTCAGTGTGGCTATTGAGACGAGTGAAATAGTTGTAACTCTCCACAAACGCACCCCATTGGTCATTGATGGTAAAGCCGAGACATAGTGCAAGGAAGGTGCTGGGTGTTGCATCTATGCCATTCCATTCTGCGCCAAGATTATAGCAGAGGTTGAGCCAATCGGTGACATCATTCTCGAAGAGCAGATATAGACTGGGAGCTACATGCGAAGTTTGGAATGCCTCTTTAGTGATAGGTATGGCAATATTTGCCAGGAAACTGATTTTAGGTACGGCTTTCCAACCATCAAAAATGCGAATCTTGGTTCCGAGAATGAGTGGTTCTACTTGGTATTGCCACTTCGTATCGGAATATAATGTGCCATCATATTCCAGACGTAACTCCGCAAAGGGTGCTACACCAAAGCGCAGCATGGTGGTAGGTAATGTGAACGAATGTTGACGATCTGCATAATCCCATTGCACACCTGTTTCCCATTGCACGGTCTTGAATGGCAATACATTCACGCCCGTCGCCATACCTGGTTGATCTGCTGATATGGCAAGGGCCTCTTCGTTTGCCACTTCTTGTGCTTGCAACAATGTTGCAAACATCAATAACAATAAAAAGTATCTTGTTCTCATAATCATTTCTCTATTGCTCTTTGCATGGCTTTTAACACATTGGCACCCAATGCACTTGTGCGCCAATCAGGATTAACCTCTATACCTAATTCGGCTGCGATCTCGCGAAGCGCAGGCGAAGATTTAGGACAACGTTGTCCATTCTTATAGACCTCCATTTTCTTGTCTTCTGTGCGAACGACTTTCCATACACCATATGTGATACTTTTGGTTTTTCCTGTCTTAGGAGCAGAGTCAAATGCTTTCAAATTGGTTACAGCTGACAACGCCATTGTAGCTTCTACTATATCCCCTAACATCTCATCGTTGTTTATAATCGTGGCGATCTTATTTAGCAATAGTGAAACTTGGAATACACGATTACTCAAGTGGGTCTCTTTTTGACACATACGGAAGAGAATTTTCTCCCATTCCTCATCAAACTCCTCGGCAGCATTCAGACTGTCGTTTTCTTCTTCTGTCAGTTTGCGTAGTTTGAGTTTGGCTGCAATTCCCTCATTCCAATGCTTGAAATCAGGCTCTTCTGTTAGTTGATTATAGATGTATGGATACGCAATTTGCATACATACGAATGCAAAGTTGAGTAACTTATTATCATTTTCAGCACTTTCATTTGCCATCACCTTGCGGTTGATGATAGAGATCAATGAGAGAGTGTTGGTCAAACGTTTCAGTGAACGAGGGTTGCAACCTACAGACAATTGGGCAATCTCGGACAAGTCTTCTGCTAATTGTGGGTTAGCGAGTTCTTCCTCGGTTAAGAAGTCAATCTTCTTCAGTGCATCTACGAGGAAGGTGTTGATATTGTATGATGCCACAGGCATAGAGAAAGGCAATTGGATTATCTTGTCGAAGAAAGCACGGAATTCGCGCTCGTTTTTCTCCGTGAGTTCACCGAACTTAGACTTAAGACCCTTGATAACCACATCGTAGTCAATCGCCAAGATAAATACACACTTGTCTAGGTCAAAGATATTCTTCAAAAGTTCTAATATCTCTACTGCCACAGGTGGATCAATACGGTCAAGGTCATCAATGTAGAAAGTGAAACCTTGTTTACGGGAATCGGCAGCTAATGCTTCGTCAATCAACTTGGCAATCTCGTTCTTGAGTTGTAGGATCTCAGATTCGGTACTTGCTTCTGTGGCAAAGAGTTCATCTACCAATCCGCCATCAATACCCACAGTGTTGGCTGCGATTTTAGTGCCCACCGTAGCCATCTTCTTAAAGATGCCACCGATTTTCTTTTTACTCTCGTTCCATTTTTGTGCATTGGGATTAAGAGCACCTATTTGGTTGATACAACCTTCCAGAATACTGATAATGGCTTGACTTGGTGTCTTCAATAGCGAATACTGCCATGTGTTTACCCATACAGGGAAATATATGGCCTGATCTTTGTCGCATAGTTCCCAACGCAGTTGATTCATTAGAGATGTTTTACCGCTTCCCCATTCGCCTTGCAGAGCGATGGTGATAGGTGTATTGGTCAAATTGATAAACTCGATTAATGCTTCTTGGTATTTGTTAATACCGAACAAATCTTCCTCTGTGTATTTACGAGGTACATCAATAATACTGGATTTCATAATTTAGTTTTTTTATTGAACACTTGTGTCCTTCCATTTTTTTAGAGCTCCCACGAGCTTCGTGAGCGAGTGTAAGCCAGCAGAAAACCAATCCCGCTGACCTATTTACTTGTCAATTACGCACTATTCACGCACAATACACGGACAATTCACGCACTATTCCTATCCCTTCATTGGGGGATGAGCGTATGCGAGTGAACCCATGTTCGGTTACTTTCTCTTGCGTTCGCGCTCAATAGATGCTTTGCAGCTTTCTATTTGACGCTTGATGGATTCGATTTGGCGGTCATGCGAAGCTGCGCGATCAATCTTTGACTTGCGATAAGATGCTTTACCACTTGGTGTAGAAGCAAATTTCACTAGACGAGCATAATACTCATTGTCTTTCTTCTTAGCTTCTTTCTCCTTTTGCAATTTGGCGCGCAAATCCACCATTTGCTTTTTGTAGTACTCTAAACTCATAATGATTAGTTTTTAAGGGTTAATATTATTTATCTTTCACTTTTCCGCGTTCATTCATCATATGCTCACGCCACTTGCTATTGATAGCGGGATTGCCATCGATATTAAGCGGATAGGTGCCGTGCACAATGCATATAGCTTCTATGCACTCCACCAAGCTCTCTTCTTCCTTGTCAATTACCGCCCACTCAAAGTAGCAGTCTTTCAGTATTTCATCAATCTGCTTTTCGTGAATGGGTTTATTGTACTCCTCATCCGTCAGCAGACTATGGATCGTTCTGCGCAGGGTAGAGGTGTGTACATTGCCCGTACTATGCTGTATAAATCGACGATAGCCTTTATTACTTTTGCCAAAATACAGCGCATAGTAGGTTTCTCCGTCAGGAAACTTCTTTGTCAATACCCCATCAAGCAAGTTGATAGGCTTCTTACTATCCTTGCCTTTCCACTCGCTTAACATAGTCACCACTTCAGAGTTAGCGGGAAACCACCAACGATAGAGAACTGGCTCTTTAGGCACAGGTATCTTACCAGACCCCACTTTATAGCGTTTCGTATTATCCAACACTTGCTTTACAATCTCCGCACAATGTTGCAGGATTAGTTCCTTGTAAGTAGCCATATTTTAAGATTTTTGTAAGCAGAGGAGCGGTCAAACTCCTCTGCCTTGTTTATATCCCCATTAGGGGAGAGGGAGTTTACTTGAAGAGGTTTTTGATCTTGTTCTTCAAGCTGCCTTTCGCTTTGCGAGCTGCTGCCATGCGTGCTGCTGCCTCTTTACCCGCTTTGGTGCGTTGGTCAAGACGACCATCTTGACGACGACCTGCCTTAGCAGACTTCTTAACGGTAGTTTTACTATCTGCTTTCTTTTGAGCTGCGCGCGCTTTCTTAGCGCGTGCTACCATCTCCATATATTCCTTGGTACGTTTATCAACCTTACCAGCTGCTGTTTTTTGTATAGCCATAATTGTATTCTTTTTTATTGGTTGATTACTCTTCGATAATTAGGTCTTCCTCTTCGTCGATGAACACATCGAGAATAGCTTGTGCATCGTCTTCGTCCACGCCGAGCAATTCAGCGAAAGTGAAGAAGTTCTCTACCTCATCCGATGACAAGAACGCATCAGAGCAGAGCATTTGCAAGCAGAGCATCAAGATACCCTCTTTCTCTGTTGCATCTACTTGTTTTGCAGCCTCTTCCAAGTGTGCGGTTAGCTCTTCGCCTGACATATTCTCGGTAGCAGCAATGGCTTCCTCCAAATCTTGTGTAAGGGTCTTTGCATCCAAGAGATCCCCCATGTCTGCTACGAGCGATTGCTCAAACTCGCAGTACTCGCCATCAGCCCAGACAGCTGCTGCCAGGAATGATGCTAATGCTTTAGAATCTGTTTTCATGTTTGTAATAGTTATTAAAGAGTGATTATTCGATAATAAATTCGGTACGGCGGTTTTCTGGTGCCATTGGGTTGTCTGTGTTCTTCAACTCAGAGCTACCCATGCCAGCGTATGACAATTGCTCTACAGCAACGCCTTCGCGCTCTACCAAGAAATCAACGGCTGCTTTCGCGCGTGCTTCAGACAGTTTTTGGTTGAAAGTCGCATCGCCTTCTGCAGAAGTGTGACCTTTGATGGTGAGTTTGATGTCGGTGTGTGCATTCAGCACTTTAGCCAAATCGTGCAATACGAATTTTGCGTCCTCATTAAGATCGGCTTTGCCTTGCTCGAATTGGGCAGCGTTGAAGTTCTTCTCAATCTCAGCGATTTGTTGAATATAGAGGGTGTCGTGTACCACTACTACCTTCTCTACTTCCACAACCTTCTCTACGATTTGTGGCTCTGCTTTCTTGCCGAGGAGCAACCACAGGAGCAATGCTACTACTGCCAAGCCCAACACAGCAATGAGTGCCAACAACCATTTAGGCATACCTTTCTTGGTTGGTACAGGTGGAACATAGCCGTTGAGGTATTCCAATGCATATTGACCTTTCTTGCCAAAGCCTTTTTCTGCTTTCTCAAATTCGGCGATTTCGATGTCGTATAGTTTAGCGTGAGCCTCTAATTTTGGAAAATTATCCTTTGTCCACATCATACCATTGCTAAAGAAGGTTACTTTATCGCCATTGGATAATGTGATAAAATGTCCTTGCGCAATGCAGTCTGCGATGATTTCATCATCGTGTTGTGAGGTGGTAGCCTTTGCTCTTTCCTCGATTACTTCGATTTTCTCCCAGAGATTTTCATCAGGATGTTTGTCGGTAAATTCCTTGCGAGGGAATGCTTTGTTGAGGTCCTCTAATGTTGCATGAGGATACATCTTGGTATAAGCATCAATAATACCAAGGGCTGTCCACTTGTAGGACTTGCCATAAACGCGTACTTTACTTGCCATAATCGTTTTGTTTTTAATAGTTATGTTGTTGCCCGCAACTTGAGGACTACGGGCGATATCCTTAGTAAGCAGGTGGGCGGTCAAGCCCGCCTGCCTTGTTGTTTGGTCACTTGGATTAAGCGCGACCAGCAGCAGCGATAGTGCCACCGTTGTCAGCCAAAGCGCTGTCGTCAGCATTAGCTACTTGAACTCCAATACCATACATCTCAGCGATCTTCTTCTCGAAGTTGCCTACTTGCATGTTACCAACGATCTTCAACTCGCCACCCTTAGCGCCCTCTGCGCGAACAGATGCGAGAGTTGCGTTAGGATCAGCAAAACCGCCTTTGCAGCTAATGCTCTTGTACACACGAAGTGTAGCGCCAAAAGCCTCTTTGAACTCCTTGCACAATGTGCCAATTTTCTTGTTTCCTGACAATTTAATTTCTGCCATAGTTGTAAAATTTTTAATAATTGATCAATTATGCCCGCAACTTGAGGACTGCGAGCTTTGTCCTATTTTTGTGATGTTAAAGAAGTTTTAAGAGTTCTAAAGGTTATCTTCTCTTTTTGCCAGTTAAGCCTTTGAGGATGGCGCCACCTATTTTGCGTTCCAAACCTTGTTTGGTGGTGGGGATACCTACTGCACGGGCTACTTTGGTCTTTAAGCCCGAGATACCTACTGCTCGCTTGAGCGAGAAACTGAGTCCTGGAATTCTTGCCATAATGGTGTTGTTTAGTATTGTGTAGAGTTTAATCTATCTGCTTCATATACAGGAAGACCTGTTTTCCCTCATCGTTTGTGAAGTTGGACAAGTGTTCCAGTTGATGGACATAGCCAATGCTGGTTTCTTTGATTTTTTCGATAGTTTCTGTATTGATATTACCTTCATTGTTTTCTCTGGTGGTGACTATCAAATCTTCGGATATATTCGATCCGTTGAGAAAACGGCTTGCCTGCGATACCGCTTTTACACCTGCTACACGCATCATTGTACTCTCATTTCCACCATATTTAGCGGGATCGAGCACAACAGCTGACACCAGATAATGATGGTCGTAATCTTCCGCTACCTTCACATCAAATGTGGCATGTTGGTACATGCGTTTTAGGAAATTTGTCAATGCCGTTTTGTCAGCATTGATGCCCTGCGCAGAACCCCAAAGAGGCAGTAACACAAGAGCCAATGAAAATAGTATAAGTCTTATATCTTTCATTTACAAATACTTTCTATGAAACTGCGTAGCGTAGCTTCGTTGTAATCTTCTTCCTGAATATATTTTATAATTTTATCATTCTTGATGTATAGCACCTTGGGTACAGGGTTCAAGAAATACACCCAGTTGTAAGGCAGTTGTCCTTTGTTGTATTGGGCTATAAGAGATTTTGTACGCGTGGGCTCGAAAGTTATATTCCATTCCACTTTAAACTCCCCTTGCATATAGTAGTCCGCATCGCATATGATGGCGCGACCGTCATATTCATGTGCCATTTGTGAAAGTAGAAATCGTGTATCTTTTTCTGCCTCAGTCGTATAGACTATTAGAGGCAGATTTTGGGCGCGCAATTTTTCTAACTGGCTCGGAGTCTCGATGGTGGTGATTGTTTTCAGCGGAATGAGTGTTCTGTCAAACAAGATATTACCTGGGCAGTAGTAATACTCTTTTGGAAGCGTTTTCAATTCGAATTTTGTGATTCGCTTCAAACGCTCTATGTCCATGTTGAATAAAAGCCTAATACTATTGTGCGTCTGACCTGCTCTGCTTAAAGAATGATAGTATCTAACACCAAAACGACTGCCGAACTCTGATGTCTGAGATGGATCGAGCGGAATGATGCTAAAATAGTCGTCTAAATTATCCTGAATATAGTAGCAATATCTCGCAGCATGTTGAATCTTATTGATTTCATCTTCAGGAAATTCGCTATAAAAGCGATATTTAATAGATTCAAATATACATTCATAGTAATGAGCAGACATGCTACGCAGCTGTTGTACCTCGTTGTCGCTCATATTCAACGCTTGGCAAGTAGAGGTAATCATCTCTCGGAAAGCCCTCGTAGCATCTGTATCTATAAAATCCACTTGGAATTTGATATTGCCATTGATGTCTGGGTTGCCCACGGTCAGTTTCTTTTCGTATAGATAAGGGATAAACGCTTCCAATTGGCTGACGAGGTTCTGAAATGCTTTTTTGGTATTTTGTTGGTTGAGTTCGAGTAGTTTAAGGTTGGCGCCAAAGACAGCGCCCGCAAACTCGCAACTCACACCCTTACTTTGTGCGTAAGCTGCTAACTTATGGGTAGAAACGACTGCTTGTAGTGTAACAAAGTGCGTGCTATCTGGCAATAGCACTGCACTTAACTCCTGATAGGAATGCACATTACCAGAAGTGACAGTAGCAACCTCTTCTACCACGAGTTCATCGTTGAGAATTTCCGTATTGGCAGAAACGAACACGCCATACGCTTGCTCCACAGCACTGCGTAACGCCATATGCGTAGCCTGTTCTTTGGTGGCACCTTCGCCCGAAACAACGAGTGTCACCTTATCTATTTCCTGCGCGTAAAGATTGATTCCTAAAAGGATAAATGAAATTATCAACAAACACTGTTTCATTGCTATATTTTTACTTACTTGAAGACCCAAACTTATACGCTTTTTCTTTCTTGTAACCAATATCTATTCTGCCAAAGCGATTGGCAAGGGCGTTCCATCCTTCTTGTTTCTGGCGTTCGAGTTCCATCTTGTCCTCGTATTGCTTTAGTTTGAATTCCCATTGTGCTTTGGCTGCCGCCGCTTTGGCTGCTTCGATATTGCGTAGTTGTCTGTTGATGTCTGCAATGAGGGTTTTTACTTCGCTTTGACATGGGGCATTTGGATTCACTTGTGCCAAAATATCCAACGCCTCTTCTGCACAATCGTAGTCGCGTCTTACAAGCCAAGCGCTGCGGGCATTTTGAATGAGTTGCTTGCCCTCATTGTTAATCAGCAATTTATATACCTCTACCGCTTTGGTTTGACATGTAGTATAACATGCTTCGCAAGCTTTAGGCACTCCCACCAAGATAGCCAATGCCTCATTGTACTGCTGCATGCCCACCATGCGATCTGCATCTTGAAGCACCAAATGGCAATTGTCGGTGTAGTATGCCAAAATCTTGTCTTTTGCTGTATTTACTAAGTTCACCAATGCTTCGTTATTGGGTTTGATCGTTTGGAAAGCTTGGATGAGGCATTTGGTTTCGGTTGCACCGATTCCCATCGCATTGATGGTGGTTGTACCATAGATCTTCTCATCAATCACATCGCCAATGATGAATGTCATCTCCATGCGTTGCACAATCATACCAGCAGAATTAATCTCTCTTGTAAGGACATCCATGCGGGCTGTCATAATAAAGCGATCGGTAGTGCTATTGGCTATGCCACAAGCGGTGATGAGTCGCTGCATAGTAGTCTCCAACTTGTCGCGTGCTTCCTTTGGAATGTTTTCGTAGTCTGGTTGTACTGCGCTGATTGACACCAAACTGGCATCGCTTTGTGCTGCAATAGATAAACAAAATATGCCAAGTAGGCAAGTAAGAATATACTTTTTCATGTAGATTTCCTCCTATTATTTTTCTCCTAAAATAAGCGTTGCTTCGCCCAATCCTTTGTTCATAACTTTGCTATCCACACCTTGTGTCTTCAAATACTGACGGAGTTGATTGGCAAACATGCGTGCATCCATTGCACGACCTTTGTCGTTAAGCATCGGAATACGTACTTGCTCGAATTTTGCTCTTGAATCGGTATTACTCGTCAAGTTGAAAGCCCCAGCGACAGTGTTGTCCTCTACCCATGAACTGATCATATCAATCAATGCTACCCCCTCTGCATTTTCATCTTCAAGGGTGATACTACCTGAATCCCAAACTCGGATTTGTAGGGTAATTTCACGACCGTTATTAGTGAGGTCGGTAAAATGATTGTTTAATTGCTGTGTAAAACCGCCCATTTGTTTGTTGAGTGCATCCTCAATCAGTCGTGCAATAATCTTATCTGCAGCGTTGCATGTTCCATTGGCAGCCGCCACCTGTTTGTTGGAATAGGTATCAATGGCAGCAATGCTTACGGATACGGAACGACCATTCTTCTCTTGATGAACCATCCAATCCACACGAAGCTCAATATCGTATTTCACACGACTGCGCAACATATCCAAAGGCGTTTCTTCGAGCATATATCCCGCGTTGCTCATCACCACTTCCTCCTCTGTTTGCTCGTCCATAAGCGACTTATACTCTTGCATATAGTCTTTTACGGGATAGCCATTGGCTGCCATGATTTCGCCAATCTTCGCGGCTACGCTATACAGTTCAGCATCCTCACGGAAAGCTGACTCATAGTCATTGACAGTCACTTTTTTGCCTTGGTTATCAAACACCTTGGTGAAATACCTACTGGTACACCAATGGTCACTCGGAATGACCATGATAGTGGGTTTCTTAGCCGTTTGGGCTAAGGAGATCATGCTACATAGGAGCAACAATGTCAAGCAAATTTTTGATTTCATCATGTGTGTGTTTTATTTCGTTGTTTTGCTTTGCAAAGGTAGTGCTTTTTCGTTAGGTGGGCAAGAAACGCGTTGGTTCAAGTTGGTTCTTTTGCTGTCAGACTCCATTCATACGGGTGTTTTGGCATGATTTTCGTGCGGTGCTTGGCAGTTTGGCACACAAAAAAGGCATGAACGATTCCTTGTCCATACCTTGAGGTCCTGAGAAAACCCGTGCATCCAAACAACGAATCGCCCACGCCTACACGTGGGCATTCGCTCATTTATCCAGAATACACATACAAAATATACCACCAATCGGCAACGATGATTCTACTCATTCGTGCCTTAATTGACGCTATACAAATTGAAATTTCTCAGGTTTCAAGGTATGTTATCGAATAAATAGCAAACGCTATCTTATCTATGTCATGATAGGGTTCTGCTGCACGCTTGCGGCAGATGAGGCAAACCTCCACCCTTTCAACGCGCAAAGGTACACATTTTTTTGCAGATATGCAAGAAAATATTGAATAAAACAAAAATTAAGTTAAATTTGGTAGGGAATAAATGGGAGTTAACAAGTACACTGAGGATTGAACCGATGATGGGAACTTGCTCGGCAGGAAAGCGCTGAGAACTGAACAGGCAAGGGAAACACGGCGGACCACCGCCGTGCACAGAACAGCCAATAGGGGGGCAGGGAATCACTCGCTGGGTGGCCGCGAGTACAGAACTGGCAGCGGGAGAAGAAATAGGTTGGCAGTTCATTTGGCTCTCATAGTGATTCTTTATGTGGATCATTCATGGGTCATTCATGGGGCATTCGTGGAGTATTCATGGGGTATACATATGTATCGGGTATGTGTCGGGTATGTATCGGGTATGTATCGGGTATGTGTCGGGTATGTATCGGAACAGACGATATGCGAAGAGGTTCTTATTCAAATTTCGTGCAGGAAAAGTGCCAGTGTGGGCGAATAAAGCCAAATTACTGAAGCGGTTTGGCTTGTTTGACATGAGCATCTATTTGCATGAAACGCTCGCCAAAACTTATAGACCATACCTCTATACATTGGTTACGCAATACAGGGTCTTCAGAAAAGGTGTTTGCTAAAGAATCGCGAATAGTCGCCTGCGTTTGCCATACCTCCATATAGGCAGGATGTTGTGTGAATTCCACATACGTGTTTGCAGAATTGGCTGCTTGTTGCAGGGTGGAAAGTTGTTTCACAACAAGCAGATGTACTTTATCAATCATCTCCTGTTCGCGGTGTTTTTGGGCTATATACTGCTCTGCCACAGTAGCCATCTGCTCCGATTCTTGGTAGACACGATAGGTATGAATAGATAATAAGATACTGAAAATCAATATGATAATTGCTATGAAATAGGGGATATGTTTTTTTATTCGCTCTTGGTGCTCAATAGTGGCGCGAAGCGCAGAGATATTGGCAAATTGATGTTTTTGGCAGCGTTGGCGAAGCCTTTGGTAACGCTTTGGAAAAAGCAAGGAAAGTACTTGAGCGAATTTGTCAATATCCACTTGTACATCGTTCTGGAGATGCGCAGCGTCCGTTTGGCTTAGTCCGAAGTCAATGAGCTTGACATTCTGTCCGTTGCGGGTGATGAGGATATTGCTGCTCTTGAGGTCGTGGTGGACGAGTTGGAGCGAATGGATATACTGCAAGGCATCGAGCAGTTGCATCATCACGCGTTGGCGAGCTGGTTTGGAGGGGTTGGTGGTCAGCCATTCTGCCAATGTTGTGCCATCCACATACTCCATCACGATACACCGACCGCAGTTTTCTATCTCCTCCAGCGAATAGGTCTCGGCAATGTTAGGATGGTTGAGCGCAATGCCCAAGGAGAACTCTTTCTGCTGAAGGAGAAGCAAGTCTGTAAGCGACTGGCAATCAGTAGATAGTCCCTTCAGCACATAGCGCTTGCCGTAGTGAGAAGCAGTGTATAGGCAGTTGTGCGACCGCTGCTGAAGCAGGGAGATGTCTTGCCAATTCGTGGAGAACGCTTCGGGAGATATGAAGCCAGAATCGGAAATGTCCATGGAGTAATGAAATCTTTGATATAAAGATTATCCTTGTTTTGAAACTAAGCGTTTGGTGACGGAGGTGAGGCCGTGGCGTTTGCCTGCTATATAGGAGGTGCGAGTGCCGTCAGCGAGGAGAAGATGGTCCAAATACATGGGCTGACCGATGATGAAACATGCGACATGGAAGGTGTTGCCCTGTTGGAGTTTTGCATGTTTCGACTCTTCTACAACAAACCGGTTATCACCTACATACCGAAACACGCAATGGCGATTGGGTTGCCAAGTCACCTCTATCTGTTCGCCTACTTGCAGTTCGGATGTGCGTATGCCCTCACCTGCGAACATACCACTCTCGCTCTCCGCACGTCCCTCCAGTGCAACAAGATAAGCATTCCAATCGGCATAATCCAAGAACTGCGAAAGGGTGTTGAGTGTAGAAAGACGAGGCGTATTACTGCTCTCTACATATCCCCAAATGCGTTTGATCGTAGAAAGAGACAAAACACGGTGCTGCTTATTCCAGATTTGCTAGATAAGTTGTTCAAAATCAGCAGGGGATTGCAGAGCAACCCCCATGCGTTGTTCTATGTCTCGACAAAGCGATTGTATCTCGGGTGACATCATTCTTCGTCTTGCTTGTACCAAGAGGCGTACATGGCGTAGTTGTGCGCAATTTTACGATTGATCTCGTTGGTCTGCTCAGGATCGGCTTTCTTAATGAACTTAGCAGGTACACCACCCCATACTTCGTATGGACCGATCTGCGTGTTCTTCAGCACCAATGAGCCCGCTGCCACGATAGCACCTTCACCTACAACCACGCCATCGAGCAAGGTAGATCCCATGCCAATGAGCGCATAGTCGTGGACATCTGCACCGTGAATAGTCACATTATGACCCACAGACACATAGTCGCCAATAGTGATAGTCGATTTCTCGTAGAGCGTGTGCAAGACTGAGCCGTCTTGGATATTGACATGGTTGCCAATCTTAATCCAATTGACATCGCCACGCAAGACAGCGTTGAACCAAATGGAGCAACCATCGCCGATGACGGTGTCACCGACGATAGTTGCATTCTCTGCCAAAAAGCAGTCCTTGCCTATTTGCGGAGTGAATCCGCGTACAGGAACAATGAGAGCCATGCTTATCGTGCGTTGATGATAGCGCAGAAGTCAGCGGCTTTGAGTGAAGCGCCACCGATAAGACCACCATCTACATCAGGGTTAGCGAAGAGCTCAGCAGCGTTCTTAGCGTTGCAGCTACCACCGTAGAGGATAGTGCAGTCGTCTGCTACTTGCTCGCCGTACTTCTCAGCTACGAGGGAGCGGATATATGCGTGGATCTCTTGTGCTTGCTCTGGAGTAGCGGTCAGACCTGTACCGATAGCCCATACTGGCACATATGCCAATACGATCTTACCGAAGTCCGCAGCCCTGAGGTGGAATACAGAACCTTCCAATTGTGCTTTCACCACCTCGTTTTGTTGGCCTGCCTCACGCTCCTCTTTTACCTCGCCGATGCAGAAGATAGGACGGAGGTTGTTAGCGAGAGCGAGTTCTACTTTGTCTTTGAGGATCTCGTAGGTCTCACCGTAGTATGCACGACGCTCAGAGTGACCGAGGATGCAGTACTCAGCGCCAGTAGAAGCCACCATAGCAGCGCTTACCTCGCCAGTGTATGCACCTTTCTCCTTGTCAGCGCAGTTCTCAGCAGCTACAGCGATTGGGCTGTCCTTGAGAAGCTCAGCTACAGTAGCCAAGTGAATGAAAGGAGTGCCGATAACTACGGCGCATGCAGGGTTAACAACTTGATCTTTCAGTTCGGTAGCCAATGCTACACCTTCTTGCAGGGTCATGTTCATTTTCCAGTTACCTGCAACCATTTTTGTTCTCATAATTGTTTAGTTAATATTTAATAGTTAATAATTAATATTTCTTGTAGGGTCCTTAAGGTGGTTAAGGTCTTTAGGGTCGATTGCGGAGATTGTACTTGTCGATGACAGTGCCGTTTTGGAGGACTATCACGCCTGGATTAGCGCGGATGATAGTCTTGAGCGTAACGGGGTCGCATGTGCAGATATAGTCACTCAGCGCAGGGGACTCCAAGCAGAAGTTGATTATATCATCCGTGCCAGAGCCTGTGAGGATATAGAGAGGCGCTGAGGCGCTGAGGCGCTGAGGCGATGAGGCGAGGTTTTCTATCTTTGCGATTTGCGACTTGTCGGCTTTGACGAGGTCGTACATCACGACGAGGGTTACGGGTTCTTCGCTCTCCAGAATATCCCATGTCAGGTCTTCACCCTCCGCATTGATAATCTCAAAGTCATGGATAGGCGGTTCGTAGCCCTTCTTAATCAGTTTGGTGTTTGAGCGCACAAATGTCCACGTGCTGTCACCCTTCGGATAGTTCTCCAAGGTGAAAGTGTGCTCTACGCCGTCTTTTTCATATACAAACGAATACTCATACACATCGGGCTCCGCATCTTTGGGATACTCCATGAGCGTAGGCAAGTGGTTGCCTATCTTATAAGGGCGGAAGTCCTTGATAGGAAGGTGAAGGCGTGTCCATGTCATAAATGTCACCGCAGTGCCTATCGTCAGTACGGCAAGCACTATCTCCATCCAATTGCTCCAGAGTTGGCGCGTATGCTTGCGACATGCCACCAAGAGGATTGCCAGCACAATCAGCACGACGTTCTTCCAGAAAGTCTGCCAGTTGGTCAGCACAACGGCGTCGCCAAAGCAGCCGCAGTCGCTCACAGGGTTGGTCTGCGCGATATAGAGAGTGAGCGGTGTCATGACCAGGTAGAACAGCAACGATACCCACGATGTCCACTGGGTACGGATATTGAGCACCATGCACACACCGAGTAGGAGTTCGAGTATGATTAGCCCCCATGCTGCGACTTCTGCCAAAGGCAGGAGTTCGGTGAAGAAGTCCCCAAAAGCCTTGAGGTAGTCCTCGATTTTATAGACGGTACCCAATGGGTCAATGGCCTTCACCACGCCCGAGAAGATAAACACGAGCCCCAAGAGGGTACGGGAGATTGAGGCGATGAGGCGATGAGGCGATTTCTTATTATTCCGTTTCATTTTCCATGAGTTTTATAAGGTAAAACACTGCATAGTTAAGCATATCGAAATAGTTGCCATCGGCACCTTCGGAGATGAGTGTCTGGTTATCGTTGGCTGCGATGGACTTATTGCGATTGATCTTGGTGAGGATGATGTCCGTCAGGCTGGTGGCGAACATATCACGCCACGCCTCGCCGTAATCATGGTTTTTCTTGAGCATCAGCGCTTTAGCCTCTGCCATATAGTAGTCATAGAGATTAATGGCGCGCTCGGCGGTCATATCCACTGAGTCGGCAAAGCCCTCGTGCAGTTGGATGAGTCCGATGATGCTATAGTTGACAATAGCCATCATCTCGCCTTCGATACTCTCGCCTACCATGTTTACGCCTGTCTGCTCGATCTCGCGGACACGCTTGGCCTTGATGAAGAGTTGGTCATTGACGGTCTGCGGACGCATGATACGCCAACTGGGACCATAGTCCTTCATCTTCAGTTCGTAGATGTGGCGGCACTTGCCTGCCACAATATCAAATTGCTCTGGAGTTTGCATATTGTTTAGCGGTTGTTTAGCAGTTGCTGAGCGGTTGTTTAGAATAGGGTAATTAGTTCATCCAACGCAAGGAGTTGTTGCTCGCCCGATTGCATGTTTTTGAGCATCACTTTGCCCGCTGCCATCTCGTCGCCACCGACGATAGCCACAAACGGAATCTTCTTGCTGTCGGCATAGCCCATTTGCTTTTTCATCTTGGTTGGCTCTGGATAAACTTCTACGCACACGCCTTTCTCGCGTAGCGCTTTCGCCCAGCGCAGCGCGTAGAGTAGTTCTTGCTCACCAAAGGTAGCAAAGAGCAGTTGGGTGGTTGATTGCAGGTTCTCGGGATAGAGATTGAGTTCAGAGAGCACGTCGTATATGCGGTCCGCGCCAAAGGATATGCCCACACCCGACACATTCGGCATACCGAAGATACCCGTCAGGTTGTCGTAGCGTCCACCTCCTGTGATACTGCCAATCTGCACATCCAAGGCTTTTACCTCAAAGATTGCGCCTGTATAGTAATTCAGTCCGCGCGCAAGGCATAGGTCAAGTTCCACTTGCAAAGTTGTGGGCTCATAGGTAGAGAGGTTGCCATCCTGTGTGCTTGCCGCATACAGCGCGAAGATGGTGCGCAGTTCCTCAATGCCCTTGAGACCCGTTTCGCTATTAGCGAGCACTTGCGCTAATTGGTCCAGTTTCTCAGTGTTCGTACCATTGAGGTTCAAGATAGGTTGCAGAGCGTTTACCGCCTCTTGTGGAAGGCCTTTATCCAACAGTTCTTTGTTCACATTGTCGATACCTATCTTGTCCAGTTTGTCGATGGCCACGGTGATGTCAATGATACGCTCGGGCTGACCGATGACTTCGGCTATACCAGCGAGGATCTTACGGTTGTTGATGTGCAACGAAACGCGAATACCGAGGCGGCGATACACCTCCTCCACAATCTGTATGAGTTCCACCTCGCTGAGCAGGGAGTTGGTGCCTACCACATCCACGTCGCATTGGTAGAACTCGCGGTAGCCACCTTTCTGTGGACGGTCAGCACGCCATACGGGTTGTATCTGATAGCGTTTGAAGGGGAACTGAATGGCATCACGGTGCTGCACCACAAAGCGGGCAAACGGTACAGTCAGGTCATAGCGCAAGCCTTTCTCGCTCACTTTGTTGGTGAGTGCACCAATGGTGGCATTGTCTAATGCCTCGTGGGTGATAGCGCTTTTCCAGTCGCCCGAGTTAAGAATCTTAAAGAGCAGTTTGTCGCCCTCTTCGCCATACTTGCCCATCAGTGTGGAGAGGTTCTCCATGGCTGGAGTCTCTATCTGCTGAAAGCCATAGAGTGAGAACACCGACTTGATGGTGTCAAAGATATAATTTCTGCGTGCCATCTCTAATGGAGAGAAGTCGCGTGTGCCTTTTGGAATACTTGGTTTTTGTGCCATATAATCTGTTTTTTATTTTCTGTTTTATTGGTGTCCGGTTACCGGCAGCCGGGGGCCCATATCCTGGTTTTTGGAGGCCGGCTACCGGCTGCCGGTAACCTAAAATATCTCCCGATATATTCTCTCCGTAGCGCCACACTCGCTCTGGACATAGTCTGCTGCGGCTTGTCCCATCTGCTGTTGCTCGGCAAACGCTCTGTCTAACGCATCGGCAAACTCGCGGTAGTTCTTCACGCTGATGGCTGCGCCTGCCTCTATGAGTCCGCGCGCTTCGCGGAACTTCTTCCATGTAGGACCAAACACCACAGGCATGCCATACACCGCTGCCTCCAGCGTGTTATGGATACTCACACCAAAACCGCCACCTATGTATGCCACATGTCCGTAGCGATAAATGGATGACAACACGCCTATCGTATCCACCAGCAGTATGCGACATTTGTCCACACTCTGTGGCGTGGCCTCAGTGTAACGCACATAGCGTCCCTCGTAGCGTTGAAATATCTCATGCAAGTGCGCCTTATCTATCTCATGGGGCACCAGCACCAGTTTCACGCCCTCGCGCTCTGCCATGTAGCGCGCGAGCAGTTCTTCATCTTTGGGCCATGTACTACCTGCCACTATCACGCGCTCCGCTCCAGCGACAAAGCCCTCCACAATGGGCAGATCCTTCGCCTGCTTGCGCACCTCGACCACGCGGTCAAAACGTGTATCGCCAGCCACCTCCACCTGTGTCACTCTGTGCTTCATGAGCAGGTCAGCAGATGCTTGGTCTTGCACGAAGATTCGCTTGAAGGTATGCAGCAGTTTCAGATACCCCTTGCCCCATGGCAAGAAGAAGAGCTGTCCTGGGCGGAAAATAGCCGATATGAGATAGGTGGCTACACCTTTGGCTTTGAGGGCTTTGAGGTAAGCAGGCCAAAACTCATATTTCACCATCACTGCCGTCTGTATGGGTAGTATCTCCAGCAGTCGTTTGGCGTTTCGCTTGGTGGCAAAGGGCAGATACGCCACTTTGTCCACCATAGGATAATCTTTGCGCAGCTCATAGCCCGAAGGCGAGAAGAAAGTAAGGAGTACCTTACGGAAAGGCAATTCGGAATGCAGGCGTTCGATGATTGGGCGTGCTTGCTCGAACTCACCTACGGATGCAGCATGGAACCACAGCACCTCGCAGCCCTCGATAGTCTTAGCCCATGTCTGCAATTCATCTAAGGCACGAGCCTGCCCCTGCACCAACTTGCGCGCTTTCTTATGCCCCAGCGCCGCAGCCAATCGCAATATCCAAAAATATATATTCAAGTCCCAATTCCTAATTTTTAATTCCTAATTCAAAATTCATCACAGGCTGTCACCAAAGTCCTCTTTGAACTTTGACACCAGTTCTTCTTGCCAGTGTCCTATCTCCTTCAGTCGTCCGAAGAAGAAACGCAGCACTTGTGGTTCCTCCACCCATTTCAGTCCGCCTATCAGTTGGCGGTTATCCCATAGCCATTTCACGCGGTCAGCCACGTATTTGACTTGGGACAAGGTATATACACGGCGAGGCATAGCCAGTCGCATCAGTTCCAGTTCTGCAAAGCGCTCGGTGCCGTCTGGCTCGCGTTGCTCAGAGAGTGTTCCGCGCTCCATACCACGGATACCACCTGCGATATATAGCGCTGTTGCCACCGCAGCAGCTGGGTATTGGTCGTGTGGCATATCGGGCACAAATCCTTGGCAATCAATATGCGCACCCAAACCGCCAGCAGGCTTGATCATTGGCACGCCATAGGCGTCCAACTCGTTTACCAAGTAGTTGATAAACTCAGGACCGTGGCTCAGATAGTCCATATCGAGCGACTCGTATAATCCCTCTGCCATCGCCTCTATGGAGCGTACATCAATACCGCCGTAGGTGAGGAAGCCCTCATATAAGGGGATATACTCCATCATGCTCTTGATGAGCTCGGTGTTGTGGCTGATGATAGCGCCACCGCGAGCGAAGCCCAACTTACGCGCCGAGAAGTATATGATATCCATCTTACCTGCCAAGAGGTGATAGATCTCTTTTGGGGTCATGTATTTGCATTGTGCCTCGCGGGTCTTCATGAAGTAGATATTGTCTTGCAGCAAGGATGCGTCCAAGATACTTGGCACACCAAACTCGTGGCAGATGTCGGCTACCGCCAACATGTTCTCTAAGCTCACGGGCTGACCGCCAATCAAGTTGGTACCTGCTTCCACGCGCACGTATGCCACTTTCTCAGGAGTGTATTCTTTGATAATACGGCGCAACTCATTGAGGTCCATATCGCCCTTGAAGGGATCATCTGATTGTGGGATAAGACCTTTCTTGTGCAGCACCTCTACCACTTCGCCTCCGCAGCGAGTTACATGGGCTTTGGTGGTCGTGAAGTGGAAGTTCATGATAGCCACTGTACCTGGCTTGACGAAACGTTCTGCCAAAATGTTCTCGCAGGCGCGACCTTGGTGCGCAGGCAGTATGTTGTCGGTGCCAAACACCTCTTTCAGGGCTGCTTTGAGGCGGTTGAAGGTCTCGCTGCCCGCGTAGGAGTCGTCAGCCAAGTGCATGGCAGCAGTCTGACGGTCGGACATAGCGTTCACGCCCGAGTCGGTGAGCATATCGAGATAAATATCTTTGTTTTGCAACAAGAAGGTGTTATTACCCGCTTTTTGGATAGCGCGGAGGCGCTCATCCACAGGCAATAGATTCAACTTTTGAATGACACGTACCTTGTGCATCTCCAATGGCACTTGGTTCTCTGATTTGTAAAATTTAACAGACATAAAATTGATTTACAATTGGACTATTTACAATTTACAATTTGACTATTTGCAATGTACTATTTTGGGTCTTTTCGCTATATTGCATAAAAAACGTGCAAAGATACTACTTTTTTCTTATATATGCAAAAAAAAAGGAGATTAGGTAGGTTTTTAGTTTTCAGTGTTCAGTGTTCAGTTTTCAGTTTTTAGTGTTCAGTTTTCAGTTTTCAGTGTTCAGTTTTCAGCTCTAACAAAAAGCACCTCGGAAGGTGCTTTTTGTCGAGA
>JAZREU010000001.1:0-38865 GCA_045660925.1 Paludibacteraceae bacterium | reverse complement strand
TGTCGTTGTATATCTACTTATAGGCGCCAAGGTAAAGCGGGATTGGACGGTGTAGTTATAAATATTATGGACGTTATGCGATCAGGCGACACATTAGAAGAAGCATTAAGCAAAGCAGAGTTAAAGCATAAGCTCAAGGTGGCAATGAACGAATTAGAATACCTTCGAGCCGAGAATGCTTTATTAAAAAAAGTAAAGGCCTTAATGGAAGCGGAAGAGCGCAAGAACAAGCGCTCGCGCAAGCCATCCACTCATTAAGGTCAAAATATGCATTGAAGCATTTGCTTCGCGCTAGTGGGATGGCTCGTTCTACGTTCTATTATCGCATCAGCGAGCGTCCAGATAAACACGCTTTGCTGTGCAAACAAATAGAAGGTGTTTATCGTAAGCATAAAGGTCGTTATGGTTACCGTCGTGTGTACCAAACATTGCGTGCTAACGGACTGATAATTAATAGAAAGACGGTTGCCCGTCTAATGCATAAGATGTCGCTATTTGGTATCACTCCGAAGCGTCATTACCGCTCCTATAAGGGTGATGTAGGTAAGATTGCGCCTAATGTACTTAATCGTGAATTTAGAGCGGATGGATCTTATAGGAAACTAACTACTGACATATCTCAGTTTGTTATCGGCGACCGCAAGTTATACCTATCTCCAATACTAGATATGTGGAATGGTGAAGTGATTAGTTATACCATCTCTCATAGTCCTAATTTGGCTTTGGTGATGAAGATGTTAAAGAAGGCTTTCCGCCGCATAGGCACTACAGGAGAAGGGGTTTTATTGCATTCCGATCAGGGCTGGCATTACCAGCACGCTCACTATCAATGTGCGTTACGTGAACATGGTATCACGCAGAGTATGTCACGAAAAGGTAATTGTTTGGACAACGCCGTCATGGAGAACTTTTTTGGGCTGTTAAAGAATGAGTTTTATTATGTGAATCAGTTTAGTGATGAGCAAAACTTTTTGAAAGCTTTGGCAGAATACATTAGGTACTATAATAATGACCGCATCAAACTGCGTCTTAATATGAGTCCTGTCCAGTATAGACAAAATTACAAGAACCACATGTCAACCAACATGCATACTATTAACAATATTTACTAACCCTGTCCAACAAAATGGGGTCACCTCAAACTTTTTGGGTACACACCAATCTCAACCTCAAAACAAAATACGCCCTTGAATTAACAATAATTGTTTGTAATAATTTTACTGTCAACTCATATATAGTTCCCTAAAAAAAATCCCCCTATGCCACCGCATAGAGGGATGATTTTTACGGATAGTATTCTATCGTACTATTATTCTACTACAGCACCTGGATAACCTTCTACCCATTGCCAGATCTCGCCACCCAGAGTTAAACCTGACATATCAGAGAAGAGGATACCAAGCTGATAAAGATCACCTTCGTTTACGAAGAAGCAATAGTCTGCCCAATTGATTGGATCGTAGTATGAATAGTTAATTGGATCTACTCCATCGTCAAAGTATGGACCATTATCCATCATTTGAACAAAACCATACTCAAGAACATCTACAGCATTATAATCCTTATCCAATAAGAATTGGAGGTGGTAACCTGGAACTGTGCACCATTGAGCACCAGTAGCATAATAGTATGGACTATTCAAGCGGAACAAAAGATTACCATTCTCATCAGTATATTCCTTCGCTTGTTCTATACTAAGGTTAGTTTGTCCACCGCAGAAACCAGATTGGAAGAACACAACACCCATTGGCATCCACGTAAAGTCAACCAACACGTCAATAGAAACTTCAGGAGCTCCATATGCAGTAGTATATTCCTCTGGAATAGTCAAATTCAAGCCATAAGACTCACCGTAAGAAAGATTTACTGTTACATTTACTGTAGTAAACTCTTCTCCATCTGCAAATGATACGGTTTCCACAGAAAACGCACCTACTGTATCATTTGTCAAAAGATCAAAAGATGCTGTTCCTTCTGTTATGTTACGACCAATTACTACAGGTATTTTTGCACCCAATTCGGTCAATTGTACAGAAGTGGCTGTATTGCTATGGATAAACGCTTGAATATCATTAGTTTCAGGCGCTGCTGGTTGATATTCAGGAGCTTCCTCTGTACATGCAGCGAACAGCATACCTATGGCCATCATGCTTGCCAAAATAATTTTATTTGTTTTCATATTCGTTTCGTTTTAATTGTTAGTATGAATTACAAATCCATGATTAGACCTTAGAATCCAGGCATCATTTGTGGTGAGAATGGATCACCTACTGGGTTATTATCTTTCTCACTAATACCCTCGTTGTTTTGAATCTCGCGATCTGGAATTGTCCAAATACGGCAATCATGATCAGCATCTACATCCACAATCCACGCCTCTGGCCAGTTGCTACTGGTGGTACGAATGATTGGCTTTTGCAGACGGTTCAAGTCAAACCAGGCAAATCCTTCACCCCACAACTCGATACGACGTTGCATCCATACCTCATCCACAAGACCATTCATATCGCTTGCAAGACAGCTATATTCAGCATTACGATGAGTCTTTACAAAATCTTCCAACATTGCTTTAGCATTTGCCTCTTGACCAGAACGCGCAAGAGCCTCCACTTGCAGAAGAAGCATCTCCTCATAACGCATCAAGGTCCAGTCGCCATCTGCCACTTGGTTAGCCATATCATCATCTGGAACACCAAATTTCACGTTTGCGTAAGGCACGCCATTACCCTTCCAACCCGCATATGCTGGGTGATCAAGCAGTGGAGACTCCAAGTTCTCATCCAACCACCAACCTTTACGAACGTCTGTCGCTGGAATCTTGCTATACAAATCGCTGCTAATCTCACGATAGCAACCTACACCTGTATAACCATCGGTATAGAGAGATGATACGTGTGAAGGCCAGTTAATAATACCTGTTTGTACAATATCATTGCTCTCTACGATAATGTTAGCCCAGATAACTGAGTTCGCCTCTGCGTGACAGAAAGTGGGTTTTGACACTTCTGACAAGGTATAAGGTTGTGCACCTGACACTTGAATAGCCATCGCTGCATCCTCAGCTGCTTGAGCGTAGTTACCAAGAAGCATGTGAGCACGAGCACGAAGACCATATGCTACTGCCTGATCTGCTGCACCCTTATCTGTACGTTGCCAGCCTTCCAAAGCTGCAATCGCAGCATCCAAGTCGGCCATCACAAAATCATAAACCTCTTGAACTGTATTACGAGGACCACTTGTTTGCTCCTCTGCCGTCATATTTGGCTTCACGATTGGCACACATGGCTTGTCTTGATTACCTGCGGTATAGGTGAATTGATACAATTGAGCCAATGTGGTATAGCAATAAGCACGTACCGCCAACGCTTGACCAAGGTTTGCTTTCACGGCTGGATTCTCTGTCGCAGGATCAATAGCACCAATCAAGTCATTAGCCGCCTTGATAGTCTTGTAATATGTATTCCATACTTGCAAGTTGGCTGCTGAGTTGTAGTTACGTGCATAAAAGTCACTCAAAGAAAACCAGTTATAACCAGTGTTTGGACCAATCCAATCTTGACCCTCACTCTCAAGTATCAACAAGCAAGATGCGATACCAAAGTCGCAGTGTCTTGCGTTTGCAGAACCCAAACCTGCATACAACTCAATCATTTGTGCGTAAATCGCATTCAAGTCTGCAACAGCATTTTCGGGCTTTTTCTCATATGCATCTTGTTTCAAGGCATTTGTCTTGGTTGCGCCTTCTGGTTGAAGATCCATCATACTTTCGCAAGCGGTCAACGAAATGCACGCTACCGCTGCAAGTGCGAAAAATTTAGATATCGTTTTCATAATCTTATTCTTTTTTATGCGTTAAACATTAGAATGTAATACTGATACCACCAGAGACAGAGCGAATTGGAGAATATACAGAAGACGTTTCTGCTGACATGCCATATGCTTGACGTGGGTCAAGACCTTGACGTGCTGCCCACAATGCTACATTGTCTGCCACTGCATACACACGCAATTTCTCAATATTCAACTTCTTGGTCCACTTACCTGGCAATGTATAACCCAAAGTGATATTTTGCAAACTCAAATAGTTGCTTGATACCAAGAAACGGTCTGACATTTGAGTAGTATATTGGTCAGCTGTATTCACGCGAGGAACGTCAGTCTCAGTATTCTCTGGAGTCCATGAATTCAGAATATCTACGTGCCAGTTTTGACCTGCTCGACTATAACCGCTGTGCATCAATGAGGCATAAGTGTAGTCATACAATTTACCACCTAATTGATAGTTAAATGCTACGCTCACATCAAATCCATAAGCATTCAAGCTTGTTCCAAAACCACCATATACCTTTGGCAACAAGTCACCTTGAGCATATTGAGTAGCATCAGACCAACTCTCTGTGGTCACCTTCTCTATTTCAGGATTACCATCAGCATCCAATACATATATTGGGTTGCCATCCTCATCCTTCATAGGATTACCCTCTTCATCTTTCTTCACCTTCTCTTGATCAATATACCATTGTGCAGCACCAGTCTCTGGATTCACACCTGCATACTCGCGAATATAGAATTGGTTGATGTTTTCACCTTCACGGAAAATAGTACTTCCGCTAATCCACTCACCACCCAAAGATGGATCAAGTTCCAAAATCTTATTCTTGTTGTAGGATACGTTAGCGTAAATACTCCATGTCAGATTCTTTGTTTTTATAACATCACCACTTAATTCCAATTCCATACCTGCGTTAGAAAGAGAACCAATATTTATAGGCAGCGAAGAGTAACCCAAAGATGGACGAACTGGCTTGTAATAAAGCATATCTTCTGTACGACGCCAGTAACCTTCCAAAGTACCATTCAATCGCTCATCAAAGAAGCTAAAGTCAATACCTGCATTCATATTATGAGATGTCTCCCAAGTAATCTCGTCATTACCCTTGTAGCTCAATGCAGCAGCGAATGTACCATTATTCTCTGACAATGCGTATTGATCTGCATATGGATAATAGCCACCAAGATCGTCATTACCTTGTACACCATAACTGAATTTCAACTTCAACAAATTCACTTTATCAACGGCGTCCATGAATGCCTCTGATTTAATATCCCAAGCTGCACCCACTGACCAGAAATTACCCCAACGGCGACCAGGAGCAAAACGAGATGAACCATCACGACGATAAGATGCGGATACATAATACTTATTGTCATAATCATACTTAGCTTGTGCCAAGATACCTTGAGTTGCATAGCGATCGGTTGCAGAACCTGTATTTGGTTGAAGAATAGCGTTGCTTACCTCTGCCATATCTGGGTTAAACAACTTTGTTTGTACACCATATACATATGAGGTGGTATATTGGTAACTCTCATAACCAACCAAAACATCAACTCCGTGTGCACCAAACTCTTTCTCATAGGTCAACAAGTATTGTTGGTTCAAGGTAAACATACGATCAGCCTCTACTTGTGCTTGACCACCCATATTAGCAAATTGTCCGTAGTATGGGTTCAATGTGGACTGATAACGAACACCTACATAACCCACAGCCACTTTCGCGGTTGCTTTCAAACCATCATACAACTCTGCTGCTGCTGTAAAGTTACCACTAAACATATCATTCTTCAGCAAGCTCTTGTTCAATGCTATAGAAGATGCTGGGTTACTTTGGTTCATAAAAGCACGTACAAAGTTTGCCTCTGTTGCATCTCCATAGTCATACATAGTGTAACCATTGTGATCCACCATAATATTGCCCTCTGCATCACGAATATAGAGAGGATAGATTGGAGCCATAAAGTTACTTACGTAGAACAAGTTACCCGACGAACCACTATTGGTTTGATCATCTGGATAGTGTTGGTCTGAGTGAGCATAAGCCATATTGCTGCTAAATTTCAACCACTTCTTTGCTTGATAATCTACAGCCACACGCGCGGTAAAACGAGAATAATCAGAGTTCTCCATCAAACCAGAGTCATCCAAGTAAGAGAATGAACTATAGTAATTAAATTTATCGCTCGAACCTGAAATATTCAAGTTATACTCTTGACGAAGGTTGTTAGTCTTAAACAACTCATCAAACCAGTTGTCTGGAGTATAGAAGTGCTCACCATCGTTATAGCCCAGTACTGCCTTTGGATTAAGTTTACCATTCGTACCAATCAATGCTTGACCCTCTGGAATGGTATATACCAGATAACCCAAACCACCATTATTGTGGTTCAGCAAGTTGCGGCTTGCATATGCGTGAGCAGCTGCCTCACCATTAGCAATTTGGCTCATATACAAAGCCTCATAGAACTTCTCGTAGTACATTCCTGGATCGGTCATCACATTGTAGTTTGGCAAAGCGCGTTGGTTATTACCCCACTTACCCTCTACTGTAATCTTCGCATCACGAGTAGAACCACGCTTGGTGGTAATCAGCACTACACCGTTTGCACCACGTGCACCATACAACGCGTTGCTGGCTGCATCTTTCAATACGGTCACACTCTCAATATCGCTATTGGAGATAGATGCTACCAAGTCATCGTCAGCAGGCATACCATCGATTACATACAATGGCTTGTTGCTGGCATTCATCGAACCGATACCACGAATACGGATCGAACTCAATGTACCAGGTTGGCCATTGTTGCTAACGCTTTGCACACCCGCTACTGTTCCAGCCAAAGTACTGGTAACGTTGCTGGCTTGACGTTTTTCAATGTCCTCGCTCTTTACGACAGAAGCAGAACCTGTAAATGATTTCTTGGTAGTAGTACCAAAAGCCACAACCATGACTTCATCCAACTCAGAAGTAGCCTCCGACAGCTCAATAACCATGCCATCTTTCGCATCTACCTCTATGGTCTTCATACCAATAAAGGAAACCATTAACTTCGCTCCTGGAGCGCACTCTACGGTAAAGAAGCCTTCGACATCAGTAATAGAACCAGTAGAGGTTCCTTCCACAACAACAGATGCACCAATTACAGGATCACCTGTTGCGCCATCGACTACCTTACCACTTACCGCTTGGGTTTGAGCCCAAACACCGCTGATGCACGCCGTGCACACAGCCAGTAAAAGTAACAATCTCTTCATACTTTTGATAATTTAGTTAATAAATAGTTTGTACCTTGACGCCATTAAGATAAGACGCCGTTTATAATTTGTGTTGCAAATTATTTCTTAACAGTTAGATATCACATACCTAAAACGAACAATAGCGCACAAAATGGTCCTATTTTATGCTACATACCTATGTTCTTCAGCACTAATACAGCGCAAAGGTAATACATTTTTTTAACATACACAAAAAAATATAAAAAAAAATATAAAAAAAGCACACTCAAAACACCCACCTTAATTTATATACACGCGCGCGAGCAACTACGAATTTATTAATAAAACACAAAAAACGGACGTTTTTATAAAAAACTTCCTACAACTCTTGCATATATCAAAAAAAAGCAGTATCTTTGCACGCTTTTTTGTATAGTGCATAGTTAGTATTTAACGATTGATAAAGAATATAAATTTCAAAATAATTATATGATGAAAAAGATTTTTACGCTATTAGCGGTCTGCTTTTTAAGCCTCGGGATGATGGCAGAAAAGCAAATTAGTGGATTAGTCTTAGACACCAACAACGACCCTATTATTGGAGCAAGCGTTATGGTGAAAGGCACCTCACAAGGTACCATCTCTGACTATGACGGAGAGTTTATCCTATCAGTAGCAGACGATGCTACCACATTGGTGGTTAGTTTCGTAGGTATGAGAACCCAAGAAGTCGCTATCAAAGAGCGAATGATTATCACGCTCCACGAAGCCACTGAAATGATTCAAGAGGTGGTCGTTACTGGTTATGGTAACGTATCTAAAGGTAGTTTCGCTGGTTCTGCACAAGCCGTTGATGCTGAAGTAATCGAAAAGAAAAGCCCTACTGAAATCTCCAAAGCTTTGGCTGGCGAAGTAGCTGGTGTACAAGTAATTAACTCATCTGGTCAGCCTGGCACAAATGCCACATTGGTGATTCGTGGTGTCGGCTCGCTCAATGGTAATGCCACCCCACTCTACGTTGTGGACGGCGTCACTTACGATGGCGACATATCTGCCATCGACCCAGGTGACATCGCATCTACTACAGTCCTCAAAGATGCTGCTGCTACTGCGCTCTATGGTAGCCGTGGTGCCAATGGTGTAGTAGTCATCACTACTAAAAAAGGTAACTCCAACGAAGAAGGCAAGATTGAAGTGGACGTGAAGTATGGTGCCAATATGCGCCTCTTACCTCTTTACGACGTTATCACCAGCCCAGAGGAATATGTCACATTGTCATGGATGAGCTTATACAACTCTTTCCGCTTATCCAGCATTTCCAATGACGACATCAAACTCAAAATGGACGCCGCTAAAAACGCAAGCAAGGCATTATATAGTAGCGCTGGTTTGCCTATTGGATACAACCTATGGGATGCAAAAGGCGAATTCCTAATCAACGACGGATTAGCTAACTACGGATATATATCCCCTTCTTTCGATACCAATATCCCACGACGCAAAGGTTACGAGAATTTGGAATCTTGGCGCGATGAAATATTCCGTGTAGGACAAAAAGCCAATGCCACAGTTAAGTTCCATGGCGGTACAGAAAAAGTGGACTACTATACCAGTATCGGCTATTTGAAAGACGAAGGTTATTACCAATCTTCCGACTATAGCCGTATCACCTTGCGTAGTAATCTTAATTTCACTCCTAAGAAATGGCTCAAGGGTAACTTGAACATAGCATACTCCTATAGCGATATGAACTCCCCTAACCAAGAGGGCGATGGTGCTATGAACAACGGTTTCTACTATGTCAACGCTATCCCTGCTATCTATCCTGTGTTCTTGCGTAACGCAGATGGCGAGACATATATTGACCCTCGCACTGGACTGCTCACATACGACTATGGTGATGTATTAGGTCGCCCATTCGGCTTTGGTATCAACCCTGCTGGTGCACTCCACTTGGACAAACAAAAACAAGTGCAACACACCGTTAACGCACAAGGCGGTTTGGAAGTAAAACTCCACAAAGGACTCAAACTCAGCGTAGATGCAGGTCTCCACTACTACAACAACCTCTACTCTGACCTCACCAACAAGTATTATGGTGATGCCGCTACCATTGGTCGTCTGCTACAACAATCAATGAACTCTCTCAGCTTTACCGCTAAAGAGATGCTCTCATACACCACTACCGTTAGCGATCATATGATCGATGCTGCTGTAGTACATGAGAACCTCTACTATCGCCAAAACTATATTTATGGCTACAAAGCATATCTTGCTGACGGAGAATCACTCAACCTCAGCAACGCTATCCAAATGAATCAGATTGAAGGTAACTCCGAAGGCTTTGCTATGGACTCCTATTTAGCACGCTTCACCTATTCATACGACGAGAGATACTTGATTAGTGCTAACTACCGCGCTGATGGTTCTTCACGATATGCACCAGGTCACCGCTGGGGTCACTTCGGTTCCGTTAGTGCTGCTTGGTCATTCACCAACGAACAATTTATGGAACCACTCAGCGAATGGCTTAAAAACGGTAAACTCCGCCTCTCTTGGGGTGTACTCGGCAACCAAGTAGAGTCACTCTATTCATACACCGACCTCTACTCCATCGTCAACGTAAATGGTGAGATTGGCTACTTGTGGGGCAGCAAAGGTAATGAAGACATCACATGGGAGCGTACCAACACCACCGACCTTGGTTTGGAGTTCTCTATAGGAAAATACTTGGACGTAGAGTTAGACTATTTCTACAAACTTACAGACAACATGCTCTTTGGACGCGCAGTTGCACCATCGTTGGGATACGGCTCCAAACCTGTTAATGACGCCAAAATGACCAACCAAGGTGTAGAATTTACCTTCGATGTACACGCAATCGACACGCGTAACGTAAAATTAAACGTTCGTTTCAACGGAGCACACTACAAGAATAAAATCGTTGAAATGCCTATCGACTACGAAAATGCAGACGGTACCGTTGTACGCCAAAAGATGTCAGGGGCAATGTCTGTAGGTCACTCCATGTACGACCACTATACTGTTGTATATGGTGGTGTTGATGAAACTACTGGTGAGGCTCTCTACCAAGGCTACTACGACACACGTAAAGGCACATTTATGGAAGAGTTGCCTAACAACGAGTTCAACTACATTCAATCATTGCACCAATGGATATTACAACAAGAGGAAGAAGGCGTTGAAAACCCTATGCAATATTTGGCAGATACAATGATTGTTGATATGGGAAGCGCTGCATCTCAATATATTGGCAAATCTTATCTACCAGACCTGAGCGGAGGTATCGGCTTCGACTTAGATGTATATGGTGTCACTCTGTCTGTAGCATGCTCTTACCAAATTGGTGGTTATGGATACGACTACACCTATATGACATTGATGGCGAACGGTCCTGTAGGTGGTCACAACTGGCACGTGGATATGCGCGATGCTTGGACAGAAGCTAACACTCACACCAACATCCCACGCCTATCCAATGGCAATGGTATGTATGATAGCTACACAGCTCAGGCTTCTACACGTTTCCTCACCAGCAACTCCTACTTCTCGCTCAACTCTATTCAAGTAGGATACAACTTCCCTAAGAAACTGCTTGAGAAAATCAAATTGGAGCGCCTACACCTATACGTAAGTGCCGACAACTTGGCTATCGCTACTGCTCGTAAAGGTTACAACCCTATGACATCATTCACAGGTTCATCCGACACCCACGGATATAGCCCACTATCAACAGTAATGGGTGGCATCAAAGTCACATTCTAATCAGCTGAAACAATAGAGTATTAACAGAATTAATTTAATAAGTTATGAAAAGTAAATTATATATCTTGACTATCGCCACCGCACTTCTTTTTGCAGGATGCGACCTCAACCAAGAGCCTGGCGGTAGTACAATTACTGAGAATCAGTATCAAGAAATGGACAATGTGGTAGAAGGCACTGTCAAAGGTGTATATTCCTTGCTTTACGCCTACGGTGGTGAGCACGACTACTTCGGACAACGCTCTATTGACCTATTTGGCGACCTCCTTTGCGGTGACGTAGCTATGAACACACAAAACTACGGCTGGTTTTCTGACGATGCGTATGGTCGTACTTACCAACGTGCAGGTTATTTCTGGTCATACTATTACACCATCATCCGCAACTGCAACAAGGGCATCAATGCTTTAGACAAACAAGGTCGTCCTGAATTGGATTATGATCCAAAGACCATCACCGAAGAGCAATACGCCAATGGTTTCTACTACGCACAATTGCTTACTATTCGCGGATGGGCATACGCAGCTCTGCAACGCTATTTCTGCAAAACTCCTTTGCAGATAAAAGAAGAGCATGGCGACATCTACTCTGAATTATCCGTTCCTATCTATACTGAAGAAGCTACAAAAGGCGACTCTATTTTGGGTGCACCTCGTGCATCCGCAGCAGATGTCTATATGCGTATAGAGGAAGATTTGCACACAGCTATCGCATATTTTGAGGCTTTCAGCCAAATGCAACGTAATAGCAAATTGGAGACAAACATTGACGTGGCACGCTTGACATTAGCATACTCTTACCTCAACAAAGGTGAGTACGACGAAGCACTTGCTATTGCTCAAGATTTGATCAACAATACTACCGCTACCATCCTGCCTAACAAGGAGGTTCTGACCGACGGTTTCAATGACGTAGAATCCAACAACTGGATTTGGGGACAAGACGTTACGATTGAGAATACTACATCGCTCGCATCATTCTTCGGACAAGTGGACATCTATTCATATAGCTACGCTTCTGCTGGCGACGTAAAAGGTATTGATGCTAACCTATTGAGCGAAATTACCAAAATGAAATGGGATATACGCGAAAACTGGTGGGGCAACTACTACCGTGCAACCAACGCTTCCACTTATCAATATGCACCTGATGGCAAATTCTTCTCTGATGAGTCTTCAGATTTGCAAGGTGACCGCAATTGGTTGAGCGACAACGTATTCATGCGTATAGAAACAGCATACCTCATCGCAGCCGAAGCAGCATACTCCAAGGCTACACCAGACTATGGTCTTGCACTTAGTTATTTGACACAACTCACCGACCAACGTGTGAAACCAGGCAAAGAAGAGGACTATGCGTCCTACAAGATGCAATTGGCGAATAATAATAGCACACTCAAAGATGCCATCCGCTACAATTGGCGCGTGGAACTCTGGGGAGAAGGATATGGATTGCAAACTTTCCGCCGTAGTGGTATAGCTGTCACATTGGGTGCGAACCAATTCCGTAAAGATCAATCCATCTCACCTTACACACCTATCCTATTTACGTTCGTCATACCAAGCAGTGAAACCAACTACAACCCATTCATCCGTCAAACGACAGAAATGGTAAAAAAACAACATAGATAATTAACAACCAAATTATAATCAATATGAAAAAAAGTTTATTTTTCGCGTTATTCGCATGTGCAACACTCGCTTTTGTAAGTTGCGAGCCAAATGGTAACGAGCCTGGCACAAATCCAACACCTAACGACTCTACTACTACTGCTGATGTTGTCATCAACGTGGCACCAGAAACACTACTCCTCGGTGTGGGTGATACAGAGAAATTAACCGCTGTGATTACTCCTGCTGGTACCCAACTTAAAATCAACTGGACATCTTCTGATGAAAATGTCGTTACCGTAGCAGCATCTGGTATCGTTGAAGCTGTTGGTGTAGGTACAGCTACCATCACTGCATCTGCCGAGGGTGCTACTGCTGGTACATGTGTAGTGAATGTTAGCAACGATGCTGTATATGAGACCTTTGCATTCTCTGGTTATAGCTTCTTTGGTATGAGCGATGAAGAGCCTATCGTATTTGTTCCTGGTACTGAGGAATACGTTACATTCACCACTGGCGACAGTGCTTTGTGCCAAATAGGTTACATCGCACTTGGCGTTTGGGGTTCTGGTATCATTCAAGTAGGTAACACACTTGCTGGTGCTGACAATATTATGTTCGTACCTATGCCTATGTACATCTTAATTGACCAAAGTCCAGCTTGGCAATCAGTATACGGACAATTAGTTGGTGGCGGTGGCTTCAAGATTACTGAAGAAGTAGGCGACTCTATCACACCATACGTAGGTAAAGCGGGGGCATTAGTGGATGTCAATAGCTACGGTGATTTCTTCAAACAAGATATCGCTTCTATGTATGATGAGACTGTTAACGTAGATGTTAATTTGTACTTTAACGCTTTCAACGGTGGTGCTGAAATGTATTTCATGAGTTATGACGAAGAGTACAACACCTACAACACTGCTACCGTTAAATATGCTGAGTTCTACGACACCGAAGAAGGTCTCGGATACTACGCTGAAATCGAATGGCTCGACTACCTCAATCCTGGTCGCTGGTTCGGTCTTGCTGTGGAGATGGATGAAAACGGATATCCTCTTAGCGTAATTGAGCCATATGATGTTCGCATCATAGAGAATGTGTGCACCAATCTTCAACTCGATGAGGAGCCTGCACAAGCAAGCGCTACTAACCAATTCCACATCATCAATCCTGAACGCGTTCACATGGACATGACTGTTGAGAAATTCCTCAATACGAAAACAATGTACAAGAAATAACTATGTACATACAACATAAAAAAGGGACTTCGGTACACACCGAAGTCCTTTTTTTTATATAATCAATAAGGATTTCTTGCACATATCCATTTTTTTTTGTAACTTTGTGCGATTTTTAGTATAAACTGCTTAAATAGGCAATAAAGATATGAAAAAGTATTTCGTTTGTGCATTATTGAGTATGCTATCAATGGGAATGTTTGCTGTACCTGCTACTCCCTATCCTTTTGAAGTTACACAACCAGATGGCTCCACTATCACCGTCAAAATGCATGGTGATGAGTATCATCATTTCTATACGCTGATAGATGGCACTCCGCTATGCCAAGATAAGCTTGGCTTCCTTGTCAAAGATACAAGACCATTAGAGCAGATTCTACAAACAGGCGTCACCCTGCGTAAAGAGGCACGCGCTAAAGAAAAACAGCGTGTTCCATCCAGGTACCCACTCACAGGTAGCCCCAAATCCTTGGTCTTGCTGGTAGGCTTTCAAGATCTTCCATTCGAACAAACATTAGAAGATTTTGATAACCTTCTCAACCAATCTGGCTACTCACATAATGGTGCCATCGGTTCTTGTCGCGACTACTTCATTGCATCATCCGATAGCATCTTTCAACCTCAATTTGATGTATATGGTCCGTTTACTGTAAGCCAAAAATTGGCATATTATGGCGCACCTGACGGCAAATACCAGGATGTTAGACCATATCAAATGGTAGTCGAGGCATGTCAAATGGCAGCTGCAAGCGGTGTGGATTTCTCACAATACGATACTGATGGAGATGGCGTCCTGGACAATGTTTTTGTCTTCTACGCGGGTCACAATGAGTCTGAAGGAGCACCTGTCAACTCTATCTGGCCTCACCAAAACAACATCAGCATACTCGGCGAGTCTGTTGATGGATTGCGCTTAGCCACCTATGCTTGTGCCTCAGAGCACTCAGGCAGTAGTGGTAAAACGCGTGCTGGTGTCGGCACTTTCTGCCACGAGTTTGGTCATGTCTTAGGTTTGCCAGACCTATATGATACTGGTTATCAATACTACTCCGTAGGCGATTGGTCTATCATGGCATCAGGTAGCCATACAGACAGAGGACGCACACCTCCTACCTATAGCGCCTACGAACGCTTCTATTTAGGTTGGCTCCAACCTGAGCAGCTTACCGAAAGAGGACAATACACTCTCCTACCTCTACAAGAGGAGAACCATGCATACCTCATTGCCAATGCACAACATAACCTAAATGGCAAAAGCCCTAATCCTACTGAATTCTTTATGCTGGAGTATCGCACCCGCACACTATGGGACACATATCTCCCAGGACAAGGAATGTTAGTTTGGCATATCGATTTTTCTCCTTCTGCATGGGATAATAATACGCCCAATAATGGTCCTACTATCATGCGCGTTCACCTTGAAGAGGCAAATGGCATATCATGGGACAAACGTAGCAACGGAGATGTGGGACGTGCTTCGGACCCCTACCCTGGAGTACAAAATGTCACATCCTTTACTCCTAAGTTACACGATGGTACGGCTCTATCCGACCAAAACATCTTTGATATTGCTGACCATAATGGCTCACTCAGTTTTATCTATCAAGGCTTAGGAGATGTGCAATTGGCTATTGACAAGAATGAATTAGAGCTAATAACCACTGTATCTGACGAAAAGAGAATTGTAGATTGGCAACCTAAGTCATTTGTTGTCACTGCTCAAAATCTCAATACAGACTCCATCACCCTTACTTCAAAAGGCAATTTCTATGTAGCTGCGGGCGAAGAAGCACCAGAGAGAGGTAGCAAGGAATGGAAGAAAGTATTGGGTATCAATACGGGCACATCAGCAGACTACTCACAAACCATTTGGGTTAGTTTCATTCCTTCCAAGCAGACTTGCGAAGAAGTTACAAGTTCCATCACAATCACTACCGTGGGTGCCTCACAAGTCATATCGCTCAAAGGATACTCGCCTCGTCCTATCTACATCACAACGCCAGAGATGAAACCTGCCACAGACATCACTGCCAATTCCTTTAGAATCAATTGGAGACCTATGGATGATGCAGTTTTATACTACATCACCCTATATCAGGCAGTTGATGGCGAAACCAATTTCTTGCAAGGATTCGAATCTTTTGCCAATCAACAACAAATACTTGACGCAGGGTGGCAAAGCAACATCACCCGAACCAGTACTTCTGCAAAGAAAGAAGGAACCAGATCACTCTTCTTCATGAATACGGGAGAATATATCACTACTGAATTATACCTTGCACCTATCACTTCTATATCTTTCTGGCTCTATGCACTCTCTACTACAGCAGAGGTGGCAGGTCACTTCGATATCGAAGCTTGGAATGGAACCGAATGGGTAAATCTTCCCGATGTACAAACTATTGTGCCCTATCCTTTTGCAGGCAAAGTAGTTACATACAACTTTGACATAGAGGACAACTACACACAATTCAAACTCACCTTTACAGACGAGGGCGGAAAAGGTGTTCTCATGGATGCTTTCATCACTACATGCTCACGCGACATCACCTATTTATACCGCGGAAAAGAACTGACGGTAGATGCCATTGCAGATGAGGCATATTGCACCTATCAAATCACCAATGTAGCCCCTGGAGCTACTTTCTATTGCTCAATGCAAAGTTCGGATATTACCAAAGGATGCGAGGAACATATATCTCCTCTCTCCGAGCCGATAGCAATCACCACATTGGGGACAAACAACAACCAAAACGACGATACACCGAAGGAAAACCAGCTGACTATCTCTTTGATAGGTAACACAAGTGCCAAACCCGATGTTATCGTGTCGCTCAACGAGCCTACACAAGGCGCATGGTTATATGTATATTCACTCACTGGAGCTTTGGTATGCTCAATACCCGTAGAAGCGGGTGTTTATACCTACTCCATCCCTACCGAAGGTCTTCAGTCGGGTAACATATACCTCATCAAGCACGTAGAAAATGGTAAGATAAAGCGCAAACAATCGTGGGCGAAATTCATCTTGTAGTTCAATCGTACATCAAGGTACATAGTTGATTGACATCATACACCTCGTTCGCTACTTCTTGGAGTTCGGACGAGGTGATCTCTTTTATGCGAGCGAAAGTCTCCTGCCATGCGGGAGCATGATGATGATAGAGCATTTGCTTAGCCATTGCCAAAGCATTATTCTCCTGATTCTCCGCAGAAATAGCCATCTGTCCTTCCAATTGGCGCAATGCACGCTGCAGTTGTGCACTGGTCAATGCAGTCTCACGCAGTGTCCTGAGTTCCTTATGGCAGAGTTCAAGACACTGGTCCTTATGCTGTGGTTCGCAAGCCAGATAGATATTCCAATAGCCTGTATCACTGAGTGGTACGGCTTGCGAATCGATATTATACACCAATCCATATTTCTCGCGCAGACTCAGATACAATCGGCTTGACATACTTCCACCGCCCAAGATATTGTTCAGCAGATACATGGTCAGTTGCTTAGGATGACCGATAGGATAGGCATGCGAGCCCAACATAATATGCGTCTGATGCGTGTGGCGTTTGTAAACTCTAATACTTTCTTTCGCCTCTTGCCTTATCGCCTCATCGCCTCTCGCCTCATCGCCGATAAGGGGCGGATTGAGGTGGGCGAACTCTCTCTCGGCCACAGAGATCACTTGTCTGGTGCTGACATTGCCCAGTACAAAAAGCACCATGCGTTCGGGGCGATAGTGCTGCTGCATCCAGTTGAGTGCTATGTTAGGCGACTTGGAGATACGGCGAAGGGTTTTCTTCGTTCCCAATATAGGCATCGCCAACGAACTGCCCTCAAAAATCATATTCTCAAAGTCATCATAAATAAGTTCGCTGGGCGAGTCGTTGTAACTTTCTATCTCATCCAAAATAACGGTTACTTCTTTGTCGGTTTCCTTCTTGCTAAACGTAGGGCGCAGCACCATCTCTGCTAATAGATGCAGGGTTGTACGAAAGTGTTGGCGCAACGTAGCTGCATAAAAAGTAGTCTCCTCTTTCGTCGTATAAGCATTTATCTCACCTCCTATCCCCTCTATATGATTGATGATTTGTCGAGCACTATAATGTTGCGTTCCTTTGAACACACAATGTTCAATATAATGCGCCATACCATTCTCGTTAGGCTGCTCATGGCGCGTACCTGCACCCACCATCAACCCCACATATACCACTGGAGATTGGCTCCTTCGATGCACAATCTGCAAGCCATTAGGTAAATTATGATAAAAAGTTTCGTACATATTTGGTTATATCAAAAAAAAGTAGTAATTTTGCAGCCGAATTCATGCGGCATTGGCGGAATTGGTAGACGCGCTAGACTTAGGATCTAGTTTCGAGAGGAGTGAAGGTTCGAGTCCTTTATGCCGCACTTCGGGTCAAAAAGACCCGATTTTTGTATCAATAAGTATAGGTACAACAAATATTAACTACTTCACGATTAACTATTAATTATTTATTACTTATGCGTAAAATCAAAGTATTTGCCTTGCTTCTTTTCAGTACTCTTGCAATGACCAGTTGTTTAGATAATACTGGAGTACACAGTACCCCTCAAATGATATTTGGCAACTTATATGTCAATCCCAAATTTGTTGGCGACACCTTTGTCGGTGCTAAGGATACTCTCTATGATCATTTCAACGCCGAACTCGGATTGTTGTATGTGGATACCTTGCAACTCGGCGATACGCTCATGTTCCCCGCCAAATTCATGTCCTACACGAATAATCTTGTAAATATCACCACATCATACGACACTGTGAACGTAAATCTTTGGTTTGATATTGACATGCAAGACCCTAATCAAAAAAAGGCTTTAGCTGCTGGCTCTGATCCTCAAAAAGGTATTTTATTCTTCAACCCAATGTACTATCAGGTCATTTTCAACATCTATATTGTTCCGAAAAAAACGGGTTCATACCCTCTTAAGTTTTCGGTTACCAGCGATTCAGAGTTCTCAAACAACTCCCGAGTATTTACGCTCCCTGTGAAATAAGCTTTAACTTTGCTTTTTAGCTTCTTGCCAAAGGGCTTCCATTTCGTTTAGGGTCATGTCTTTCAACGACTGACCCTTTTCTTTTGCTTTCTGCTCAATATAGTTGAATCGACGGATAAACTTCGCATTGGTCTTCTCCAGAGCATTGTCAGGACGAATCTTATACAATCGTGCAGCATTCACCATCGCAAACAGCAAATCGCCAAACTCTTCTGTCGCTTTCTCATCATCCATATTGGCTACTTCAGTTTCAAACTCATCTATCTCCTCTTTCACTTTCGCCCATACATCCTCACGTTTCTCCCAATCAAATCCCACATTAGCCACCTTATCCTGAATGCGATACGCTTTTACCAATGCAGGCAGGCTTTCTGGTATGCCTCCCAGCACCGTCTTATTGCCGTCTTTCTCCTTCAGCTTCACTTGCTCCCACATCTCACACACTTCCTTGGCATTATTCGCAGCATACTCGCCATATACGTGCGGATGACGGAAAATCAATTTATCACATATCTTATTGCAGACGTCCGCCATGTCAAACGCACCCTTTTCGCTACCAATCTTAGCATAGAAAACGACATGCAGCAGCACATCGCCAAGTTCCTTGCTAATCTCATTCATATCATTCTGCAAGAGTGCCGTAGCAAGCTCGTAGGTTTCCTCTATCGTATTCTGACGCAGACTCTCGAAGGTCTGCTTTCTGTCCCACGGACATTTCTCACGCAATTCGTCCATCACCGTCAGCAGACGGTCAAAAGCTTTCAATTGTTCCTCTCTACTATTCATAATTCAAAATTCATAATTCTTAATTTATAATTTTCCAATTCCGCGTAAGTGAATTGCTGCCAGCAGTCGCCAAGAATCATGATTCGGCTATCGCGACTGAGCATCAAATCCAGTTCAATATGGCGATGACCAAAGATATAATAGTCGTGATGATTGCCTTTTTGCTCTTGCTCCTTTGCGAAGAGCACCAGTTCCTCATTATCCTCTCCTTTGTACGGACAAGGTTTTGCCAACTCTTTCAATCTACTCCTTTTTGCCCACTCATAACCTAATTTATTGCCCCATCCAGGGGGGATGATTCGAAAGAGAAATTGCAGAATAGGATTGTGAAACACTCCACGCAAAATCTTAAAACCGCGTATTTTCTTTTGTATCTTCTTAGGCAACTGTTTTATATAATTATCTGGCACCAGCCCATCTCCGTGTGCCAAAAACACTCTCTTGCTGCCTATCACCAGGCTTTCTGGTTTCCGATGAACCACCACGCCTGTTTCCTTTTCCAACCAGCCAAAAGTCCAAATATCATGGTTACCAATAAAGAAATGCACGTCCACTCCTTGCTCTGTAATACCCTTCAGCGTTTGCAAAAAAGGACGATACTGTTCTTTGCTCTTATCACGCCATACATATTCATACCAGAAATCAAAGATATCGCCTAAGAGATATATCGTCGTCGCATCTTTCGCCATGCCACGCAGCATACGAATCAGCACCTGCTGATGGGTTTCTGGATTCTCAATAGCCCGCGAACCTAAATGCGCATCACTCAAAAAATACACCATACCTCTCGCCTTTAACCTTTAGCCTTTCACCTCTCACCTACAAAAATCCCAACTCCAGTTTCGCCTCTTCTGACATCATATCTTTGTTCCATTCTGGCTCAAAGACTATATTTACCTGTACTGTGTTTATCCCATCTATCGAACTCACTTTCTGATTCACATCTTCTACCAAGAAATCCGCAGCTGGGCAATTAGGCGCGGTCAATGTCATATCTATATTGCACACACCATCACCTGGCAGATCTATGCGATAGATTAATCCCAAATCATATATATTTACTGGTATCTCAGGGTCATAAACTGTCTTTATCATCCTGAGCACCTGCTCTTCTAATTCCAAAAATTCGTTCATCTCTATTACTATACTTTATTTCTTTACCATTTATTCTACGCTGCAAAACGACTTGCAAAGGTACTACTTTTTTGGCGATTGCGCAAGAAAAAAGCCAATTTTATCAAGGTACTATCTGTATTTATCCTCTTCGATATCATCCAGCATAGATAGATAGCTTTCATAGCGCGACATGGCTATTCGCCCTTCTATCACGGCCTTATTCACGGCACATCCTGGTTCGTTCATATGCACACAATCCGAATAACGACATTCCCGTCCTACTGCAAATATATCACGGAAATAATGTCCCATCTCACCACGCTCCATATCCAACATTCCAAAACCTTTGATGCCTGGCGTGTCTATAATCCAAGAATCACCCCTTCTCTCTCCTCCATTCAAGGGATACATCTCCGAAAAAGTAGTAGTATGCATACCCTTGTGATGTGCCGACGATATAGCGCCCGTGCGCGCCACATCCTTACCCAAAATAGCGTTCAATAATGTGGACTTACCCACACCCGAATTGCCCGACAGCAAGGTCACTTTGCCATCAAAAATAGATGATATTGGCGACTGAGCGATAGGGTTATCTGACGTAGAAGCAAGAGTCAAGGCTGAAATAGCATAGGTGGGATAATCCAACGACTCATATAACTGCCTTAGACCCGCCAATGTAGCCTGCTCCTCCTCGTCCAACAAGTCCACCTTATTAAAAATCAAGCACGCGGGTACTCTATATGCCTCGCACGTAGCCAAAAAGCGGTCGATAAAAGTGGTGGATGTCTCTGGGTGACGAATCGTGACAATCAATGCTGCCATATCCACATTTGCAGCCAAGATATGCGATGCGTAACTCAGATTAGTTGATCGTCGGATGATATAGTTCTTGCGGTCGTACACCTCAGTAATCCAATGAACCAACTCCCCTTCACCTTTACCATTTCCGTTCTCCGTTTTCACCTCCACATAATCGCCGATAGCCACTGGATTGGTCGAACGAATACCACGAATACGAAAATTACCCTTCACATGGCACTCCGCTGCCGTACCATCCTCAAAGTGTACTGCATAGCTCGTGCCTGTAGATTTTATTACTAATCCTTTCATATACTAAAACGCCTCTGTTGCTGTTAGATAGAAACTATACGCTTTGATATTATCCCAGCGCGGATCCACATTGCTTCTTGCCATATCAAAACGGATATTCACCTTTGCCTTATTTATCGCAACACGCAGACCCAACCCATAGCCCACCTTAGGAACTGTCCAGTGCCAATTATGATAGTCATACACATCCCCTATACCCGCAAATACTGCTGCACGAAAAATACTCCATATCGGAATACGCAATTCTGTTTGCAACGCCATCATAATATCATCACGAAACATATCACTATTCACGCCTCTCAATCCATCTTGACCTCCCAATCGAGGCAGCATAGGATATAACGTAATATGCGATATAAAATAATCCGACAACATCATTTGTGTTTTCAACTGCCATGCCACTACCAGATTATGTGGCAAGGGAATATACTGCCTTATATCTGCTGCCAGCAAGCCATTAATGGCAGCCTGCTGCCCTTGAGGTATGTCTATCTTATTCGTCCAAGCAGCTGCTGCTGATACCTTAGCAAACACACCTCTACTTGGATAAAACACATTATCGCGTGAGTCATACTGAGCCACTGCGCCTAATGCCACCTGCACCAGCGGATTAATAGTCGTATATATGTCCTGTATATCAAACCGCGCGACCAGCATATCCGCCATCGGACCAACGGCTACATGCTTGCTTATATATATAGGAGCTTGCATATGGATATACCCACGTTGCAACTGATAAGGGGTACCTTTGCGTAGCATTCCTACTCCCATATTGCCTTCGTTGGCGAAATGAGAGTCGTGATACACACCATAGTAGGTGGCTGGGCGGTCGCTGTAACCTGCGCGAAACTGCAGTTGCCATTCTCTCGCCTCATCGCCTCCTCGCCCCATCGTCTTAAAATACAAACTCCCTTGCGCATTCACATACCACTGATGTTTCAGCGAGTAGGTGCCATCCAATTGCACGATAGAGCTGCGCTCTTGATTGGGCATACGAAAATAGCCTTGTGATGCTGCACCAAACTCCCAGGTCGATTCGGGAGAATAATTCACCACGGGAATACCCATCGCGGGCAGATTCAACAGGCTATCTAAACAAATAGCATGGGACATTGGTATCAGCAATGTCCATGCTATTGTCAGTATGAGTGATCGCTTTACGATAGTGCTGTCGTCATTGTGCGCCTGTAGCGGGCTGTGTCGGCTCTGCCGAGGTTACTGCTGAGTAGCAGCCATCACCCACGCTCTGCGTGCTTCACCTCAACCAACGGGCGACATCACCTCGCCCCAAGGGCGATTACACAGTCATGATCTCTTTCTCTTTCTTTGCGTAAATCTCGTCGATTTGCTTCACGAACTTGTCATGCAGTTTTTGTGCCTCGTTCTCCGCATCTTTCTCTGCGTCCTCTGGCAATCCCTCTTTGATTTGCTTCTTGAGGGTATCAATTGCGTCGCGACGAGCATTGCGCACACTTACCTTGGCATTCTCCGCCTCGCCCTTACATTGCTTTGCCAACTCCTTACGGCGTTCCTCAGTCAAAGGGGGAATCATCAGGCGGATACATTCACCATTATTATTTGGTGCTAATCCTATACTGGAATTTATTATCGCACGTTCAATCTCGCTCAGCATCTTCTTCTCCCAAGGTTGGATTTGGATGGTACGAGCATCAGGTGTAGTGATTGTTGACACATTGGCCAATGGAGACATCTGTCCATAGTATTCCACTTTCACTACATCCAAAATACGTGCACTGGCTTTGCCCGCGCGAATACGAGCCAAAGCATCATCAAGATACATCACTGCAGATTCCATCAACTCCTCTGCATCTGTCAAAATTTGTTTTGGTTCAATCATGATTATCAAGGTTTTACAAGTGTTCCTATTTGTTGTCCTTTCATTACTTTCTCCAGATTACCTATCGTGTCCATATCAAACACATATATCGGCATATTATTCTCACGACACATGGTGATAGCTGTCAGATCCATCACTTTCAGTTTCATCTCCAGCACCTCATCATAGGTGATATGGGTAAATTTCGTAGCTGTCGGATCTTTCTCTGGATCAGCCGTATAGATACCATCCACGCGAGTACCCTTCATCATCACGTCCGCTTTGAGTTCTATCGCGCGCAACACCGAAGCGGTGTCTGTGGTGAAATACGGATTTCCCGTACCGCCTGCTACAATGACCACATACCCTTTGCTCATCAGTCGTAGTGCTTTGTCGGTGCTATATAATTCACCCACTGGCTCCATGCGCACACTGGTCATCACCCGTGCCTTCTGTCCTATGGCTTCCAATGCCGAACAGAGAGCCAACGAATTTATCACCGTAGCCAACATACCCATCTGATCACCTTTCACACGGTCATAACCTTTTTGTGCTCCACTTAGCCCACGGAAGATATTACCACCACCTATTACGATACCTATCTCCACACCCATCTGAGCTATTTTTCGTATTTGCTCGGCATAATCGGCAAGGCGTTGCTCATCAATACCATAACCTTTGCTGCCCATCAGACTCTCACCAGAGAGTTTCAAGAGTATTCGTTTGTACATATTATTATTTTCCTTTTTCGTTTATCGCTGCAAAAGTAATAAAAAAATTACACATACGCAAGAAAAAAGCACACAATACTATATTTTCGAGCGTATTTCTACCAATTCTGCTCTTACGCGCAAGAGAATATCTGCTGTACGCTGCCTAAAATCCACTTGACGTTTTCCCTGCTTGAGTTCGTGTCGAATCGCTTCGATACGCGTGATATGCATCTCGTCACGCAAATACCTTATTTGCTTTATTAGCGAAATATCCTGCAGTGTATAATAACGGTTGCCATGACCATCCTTGCGTGGCGACAGTTGGTCGAAATGTTTCTCCCAATAGCGCAACGTACAAGCGGGAAGACCTGTCATCTCCTGCGCCTCCGTCATTGAATAATATATTTTTTCGCTTTGCATTTCTTGTTTTTTTAGTCTCCAGTCTCCAAATCCAGAATCCCATTTTACCTCCAGAATCCTACACCTTCCCGATTTTCAGCGTCTTACCCGCACGTATCAGGTCAGAGGTCAATCCGTTCCACGCCTTCAGTTGCTTCACCGACACACGGAACTTAGCGGCTATACCACCCAAGGTATCGCCCTCTTTTATCTTATAATAGGTCACACCATTCACCGAATAGGCACCACTGGCAGAAGTACGCTGCATCAAATCAATCTCACTACGACGATTATGTATCAGTTCCTTCGCATTATATGCCAAGATAGTATCTTGTTGGTCGATATAGCTACCCGAAATCGCTATCGGCAGACACAACGCATACGCTTTCCCTCCAGGAATAATGTCGCGCGTATATTGCGGATTCAGTTGGCGAAGCTCTTCTATAGTCACATTCAGATTGGCTGCTATCTGCTCCAAGTGCTGTCGTTCCACGGTTACTATCGTGTCGGTATGAGGATAGCGAATTTCCGCAGCGGGACATATACCATGCACATCCGCATAATTCATCGCATAAGAGGCTGCCACAAACATAGGCAAGTACCCACGCGTTTCTTTCGGCAGAAATGGATAGATGCTCCAGAAGTCGCGCTTACCACCTGCACGATGAATAGCCTTGTTTACATTTCCAGGTCCACAGTTATACGCAGCTATTACCAAGTTCCAATCACCAAAAATGCCGTACAACGCTTTCAAGAATCTGCAAGCTGCCTCCGTCGAACGGATAGGATCCATGCGCTCATCGACCAGCGAATTGACTTCCAATCCATATTTCTTGCCTGTCGATGGCATGAATTGCCACAACCCCACAGCTCCCATATGCGAACGCGCATGTGGGTTTAGGGCAGACTCTATCACAGGCAAATAGCATAATTCATAAGGTAAGTCATATTGCGACAATATATCTTCAAAAATCGGAAAATAGTATTCGGCTTTGCGCTGCAATGTAGCCAGCTGACGCGGACCATGTTTCACATACCGCTGTATATACCTGCGAACCACCTCATTATACGGCACCTCTATCACAAACGGCAAGGCCTGCAAACGGGTCTTATACACCGAGTCTGGCAGTTCCGTAATCAGCGTATCCGAAGTACATTCTGTGGTGTCCAACAACGCCAATGCCTCATCAAAAAACACGGGCACCTCTATGCTATCTTCCTGCGCCACCACACTATCCACCATCACGCTATCAGCTACCACCTGCACGCTATCCACCGCCTGAGCCCACACACCACATGGCAACAATGCCAACACGCATATCCCTAATATATAAACCACTCTCCTATTCACATCCTTCATTCCTAATTCAAAATTCCTAATTCAAAATTCTTAATTCAAAACCTCACCGCCAATTTCACTTCAGCTGTGCGCTGATGTTGCATGTCATAGTACAATTGTGGAGACACGTTCAGCGACAAGTCGTTGGAAATATCAAAATCAAACAATTGCGCATCCACATACGCATCCACCAGCGACAGGGCATATACCGCTATCGTCACCAATATCGACATGTCGCGATTTCTCAGCGACATGTTTTGCCATTCCTTCAAGCGGTTGCTATAGGCAGAAGCACCACCCATAGCATTGATGTCGTATCCTTCTGGCAAGATGGCGTTATACGATTTATCGGGACTATCACTCACCGTACCATTTTGTATGTCATTATACATATCCCTATAAGCTTCTTTGTATCCTATATACTGATTATTGGTCCATGTAACGGCATAGATACACCCCATGAATCCACCATATACGATAGGCAGTTTCCAATAACTACGATTGTATATCTGCCCCAATCCAGGCACGACAGCACCCAGCCATACGGCGCGCATAGGATCGGGCTTCCAAAACAAACGATCTATCTCCTTTGCCGTGAGTGGCAATGTGTCCGAACTGACCATATCGCTATCCATATGCCTCCGCACACGCACATCCTCCATCTCTCCCCAGTGCAGCTGTCCCACTGTGTCTTGTTGCACCTGACACCACGTGGGCATCCAGCAGAACATCAATAATATGTACAATACTACTCGCTTCAACAGAGATGCTCCATGATAATGTTCAACTCTTCTTCATTGCGAAACGAGATGGTGATTTTCTTACCCACAATCCTTGCTCGACTGCCATATTTCTCTTGCAATCGGCTCTCCTGTTCGGTATAAGAAGGCACTTCTTTTTTCTCTTTCTTTTTATTCTTGGCATCGCTCACTATCTCTTCCACCTTACGCACCGATAGGCCATTCTGCAAGATACGTTTGTACAGCACCAGTTGCTGTTCTGGAGATGGCGAACCTAATATAGCGCGTGCATGCCCCATATCTATCTTCTTCTCTTTGATGCCCAACTGTATCTCCGCTGGCAATTTCAGCAGACGCAGGTAATTAGCCACTGTCGCACGTTTCTTACCCACGCGCTCCGACATGCGTTCCTGTGTCAGTTGATACTCATCCATCAATCGCTGATATGCCAACGCTATCTCTATGGCATCCAAGTCCTCACGCTGGATATTCTCTATCAGTGCCCATTCCATCACCTGCTCATCCTTCGCCGTGCGGATATATGCGGGGATAGCGTCTAATCCAGCCATCTTTGCTGCACGGAAACGACGCTCACCGGCGATAATCATATACCTGCGATTAGCATCCCTGCGCAACGTGATAGGAGATATTACTCCGTGATCGCGTATTGACTGCGCCAATTCCTCCAACGCCTCTTCATCAAACGTGCGACGAGGCTGATCGGGATTAGGATAAATCTTATCCAGCGCTATCTCGCTGATAGAGGAGGAGCCTGCCGTTGCGATATGTGTGGTATCTATTAGTGCGTCCAAACCGCGACCAAGACCTAATGATTTTTTCATGCGTTATTCCTCCGTAATAATTCTTTTGCTAAGTTCATATAATTCTTCGCGCCCTTGCTGTGGCGATCATACTCCAGCACCGACATGCCATGACTCGGAGCTTCGCTCAAACGCACATTACGCGAGATGACGGTATTGAACACCAAGTCACCAAAGTGACGACGAACCTCATCATGCACCTGCATCGACAAACGCAATCGACCATCATACATCGTCAGCAAGAATCCCTCTATGCGCAACGATGGATTCAGATTCGACTTGATAATCTTTATCGTATTGAGCAATTTGGCGATGCCCTCCAGCGCAAAAAACTCGCACTGCACTGGGATAATCACGCTATCGCTGGCTGTCAGGGCATTGATAGTTATCAGACCCAACGAGGGTGAGCAGTCTATCAATATATAGTCATACATAGGGCGCAAGGGTGCCAACATCTTTTTCATCAGATTCTCTCTATCTTCGATATTCAGCATCTCTATCTCTGCTCCCACCAAGTCTATATGCGAGGGGATAAGATCCAAGTTAGGGCGAGAGGTGTGCGTGATGGCCAATTGTGGCTCTATACCTGTCACCAAACACTCATATATCGTATTATTGAGTTCACGAATCTCTACACCCAAACCCGATGACGTGTTTGCTTGAGGGTCGGCATCTATCAGCAGCACTTTCTGTCCTTCTGCTGCCAACGATGCGGCCAAGTTAATCGAAGTTGTGGTCTTACCCACACCGCCTTTTTGATTTGCTAATGAAATAATTTTTCCCATATATATATTTTTCAGTTTTCACTTCTTCAGTCTCACCTCCCACATATACGCCAGGTTCACACTCACATTCATCGAGTTCGACTGGCTAAAATAGTCCACCTTCGTGTTGTTATATATAGTGCCCATGCTGAAGTTACAACGTGCCTCCAGCTGAAACAGTCCTATTCTTCTTGTTCGATAATAGCACCCTAATCCGCCTGCCAATCCCCAGTCAAACGCTTTGTCTATGGGCTGATACTGGGGCGAACTCACTCCGTTGGGCAAGACGCTTCCCACATCGCGAATGCAATACCCTATCTGCGGACCCAAGTTCACGAACGCGCGAAAACGCTCCTTCCCAAAATACAAGTGCATCAACAGTGGCACCTCTATATAATCCAACTGGCGTGTATAATCCTGCTCACTGCCATCAGCCAGCATGATCTGCTCACGCCAACCGCGCTGCATATAATTGGCTTCCACTTGTATCGCGCACACCTTATGCCCCGCATAGCGAAACACTATACCACCGTTGGTGCTCAAAGGCGATTGCATTATATCTATCTTCGCCACATTGGGCTTAAAGAGCATCGTCGAACCCATCACGCCCGCGTGCGCACCTATATATATTTCGGGTGTGCGCAAGCGCGGTTGTGCGCTGGCTGCTATGCTCAACACTGCCAGCCACACACTCAGCCATATGCCACGTATTCGTATCATTGGTGAATAATATGTATGATATGGTTCTCGTATCCCCCTTCGGGTGTCGTTTGTCTATATTGGATATGCGATTGCACACCTTCCCATATGCCCGCATTCGCCTTCCCCTCTGCTTTTCGCTCTTCGCGTAGCATATGCAGCAGCTGGTTCGTCAAGTCATACCCCAACAAATCATAGCGGGGGTGCAGCGAACTCAGTTCGTGTGCGAAATACGTGTCATACAGTTCCTGATATCTCTCGCTCACTCGGGGCTCTTGTGCAAACACCGACACATACAACTGTGGCAATGCTATCTCTTCCTCTTGCCACGAATAATGCGAGTAGAGCGTGATGCGATATTGTTCACTTATCTTCTCTATATGAGGCATCACCGTTTGCAGGTTGGCATAGCGTTCGGTGTTGAATATCAATATATTCTCCTTATCGCTCTTAAACTCTCCGTTCAGCGAGTCGGTCAGCAGTGCACGCAGCGACACGTGGCTCATAGGCACTCCTTCGCGTTGCAACGCCTCATGCAGGGCTTTAATACTTGATGGCACCACTTCGCCTTCTTTGGCTTTCACCACCACACAGTTCACCTCACCACCCTTTGCTGCTAAATAACGTGCCACCGTGTCGGCTTCTATCTGCTCCGATGGGTTGAACTTCAGCAGGTTCGGATTGCTGGCTATTGCCTCCACACGCGAGAGGAATGGTATCACAATCGGAATACTATCCTCGCGCAGCGAATCCACCACCATGGCCACCTGTTGCGAATAGGCTGGACCTATAATCGCATCCATATCATGCAGTTCGGGATGTTGTTGCAGAATCTCTTTGGTGCGTCCTATCGTTTTGCCTATGTCATAGGTAAACACTTCCAGTGTCTGACCTGCTGCTTGTGCCTCATAGATGGCTATCAGGGCACCTGCGTAGAAGTCATAGAAGCGCTCCATATTCTTCTCTCGCTTCACTGCATCGGCATGCAGGGGCAACATCAGCGCCAAGCGTATAGTGGTACTATCTATGACGAACGGCTTTGCTGCCACAACGCTATCTCCCACCAATGCTGTATCTATCGCCACTACGGTATCACTTTTCTGCTTCACTTCTACATTTGCCTTTCGCACAGGCGTATCATCGTCAAACAGCACCAATCTCTTCCGTCTCCGATCCTTCGTATCCCTTTTCTTCTCCTGCCTCATCGCCTCATCACCTTCTTCCCTCATCACCTCATCACCCACAGGTATCAATATCACCTCTTCGAACCTCAGCCCTTGGTGTTGCAGGTGTGGGTTTGCTTTCAGGATGTCCTCTTGTGTCACCCCAAAATTCAAGCTGATGCGATACAGTCCTATGCTACGTTCCACGGTGTAGCGATAATACACTTTCCCTTCGATAGTGTCTAACGGATAATCCAGCAGTTCTGCTTTTGCTGGCATCATCCACGCCATCAGCATAATCAGTATGTATATCTCTTTTCTCATAATCCTTGATTTATCTATCCCCAAACAATGGTTCCCTATCCCCCGGTAGCCGGTTCCCCAATAACGGCTCCCTGTCCCCCGGTAGCCGGTTCCCCAATAATGGTTCCCTGTCCCATGGTTGCCGGCAGCCCAATCACCCTACCCCCTCACAAATCTCCGTCGGCGCACCGCGATCACCACTCCTCCTACTGCTGCCAGTATCATCAGCGGAACGATGATACTCACCACCTGCGCCGTCACGCGTTGTTCTCTGGCGCGTTGGTCGTTCAGCAGACGCAGCGCGAACTCTTTCTGTCGCAGCGACATCCAGCCCGTATCATCTGTCAGGTACAGCACCGCATTCACCATGAAGTCGCGGTTGCCAAACTGTGTTTGCGTATATCTATCATAGCCCAAGGGCAGTGGTTGTCCTTGTTGCCATTCGTTGCGTATGGTACTTCCTGCTGCCACCACCACCTGTTTCGTCTTCTCGCTCTGCTTACGCAGCGGGGCGTTCAGCACCACCTCTTCGGGGGGCAACAGGTGTGCGTATAGCGAGGGGAACACGCCCTCTAAACTCGCTGCCACGGGGATGAAAGCATACTGAAACTCGTTCTCCGTGCCTTCAAACAGGCTCAGGTCCACTTCCGCAGGCGTGCCTGTCACTTTGCTGTTCGATGATGTGGCAAGTAGCACTTCTTTGTGTATCCCGTCATCGCCTCCCACAAAGTCGATGCACGATGCCATCGTGGCGCTCACTTGCATGATGTTACGCGTGATGGCTGAGGCTTGCGAGGTCAGCAGCAGAGGAGCATAGGTCCACGGCATCGGTTGCCAGTTGGGTTCTTGTCCGTTCTGCGACACGTCCACGGGCAATGGCAGGCACTGCAGGTCTTGCACCAGTGCTGCATTCACCCTTATGCCATAGCGAAACAACATATCGTTCAGCTGCAGGTCGAGCGGGATGATAGGTGTCTTGCCTTGCGAGGCCAAGTAGTCCGACGAGAAACGCACGCCATTCAGCACCCACAGTATCCGTCCGCCTTGCATCAGGTATTGGTCCAGGATATACTTATCTGTTTCCGAAAACGGTTCTTGCGGGTCTGCTATTATCACGGCACGGTACTCATCCAGCACGCCTGCTTCGTTCCCCAACCGTCCTCTATCTACTTGATAGTAGTACGACAACGCTTGACTCAGGTCATACACATCGCGTTCGTTCAGTTCGCCGTGTCCTTCTATGAAGGCTATCTTCTCCACTTTCTCTCGTGTCAGCGCGTGTATCACTTCCACGAAGGCGAACTCCAGGTTCTCTATGCTGTTATTCAGGTTCTCTTCGCCGCTCAGTCCACGGTTGTTGCGCAGCAGCTCCACCACGGCTGTTTTCCCTTTGTAGGTCAGCAGGGCAAAGGGGTAGATGGTGGTCTGGGCTGTTTGTCCTTTGTGTGTGCGTTCGTGTATTACGGTAGGGGGTATGCCTGGTGGTATCTCCTCTGCTGACACCCGATATCCTATCCGTACCTCTCGCCTCTCGCCTCTCGCCTCAGCGAACTCCTCCAGCAGTTCTATGGTAGCGCGTTGCAGTCGTTGAAAGCCTGCGTTCAGTTCGCCGTCCAGCAGGATAGTCACTTCTAAGGGGGCGTCCAGGTTATGTAGTAGGTCTCGTGTAGTAGGGGCAATGCTATAGCGATGGTCGTCGGTCATATCCCAACGCACCACCCAGTGATGTACCAGTATATTCACCAGCACCACCGCCACTATTATCACTATTCCTTTCCAGTACTTCATTTTCTCTATCTCTGGCTCCCTGTCCCCCGGCAGCTGGTTCCCCAATAATGGCTCCCTGTCCCCCGGTTGCCGGTTCCCCAATAACGGTTTCCTGCTCCCGGTAGCCGGCTGCCAGTGAATGTTGGGCCCCCTGCTGCCGGATCCCGGCTTACAACACTTCCCAGTTCACTTCCACTGGATATTTCTTTCTCAGTTCAGCCAACCACTGTTCTTCCAGGTAGTCTTGATAGTCGGTGGTCACTAAGCTACGCACGTCCTCGTATTCTTGTGGTGCTTTGATCACTTTGCCCACGGGCACTACCACTGGGTATTCCTCTTCTGGTGTATATTCGGCTTGTTTGTTTTTGAACGCGTATGTATCTACTGCGCTGTTTTGTCCTTTGGTCCACAAGCCTTTTTCCACTTTCACGTATTCCACGCTATCCACGTTCACGCGTTGCTCTATATAGCTCATCACCGAATCGGCGTGTGCGCTGCGTATGATCTGTTTCGCAGCTTTGGCTGCTGCCTCGTTCTTGGCGTATATCATATATCCTTTGTAGCGTGGCTCGTCCCATGTGTAGTTTTTCTTGTGTGCTTTGAAGTACGCAGCCATTCCTTCTGTATCTTTGTTGGCTTTGTCCCACACTTCGCGCAGCGACACGTCAAACAGCAAGATGCCGTCGTGGTATTCTCTCACCAGGTTACGCAGGTCTGCATGTTTCTCTTCCAGATGTGCATCGGCGTATGCTTTCACTTCTGCATCGCTCATCTCGGCTGGCAGGTTATATTCCGCACGTGCTTTGCGCACGAAGCTCTTGTCGGCCTCTTGGTAGCGTGCATCACGCTTCACCTGACTCAGCAGTTGAGCGCGAACGCTATCTATTGGTTGCATGCCTCTTTTCTCGTATAGCTTCACAAAGTGCCAGCCGAAGCGTGTAGCGAAGGGTTCGCTCATCTCGCCTGGTTGCATGCCAAAGGTGATATTCTCAAAGGGTTGCACCATCATGCCTCTGCCAAACCACCCCAGGTCACCACCGCGCATCGCACTACCTTTGTCATCCGAGTGTGCCAATGCCACTTCCGCAAAGTCTGCTCCTGCTTTCACCACTTGATACAGACTATCGATCTCTTTCTTTGCTGCCTCGGCTGTTGCCTCTGCTCCGCGTGGAATCATCTTCATGATATGTGCTGCGTGCACTTCCTCATACGCACGTTCTTCTTCCACCAGTGCGATATGGAAGCCGAAAGGCGAACGGAACACTTCCGTCACCTCACCCACAGGGGTGTTATATACGGCATCTTCCAATGGATATACATAGCGGAACACTTGTATCCATCCCAGTTCGCCGCCATTCTCTTTGCCTTGTGGGTCTTCGGTCATTTCGCGTACTACGTCGGCGAAAGCTTCTGGTTCGCGCACGGTAATCCATTTACGTCCTTTCTTTATTTTCTTCTCCACGCCTGTTGTCACGCGTTCGCGTGCGGTGTGTATTTTCGCCAGGGCTTCGGCTTCTATCTCCGCACTCGCGTCCATTGGACATTGTATGGCGATGTGTGCAGCGCGACGTATGTTTGCTTGTCGCATGTAGCTCATGTTCACCAGGCTATCGATGGCATCGTTGTCTTGCATATATTTAGGTGTAGCTTGTGCGCGGTAGCCTGCCAATTCTTTTTTGAATGCTTCGGTGGTATCCACGCCTTGAGCGATAGCCTCTGTCACTTTCAGTTTGAAGTTTATGAAGAGGTCTATATACTCTTCCATTGTTTTCTTTTCGAGGCTTGTTTCTTGGTTATTTTTCTCGTAGATATACAAGAACTCCGACAACATGATTGGCTGTCCATTGATAGTCATCAGCACTTTGTCTTCGGCTGTGTTGTTTGTTGTGGCTGTTTGTTGTTCAGCTTTTGTTGTTGTTTGTGCCCAGCTTATCAAGCAGCTTGCCATCACAACGAGTGATAAAATTACTTTTTTCATTGTTTTTATGTTGTTATAATTATTATGCCGTTTTCCGTTTCGGTCTCCTGGATTCCCAGATTCTTTGGGTTCCTTAGTCTCTCGGTAGCCAGATGCTTTGGGTGCCTTAGTCTCTCGGTAGCCGGATGCTTTGGGGTCCTTGGTCTCTCGGTAGCCGGATGCTTTGGGGTCCTTGGTCTCTCGGTAGCCGAATGCTTTGGGTGCCTTGGTCTCTCGGTAGCTGGATGCTTTGGGTGCCTTGGTCTCTCGGTAGCCGGATTCTTTGGGTGCCTTGGTCTCTCGGTAGCTGGATGCTTTGGGTTCCTTGGTCTCTCGGTAGCCGGATGCTTTGGGTTCCTTGGTCTCTCGGTAGCCGGATTCTTTGGGTTCCTTGGTCTCTCGGTAGCTGGATGCTTTGGATGCCTTAGTCTCTCGGTAGCCGGATGCTTTGGGTGCCTTAGTCTCTCGGTAGCTGGATGCTTTGGGTTCCTTAGTCTCTCGGTAGCCGGATGCTTTGGGTTTCTTGGTCTCTCGGTAGCCGGATGCTTTGGGGTCCTTGGTCTCTCGGTAGCCGAATGCTTTGGGTTCCTTAGTCTCTCAGTAGCTGGATGCTTTGGGTGCCTGGATTCTTCCCCGCTAAATAGCTTTCGTTTTCCGTTTTCGCAAAATATCGTGCAAAGGTACAACAAAAAATGCACATTTGCAACAAAATCGCGCGAAAGTTTACTTTCAAGTGCGATTTTGTTGTAAATGGGCTGCATAAAGCGACCGTAGCTTCGGGGGAATGCGCATAGCGCAGGCGGCGTCCGAAGGTACAACCGTGTTGCTTTATGCGAGGGCATCGCCCGCATATATAAGCGAAGCTGTATTTTCAAAAAAATGCGAACGTTCTGAAGTATGCTCTGCTCACGGGGTCCCCGAAAAAGCTCGCTTTTTGGGGTGTTGTTTTGCGACTGTACTTTCGAGGTGGGCGAGCGTAGCGAGGTCGGTGCCCTCGAAGTACAACAAAATCGGCGGCGTCCGAAGGTACAACCGTGTTGCTTTATGCGAGGGCGCAGCCCGCATCTCGCGCGAAAGTTTACTTTTGAGCGAATTTTTCTTGCATTTGCTCTGCAACGGGGTCTCCTGGATTCTTTGGATTCCGCTTTCAGTTTCTTTTCGGCTGCAAATCTTTAGTTATTCTTTAGTGATTCTTTAGTTATTCTTTAGTTATTCTTTAGTTATTCATTAGTTATATATACCTGTTCGCCATACTTTTCCCGTAGTTTTCACCTGTCATTTTCATGTTCCCCCTTTCACTTTCCGCAAACGTTTGCATAACATTTTTTACATTTTTTTCACCTTAATATTTGCACATATCCAAAACTTTTCGTAATTTTGCAGGCCGATTAGAAAATCGACAGATAGCTACAAATTATTTTGTGGCATCATTTTGCCGTTTTTGGCACCAATTAAACGGCCGATTAAGTGGCGCACTTGCGCCTTTGATGCAAATAACATGAGTGAAACAAACAAACACAACAATAAACAAACTTTATGTTTAACTTTAAAATCAAATTTTTATGAAAAAATCAATCTTTTTATTTTTCGCAGCCATCCTGTGTGCGATGAGCGTTAGTGCGAAAGTGATTTATTTCAAGCCCAACAGCAACTGGGCTCAAGCAAATGCGAATTTCTATGCGCATGTTTGGGGTGGTGATGGAGCAACTTCTCCAGTAAAGTTCACTCCTGTAGCAACTGATCCTGATGTTTACGAAGCAGAGATTGGTACACACAACGAAATTATTTTCTTGCGAATGGACCCTTCCAAAACAGTGACCTCTTCTAATATGTGGACTAATCCACCTCTTTGGAACCGTATGGGTAACATATCTATCCCAACTGACGGCAAAAACTGCTGCGCTATCAAAGATGGTGAATGGTCTCAAGATAAAGGCACAACCAATGGTGCTGCATCATTTGTAACTTGGTCAACCTATACTCCTCCTACTGAGACAGTAATACCTGATTACTATATCGCAGGTAATACTGCTTTTGTTGGTGCTAATAGTTGGGACGATGGTAATGCTGCTCACGATGCCCTCAAAATGGTATATAGCGAAACTAATGCCAATTGGTCACTTACAATATCTAATGTTCAAGCGGGAGCACAATGCGCGTTTAAAGTCAACAATGGTACATGGGATAAATCTTGGGGAATTGAAGCAGTAAATCCAAAGCCAGAAGGCGTAACAGGCTCTGGCGATATTCTATTCACTCTCTCTACCGCAGGTGATGTAACTGTTACATTCGATGGCACCAACATCCAACTTACTACTACTGGCTCATTCACTCCTGTTGAAACATTCGACTACTACGTAGTAGGTTCTTTCAACGGTTGGAATACCGCAGATCCTGCTTACGGAATGACTAAGGATGGCGATGTTTACAAGAAAGAAGTAACATTTGCTGCTGCTGTTGAGTTCAAGGTTTGCGATGGTACTTGGGATGCTGCATGGGGCGCTGGAAACTTTGGCGATAACAAATATACAGAATTAGATGGTACAGATAATATCGTAATGAAAGAGGAGAAAACTTTCACTATTATCTTCAATCCTGCTCAAAACTTACTCACCTTCGAAGGCTTGACACCTGAAGCAGTTGTAAAATACGACTACTACATCGCAGGTACACTTGCAGGCGGTTGGAGCGCAACACAACAAGGTATGGAAAAAGACGGTGAACTTTACAAAGCTACTTTCTCTGAACTTGATGCTGACACATATGAGTTCAAGATTACTGATGGTCAATGGAATAGCGAGGGCGACAACACTCACGAACACACCACCCTCGGTGCTACATACGAAGAAGTTAGTTATAATGAAGGAAATATCAAAATCGTTACCGATGAGGCTATAAATCTCACCGTTATCTTTGATGCTGCAACTGATAAAATCACCTTCGAAGGCTTGACCGAGAAAGCTCCTGCTGAGCCTGTTACCGTTTACTTCATTAACTCTGGCAACTGGGATGAAGTAGCATGCCACTATTGGGGTGGTATACAGGGTTCTACATGGCCAGGCGAGAAGATGACTGCTAACGGCGAAGTATTCGAAGCAGAAGGATGGGAAGTATATGCAATCACTTTCCCAGGTGATAACACCAACTGTATCTTCAATGACAACAAGGCTGAAGGCGCTACACAAACAGCTGACCTTAAAGTAGAGAACGGCAAATACTACTGCTACGAAAACGGTATTTGGTACGACATCCTCGCTGATGTGGACTTAGGCGACACCCAAGTATATCTCAAAGGTGACATGAACAACTGGTGCCAAGATGGCTGGTGCGATATGTTCTACAAAGAAGACCTTAGCTCTACTTTGGCTTACAGACGAGTATGGCTTGAGGCTAACACAACCTATGAGTTCAAGATTGAAAGCGCAGGAACTTGGTTGTCAAGTACTGGCGAAATGACAAAAGACAACTGCACAGATTGGACTTTCGAAGAGTCTGTAAGCGACAATGCTAAAATTACTACCGAACATGCTGCTGAATATACCTTCATCTGGGATATGGCAACCAACAAATTGAGTATTGAGTATCCAGAGTTAGTACCTGAAGTAATGGAGCTCATGGTTACCAATATGGTATTTGATGGTGAAATGACCTTCAGCGGTACAGACAACATGATGGGTATTGAATTCAACTTGGTTGTAGGTGACATGATTGAAGATGGAGTATTCGAATTGGCTGCAACAAGTACAGTTAATTTCGGAGGTACTCTATTTACCGATGTAACAGGTATGATTGCTCCTGATATGGACTCCTTCGCTTCTGCTACCGCTCAAGTTTTCGGTTTCTATATGGGTATGTATTTCCAACTCAATGTTGAGATGTCAGCTGGCGGTTCTGCTGCTACACTAGTAGAGATTTTGGATGGTACAGCTTCTGTTGACGATGCAACTGGTGAGTTGATTATCTCTGGTAATTGGGAAGGTGATGATATTTATGTTATGGCTCCTGGATTTGAAGGCGTATCATATGAGTGTCCAGAGGTTTGGTTCTATGTAGGTGGTACCACTTGGGAGACAGCAAGTATCGCAGCCTTTGGCCTTGCTACCATCACAGTAGATGGTAACGATGTATCGGTAGAAGGTACCGTTATGAGCGGTATGACTGGCACACAATATGAGTTGTTAGTCATTGGTACTCTCCCAGTAGTTGAAGAACCAGAACCAGATCCAGACCCAACTCCAGATCCAGAAGAAACTCCAGACTACACCCGCACAGTAACAAGTGGTCAATGGGGTACTATCTGCTTGCCTAACGCATCAAGCAGCTTCACAGGTGCTACATTCTACGAGGTTTCTTCTTTGGATACTGCTGGTCTTTGGTTAGACCAATTGGCTGCTGGTACTCAACTCGTTGCTGGTAAGCCATACATCTTCCAAGCTACTGCTACAGAGATTACTGTAACATACACCGATGCAGCACCAGTACCAAATCCTGTAGCAGGTGCACATGGTTTGACTGGTACATTCACTGATATTGCAGCAGGTGGTGTTTTGGTTGGCAATTACATCATTGCAGAAAACAAAGTATGGGTTGCTGGTGCAAGTGCTACCTTGCCTGCAAATCGCGCTTAT